>CAZCZB010000083.1:0-13535 GCA_964502995.1 uncultured Dehalococcoidia bacterium
ACCATGGAGCACTACGCTTCCACCGGTCAGGTCCTCGGCAAGGGCACCCACGACCTCGAAGGTTACAACATCGAGGGCAAGGGCTACTTCGGTCCTGGCGAACTCCCCATCTTCGAGCCCGGCTTCTTCGACATGCCCCACGGCGACACCTCCGAGTGGGCGTTTGACCAGTTGAAGGACGCTGCGCGCGCGAACGGCAACGAGATCACCGACGATATGCTCGAAGCCTTCCGCGTCGACGTCACCCGTGGCCTCGGCCAGAGCACCGACAACGTCGACATGATGTACGAGGAGGAAGACTACATCTAAACGGTGTAGCCAACCGAATCCGTCGGTCCTCCGGAAACGGAGATCGTGTAGGGGCAGGTTTCAAACCTGCCCCTACGTTTGTTTATGCCTGCCGCGTTGGGCTGACCAGATTCAGGCCGATGTAGCTAAAAGTAGGGGCGAATAATCATTCGCCCCTGCGGGAGAGTAGGTTGGGGGTTGCCGACGATTTAAGCCCGGCGTGCAGGCGCAGGTTTCAAACCTGCCCCTGCGTCTGGTTGAGCGCCCGCCCGGTTCCAACCGGGCGTGTAGGCGTTGGTGAGGGGAAAAGAATAGGGGCGAATGATTATTCGCCCCTACGGGTGGTTGGGGTTGGCGTCCGCTAGAGTTGCATGGTTCGCGGGTCCACGGCCTGCCGCGGCGGCTTGGCGGCGTTTGCCGGCTGCTCGTCCCGCAGGTTCTGGATCAAATCGGCCAGGACCGTCTGGTATTCCTCGGATCCCTCGGACTGGCCGGCGAGATCGAAGACGCGGTGGTCCTCCTTCAACAGCCGGGCCTGGCGATTGCGGCCGGCGGTCATCACCCCGTCGGCGTCCGCCAGGAACAGCGTCCAGCGGTCGTTGGTGTTTTCCGATTCCTGGGCGGCGGTGATGTCGTTGCGCACCGTCTCGCTGTCCAGCGCCGTGTCGGAGCAGATGACGATGAGGCGGTCGTAGTGGCGCACCCACCGCTCAATCTCCTCTTCGCCGGAGGTTGCGCGGCGGTCAACCAGCGGGTTGCCCCGGAATCCCTCGGCGAACACCCAGGTGCGCACCCCCTGCGTCCGCAGGTTGGCCTCCAGTTGCCGGGCGAAGTCGATGTCGGCGGTGGAGCAGGAGATGTGGACCTCCAGCGTGGTCACCGGCGCATCGGACACTGAGTCCTGGATGTCGGAGACCGCGATGGGGATCCCGGAACCCAGGATGAACGACGACGGCAACGCGCCGCGGGATCGCAGCAGGGTGTCCAGGCCGATGGTGCTGGGAGCGTCGTGGCGCACGTTTTCCAGACCGACCGCTGCGTCCATGGCGCAGTTCTGGAAAACGGTGTAGCCGATGATGCAGTTGTTGAAGTCGGCGGACGAGGTGTCCACGTCGTTGAGGCGAGCTTCGTAGAAGTCGGCCTCGTTCAGCACGGCTTCGGAGAGGTTAGTGCGCGACAGGTTGGCCCCGTTGAGGCTGGCGCCGGTCAGAATCGCGCCGGACAGGTTGGCCCGGTCCAGATTGGTCCGGTCCAGGTTGGCGTTGGTCAGGTCGGCGCCGGACAGGTTCGCCTCCGAGAGGGTGGCGAGGTCCAGGTTGATGCCGGCGAGGTTGGCGTTGCGCAGGTCCGCGCCCCGCAGGTTCGCGCCCGACGCGATGGCGCGGCTCATGTTCACTTCCCGCAGGTCGGCGCGGTAGAAGTGGGCGTCGTTCATGTAGCTGTTGGACAGGTCGCCACGCCTGACCATGGCGCCCATGAAATCGCCGTTGCGCAGGTCCGCGCCCCGCAGGTTCACCATGGGGATGCGGGAGTGGCTCATGTAACACTCGTTCAGGTCCAGGGGCGTGTTGGGGTTTTCCTCCCGCCATGCAGCCACCGCATCGCGTCCCCGCTTCACGATCTGGACCAATTCCATGTTGGCCATTGATAAGTCTCCAGTAGGGTATAGTGGGCGATTTTAGCACAAAACCGGGTGCGGGATGGTTTACGCAGCCCGGGACCAATCCGGCGGCCGTTGCCGGCGGCAAACCCGCCATCCGCTCAAAACCGGACTTGCCGAATACGGGCATTGCCGCTCCAATCCCTTGTATAAAATAGATCAACCCTTCCGCAGGAGATGTCAGCATGACAAGGAACATTGTGTTGATTGCGCTCGTTTTGGCATTGAGCCTCGCCCTCGCCTGTGGGGCCGGCAAATCCGATAACGAGGCGGTTGCAGCGCCGGAAACCGACCACATGGTGGCGCAGGCCACCCTCACCGCCTATTACATCGACGCCGCCATCAAGGCGGGAATGACTCCCCAGGAGATCAACGTGACGCTGGGCAAGATCGCCGGCAGCACCGTGATTTCCGAGTTCTGGATCAGCGACGAAAACGGGCACATCGCATACACCACCGAGCCCGGGCTTGGCTTCGCTTTCCCGACCAACCCCGACGCCGATACGCAGGCGGCGCCGTTTGCCAACCTGCTGCTGGGCGCGGAGACGGTTGTGATCCAGGATGCGCAGCCCCGGGAGATCGACGGGGAATTGTTCCAGTACGTCGGCGTCGCCGGCATTGATCGGCCCCGCATCGTGCAGGTCGGTTTCGACCGGCAGTGATTCCGGCTGGACTGCAGCGCCGTCGGAATCGGGACCGGCCCGATTCCGGGTGTGCGGTGCGGAGATCGTAGCGGACACGGACAAACCATGTCCTGGGGCGCCCCGATACCCGGAGCCGGCACAGTGCCGGGCCTTTTCAAAGTTCCCGCATGCCTGATTTTCCGCTCGTCCTGAGCCTGTCGAAGGACGCCCCCTGTGGTTCGACAAGCTCCCCCCAAATGCGGACGTTCTTCATCATGAGCGGAAGGTTGGTGACTTTGAAACGGCCGTGCTGTACGGGGCAACACAAGGGTCGCCCCTGCGCCGGTATGCGGTGCGGAGCGGGCGCGAAGGATTGTTCGCCGCGGCGCAGGGGCCGGCGGTTTTGACTATCACCGTGGAAAAACATTACTATTGGCGCGGGTTTTGAGATGCTGCTTACCATCGACATCGGCAATACCGCCGTCACCATGGGCGTGTTCCGGGACGTGATTTCGGGTGGGTCTGACGACCCCGACGCCGACCCGGTGGAGCGGCTGGTGACCACGCTGCGGGTGGCCACCGACGCGCGCCGGCTGGCCGATGAATACGGCATCCTCCTGAAAAACCTGCTGGAGTTTCGCGGCATCGAGATCGCCAACATCAACGCTGCGTGCATCTGCTCGGTGGTGCCGCCCCTGACGGGGATGTTCGAGGACGTTTGCCTGCGCTTTTTCGGCGTAACACCCCTGATGGTCACATCCCAGCTTGACCTGGGTATGCCCGTGTTGTACGACAATCCACGGGACGTGGGCGCCGACCGGATCGTGGACGCGGTGGCCGCCGCCAGGCTCTACGGCACGCCGACCATTGTGGTCGATCTGGGCACCGCCACCGTGTTTGACGCGGTGACGCGGAACGGCGAGTACCTGGGCGGCGCGATTACCCCGGGCATCAACCTGTCCGTGGACGCCCTGTACCAGAACACCTCGCTGCTGCGGCGCGTGGAACTGACCGCGCCCCGGGACGCCGTGGGGCGCAACACGACGGCCGCGCTGCAGTCCGGCATCGTCTTTGGCTACGCCGGCCTGGTCACGACCATGGTTGAGCGATTCAAGCAGGAGATCGGAACCGATGCCCGGGTAGTTGGCACCGGGGGTCTCGTGACCGTCATCGCGGATCATGCCCCCGTATTTGACGCCGTCAACCAGGAGTTGACCCTGGTGGGGCTGGACCTGATTTATCAGATGAACACGCGCGCTGCCTCGCAACCCTGCGCCTCGTCGTCCGTCGGCAATTCTGCTCAAACGCAACCCGTCGAGGGATGAACGGACGCCGGAGTCCAACAACCGAGAGACGGCAGACCAAACGGTGATTGATATGCAGTCCGCCCTTGCCGGAAAGAACATCGTACTGGGCGTAACGGGCAGCATCGCCTGTTACAAGGCGCTGGACCTGGCGAGCAAGTTGGTGCAGGCCGGCGCGAACGTGGAAACCATCCTCAGCTACGGCGCGACGCAGTTTGTGACTCCGCTGGCGTTCCGCAGCCTCACGCACCGCGCGGTCGTCACCGACACCTTTGATCCCAACTCGGAGCAGAGCGTCGAACACGTCGCGATGGCGCGTTGGGCCGACATCGTGGTGATCGCGCCGGCCACGGTTCACTGCATCGCCAAGCTTGCCGGTGGGCTGGCCGACGATCCGCTGACCACCACGGTGATTGCCACCGAGGCGCCCCTGCTGGTGGCGCCGGCAATGGACGCCAACATGTACGACCATCCGGCCACGCAGGAGAACGTGGCCCGTCTGCGCGCTCGCGGGGTGATGTTCGCCGGGCCCGCGCCGGGTCGCCTGGCGTCGGGACTCATGGGAATGGGCCGCCTGGTGGAACCGGCGGACCTGCTGGGCCACATCGCCGCCGCGCTGGGGAGGCATGGCGACCTCGCCGGGCGCAAGGTGATCATCAGCGCGGGCGGTACGCAGGAGGCCATTGACCCCGTGCGCGTCATCACCAACCACTCGTCGGGCCGCATGGGGTACGCCGTCGCCGAGGCCGCCCGCGACCGCGGCGCGGACGTCGTGCTGGTTACCGCGCCCACCGCGCTGCCCGACCCGCCGCTGGTTCGCGTGGCCGCCGTGCGTTCGGCTCAGGATATGTGCGACGCCGTGCTGGCCGAGACTCCTACCGCCGACGCCCTGATCATGGCCGCCGCCGTTGCGGACTACCGTCCGGCCGTGGCCGCCGAGCAGAAGATCAAGAAAACGGCGGCCGACGAGATGTCTATTGACTTGGAAAAAACCACCGATATACTTGCGACCGCAATGGGTGATTTCGTGCGCGTCGGGTTCTCGGCCGAGAGCGAAAACCTGGAAGCCAACGCTTCCGACAAGGTCCGTCGCAAGTCCCTGGACCTGATCGTCGCCAACGATATTACCGAGGAGGGCAGCGGATTCGGCGTGGATACCAATCGGGTCGTTTTGATTGACCGCGAACTGCGCGCCGAAAGACTGCCCCTGCTCACCAAGTATGAGGTTGGTCATCGGATACTTGACCGGGTGGTTGCCCTGCTGGGAGGCGGCAACAGCGGATGACCCACGTATCGATCTTAATTCATTTGCATAACGATCAATAACAGACCAAATAACACAATAGCCGATTGTAATGAGGCGTTCCCATGAGACCTACCTATAGCCTCAGTATGCTCCGCGGCGACCTGTTTGGCGGGATCACCGCGTCGGTTGTCGGACTGCCCGTCGCCCTGGCCTTCGGAGTTGCCTCCGGCCTTGGCCCCATCGCCGGTATGTACGGCGCGATTGCCGTGGGGTTCTTTGCCGCCGTTTTCGGCGGCACCCGTTCGCAGATTTCCGGACCCACCGGCCCGATGAGCGTGGCGATGGCGGTGATCGTCACCGTCCACTCGGAGGGCGATTTCGCCAGGGCGTTCACGGTGGTGATGCTGGCGGGGGTGATCCAGATGCTCCTGGGAGCGATCAGGATCGGGAGGTTCGTGGCCTATACCCCGTACTCCGTGATCTCCGGTTTCATGACCGGAATCGGAATCATTGTGATGCTGGTGCAGGTGGCGCCGTTCGTTGGGTCGGACGCGGTGGCCGGCGGCGTGATCAGCAAAATCCAGGCGCTGCCCGACGACGTCTCCAATGCCCAGGTTCACGCCCTGATCGTGGCCGCCATCACCCTGCTGGTGGGTGTGTTGTGGCCGCGCCAGGCCCGGCGTTTCCTGCCCGCTCCGCTGGCGGCAATGATTGTCGGGTCGGCCGTCGGCATATTCTGGTTGAACAACCTGTCGGTGATTGGCGACGTGCCCACGGGCCTGCCCGAATTGCAGTTGCCGGTTTTCGACATCGGGTTCATCCTCAGTTCGCTCACCCCGGCGCTGATCCTGGCGCTGCTGGGTTCCATCGACAGCCTGCTCACGTCGCTGATCGCCGACTCGTTGACGCGCACCCGGCACAACGCCAACCGTGAATTGATCGGCCAGGGCCTGGGCAACACCATCGCCGGCCTGATCGGCGGCCTGCCCGGCGCGGGCGCCACCCTGGGCACCGTGATCAACATACGCTCCGGCGGACGCACTCCGTTCTCGGGCGTTGTGCGTGCGGCCGTTCTCCTGGCCCTGGTGCTGGGACTCGGTCGGTATGTGACCGAGATCCCCCACGCGGTGCTGGCCGGCATCCTGATGAAAGTGGGCTGGGACATCATCGACTGGAAACTGATCAGGCGGGCGCATCGCATCCAACGGGACCATCTGGTCGTGATGCTGATAACCCTGGCGCTGACAGTGTTCCTCGACCTGGTGACCGCCATCGCCATCGGCCTGATCGCCGCCGGCATGGTTGCGGCCCGGCAGGTTGAGCGTCAGGAACTGGACAGCGTGGTGTCCACGCCGCTGCTGGACCAAACCTTCCTGTACGACTCGCCGGAGGAAGCCGCGGCCGCCAACGACGGCGACGAACTGGCCGCCCGGTGCGGGGTCGTGGGAATGCGCGGCCGGTTCTCGGTGGCGTCGTCAAGCAACCTGGTGAACACCATCGGCGGCGACATTCGGGACCACGAGGTGGTGATATTCGACTTCTCCGATACGCTGTACATGGACGACTCGGCGGCCATGGTGGTGGAGCAGATGATTGACATCGCCACGGAAGAGGACACCGAGTCCATCGTGATGGGACTGTCCGGCTCGGCTGTGGAGAGCAACCTGACCGGGTTGAACATCCTGGCGAAAGTTCCCGAGGATCGTTTCGTGGATGACCTCGACGGTGCCCGCGAGGTTGCGATGCGGATCCTGCACGTTGAACCGGAGCCCGCGGAGGCGAACTGATGCGTATTGGGATTTTCGTGGGGGCGTCCGCCGCCGACCTGATGAGCCTGGACGAACTGATCGGACGGATCAAGCAGGCCGAAGCCGACGGGTTCGACAGCTTCTGGATACCGCACATCTCGGCCCGGGGCTACGACGCGCTCACCGTGCTGGCGCTGGCGGGAACGCAGACCGGCCGCATCGAGTTGGGCGTCGGCGTGGTGCCCACCTACCCGAGACATCCGATGGCGCTGGCGCAGCAGGCGCTGACCACCGCCGCCGCATCCGATGGCCGCTTTATCCTGGGCATCGGGCCGTCGCACCGGCCCGGCATTGAGGAGAGTTTCGGGCTGTCCTACGACCGTCCCGCCCTGCACACCCGCGAGTATCTGCAGGTGCTGCGTCCCCTCATGGACGAGGGTCGCGTGCAGTTCTCCGGCGAGTTCTTCAACGTCAACGCGGAACTGGACGTGCTGGATCGCCCCAACTGCACGGTCGTGATCTCCGCGCTGGCGCCCCGTATGCTGCGGCTGGCGGGACAGCGAGCCGATGGCACCGTGACCTGGATGGCCGGCCCTCGCGCCATCCGCGAGCACGTCGCGCCGCGAATCCGCGCCGCCGCCGAATCCGCCGGCCGGCCCGAGCCTCGCATCTGCGTGGGGCTGCCGGCGACGGTGTGCGACGATGAGGCCGTGGGGAGGCGCGCCGCCGCCGAGTCCTACGAGCGCTACGGCCGGCTGGTGAACTACCGGCGCATCCTGGACGTTGAGGACGTGGAAGGCCCCTCGGAGGTGGCCGTGGTGGGCAACGAGGCGTCCCTGGCGAGCCAACTGCAGGCGTTCGCCGCCGCCGGCGCCACCGATTTCGTCGCCAACATATTCACCGCCGGCGACGACGCGGAATCGGGAGCGCGGACGTACGCGGCGCTGAAGGATCTGGTGGGGAGAGTTTAAAACCGGAGGCGATTGCGTTGGCGTTGCAGACAATTGGTGATGGCTGAGGAGGTGGTGAATAGCCAGTTCTTGCTATAATGAATGCAGAACTTGAACCTGGCTATGCAATGTGGACGCTCACACCATTGCGATAATAGGCGTTGGGGCAACATTAATTGCCGTGTTTATGCCGCCATTGATAATGCTGATACGCCGGGTCGATAAGTTGACGCAGGTTGTAACCGCTCTGGCGAATCACCGGCGCGACGGGGAAGGGGCCGCCACGTTCACGTTTCCGGCGGATTAGGGAAGTTCAATGGATCCGTGGGCGAACGCATCGCCGGCCGGCCCATCTACCCAACCCCCGTTTTCAGGACATATCACGACTTATTGGATGGTTTATGCCACTGAACGAACAATCCGAAACCCCACCCCGACCGATCGATCACTGTTATTGGGTGGTTCCCGGCAAGTTGTTGGCCGGTGATTATCCGCGCACGCTGGACGAGGAATCGTCAAGGGAAAAACTGGCGCAACTCACCGACGCCGGTGTAACTGCGTTCATTGACCTCACTGAACCCAACGAGCCCACCGCAAACCGTGAGCCGATGAAGCCATACGCATGCCTGCTTGGCGATGGAATATCCCACGACCGTTTTGCCATCCGCGACCAATGCACCCCGGATTCTCAAAGTTGGACGAAGCAAATTTTGGACGCCATCGACAACTATATGGCGGCCGGCGAAACCGTTTACGTCCATTGCTGGGGCGGTGTTGGGCGCACGGGCACCATCATCGGCTGCTGGTTGGCGCGGCACGGGGAGTCGGGCGATGCTGCGTTGAAGGAACTGGCCAAATTGTGGAAAAAGAACCCGAAATCGAAATGGCGCGCGTCGCCGGA
The DNA here is from genome assembly GCA_964502995.1 of uncultured Dehalococcoidia bacterium. Taxonomy (GTDB): domain Bacteria; phylum Chloroflexota; class Dehalococcoidia; order Lucifugimonadales; family UBA3495; genus Bin87. The sequence continues at coordinate 8,721 of CAZCZB010000083.1, forward strand.
AACGCTCGAACAGGTGCAGTACGTGCGGGACTGGAAACCAAAAGAATAGGGACGGCCGTCAGCGAATCAGGTAGGGGCGAATAATTATTCGCCCCTACGCGGTTTTGGAGGTTGCGTCCTGTGTGTCTAGCTGACCGCTTCCTTAAACCGGCGGATGGCCTCGATGTGCTGGTCAGGGCCCTTTAGACCGGCGCGCATGGTGTTGACGGACAGATGGGACGCGCCGGCGTCGTTCCAGTCTGACGCCAGCTTGTTCCAGTCGTCGGGGTCATTGCTGTCCATCAGGGCGACGCGACCCTCGACGCCGATGGCGGCGGGATCACGGCCGTAGCCGCGGGCCATCTCGCGCATCTCCTCCAGACGCTCGCGCCCCTCGCCGTCGGGCTTGAACTGCGGGAACCAGCCGTCGCCGATGCGGGCGATGCGCCTCACCACCTGGGGCGCGCCGCCGCCCAGCCACACGGGAATGGGCTGCTGCACGGGCAGGGGGTTGATGCCGGCGTGGGTGATCTTGTGGTAGCGGCCTTCGTAGTTGACCACCTCCTGCGTCCACAGCATCCGCAGCACCTCGATCTGCTCGGCGGAGCGGCGGCCGCGGTTCTCCCAGTTCTCGCCCAGCGCCTCGAACTCGACATCGTTCCAGCCGACGCCGATTCCCAGACGCAGGCGGCCATTGGTGAGCACGTCCACCTCGGCGGTCTGCTTGGCCACCAGCGCGGTCTGACGCTGGGGCAGGATGATGATGCCGGTGCAGAACTCGATCTTTTCGGTCAGGGCGGCCAGGTAACCGAACATCACGAACGGCTCATGGAACATATCGTCCTTGTTGTAGGGGCGGTTCCACTCGGCGCGCTTGGTGTGGTCCGCGCCCAGCACGTGGTCAAACACCAGCAGGTGCTCGTAGCCCAACGACTCGGCGGCCTGGGCGAAATCCTTGACGGCGACGGGGTCGGCGCCGATCTCGGTCTGGGGAAAGATGGCTCCTAGTTGCATGGTTAAAGGCTCCTTTTGGTTTTGTTCGATCCGATATCAAAGACGAAGGTCTGACCAATCGTGGGCAAATACTTCACCTAACATATCGTTCCATTCTGCTGTAGAGACCTGTGTACCGTCGGGTTTCAATCCTATACCTGGCAAACCGGTCTTTTTGTTTGCAACGATGGCCGTGAGCGGCGGCCGTTCTTCCTCCAGGCATCTGTCCCTGATGTAGTAAAGTGGGTTCGCCGTACCTTGCGCGGCTAACCCCACGTCTTTGCCAATCTCGCCATAAGTAGTGGTACGCCTGTGGGCGACGCATTGTTTAAGGTAGTCGAAGACGGCTGGAGTATAGGGGTGCATATAACCTGGCATCGCGTACCGTCCTTGCGTTGAGATTGCCACGCCATTCTATCCCCCGTCGGGTGAACGCGCCACCGGCAGCCCTCCCCATCCGATCATGGCAAGCCGGTCGAACCTAATGGCCCGCGTATCCTGTCAATCCTGTGCATCCATGTAAAATGATAACCACCCTTTCGCGGAGCAGCGCCTGAATGACACCCGAAACCCGCCGGCAGAAAATCGAGTCCTATCGCAACGCCTACGCTGAATTGACCAGCGCCCTGGAACGGTTCCCCAGAGAGATGTGGCAGTTCCGGGATGAGCATGGCTGCTGGAGCATCCATGAGCACGTCATCCACATCGCCGACAGCGAGGCCAACAGCTACATCCGGTGCCGCCGCCTCATCGCCGAGCCGGGGCGAACCCTCATGGACTATGACGAAAACCAATGGGCCGCCGCCCTGGACTACCACGAGCAGGACGTTGACGACACGCTCAACCTGTTCAAATGGCTGCGGAGCAAGTCCTACACTTTGATAAAGTCGCTGCCGGAGTCGGCGTGGGCGAACACTGCATATCATCCGGAGAACGGCGACACGACGCTGGACGACTGGCTGGACATATACGAAGCCCACGTCCGCGAGCACCTCGAATACATGCAGCAAAACTACGAGGAATGGAAAGCGCAGGGGTAGGGCAGTCGCCGCCAGCGCCAAGGGTTGTAAGCGTGGGTTGCAAACCCGCCCCTACCCATGGTGTGGTTTTGCGGGACGGCGTGGCCTGCGGTCGCACTGGCGAGTAATTATTCGCCCCTGCATCGTTAAGGAGGCGACGGAGTTGGCAGTACGCGCCGTAACTGTTCAGAGTCACGGGAAAATTGTCATTGCGAGCGCAGCGCGGCAATCTCATCAGGGCAACGGACGCTGCTATAGGAGCGAGATTGCCGCGTCCGCCAGCGGCAGACCGCAATGACAAGCCCCTCAAGTCTGAACAGTTACTACGTGCCTGCGCGCGTTGAAAATCCACCGTTGCGTCTGCTAGAATCGAATGCGACGCTGGGGATTAGTCTAGTGGTAAGACGCCTGACTCTGGATCAGGTATCACAGGTTCGAATCCTGTATCCCCAGCCATTTCGCCGAAGTAGAGGCGCCACTGGAGGGAATCGTATGGCGGCGCCTGTCTGTAGGTACTTTGATTGTAGTAATGGCATAACTACCAGCCCACCCGCATTTTGTCCGACGCACTATGTAGGTTTGAAAAACGCTATTAACGATGGCAAAGCAAAGGCCTTGGAAGCCTTCGATGATCGTCGAGATAACGATCGCAAACGCACGGACGAAATCTACACTATAGCGGACATCTTAAATCCCATTTTTAAGGCATTGGGGTGGGTTGCTACCAATCGAGAATCCGCTGTTAAACGTGAGGTGCCTTGCACAAGAGTTGACAGTAACGGACAAAGGAAAAATGGAGTTCTTGATTACGGATTCTACGTGGGATCCCCTAGCCGATTGTATGTGATTGTTGAAGCGAAACGCGCGGATGTGTTTATGAAATTACGGAACGACGATCGGTGGCAACAAGGTGGGAGGCGACGTGAACGGGAAGAATACGCAGACGATCAGATTCTCGACTATATGCGCGGCCAGCCTAATGTGCCGGTAGGGTTACTAACAAACGGGAATGAATGGCGCATTTACCGGAACACGGGCCAAGGGCCCGAATTCTTTTGGGGTTCCACGATAAGTAAGTTGGGTTCTAGGGGCCAATTACGTTGCTTCCTGGATTTATTAGCCAAACCAAAGCTTAGCACTGGCAAATAACGGTAAATACTGTCATTCACATACGGCTACTTCTACACCCGTCAGAGACTTCTGCACTTAGGAATAAGGGAGTAGATAGGATAGAGTTTATGATCTCGCCCTCTTATCTCACCCTAACGCCCGCCGCATCCTGCTCACACCGCCGATCCTCGGCCGTAGCAACGTTTTCAACTACTTGCAATTTCTTTTATCAGTGCGGCCCAGCGTAACCTGAAGCAGCCTCGATTGATGAGGCAGTTGCATGAAAAACAGCGCCCGCTACGTCAAGATCATAGAGTGGTCCGAAGAAGATTAATGCTACGTGGGCAGCGCCCCGGGATTGATATACGGCGGGTGCCACGGCGATGACGAGTGGCAGGTGTTCGAAGAGCTTTGCCAGGTGGTTAACGAAGCCATCGAAATATACCAGATTGACGTCAAGCCGCTCCCGCCCGCAACCGCCGGCCGCGATTTGGCTAACACCTTGAGCACGGTCGTATAGAAATCGTCGCGGCGCTCACGTCTCCCACTCGTCGCTGCTGGCCGTCGACATCAAGGAAGGACACGGAGCTACTCCGCCGCCGGCGACGCCTCCGGCGTGCTGGCTCCACGTCTCCGGTCCGCGCCCCTGGCGACAGGAGCGATTCCTTAAGATTCGGTCCGGTTAGCCGTTCCATCTGGGCGCCACTGCTCGATGGGAACCAATACGGCGGTTTCCACACCGCCCCTCGTTACTACCTGCGGGCCCTCGGTGAGTGCGGTGTCGAGCAATTCGCCAAACCTCGTCCCTGCATCTTCAGCCGACCATTTCCTACTCATCTCACCCCCAACGCGCGGCGCACCCGGCTGACGCCGCCGAATTTGAGGCGCAGCAGCCCTTTCACATCCTCCCACGCGGTCCGGATGATGCGCACCCGGCTGTCCGGGTCGTCGGTCCAGTGGACGGGCAGTTCGCGGATGCGGTAGCCGCATTTCTGCGCCAGGATCAGCAGTTCGGAGTCGAAGAACCAGCCGTTGTCCACTACCAGGGGCGCCAGGTCGTCGGCCGCCTTCCGGCTCGCCGCCTTGAACCCGCACTGGGCGTCGCGGAAACCGGTGAAGAACATGGTGCGAAACAGCAGGCTGTATCCCCGGGACGTGATTTCCCGTTTCAGCGTGCGGCCCACCACCTGCGAGTCGGGCAGCAGCCGCGAGCCAATGGCGATGTCGTACCCGTCGTCCGCTATGGACGCGACCATGAGCGGCAGGCTCCCCAGGTCGGTGGACAGGTCAACGTCCATGTAGGCGACGATGTCCGCCGCGCTTTCCGTCCACGCGCGCCGCAGCGCCCGTCCCCGGCCGCGTTCCTCCAGGCTGATGTATCGCACCTGGGGGAACTCCTGCGACAGCGCCTCGGCCTGTTCCAGGGTGCCGTCGGTGGACCCGTTGTCGGCCACGACGATGCCCCACTGGTAGTAGGACAAGGCCTCGGACATGAACCCGTGCAGCCGCCTGACGCAGATGGGCAGGGCGCGCTCCTCGTTGAGGCAGGGGATCACGACGTCGAGGGTCTTGGGCATGGGGCGGCAATTATAGCAACCCAACCGCCGGGTCTGCTTGATTTGGTTGTTCGATTGGTTGTTCGATTGGTTGTTCGATTGAATGACAGTGGCATTATCCCTCACGCGTACCAACTTTGATAATCTGTCATTGCGAG
>CAZCZB010000084.1:0-13088 GCA_964502995.1 uncultured Dehalococcoidia bacterium
CGAATGCCTGACGGCATTCTCGCAATGACAGATTATCAAAGTGGGTACGCGTGAGGCTCGCCGCCGGGTTGTCGGCATACCATGTGCGTGGTATCGTACAAAGCGGAATCAGTCCGTATGTACGAGTTTATGACCGCCAGCGACCGCCGCGCAGTGCGCAAAATCCTGCAGACAGTGATGCGCCACAGCCTGATTTGGCCATTCGCTCTGCCCCTGGCGTTCGCGGTGTTATTTGGAATCCTGGGCGCGTTGATCGGGTTGAACCCGGTCGAATACGGTCTTGAGTTTTTGGGCAGGGCGCTGGTCAAAGTATCCCCGGCTATGGTCAACCTCTGGACGGTTTGTTTCCTGTTCGCCGCCCTGTTGTTTGGTGTCGGGCGCAACTTGCCCGGATACCTGCAGCACCGATCCCTCACCTGGAACGCCGCTGCATCATTCACCCGGGCGATTGCGTTGCATGCGCAATGCCTCAACCCGATCGCCACGCTTTTCGACGGCCCCTTCCACCGGTTGCCGTTGCTTGTCCGCCCCAGCCGCACGGGATCATGTACCGCGTCGGCCCTGGCCGGCGCCGAATCCCGGCTGGAATAACCGGCGATCCCTCCTTCTCGCCTGTCCGGTGCGCCGCCCGCATCGGACTCATTCGCGTTGCTATCCCGCGACGCGTCCCACGTTCTTTCGAAAGGAGAGATCGCCATGACAACCGTTGTCACCAAACTCATCAGGCCGGCCCTGCTGCCGTTCCTTGTCGTCACCATGCTCGTCGCCGGCATCGCCGCCGCGCCTGCTACGGTGCCCGCCCCCTTCGCCCCCACGGCCATTGCAACCGCCAATCCCGGAGAACTCCGCGTGAACTGGACCCACGTGCCCGGCGCGCAGTTCTACACCGTCGGTTGGATCAACCGCGGCGAATTTGAGGAGATGCAAGCCGCCGGCCGCGACTGGCGAGACGCATTCCACTACGCCACGATTCCCGCAACCTACACGTCGCACACCGTCAAGGGCGTGAAACCCGACGCCAACTATTTCACCATCGTCGGCGCCCAGACCACTCGCTTCGGCGCCGACCCGGCCTGGTCAGGTTGGTCCACCGAGGTCACCACGACCGCGCTGCAAACCACCACCCCAACGCTGCCGCCGCCAGCCCCGGCCCCGGCCCAGGCCCTGCCCGGCATCATCCTGGACCCCTACGCCCTGCTGCTCGACGAAACGCAGACCGGCAATATCACCGCCCGCCTCGCCAGCACGCCCACCGCAGCGGTCACGGTGCGGTTCTCCACCGGCGACGCAACCGCCGCAACCGTCAGCCCGTCAGCAATCACCGTTACGCCCGACACCTGGAACATCGAGCAGAACATCACCGTCATCTCCCGCCCGGACGACGACACCGATCACGAAAACGTGACCATCACCGTAACCGCCACGTCAGCCGACACCAACTACAGCAACCTCACCACCACGCTCCGGGTCCTCGTCAACGACACCACCGGCCAGCACGGCGAAGGTTTCTGCCCCATAACCGGATTGCCGTTGCCGCCAGAGGGTTATTTGTCCGTCGGTGATAGTGCCACACACGCTTCGGGCCACATTTTCACATTGGACAGCGTTACCAAGAAACCGACGATCCGTTTGGGAGATTCAACATTTCCCCCATTCGCCGGGCGTCAATACGTGAAAGTGTGCGGGACTGTGCAAGCATCGGCTAGATTCGGTAAGGTCTTTTTCTTTGGACGCGATTATAGCGTGGACACCGATGCAGGCTTGGGTTTCGCGTTTATTGACGATAGTTTTACAGACTGGCTCGATGTCGGCAGAATTCCACCCGGAGAAACTAACAGCGCGTGCGAAGTGTGGGACGTACCCAACACCGCCAGTACCGTCATCGTTGCCGTCAACAACTGGCAGGCCAACCCCGCCCTGTTCAGCGTAGACCTCCCATAACACCCACCCGGCGGCTGGCCCCAATATCGGCCAGCCGCCGCATCTCCCAATCCCATCCATCCCGTCCATCCATGCAAAGCAAAACCCCAAATATGCTAATATCTCCGCACATAACTCCCTTAATTTCCTGCTCCGGAGGTCCACCACCATGACGCAGAACACCGGCGCTTTCGAGGCCCTGCTCCAGGAAGACCGCACCTATCCTCCGCCGTCCGATTTCGCCGCCAACGCCAACATCGCCGATCCGTCGGTGTACGAGGTGGCTCGCAAGGACCCCGAGGCGTTCTGGGCCCGCTTCGCCGGCGAACTCGACTGGTTCCAGCCCTGGGACACCGTCCTCGACTGGTCCGACCCGCCCTTCGCCAAGTGGTTCGTCGGTGGCAAGCTCAACGCCTCCTATAACTGCATCGACCGCCACCTCAACGGCCCCCGCAAAAACAAGGCCGCCATCATCTGGGAGGGCGAACCCGGCGACTGGCAGGTGTACACCTATCGCGACCTCTACCGTGAGGTCTGCAAGTTCGCCAACGGCCTCAAGAGCCTCGGCGTTCAGAAGGGCGACCGCGTCACTCTCTACCTGCCCATGGTCCCCGAACTCGCCATCGCCATGCTCGCCTGCGCCCGCATCGGCGCGCCCCACAGCATCGTCTTCGGCGGGTTCAGCGCCGAGTCCCTCCGCGACCGCATCGAGGACTCCCAGTCCAAGGTCATGATCACCGCCGATGGCGGCTGGCGACGCGGCGGAATCATCCAGCTAAAGCAGAACGCCGACGCCTCCATCGAAGGCGATACCCCCGTCGAAAAGGTCGTCGTCGTCAAGCGCACCGCCCATGACGTCCCCATGGTCGAAGGCCGCGATGTCTGGTGGCACGACCTCGTCGCCGACCAGCCCATCAACTGCGAACCCGAGCAGATGGACAGCGAGGACATGCTGTTCATGCTCTACACCTCCGGCACCACCGGCAAGCCCAAGGGCATCGTCCACACCACCGGCGGCTACATGACCGGCGCCTACGCCACCACCAAGTGGATCTTCGACCTCAAGGAGGACGACGTCTACTGGTGTACCGCCGACATCGGCTGGGTCACCGGCCACAGCTACATCATCTATGGCCCGCTGGCCAACGGCGCAACCACCGTCATGTACGAGGGTTCGCCCGACTACCCCGACCGCGACCGGTTCTGGGCCATCGTCGAAAAGTACGCCTGCACCATCTGCTACACCGCGCCCACCGCCATCCGCACCTTCATGCGCTGGGGCGAGGAGTACCCCAACCGCCGCGATATGTCCTCCCTGCGTTTGCTCGGCAGCGTGGGCGAGCCCATCAACCCCGAGGCCTGGGTCTGGTACTGGCAGCACATCGGCGGCGGACGCTGCCCCGTGGTCGACACCTGGTGGCAGACTGAAACCGGCTCCATCATGATCTCGGCCCTCCCCGGCATCACCACCCTCAAGCCCGGCTCCGCGACCCAGCCGTTCCCCGGCATCGACGCCGCCATCCTTGACGAGCAGGGCAACGAGATAGGCCCCGGCGGAGGCGGTTACCTGGTCGTCCGCAAGCCCTGGCCCTCCATGCTCCGCGGAATCTACGGTGATCCTGAGCGCTTCGTCCAGCAGTATTGGTCCAACTACGAGGGCATCTATTTCACCAGCGACGGCGCGAAACTCGACGAGGAATCCTACTTCTGGCTCCTCGGCCGCGTGGACGACGTTATCAACGTCTCTGCCCACCGCATCAGCACCATGGAGGTCGAATCCGCCCTGGTGGACAACCTCAAGGTCGCCGAGGCCGCCTGCATCGGCCGCAGCCACGAGGTCAAGGGCCAGGCCATCGTCGCCTTCGTAACCCTCAAGGACCAGATCACCAGCTCCGACGAGGTCATCAACGAGCTCAAGCAGCACGTCGCCGGCAAGATCGGCCCCATGGCCCGTCCCGACGACATCTACTTCGCCGCCGAACTCCCCAAGACCCGCAGCGGCAAGATCATGCGTCGCCTCCTCCGCGACGTGGCCGAAGGCCGCGCCCTCGGCGACACCACCACCCTCGCCGACCCGGCAGTCGTAGAGATGCTCAAATCCCAATACGACGACGAGGAATGACGCACTAACGGCCAGCCGTACAATTGCAACGAAAAAAGAGGGGCAACCTTGCGAGGTTGCCCCTGACTTTATGTCACGCTATTCCAGGGCTGATTCTTCTGACCGCCAGGCGCGAACCGGCGAACCCGAGAATAGCTCCCGCCGAAGCTTTGATCATCCAGTCTGCAATGTTAAGCAGAATCTCCCTTGCCGGAGTCATATCCTCCGCCGGAACCGGAGCCATCCAAACCAGCACGCCACCGCCCAGAACGATCAGGCCAAAGAGGACAATCAGAACGCCGCCAGTGGCTGATATGAGGTTCACAATGGCTCTACCCTGACCTGGCTGTTCGTGGCAGATTCGCCCTGCGACCTCGTGCTGTCGCGTATCGATACCGAGTAAAACAACACGCCCATCCCGCCCAACACCATGACAAGCCCAATTACCATCATGGTTATTCCAAGGATTGGCTCAAACAGTTCCATACTGTCACCCCTTTCCTCAACCGTCTGCTCAGATTCTAACACGAGCCTTCCGTCCCGCGCCCGGCTCAAGTCCGGCAACCGCTCCAAAACTCCCCTTTCGCAAGGCAGTCGCATTTTCAACGTATCCAATGATAACAGCAACATTACGTTCTTATTGCAGAACAAATTGTTTTATGTCGGCGTTTCTAATTCCCAATGCCCAGCCTGTCATTCGCAAATGCGCGGCTTATAACGCCCCGCCCATTTATTTCATCCCGTTTATCCATGTAAAATGCACTTTTCACAAATGCCAATCCCAACTCTGGCGTCTCGTGGATTAACACCCGATCGTCGCGGTCTCATCCCCATATCAACAGCCCGTCGCCAACCGCCTTTGCTATACTGATCTCCCCCCAAATCCACCAGGAAACCGCCCATCATGCAATACGAAACCGTCATCGGCCTCGAGGTCCACGTCCAGCTTGACACCCGCAGCAAGATGTTCTGCGCCTGCCCCGCCGACTATCAGACCGCCGATCCCAACACCCGCACCTGCCCCGTGTGCCTCGGACTCCCCGGCGCGCTGCCCGTCATCAACCGCCGCGCCGTCGAGTTCACCATGATGACCGGCCTCGCCCTCCATTGCACCATCCCCGAGTTCACCAAGTTCGACCGCAAAAACTACCCCTATCCCGACCTGATGAAGGGCTACCAGATCTCCCAATACGACCTCCCACTCGCCCTGGAAGGTTACGTCGAAATCGACGGCGATTCCGAGATCGGCCACGGTCAGCGACGCATCGGCGTCGAACGCGTCCACCTGGAAGAGGATGTTGCCAAGATGCAGCACTTCCCCGATGGCGACGGCGGCCAGGGATACTCCCTCGTGGACGTCAACCGCTCCGGCGTCCCCCTCATGGAAATCGTCAGCAAACCCGACCTGCGCTCCCCCGAGGAGGCGCGCCAGTACCTGACCTCCCTGCACTCCCTCGTCCAATACCTCGGCGTTTCCACCGCCAACATGCAGGACGGCAACTTTCGCTGCGACGCCAACGTCAGCATCCGCCCCATGGGCAGCGACACCTTCGGCACCCGCACCGAAATCAAGAACATGAACAGCTTCCGCTCCGTGTTCCAGGCCCTCGAATTCGAGGTCAAACGCCAGCAGCGCGTCGTCGAAGACGGCGGCCAGGTCGAGCAGGAAACCCGCGGCTGGGTCGAGGAACGCGAGGTCACCGTCTCCCAGCGCAGCAAGGAATACGCCCACGACTACCGTTATTTCCCGGAGCCCGACCTGCCGCCGCTCAACATCGGCCGCGATTGGGTCGCTCAGCTAGAGTCCGCGCTGCCCGAACTCGCCCCCCAGCGCAAATCCCGTCTCATGACCGACTACGGCCTTTCCGAGTACGACGCCGACCAACTCACCGGCGCCCGTTCCACCGCCGACTACTTCGAGGCGACATGGCTGTTGAGTCAAGCATCTGGATCTTCAGAAATAGGCCAACATTCAAACTATTATGCGAACACCGATCGCATTGAGGCGGCGTGGTCACTAAACAGATCATCCGGCACCGTCGACTCGGCACAGGCTTCTGCCAAAGAAGTCGCCAACTGGATCCTCGGCGACCTCTCCCGCCTGCTCAACGAATCTCACCATGAAATCGTTGATTCACCCGTCTCCCCGTCCGGACTCGCCGAACTCCTCGGACTCATCGCCGACGGCACCCTGTCCACATCCCTCGCCAAGGGCGTGCTCGAAGAAATGTACGCCACCGGCGGCAACGCCGCCCAGATCGTCGAGGACAAAGGACTCGCCCAGATCAGCGACACCGGAGCAATCGAAGCCGCCGTCGCCGAGGCCATCGCCGCCAACCCCAAGGCCGTCGCCGACTACCTCGACGGCAAGGAAAACGCCGCCCGATTCCTAATGGGCCAGGTCATGCGCATCACCAAAGGTCAGGCCCAACCCGACCTCGCCCTCCGCCTCGTCCAGGAAGGCCTCGAAGCCCAAAAGGGCTGACGCGCGCCCGTGCGACGCAAAACCACCCCCATACCCAATTACCGCTCAACATGAACGTGGTGGCAAAGCGTGTGGCTGCCCCGCGACCTTGTTCACACCGCAGGCCCATTGCCACGCCCGCCCCTCCACTTCGTTCGCCCCGTCTCCACGGCCCACACTCCGCCACTTTTGCCACGCCACCTCCGTCCGACACCCACCTCGTCCGACCCGCCGCCAGGCTCACCACACCGCCGCGTCGTCCGAGATCGCGTACAAACCCCCAATCCCCCAAAACCTGATGCACCCACCTGCCCGGTCAGTCCGAGCGTTTCCGCCAACGTGGTACAATCGATAGCCACGGAGATCCACAATGAGCTTCCTCAACATAGCGCAAATAATCGCGTCCATCGTCCTCGTCCTCATCATCCTGTCCCAGGTGCGGGAGGCCGGCAGCGGCATGTTCGGCAGCGCCCAGAACACCGTCCGCACCCGTCGCGGCCTTGAGCGCACACTGTTCCAGCTAACCATAGTGCTCATCGTGGTTTTCCTGGTGGTCTCCACCATCAGCGCCCGATTCCCTGGCTAGCCCCGATTCCCCGGTAGGCTCGGAAACGCCAGGCGTCCGCCCGCACAAACCCGGCGAAAGCCGCCGATGCGCTCGTCTCGTGTCGGAGTCCATCACACCAGCCATAACCGCGCCACCACAGAGACGTATGATGCGAGGGGCCGGATCACCAGTCTCGCGTTAGCTCTCTGAACCTGATCGGGCAAGACGGTCAAAATGACCACGCCACCAATCGTCCTCCTGACCGATTTCGGCCTCTCCGACGCATACGTCGGCATGATGCGCGGCGTGATTTTCGGCATCAATCCCAATGCCCCGGTGATCGACCTCACCCACGGCATCAACCCCCAGGACGTCCGCCACGGCGCCGTCGTCCTCGCCGATTCGTACCCTCACTTCCCCCAGGGCAGCATCTACGTGGCCGTCGTGGACCCCGGCGTCGGCACCGACCGCGCCGCCATTCTGCTCGAAACTCCCGACGCCCGTTTCGTCGCTCCCGATAACGGACTGCTCACCCTCGTCTGCCGCCACCACGACCGGACCTTCGGCGACTCCACCGACCCGGCCACCGCGCCCGTGCCAGCCGGATGCCGCGCCTGGCATCTCACCAATCCGGACTTCTGGCATCACCCGGTCAGCAACACCTTCCACGGCCGCGACGTATTCTCACCCGTCGCCGCCCATCTGTCCCGCGGCGCCGACCCCAACGAACTCGGCAACCCCATACCTGAAATCACCGCGCTGCCCCTGCCAATACCGCAACCCGACGGCAACAGCATCACCGGACAGGTGATATTCGCCGATTCCTTCGGCAACCTCATAACCGACCTCACCGCCGGCCTGCTCGATCAAATGGGAGTCGCCCCCGGCGATCCGTCCGCCACCGTAACCATCGCCGGCCGCACCATCAACGGACTCTCCCGCACCTTCCACGATCCGCCCGGCGCCGACCCTTCAGCCAATAAACTCCGCGCCCTGATCGGCAGCCACGGCCGCCTCGAAATAGCCGTCCCCAACGGCAGCGCCGCCGCCACCCTGAGCGCCGGCGCCGGCTCCCAGGTGTCAATCAAACTTCTGACTGGATAACAGGTCGAATACCGGAAAAAACCCTGTCCATCCCGTTTATCCCGCAAATCCCGGTAAAACGTCTTCCACCGATCAACCAGGGAACCCTTGGAGTCACACATTCCTTGACACCGCTTCCCCGAATGCTACTATTCCCACACCGTAATACCGGCGTTTCCCCGCCGGTTTTTGTATAATCGCCTCACCCGAACGCCAAAAACTGCCCCATACATCCACCAGGAGGGCGTCGCCATGGAACCCCAACGCGAAACTTTATTGAAACTCTACCGAACCATGACCACCATCCGGCATTTCGAGGAACGCGGCGTCCCCGAAACCGGCCAACGCGGCATGTCCTCGTCCGTCCATTCCTCGGTCGGTCAGGAAGCCGTCCCCACCGGCGTATGCGCCCACCTCACCGATGACGACTACATCGGCAGCACCCATCGCGGCCACGGCCACTGCATCGCCAAGGGCGTCGATCCCAAGCTGATGATGGCCGAACTGTTCGGACGCAGCCACGGCCCCAACAAGGGCAAGGGCGGCTCCATGCACATCGCCGACATGAGCAAGGGTATGCTGGGCACCAACGGCATCGTTGCCGGCAGCGTCCCCCTCGCCGTCGGCGCGGCCCTAACCTCCAAGATACAGCGCCTCGGCCGCGTCGCCGTCGCCTTCTTTGGTGATGGCGGAGCCAACCAGGGCGTCCTCCACGAGTGTATGAACCTCGCCTCCGTGTGGAAACTCCCCGTCATATTCTGCTGCGAAAACAACGGATACGCCGAGTCCACGCCCGTCGAATACGGCCTGTCCGTCGCCAACGTCGCCGACCGCGCCGCCGGTTACGATATGCCCGGCTTCCACGTCGATGGCATGGATGTCCTCGCCGTGTACGAAGCCGCCGGCGAAGCCGTCTCCCGCGCCCGCGCCGGTGATGGTCCCGCGCTGCTCGAAGCCCGCACCTACCGCTACTACGGCCACACCGTATTCGATAACCCGCTCACCTACCGCACCAAGGAGGAGGAAGATCACTGGCGCGCCCGCGATCCGCTGCTCACTTTCCGCAACCACATGACCGCCCAGGGCAACGTTGTCACCGTCGAAGAGATGGACCAGATGGACGAGGAAGCCCGCCTGCTCATGGAGGAAGCCGTCGTGTTCGCCGACGCCAGCCCCCTGCCGGAACCCCACGAAATCTACGAGGACGTCTATGCCGACTACCCCGTCGACATGATGCGCCGCGGCGCCAACATGGCGGTGTAGCGTTCGAGAGGTCCCTCGAAAATGACCACCAATCTGGGCAAAGGCCAACCGAACCTAACCGATGTCGAAATCTCGGCATTGGGCAAACTGATCTACCGCCAGAACATCAGGCCGCTGATGACCGAAAAGGACATCGGCAGGTTTGTGTATGTCGACGTCCGCAGTGGTCGATATGAGATAGCCGAGAGTATGCTCGACGCCACCCATAAACTGCGGAAACGCGTCCCCGATGCGTGCGGATTCATGATACGTGTCGGTTACTCCGCACCCGTTTTCTTGGGGTGGCATGAGGAGCCGGAGCTATGACTTCCGGCAGAGTCACTGCCACACGCAAACCTCTTGTACCGATCACAGTCCTCGACAGACGCGACAACCCTCACACCATTCAGTTCGTGTTCGATTCTGGATTCACCGGCGAATTGCTGCTTCCCAAGCGGTTCATGGATCGCCTGGGCTTATCGGTTTCAGAATGGATTAACGCCCGGCCCGCAACTGGAGACTTCGTGAAAATACCATACGCCGAGGCGGCGGTTGTCTGGCAGGAAACCCGGCGACAGGTACAAATCCTGCAACTCGATTCAGAACCCCTCCTCGGCATGGAATTTCTCTGGAACCAACGCATCACCATCGACGCCGTTCCCAACGGCCCTGTAACCATCACTCCCATCGGAGGCTGACAACATGACCACCATGGTTGAAACCCCCATGATGCCGCCACCCGGCGAGACTCGCGAAATCCAGACCCGCGAGGCCATCAACGAAGCCCTCGCCCAGGAAATGCGCCGCGACCCCACCGTCATCATCATGGGCGAAGAAATCGCCGGCGGCGCCGGCCGCGAACACCTCGGCATCGTCGATGCCTGGGGCGGCGCCTTCCGCACCACCCGCGGACTCATCCAGGAGTTCGGCAACGAGCGCGTCCTCGACACCCCGCTGTCCGAAGCCGCCTTCGTCGGCACCGCCATCGGCGCCGCCTCCACCGGTATGCGCGCCGTCGCCGAGTTGATGTTCGTCGACTTCATCGGCGTCTGCATGGACCAACTCCTCAACAACGCTGCCAAGATGCGCTACATGTTTGGCGGACAGGTCAAGGTCCCCTTCGTCATGCTCACCCGCATCGGCGCCGGATTCGGCAGCGCCGCCCAACACTCCGAGTCCTTCTACTCCCTCTTCAGCCACATCCCGGGACTCAAGGGCGTCTGCCCCTCCGACGCTTACACCGCCAAGGGCCTGCTGCTCTCCGCCATCCGCGACGACGACCCCGTCATATTCTTCGAGCACAAGGGACTCTACGGCGACACCTGCCCCGTCCCAGAGGAATCCTACACCCTGCCGCTCGGCAAGGCCCGCACCGTCCGCCCCGGTACCGACCTCACCATGGTCGGCATCAGCAAGATGACCTGGGTTGCCGTTGAGGCCGCCGAGGAACTCGCCAAGGAGGGCATCAACGTCGAGGTTATCGATCTCCTCAGCGTTTCCCCCATCGACTACGACCACGTCCTCGACTCCGTGCGCCGAACCCACCGCCTCCTCGTGGTGGACGAGGACACCCCCGTGTGCAGCATCTCCTCCGACATCTGCGCACGCGTCGCCGAGGAAGCCTTCGACTACCTCGACGCCCCGCCGTCCCGCGTAACCGCGCCGCACACGCCGGTCCCCTACAGCCGCGCTCTGGAAAACCTCTACGTCCCCAACCCCGAGCGAGTCATCACCACCGCCCGCCGCCTCGTGGCATAGCAATCCTCGTAGGGGCGGGCCATGTGCCCGCCCTTACCATTCCACCTCCCCGCTCATCCTGAGCCCGTCGAAGGATCATCCCGAGCCCGGCGAAGGATCATCCTGAGCCCGTCGAAGGATCATCCCGAAACGGCAAAAGGTCCACCCGCGGCTGATCGCTCGTCGCGCCAACCCACGCCAAAATACCCAACCCTCACCTGGAGGCCTCACCCATGACCACCGTCGGATCCGGCAAGCACACCTACACCCTCACCTCCGACTGGGCCAAAATGCCCGACGCCCACCCGCTGGGAGCCGTCAGCGCCATCGCCAGCGACTCCACCGGCGACATCTACGCCTTCCACCGCGCCGACCCGCCCATCGCCATCTTCGACCGCAGCACCGGCGATTTCAAGAGTGGCTGGGGCAACGGCGGCTACGTGTACGCCCACGGTTTCTACATCGAGGACGACGTCGTGTACCTCACCGACCGCGACACATCGACCTGCATGATGTACACCCTGGACGGAAAGCTGATCCAGATGCTGGGCCGGTACATGGTCCACTCCGACACCGGCGCCGAAGTAGCCGGCCAGTTGGTGCCCCGCGCTGCCGGCCCCTTCAACTACCCTGCCGAACTGGTCCCCTCACCCAGCGGCGATCTCTTCGTAGCCGACGGCTACCGCAACGCCCGCGTCCACCGTTTCGACAACGACGGCAACCACAAGTTTTCCTGGGGCAAGCCGGGCAAGGAACATCCCTACGAGTTCCACCTGCCCCACAGCGTGCTGGTAACCCGGGACGACCGAGTGTACGTCTGCGATCGCGAAAACAGCCGCGTCCAGATTTTCAACACCTCCGGCGACTTCATCACCATGTGGACCGACGCCCAGCGACCCACCGACATCGCCGAAACCCCCGAGGGCGATTTCGTAGTCAGCGAACTGGCCACCCTCGACAACTCCGCCAGCCCGCGCGTCAGCATCTTCGACCGCGATGGCAGCGTCCTGGCCCGTTGGGACAGCCGCTCCGCCCACGGCATCTGGTGCGACGCCCACGGCGACATCTTCCTCGCCCTAACCGGCGACAAAGCCGTCGACAAATACGGCCGCAGTTAGTCCGCCGCTCAACCACAATAGCGTAGGGGCGGGTTTGAAACCCGCCCCTACTCATTTTCACAGGGTAATGATCTGCCAACAGCTCAATCGGCAACTGCAACCTGCTCTTCAGCCTTTCGCGCCATAACCTCTCTGTATTGGTCAAGCGTAAGGTGGTTATCGCCAAAATAGTTGCCGTGCGTCACCCGGATGGCTTCCTCCGACTCCGCCAGCAGCAGAACGTACTCCATCCGCAACGGTGTCCCGGTCTTTACGAACCGCTCCAACTCGTTGGCCTGGCTTTCTTCAAGCTCGGTAAGACGACTGTTCGCTTCCTGACGTTGTTCCGGTTCAGAATACTCGGCAAGGTTTCGGAGTACCTGTTCGTGGCGGTCGTATTCGACTAGAAACCACTTCAATTTCCTGTCCATACCTCCCTCCGTAGTCTGAGATTAGTCAAAAGCCCTTGACGCCATTATACAACGGCATCGGACGATTGACCGTCCTGGCGCATTCGATCAATCAGCCGTTCGACTTCATCGGACAACTTGGGCGGTGGCTGCTCACCGGACAAGTCACATTCCCAATATGCAGCAGACAAATCGTCAAGTGCTTGCCGAATGGCCTCGTCTCCGCCACCGTACTTGACTGACGAGTCATACGCCGTCGCCCGTTCTGACAGACGCGCCCATTCCCTTTGGCTCTGCGTTCGCACCTGCACCTCAACAAACTTGCAGTCTCGCCGGATAACCACGTGAACTGCTCGATAGCCGCTGTGTGGATTTTCTCTAATGTCATACGCCCGGTAAACATCAAAATCCGCTTGCAGCCGGGCGTAAATCTCATCCTTGTATCTTGAAGACACAAGACGCGGCAGACCGTTTCATCCTGAGGCTC
>CAZCZB010000085.1:0-13024 GCA_964502995.1 uncultured Dehalococcoidia bacterium
TTCCGGTGGGGCCACGTGCGGCAGTTGGATCGAGTGAGCCGTGAGGCGCTGGCCCGAGCCTGGGCTACTGGTGCGGGACCTGGCGATGAGCCACTGACCATCGACCTGGACTCCATCCGCCGCAGGCGGACGAGACCTACGGGCTGAGCAAGGAGGGCGCGCGCCACCACGGCTACACCGGCCAGCGGGGCTATCATCCGCTCCTCGCCGTGGCCGAGGGCACCGGAGAGGTGCTGATGGCAAGGCTGCGCATGGGTCGGGCCAATCCGCCTCAGGCGGACCCGCGGCGCCGCCAACTTCCTGCGCGAAACGGTGAGCCGCGTGCGCTACGCCGGCGCCACCGGTCCGCTCACCATGCGGGCCGACAGCGGCTTCTACTCCCATCCCATGGTGGCCGCCTGTCGCAAGATGAAGGTCCGCTTCTCCATCACCGTCCGACAGAACCAGACCTTGCACAATCTCATCGACGCCATACCTGAAGCGGACTGGACGCCCATCCCCTACTGGATGGAGGGCGGCGCCGACGTGGCGGAAACCACCTACACTCCCTTCGCCGACAAGCGTGACGCGGTGCCGGTGCGGCTCATCGTCCGGCGGGTGAAACCCACGCCCGACACCCAGTTGGCCATGCTTACCCAATACAGCTACCACGCCTTCATCACCGACCGTGCGGGCGACACCCTGTATCTGGAAGCTGACCATCGCCGCCACGCCGAGATCGAGAATGCCATCCGCGACTTGAAGTACGGCATGGGGCTCAATCCGCCTATGGCGGACCATCGGGCCGCTTCCCCGCCAACGCCGCCTGGCTGGCGGTGCAAGTAATCGCCCACAACCTGGCACGCTGGACCACGCGCCTCGGCCTGGGCGAGCCCTTGACCACCACCAAGACCCTCCGGCGGCGCTTCTTCTCCCTGGCCGGACGCCTCACCCGCAAGGCGCGGCGTCTCACCCTGCATCTGCCACAGGACTGGCCCTGGCGAAACCAGTTCAGCTGCGCCCTGTCCCGATTGCGCGCTCTGCCACTCCCTTCCTGACCCCGTCCTCGGGGTTTGACCCGTCCACCAATCCCCTCAACACCTGGCCGACCTGCGCCCAGGCTGGCCCCCTGATGGTCTCCTCCGGCGATTTGTGCTGAAAATCGCGCCCAACGCCGCTGCCGCGGGCCGCAAACATCCCCCTGGCGTGGCGGACATACTCCGCGTCGTCCATTTCATCGGGATCAGATCCTCGCCAGCCCGTTTCCTGACACCTCACCCCTCGTCTGACCGCCGCCGCAGTATCCCTTCGGTGGATTCGGGTTTATGGAGCCGCCGTCCGCTTGAGAGCGTGAAGCCCGCAACAGTAGGATTGTTCAAGTAGGGAGAATGATTCGTCACCAGTGACGATTTTCGTAATCTCAAACGAGAGCAGTCCTATCAGCCTCAGTCTCTATACGTGACTACGTCGCCGGCAGGTCAGGAACGTACACCGGGGTGTTCGTCCAGCCCCGATCCCTCCACGGGATTTGACCCTACAAGGCCCAAGGATGAGCAATGCGAAAGCAAAGCACCGAAAGCCCGGTTGTGCCCAGCACAGCCACGCCTGCCGCAGACATTGGCAAGGATGCGTCGCACCTAACCAGAGGTGAGCCTTACGGCTCAACAATCACCATGCAATACACCGACTACCAACCAACACCCGTCTATTCATCAGACGGTTTCCCACTCATGCCCTGCCATCCGGCACGGGCCAGAAAACTACTCCGCAACGGCCGCGCCGTGCCGCACCACACCAGGGGCATCTTCGGCATACGGCTGCTGGACCGCACCCGCGCTCAGTCCGAAGTTCAGGACCCCGGCCTACGCATCGACCCCGGATCCATCACCACCGGCATCGCCGTTACCAACGATGATGACGACGAACAACGCACCGTGCTCGCCGCCGTGGAGATCAAACACCGGGCCGGCATCATCAAGGCAACGATGACCCAACGCCGCCAGCACCGCCGCAACCGACGCGGCCGGCTTCGCTACCGGGCAACCAGATTCAACAATCGAAAGCGTAAGCCCGGCACGCTGCCGCCATCGGTGGACAGCCTGCGCGTGGACACCATGCGGGTCGTCAAAACCCTGCTGAAGATGTACCCCGTCGCCAGCATCAGCATCGAGTACAACAAGTTCGACCCACGACTGATGCAGAACCCCGACATCAAGGGCGTCGAATACCAGCACGGCACACTCTTCGGCTGGCACATACGAGCCTATGTGCTCGAACGCGACCAAGGCCGCTGCGTCTACTGCAAGCGCAGCAACGTCAAGCTGGAACTGGGCCACGTGCGCCCACGCGCCGTCGGCTCCGACCGGGTGGACAACCTCGTCGCCTGCTGCCGCGACTGCAACATCGCCAAAGACAACCAGCACATCGAACAACTCCTTAAAGACCAGCCCAAACTGCTGACAAGCATACTCGAAAGGCTGCAAAGCTCCGACCTGGCCCACGCGGCCCACGCGGCCCACGTCAACGCCGCACTGCCGGCCATCGTGCGCGACCTACTGACGCTGGGCCTGCCAATACAGTACGCCGACGCCGCGTTAGTCTCCTGGGCTCGCCACCAGCTAGGCGTCGCCAAGACGCACTGCTACGACGCTGCCCTACAGGGCAATGACTTCACCAGCATCGTTAGCCTGCCCGGCAAGGTGCTGGAACTGCGGCCCAGCAACGGGAAGTCAAAGCAGAAGGCAAACGTCGATAAGCACGGCACACCCGTCGGACAGCCCTTCCGGGATCAGCAACGGTTACCTCGGCATCTCCTCCGCCGCAACCCCGCCCCAGGCCACTCGGACCGCCGCCAACGCCACGGACCGCAACTGATCGGTACCGGCGACACCGTAAGGATGGAGAGCATCCACGGG
Organism: uncultured Dehalococcoidia bacterium; assembly: GCA_964502995.1. Lineage (GTDB taxonomy): Bacteria > Chloroflexota > Dehalococcoidia > Lucifugimonadales > UBA3495 > Bin87. The sequence goes on from CAZCZB010000085.1 coordinate 2,895, forward strand.
ACAGTGGTAGCTCGCGTCAAGACCACGCACAAAGGCACCGGTTTGATGACCACCGACACCAACCCCAGAGTGTCCGCTCCCATGAGAAAGTGCTCACTGGTAGCCCGGAACCCGCGGCACAAACTGCGTTGGACGACGCCATCCCAACAGCAGCACCACGAGCCAGCCGAGCAAACCGCAAATACGAATATCGTCGCATGATCCGAGGGAACACCAACACGCTAATGACGGAATTCGTAGCCGATCTCCCTACTTGAACAATCCTACGCAACAGGCCATGCCCGGATTGCCCCGGACGCTACCGGCCCGGCGAACGCCATTGTGGGCCTGTTGCCGGCGATTCCTCCAGCGGCGTATAATCCGCCTCACGGAGCCATGCCCGTGCGGGAGCGCCGGATGCCCTTACCTCGGCCTGAACCAGTCCCGTCATATAGGGTCCGCTGCCGCCAAACGACTGGTGCGAAATGACCACGCCGGACACTACAACCAAGATTTCCAAAGCCAAGGGCCGCTTCCGGCTGCCGGACCCGCCGCAGCGCGAGCCTGACGAGATGACCCAGTACGACCACCTGTTCAAGACCGGCAACTCGCGCTACCTGGCCATCCACCTGGGCAATCCGGAAACCACGCTGGTGGAGGCGGACCGGTGGATTGTACCTGACTCCCGCTTCAACAAGTCCCGGGCACGACGGCCCGACCTGCTGGTGGCCTTTGGCGTGAACCCCGAAGCATACGACGACAGCAACGGGTACATCGTATCGGAACAAGGCAAGCCGCCGGACTTCGTGCTGGAAGTGGCGTCGGAGAGCACGGGAGATGCTGACGTTGGAGAGAAGCGGGAGTACTACGCAGCGTTGGGCATCACGGAGTACTGGCGGTTCGACCACACTCCTGACGGACGGTGGCACGGCGCCCGGCTGGCCGGAGACAGGCTGGTGGACGGCAGGTACGTCACCATAGAGATAGCCGAGTTGCCCGACGGCGTGTTGCAGGGCTACAGCGACGTATTGGGGCTGCACCTGTGCTGGGAGCGGGGCGAGTTGGTTTTCCACGACCCGGCCCAGGGCCAACCCATCGCCACCTTCGAGAGCGAACGCTCCCGCGCCGACCGGGAGCGAGAAGCCCGCGTTGCCGCCGAAGCCCGGGTCCTAGAACTGGAAGACCTGCTACGCCAGCAGGACTCTACCAATTCCGGTGCCTGATCATGAAAATTGGGAACGCAATCATGCCGTTGCCTACCCTCGTCAGCGTGGTGAACAGGGGAACGTAGACGTACCGCAGCCGCCATTTCTAAAACTCCCCGAGCGCTGATTTCCGACATGCAACTGGTCACCACTTATAGGGTTAAGGCATACCTGAGCGCCGCGGGCCATCGGCTAATGGACGAGCGTCTGGAGGAACAGCGCGTCCTCTATAACGCCGCTTTGGAGGAGCGGCTGACCGCGTGGCGGACTCAGCGCGTGTCGATCACCCTGAGGCACCAGTCCGGCGAGTTGACCGCCGTCCGGTCCACCCTACCGGAGTACAGCACCGTCAACCGCCGAATCTCGGTAGGGACCCTTGAAAGGTTGGACCGGGCATACGGTCGTTACACCCGGGCGATGGTCGAGCTGGGCAGCGCTCTTGCCGGCAAGTTGGACGGTCCTCCGAAACTGGTCAGATGGGATGCTGCTACCGGCAAGTGGCGGTCTCTGTTCGGACAGCCCAGATACAAAGGCGCAGGCCGGTTTCGTACTCTGGAGTGCCATACCGGGAGCGAACGATGGCTGCGTCGGTCGGACAGCGGGCGCAAGGGGTATATCAGAATCAAGGGACTCCCTTGCATCGAGTTTCGTTGGGACGACCGTATTCCGCTGGGAGACGATAGCCTCCCGGTACAGCCCCGCAACGTCAAGATCACTCGGACCCCTCGGCGAGTCACCCTGTCCATGGCCTTCGCCATCGGTGAATTGCCCGAGGTCTCGGCGGAGTCGCCGAACCAACCGGTGGGGCTCCATCCCGGCGTGGCGCAGCGGATGACGGCTGCCGGAACAGACCAACCGGTGGTCCTCGCCAAGAGGGAACGGGACTTGCGGACGCCGGCCCGGTTACAGCGAAAGATGGCGCGTCAGCAGGCCGACTCCGTCCGCAGAGGATTGGCGCGTTGGCAACGGACTGCCACGGGACGTTACAGCCTCGAATGGCTCCCGATTGACCCCTCGGACCCAGGTTCGCGTCTTTACGGCAAAGGCTACAGGAAAACCAGGACGCGCTTGGCGAAATTCTGGCAATGGGAGCGGGAAGCTGACGAGGGGCGGCTCCACGAGGTATCAAGCAGGCTGGCGTTGAACCATGACGCGATTCTGATTGAAGTGCCGGACGTGGTGGCAATGACACGGCCCGTGGCCGGCGCTTCGGCACCCCCGGGTACTGTGGCCGCCCAGAGGAATCTGAATCGCTTGATACTAGAACAGACCTGGGGGCGCTTTGCCGGTATGTTGGAATACAAGGCCGCGAGAGCCGGTATTCCCTTCGTGCGAGTGCCTTCCCAGTATCTGAGCCAGACTTGTCACCGGTGCGGCACGGCGGACGTCGTGTCCCGGCTGAACCGCGCCCGGTTCAGGTGTGTGCACTGTGGATACGACGGCGATGCCGAGGACAATGCGGCGCACAACGTGCTGGTTCGAGGCCTGGCCGAGCTGGGCTTCGATGCGGGTGGAGCGTTCCCGCAGCAGCGGCTAGCACGTTCACCAACGGCGGGTATGCCTGCCGTCGTTGCAGAAAACCGCCCCGCCACGAGCGGGCGCGGACGTTCCGGAGAATAATGATTGGTTACCGCGTCGGCGGTGGGTCGATACATCCCGGGCATTGCGGCGTGGTGTAAAATGCCGAGGTACAGGATCGAGTCCGAAAATGAGCCGGCAGCCATCGTCGACAATGGTCAGGTGCAAAATGGCCACCTCCAACACCACTGCCAAGACGTCAAAAGCCTAGGGCCGCTTCCGGCTGCCGGACCGGGAACCCGACGATATGACCAGTTTCGACCGACTGGCCGAAAACGACAACGCCCACCACTTGAAGCAGCACCTCATGGCCCGGCGGCCCTTCGAGAGTGAAACCGTCATCGTCTCCGGCGAGCACTACCTCGTGGTGCGCCCCACCCGGTCCATGGCCGGTAGCCACTACCCCGACCTGCTGGCGGCCTTCGGCGTGGACCGGGAGGTGCATCGCGCCAGCAACGGGTACGTGATTGCCGAGCATGGCAAGCCGCTATTCAGAATCTGATGAAATCTGATACTCCATGCTTGGCGGAGCACGCATCGGACCCGTTTGACGCTTCACCGACCACTGCCAGCTGTGCCGGACTTACACGGTCTCCACGTCCTGATGCCGGGAAGCTCAAACCCGGCCAGTTTGCCAAATTTACCGCCGCGTTGGCGTCGCGGTCGTTCAGTGCACCACATCCACCGCACCACCATTCACGATCAGACAGCGTCAGGTCGTCATTCTTCCAGCCGCAGTGGGTGCACAACTTGGATGACGCAAACCACCGGTCCGCCTTCACGTACTCGGCTCCATACCAGAGGCACTTGTACTCCAGTTTGCTCAGGAAGCCCGACATCCCTGCATCCGCTATGGCCCGAGCCAGGCGCCGGTTGCGCATCATCCCAGCCACGTTCAACGTCTCCACCACCACACAGCCCGCCGACTTGGCTATCGCCGTAGTGGCCTTGTGATGATAGTCGTTCCGCACGTTGACCACACGGGCGTGCAACCTGCGCCGCCTGGCATACAGCCGCTCCCTGCGGTTGGAAAAGTTGCTCTTGCCATGGACGTTCCGGCTGCGGGCAATGGCCTTGTCCACCATGCGCAGCTGCTTCAGGCTAGTAGCCAGCGCCTTGGGATTCTCGACCTTGCTTCCATCAGAGCAAGTTGCCATCGTGCCCACGCCCACGTCCACACCGATGGTCGGCCCATCCTTCACTGGCGGCGGCTTCTGGCCGTCCTCAACGCAAAAAGACGCAAACCAAGTCCCGTCCGTCCGGTTGACGGTCACCTCGCGGATCGAGCCGGCAAACCGCAGTTCTTCCACCATCGCCACTCGGCCGATTTTGGGCAGGATGACAACCTTGCCGTCCACCTTCACCGTGTCAGGCCCGTTGTCGGCGCGGAAGCCCTGCTCGTGCTTGCGCCGCTTGAACCGCGGGAACCCAACGCGCCGGCTTGGGCGCTCGCCTGCCTTGACGCGCTGCCGATACGTTCCCCAACTGCCCGCCGCCTGGCCGAAGTCGATGATGGCGTATTTCGCCGCGTTCTGGGACAGCGATGCGGACCACGGCGTGATCATCGCCTTGACCTTGTTCCAACGCGGCCGCAACGTCCGCTCGGACAGCCACTCGCCCACATCCAGGCCTGCCTTGAACTCTCCAACCGCCCAGTTGTAGGCGTACCGGGCGTAACCCGCATGCTGACCGAACAGTGATTCCTGCTCGGGCGTGGGCTTGAGCGCAATGCGGTGTGCCCGCTTCATGAATGCTGCCCTGACGGCACTTGTCCGGGCACAGTCTCCGCCAAAGTGTCCAGCAACTTGCGGTGCTTCCTGCTCCGACTGCCATACAAGCGAGCCGAAAATACCGTGATGATCTCCAGCACATCCTGCGCCAGTTCTTCCTCAAAGCTGGGCTGCTCTCCCTGATGGATCACCACCACCTCGATGCCGTTGAGTTCGCACAGCGTGAACACCAGCTCCGCGCCGAAGCGCAACAGCCGGTCCTTGTGAGTCAGCACCAACCGACGCATCCGGCGCTCCAGTATCAACTCCAGCAATTGGTGCAATCCCTTCTTGCGGTAGTTCATGCCGCTGCCCAGATCCCTGATCACCAACGACGACCACCCCTGGGCGGCGCAGTAGCTTTCCAAGAGAGCCTGCTGCCGGTCCAGGTCCGCCTTCTGATCATGGCTGGATACCCGGGCGTAGCAAACAGTCGGAAGATCATCGGACTTCTGGCCGACCAATTGGTTGGCCGAATAATACCTGGTACCTCCCTGACTCTTGCGAACCGGCACCAAGTGCCCCGTGGCTTCCCACTTCCGCAGGGTCTGTGGCGTAACCCCTAGGAGGCGGGCAGCGGTTCCAATTCTGATCAGGTCAGATTGCTGCTGCATTATCAGATACCATCACTTAGTATCAGATAATAACAGATTACAGCGAACAGTTACACACCCGCTGCGGCCATTGACGCTAGCGAGTCCGGGGGCTTGTTTGGGACGAATCTGCCGAGAGCCGGATCCGGTTCCCGACCGGTCCCTTACCCGGATCTGCCCTGGCGGCGAGGCGGCGGTATCCCCGGCTCGCGCGTCCCGCACCCTGATGTCCGACCTGGCCCTGATATTCCCGTCCGGCTGGACTTTCAGGCGTATCGAGCCGGACCGGTGTGCCGCGCCGGCGGGATCCTCGGCGCCGACCGCGGACACCCGCAGCATCTCCAGTCCCTGGCTATCCAGCGGCGCTGCAAGCACTTTAGTTGACGAGTCATCGCCGCGCCGCCGTCCGGCGGCGTTGCCCACCGCTCCTACGGCATCCTCGCCGCGACGGACTTGCAGTTGTTGGTGACGGCTTCTCCCGCGACCGTGTCCAGGCAGACGCCGTAGTGGGTTGTTCCCGCGGCTTCTGCCCATTTCGGCCCAGAGCCCATCGCCCGGGGTCACGCCGGCACCCGTCCTCGTCACCTCCCGGTACGAAATCTGATGGTCCCACGGGGTGATGGTTGCGTCGTCGGACCGGTACCAGCGCAGCTTGGTGGCCGCCGCCGCCGTTGGTCGCCGTCACGGTCTCCCGACGGCTTCCCAGATTTCCAGGCCCCCATCGACTGTGATGGTGATCCATAAAAGCCGTTTGACACCGGCGTCAGTTGTTTGGTGAACAAGAGGTTCGCGAGTCGGCTGAGGTCGGTCGAGTGATCGCCGGAGCGCCGACAGTTCCAACGCTCCGTGGCGAGTGAAGTAGAGTTGCACGTCCTCCGGCGCTACGCCGCAGGCTCGTATCAGCCGGATGGAATGGTTGAGGGAATGCCATCCGTACGATGATGAATTCTTGCAATTAACCCAGAGACGGTCCGGCCCGCCGGCCCTTTCTGTGATCATCATTGGCGATGCGTCGCTGTGCCTGGGCGCGGTGTTCACCAAGTAGCGTGAGCCGTGGACCATGAACATGGGCACGTTCACGCGGGGCGTGAGCAGACCCACCGTGTTGAGCCACTCGACCACCAGGGCGAGTACCCTGCGCCAGGTCCTGGGTTCGTACTCGATCCCGTCGGGCATTCTGAGGAGCGCCGGCGGGTTGGCGTACGGGCTGTCCTTGGTTGGACGAGGGCATTGTATTAAGGAGAGCCATTCTCCGTCGGGGTGTCTGGGCAGGTGCGAATCATGGGCCGCGACGTGGCTACGCCGATATTCGTCCAAAGCCATGCGCCATCCACCCCTGGCGCCGGGGGCTGCGTCGGGATGCGCGGGTTCCACCAGGCCTCGGGTGAACAGGTCTTCGAGAATCCAGAGCAGCGCATCCGTGCCCAGTTCGCTCGGAACCGGTTGCTCCCAGTCCAGCAAATCCGCCAACTGTTCGGCGGTAACAAACCCCTGGAGCCGAGTCCTGCCCAGTTGACGCAGGACGGCTTCGCGTAATAGGGCCCTGCCCCTGGCGACCAATCCGGCTTGATTGGCACGGAATCCAACCTGCTGGTGCTCATCAATCATGGGATAAAACTGGGGTAATTGGTTCGTTAGAGCCTTAATACTTCGGTAATGCAATGCCGCTATAATAGCGGGCAGTTTCGGGAAATCATAGCGAGGATTCGCGCGTTCCGGAGCGAAAAACTCCAGGGATACGGGAGGTGATACAGACGAACACTGGCGAAACGACCGGGCAGGTTGGCGGCTCAGCCCTGACCATTAGCCTGAGACCACTGCTTGTTATTCACCGCGAGATGCGGTTGCAAGGAGAAAATCAACAATGAGATATGACCTGAAAAAACGCATTGGCCCCGTGCCAATCGCTCTGGTGGCAGTCCTCGCACTGGCCGCCTTCATTTCCGCCGGGCTGTGGCTCGTGCCTGACAACGGCGCCCAAGCCGCATTCCTTTCTCCTGACAATTCCCCTCAGCCTCAGGTTACCGCCGTCACGGCGACTGGCTCGATTGAGGACGTGACGCTTGACGTGGGAGAAGCTGGCGGTACGATCGATGATACAGCTGCGTCAGACCTGTTCAACTTGGATGGTGCGACTGTAACCTACACAGTTACCCAATCTGCGACAGGCGATGATGCGCTGGACGGTATCGCAGACGGCAACTTCGTTGAGGCTACCGGGTTCACTATCCCTGCGAACGTTTCCGATGCCCAGAATGACGCAGGAAAATCATCGACCATCACAATCACGGCTACGGACAACTCCGATGCTACTAACACAGCTTCGGTTTCGTTCAAAATCACCGTCGAGCAGGACCCTATCAAATTGAATGGGGTGATGGTCATGAACCCTAGCACATCCGACGGCACCGATTTCGCGGCTTATCCCACTAGTGGCGATTGCGAAGTCTCTGACCCTGGTACTAACCTCGTATCACGAGGCGTGACTCTGGGTCCTGTCAATGTGAATAATGACGGCGACACCGCCGACGATGGCGAATCAGCCACCCTCGGTCTCTTGATTTCCGGCGGCAAGTGCAATACTACTGGCGATTCAGTGGACGTGACCATCAGAGCCTACGACCCAACCGCCGGTACCGAGGCTGACGCTACTGTCCACCTAGTGTACGTTACCGGTGGTAGTAGCTTCAAGAAGGTTTCCCCTGACCTGGCCAAGGATGGTCTCAACCAGCATCTCCTTTCAATCGACCAAGAAACACAAAATGTGTTGGGAGTACAGACGGCAGGTGAAGAGAAGATCACCGTCAGCAAGTCAATGGCCGAGGATGGCATTGTCTATCTGATAGGTTACCCTGACCAGGCAGCCGGCTCTACTACCGGTGTGTTGTATGACGATGTCGAAGGCGAAACAGACAGCACCACGTTTGCTGCCGACGCCGGTTACGTGGTCAAGGTTGTCTTCCTCGAACCCATCGACGCGGGCAAGTCAACCGCGACGGTTTCTTCGATAACGACAGGCGACGAGATCGGCGCCACTGGTGAAGAGACCGTCACTGTTACTGTCAAGGATTCAAACGGTAGCCCCGTCGAAGGTGTCGGTGTTTCTCTCGATCTTGTTGGTGCAGACCCAGCAATTAAGTTCAAGGACACCGGGTTACAACGGGCAATCGCCGCATCCATGGCCGATGGTACGGTTATGAAAGAGGTGACCGGGCTGCCCAAGACTGGCGCCACCCGCGTTACGGTAGAGGTCAACATTGGAACTGAGATCACCAAGATGGTGCATCTCATCCGCAAGGGCGACCCGGAAGAGGTCTCCTTGACCACCTATGCGGCCATGCCCCTGGAGTTGGCCACTGGTGATTCTTTCTTCATCCGCGCCAAGGCGATGGACAGCGTCGGCAACGACGTTTCCATGGAAACGGGTACCAACCTGGCCGTTGTCGGCTACGATGACGACAGCGTTGCCGCGGTAAATATCCTAGCCGTTAGCAACATCGAAGCTACTGACGACATGAAGAGCGGAGTGGAGCAATGGTGGAACTCCCTCGACTGTCCGCAGATGAACGATGCCGTGTACCCGATGGATGACGAGCCCGCCGTAGGCGCCGACGATCCCAGTTCCCCGTACTGCAAGATGTACGCTGGGCTGTCAGACGAGGCCAAGCTGGTTGTGAAGCGCGCTGCCATGGACTGGCACCGGGTCATGGTCAAGGATGGGGACGATGCCCCTGACGCGGGTATGTACGCCATCAAGGCTACCGCCGGCGAAGGCGACGACAAGGTATCGTCTGACAAGATCGAGTTCAGCGTGCTCGGCGGCATCCATGCGATCGAGCTGACCGGTCCTGAGCGGCTGGGCACCAGCCAGATTGTTTCCGGCTTCTCCGTCACAGCCACTGCCGAGGGCGGCGGAGTCCCTGGCAACATTAAGCGACAGATGGTCACCATCACCTTCGCACCGGACGATGCGGCGACTGTCGTTGGCACCGCCGGCGACAACAAGAACAAGATTGAACTGGATGCTATGGGCATGGCCAGTTTCAGCATCCTGGTAACGCCCGGCCGGCTGGGTGATGACAACCTGATTGTCATCGCGTCCGACGCCTCCGGGGATGTCATCAGCGACCCGCTGGAGGTCAGCCACCGCCAGGTGAGCACCGGCCCGACCAACAGCGCTCCGACCACGGTTGGCGAGGTTACTGACATCACCATGATGATTGGCGACGCGCCGGTCACCGTCACCGCCGGCTTTGCCGACTCGGACGGCGACACCCTGGGATACTCGGCCAGTTCCGACAACACCGACGTTGCGACCGCAGTGTCCAACGGCGGCGGATCGGTCACGGTCACCGCGGTTGGCGTTGGCACGGCCAACATCACCGTTACGGCGTCCGACGGCAGGGCCCAGGCCACCCAGACCTTCATGGTCACGGTGTCCGAAGTTCCTGACATGACCCTGGGCACAGCCTCCGGCCTGACCGCCACCGGCGGCGACGGCTCGGTTATGCTGTCCTGGAATCCCGGCAACAACGCCACCATGTACTACGTGGCCGGCGTCGCCGTGATGTCGGACGGCAGCTACGACTACAGCAAGAACGTCTGGATGAACGACGACCTGCCAGCCGCCGATGACAGTGGAATGGTGAGCATCACCATCTCCATGACCAGCGACGAAATGGGCCTGGTCAACGGCACGCAGTACGCCTTCTTCGTGCTGTCCGCTCGGATGATGGACGGGATGTTGGAATGGACCGACTGGTCGAATATGGCCAGGGCCACCCCTATGGCTGCCGGCTCCGGCGGCCCGGGCAGCCCTTTCCCAACGGGCTAACAAAGCGCAATCAATCTCATTGGGCTAGCGGCGGTCTCCGGAGCGGGAGCCAAAGACCCCCGAACCACGGAAGTGGGGCCGCCGCCGGTTTAGCCAACGACTATCTCAAAGGAGATATTGTCAAATGAAAAACACAACCAGAAAGCACATCTGGCCGATGTCGCTGGTGATG
>CAZCZB010000086.1:0-12885 GCA_964502995.1 uncultured Dehalococcoidia bacterium
GATGCTGTGCTACGTAACGCCCAAGGAACACCTGGGGCTGCCCAACCGCGACGACGTGAAGGAAGGCATCATCACCTACAAGATCGCGGCCCACGCGGCCGACCTGGCCAAGGGGCACCCGGCCGCGCCCATCCGGGACAACGCCCTGTCGAAGGCGCGGTTCGAGTTCCGCTGGGAGGACCAGTTCAACCTGGCCCTGGATCCGGACATGGCGCGGGACTACCACGACGAGACGCTGCCCAAGGATGCGCAGAAAGTTGCCCACTTCTGCTCGATGTGCGGGCCGCACTTCTGCTCGATGAAGATCACGCAGGACGTGCGGGACTACGCGAAGAGCAAGGGCATCGGCGACAACGCCGCCGCGCTGCTGATGGGGATGCAGGAGAAGTCCGAGGAGTTCAAGGCATCGGGCAGCGAGGTGTACCGGAACGTGTAACGTGCCAGCGACCATGTTGTCGGCCCACGTTGGGGATGTGGGGGTGTGAACCATGTAGGGGCGGGTCTCAGACCCGCCCCTACGCCGGTGGTGAGCGCCGGTGGGGGTTGGCTTGGTTGGTGGTTGGCGCAAAAGTGTAGGGGCGACGCATGCGTCGCCCCTACGGATGTTGGGTCTGCGAAGCCTACCGGAATACGGCGAGGCACTTGGTGGAGTTGAAGATGTAGGTTTCGTACCAGTCCACGATGTCGGCCCTGTAGCCGAGTTCGTCGACGGCGCCGACGAGGCAGGCCCAGTTGAGCAGTTCCTGCTGGCCGGCGTCCTCGATCTGGGCGGTGGAGATGCGCGCCCAGGCCTGGTAGTCGCCGTCCTTCATCTCCTCGAACCGGGCGCGGTCGGACTCGATGTCGGGGTGCAGCCACCAGTTCTTCTCGGTGAGGAAGGCGTGGGACCACGAGGACGAGGCGATGAGGGCGACGCGGTACGGCGAATCTTTGAGGGTTTGGGCCGCCGCCTTGCCGATTTCCATGCAGCGCCTGGGCGACGGGCCGGGCGGGTCAGGATCCGGCGAATGCTCGACGCTGCCGCCGCGGTTGCGGATGACGCGGCTGCCGTAGCAGTTGACCAGCATGGGCACCACGGGGTAGTCGAATCCCTTGCGGTCGTAGTCAAGGTACAGGATGGTGTTGAGGATGGCGTGGCCCAGGCCCGGCTCGTGCAGGGGTTGGTAGGCGTAGGCCATGTCCACGCCCCGGTCGATCAGGCCGGACACCAGGGAGCGTGCGCCGTCCTTGTGTCCCTTGTACCTGAAGGTGGTGCCGGCCGGCTCATCCCACACGTTGCGGCGGGTGGCGTGGCCCTCTTCGCCGAAGGGTTTGCACTCGAATTCGTCGTAGGCGAGGACGCAGAAGGGCGGGATGATGTCCTCGCGGAAGTTCTCGTACTGGTCGTCGCCCCAGATGACGACGAAGTCGGGGTTGAAGGCGTCGAGTTCCCTGCGGAGCTTGCGGAATCCGGCGACCATGCGCTCGCGGAGGCGTACGGCGGAGGCGTAGCCCTCGTCCTCGCCGAACTCGATGCGCATGGGTTCCGGCCAGTTGGAGGGGTTTTTCATCTCCGCGGGGATGCGGTCGTTGGTGCGGAGGGTGCGTTTGAGGGACGATTCGCCGTCTTCGTCGGGCCGGATGAACGACGGCGAGTGGGTGAGGCCCAGTCCTAGAATCTCAGCCATGATGGTTCTCCTTGTTCGTGTAGGGGCAACCCTGGTGGTTGCCCCGAAAACGGCGAAATTCGACGGTGCAGGGGAGGGTTTCAAACCCTCCCCTACGGACGTTCAATCCGCAGGTCACTTGAAGATGGCGAGGCACTTGTTGGAGTTGAAGACGTAGGTTTCGACGTAGTCGAGGATTTCGGGCTTGTAGTCCAGGGTGTCCATGGCGCCGGCGAGGCACATCCAGTTGAGCATTTCCTGCTGGCCGGCGTCCTCCACCTGGTCGGTGGAGATGCGGGACCATGCCTGGTAGTCGCCGGCCTTGAGTTCCTCGAAGCGGGCGCGGTCGGACTCGATGTCGGGCCACAGCCAGTGGTTCTTCTCGACCAGGAAGGCGTGGGACCATGAGGACGACGCGATGAGCGCCACGCGGTAGGGCGAATCCTTGAGGGCTTCGGCGGTGGCGGCGCCGACCTGCAGGCAGCGCCTGGGGGACGGCCCGGGCGGGTCGGGATCGGGCAGGTACTCGATGGCGCCGCCCCGGTTCCGAATCACCTTGCTGCCGTAGCAGTTGACCAGCATGGGCACGACGGGGTAGTCGAAACCCTTGCGGTCGTAGTCGAGGTAGAGCAGGGTGTTGAGGATGGCGTGACCGAGGCCCTGCTCGTGGAGTCCCTGGTAGGCGTAGGCCATGTCAACGCCGCGGTCGATGAGTCCGGACACGAGGGTTCGGGCGGCTTCCTTGTTGCCCTTGTATTTGAAGGTGGTGCCGGGCGGCTCGTTCCACACGTTGCGCCGGCCGGCGTGTCCCTCTTCGCCGAAGGGTTTGCACTCGAATTCGTCGTAGGCGAGGACGCAGAAAGGCGGGATGATGTCCTCTCGGAAGTTCTCGTACTGGTCGTCGCCCCAGATGACGACGAAGTCGGGGTTGAAGGCGTCCAGCTCTTCGCGGATGCGGCGGAATCCGGCGACCAGGCGGGCGCGGTGTTCCAGCGACGAGGCGTAGCCTTCATCTTCGCCGTACTCGATGCGCATTGGCTCGGGCCAACTGCTGGGGTTTTTCATCTCCTCGGGCACGTTTTTATTGTGCTGGAGGGTGCGCTTGAGGGGGATGTTTTTGTCTTCGTCGGGCCCGATGAGGGGTGGGTAATGAGTAAGGCCGAGGCCCAGAATCTCTGCCATTTCGTCACCTTCCGGTATCAGTGTGGCGCAGGCGGTGCGTGATGGCGGTATTTTGCGTTGGGAAAGGGGTGGTGTCAACCGGGAGGCGGCGCTCGGGAGCAGCGAGCGGGTGGTAGATGGAGCGAGCGGGTTCTACATGGATGGGCAGGATAAACGGGATGGTGCGGTCTGCTAGAATTGCCTGACGCGCGTGCGCGGGAGGCCCACCATGGTCACGGCATCCGACGAAAAGCACCTTGAACTATCGGTTCGCAACTTCGGCCCGATTGCGGAGGGTACGATTGAGCTGCGCCCGCTCACCGTTTTCGTAGGGCCGAGCAATACGGGCAAGTCGTACCTGGCGACGCTGATTTATGCGCTGCACCGGTTTTTTGGCAGATTCTCCGAACACACCGAATATAGGCTTGACTCTATCCGGTTAACAACTTCAGGCTGGCCTTTAGCTAACTCTGCTCGTCAGATGGAATTATCCACAGAAGAAGCTGAAGCAGTTTATGCTTGGGCGTACGAAGAGATTCCGCTCGTCCGAGCAAACCGGCGTTTGGACGGAGAGTATGTTGATGACCCTCCGGATAACATTGCGGACCTCATCAGGCGGGTTATCAGCAGCGGTGGTGGTGAGAGCCGGTATTGGAACGATGCGGTTTTGCGATGCTTTGGTGTTGGTAAAACCGATCATCTGACTCGCCATCAGGGCAGAAAGGGAAATGAATTTTCCGTATCTGGCGAATTCCCTTATCCAAGCGGGGATGGCGAACAATTTCGTTTCCAAACTTCTGTAACATCCAGCGGCACGATGATCGACTTTTCGATCGCAAATACCTTGCCAGTGCAAATGGATTTCGGCGCGGCTCGCCCTTGGCTTTACTTTTCACCCGACGATGTTGAACAGTTGAACGAAGACAATGCTCGCTTATTCCTCGGTGCGCTCGCCAGTCCCGTACTTTCTTCCGCCGTTGGGAATGTAGGCCGTCCCGCTCACTACTTGCCGGCAGACCGCGCCGGTGCAGTTCGGTCTCACCAAGCGTTGACGAGCGCGTTGATATCCAGGGCATCGAGCGTTCTTTCTGATCGAGAGGAACGGCCGACATTTTCTGGAGTGTATGGCGATTTTTTGGAACGGCTTGTTGGCTTAGGAAGTTCACCCAGCAAACCAGCCGCATTAGTTGAACATCTTTCGGAAAAGATGGAACGGAATATATTGGGGGGCGAGATACGGATTGACAGCAATCTCGCCGGCTATCCGTCGTTCTTCTACCGGCCAAAGGACTGGGACCGAGACATTCCGCTGATGAACACGTCGTCAATGGTGTCGGAGTTGGCGCCGGTGGTGCTGTATCTGCGGCACGTGGTTCAGCCGGGAGAAACGCTCATCATCGAGGAGCCTGAGTCCGCCCTTCATCCGGCGATGCAGGTTGAGTTGACGCGGCTGCTGGCGGCCGCGGTGAAGGCTGGGATACGCATAATCATCACCACGCACAGCGAATGGGTGCTGGAGGAGCTGGCGAACCTGGTGCTGATGTCGGAGTTGCCGGAAGAACGACGAGAGGGCCTGGAGGGTGCGGATCTGGCGCTCAGTGCTGACAAGGTTGGCGCTTGGCTCTTTGAGCCCAGCGAGGACGCGGACGGCGGGACAGTGGTCAAGGAGATGCCGCTCGACAAGGAGATGGGAACATTTCCATCAAGGTTCGGGTTGGTCACACATGATCTCTACAACCGGTGGGTTGAAATCTCTTCAAGGGTCGAGAATGGGGGATGACAACCACTGCCGTGTCGACCGTTACAAATCGCACAGACCCTTCCTGCCACGCGAGACGATGCCGCAATAGCGGCTGCTCACTCTCTTTGAGCGGAACACCGAGGACGCGCATCCTGGTCAATTTGGAACACGAAGCTTCTCCAGTCGCCAGAAGTGAGCCGCATTGCGATTTCCTGCTGGTGGCCGACAATGGCAGCAGCCCCGAGTGGGTAGCTCCAATTGAACTCACCACGGGTAGGGCTGAGGCGAGCAAATTCGTTCGGCAATTGACTGCCGGAGCCGCGATTGCAGACCGATTGATACCGAGAGACATCGCGGTGCGCTTTCGACCGGTTGCTGCCTACGATGGTCAAATGCGTCGCGCGGAGCGAGACAATCTCCTGAACCGCGCCAACAGGATCAACTTTCGCGGTCAGTGGGAGTTGATCCGAGTCGTGCGTTGCGGTTCACCATTGATCAAAGCACTTACCGGCTGACTTGCAACTGCGTCCAACGACGACGGTTTGTGATATGCTTTTTTGCGCGCCGGTGGATTGCCGGCGCGTAACCTGTGCATTAATTCCAGGAGGCCCGGCCTTGTATCAGACCGTGAGCGACGCTACCCTGCAGGCTCTCGCCAGTATCGATTCGCCAAGCATCTGCAACGCGATTGAGGGGTTCAACTTCCGGCCCAAGAACGACGGGTTCATGCTGCCCGAAATCAAGACGGTGTTCCAGGACTTTCCGCCCATCGTGGGCTATGCCGTCACCGGCGTGATTTCCGCCAACCGTCCCGAAGGACGCAGCGTGGCCCGCGAGGACTGGTGGGACCTGATTGTGTCGGTGCCGGAGCCGCGTTTCATCGTGCTGCACGACATTGACAACCCGCCGCTGGGCGCGTATTGGGGCGAGGTGCAGTCGAACATCCACAAGGCGCTGGGCGCGGTTGCGGTTGCCACCGACGGCACGGTGCGGGACCTGGACGAGGTGCGCGAGCTGGGCTTCCAGTTTTTTGCCAAGGAAGTGTCGGTGTCTCACGCCTACGTTCACATGGTTGACATGGGCATACCCATCGACGTGGGCGGCCTGACGGTTTCGACGGGCGACCTGCTGCACGGCGACAAGCACGGCGTGACCAACATTCCGTTTGAGCTGGCCGACCGGATTCCGGGGATGGTCGAAACCATCGCCGAGTATGAAGAGAAGACCATCAGCCTGTGCCAGTCTCCCGACTTCACCCTGGAAGCGCTGAAGGAAGTCGCCAAGATCACCCGTCCCTACTGATGTGTAGCAGAGCATGATGAAAGTTCGCAAAATCATAGCCACATCCCTGATCGCCGGCATGGCGGCGCTGCTGCTGGCCGCGTGCGAGTTCCTTCCCGTTCCGGGAGGAGCGGAGACGGAGCAGCCGGCGGGGGCATCGCAAACCGGAGGAGCGGCGTCCCAAACAGGCGGCGCGGCAACCAGCCCAACCCAGATTCCACAGGCGACCCAGATCGCCGACACGGGCGCGGGGTCCTCGGAATCCGGCGCGTCCACACCCGAGGTTATGGTGAACCAGGGCCACTCGGTCAAGCAATGGTCCTCGCCGCCGACCATGACCATTGATCCCGCGTCGTCCTATACCGCGGTGATCGATACCACGGCCGGGTCGATCACGGTTGAACTGCTGCCGGGCGAGGCGCCCAACACGGTGAACAACTTCGTGTTCCTGGCGCGGCAGGGTTTCTACAACAACGTGATATTCCACCGGACCATTCCCGGTTTCATGATCCAGGGCGGCGACCCCACCGGCACCGGAGGCGGCGGTCCCGGATACCGATTTGCCGATGAACCGGTGCAGCGCGCGTACTCGCGGGGCGTGCTGGCCATGGCCAACGCCGGCCCGGACACCAACGGCAGCCAGTTCTTCATCATGCACGCCGACTACGGCCTGCCCCCCAATTACACCATCTTCGGGCAGGCGGTGGCCGGCCTGGAAACCATCGACGTCATTGCAACCGCGCCCACGCAGCCGGGCGGCGAGGGCTCGACTCCGGTGAACCCCGTGGTGATCCAGTCCGTGGAGATCATTGGCCCGTAACGCTGTGGTACTGGATTTCCGGCCCTGGCGGGAATGACGCTGGGTCGGGAATGACGCTGGGCCGGGAATTACCTGGGCAATCATGGCATGGAGTGACCGGAATGGCTTTTGAGACGCTGCTGTACGAGGAACGGGACGGGATCGGCTATCTGACTCTGAACCGGCCGGAGAAACTGAACGCTCTGAGCCCGACGCTCATATCGGAGTTTCGCGAGGCGCTGGAGGCCATTGAGGCGGACCCCGACGTGCGCGTGGTGATCCTGACGGGCGCCGGCCGCGCGTTCTCGGCCGGGTTCGACATTGAATCGGAGGCCAGCGGCCCCTCCGGCGAACCGCTGTCGGTGGACGGCAGGCGCTCAAGTCTCAAGCGCAACATCGACACGTTCCTGATGGTGTGGAACCTGAGCAAGCCGGTGATCGCCGCGATCAACGGCTATGCGCTGGGCGGCGCGTGCGAGTTGGTGCAGGTGTGCGACGTGAAGATCGCGTCGGATCGCGCCATGCTCGGGGAGCCGGAGATACGGCTGGGATACGGCGCGCCGTTCCTGATCACGCCGTATTCGCTGAACCTGGCGCTGGCCAAGGAGATGATGCTGACCGGCGACATCATCGACGCGCACGAGGCGGCGCGGATCGGGATGGTGAACCGGGTGGTGTCCCACGACAACCTGATGGCCGAGTGCGAGCGGGTGGCCCAGAAGATGCGGGGCATCTCGGCGATTGGCATCAAGACCACCAAACTGTCGGTCAACCGGGCGCTGGAATCGGCCGGCTTTCTGTCGGCGCTGAACCACAACCTGGAGTTGATGACGCAGTTCGACACGGCCGATACGCCCGAGCACGCGGAGTTCGTGCGCATCCGCCAGGAGAGCGGGCTGCGCGCGGCCCTGGAGTGGAGCCGCTCGCGCTTCCCCGACTAGGGGCCGGCCGGAGCCTGGGCCGCATCATTCGATTTTCCCAGGGCGAACCGGCGGCAGGATCCCGCCGCCGGCTGACGTTGCGCACGGTGGGCGGAGTTGGCGCGGATTGCCGTGGGCCGGCTTCGCGTGTCCCGGTTCACGGCGGCCGCCGGTCGGGGCGGATTGAACGGCCATGAGGATGGATGGCCGGGGGTTGCCATCCGGTCTGCCAACATATAGCACAAATACGGCAGTTATTTTTGTGGCAATACGGCGGTTCAAGTGTCATAATTGCTGCCGATTTTTGTCTGTGAAGAAGTGATCATTGGTGACTGGCCACCATGTACATTCATACTCAAGAATGTCATGTTGTCGCCAAGGCCAGGCAATGTAGAGCCTGACTGTCACAGTATTTCGAGCGACCGGGACGCGGGAGAGTTGCACTGAACTCTCGCCCGGCACGGTGTTGGTGCTTTAACATGTCTAAACAAGTGCAGGCTCAAGCTACGGCGACCAATGATAATTCCGATGATATTGCAGGTTTAAGGCAGCAGAACGCCGATCTGCGGGGGCTCCTTTCCGGTCTGATTGACGCTGGCAGACGCATTAACGACTCCTTCGGGACCTCTGCGGTCCTGGACGACGTGATAGAGAGCGCCCGCAAACTCACCGGGGCGCGTTGCGGCGCGATCCTGACGTTTGACGAATCCGGTGGCGTGCGGGACGTTTGCGCGTCGGGGATGACGGCGGAGGAGATTGAACTGGTCATTGCGTCTTCTGCCGAGTCCGGACTGGTCAGATGCCTGACGGAAGCATCGGGACCCGTGCGGTTGCCGAACATTGGAGATTATCTGGGATCGACGGGGCTGCCGGAGTTCCCTTTTTCGTGTACGACATTTCTCGGTTTCCAGATCAGGAACGGGGAGGCGCAGGTGGCGGGGGCTTTCCTTGCGGACAAGGAGAGCGGGGAGGAGTTCACGGGCGACGACCAGGATATTGCCGGATTCCTGGTGGGGCAGATTGAAAGATCCATCGCCAGCGCATCGGGGAACCGGGAGGAGGCGGTGCCGCGGGCGGACATGGACACCCTGATCGATATTACGCCGGTGGGTGTTTCGGTATTCGACGCGAAGACAGGGCGGCTGGTTTCCTATAACCAGGAGTTCAAGCGGTTTGCCGGCCAGCGCCTGGAAACCGACTGGGAGGAGACCTTCCCTCGCTCGACGCTGTACCGGGCCGACGGGAGGCGGATGTCGCTGAACGAATTGCCTCTCTACCGGGTGTTTCAGTTCGGTGAGACGGTGCGGGCCGAGGACATCATAATCGAGTTTCCCGACGGGGGCACCAGCGCCGCGCTGCTCAGCGCCGCGCCGATGTACTCCGAACGGGGCGACCTGGTGGCGGCGCTGGTGGTAACCCAGGATTTGACGCCGGTGATAGACCGCGAACGGGTGAGGGCCGATTTCCTGGCGCTGGTGAACGAGGAACTGCGCCTGCCGCTGGCCGCGATCAAAGGGTCCGCGGTGGCGCTGCGGGAAATCACCGACCCGTGGGATCAGCCGGAGGCCCGGCAGTTGACGTCGATCATTGACCAGCAGGTTGATCTCATGCGTACCCAGGTCAACAGCATCATGGAGCTGACGTTCATTGAGAACGGGACTCTGTCGATCACGCCCCAGGCGACACACCTGTCTGAGTTTCTGGACGGCGCGATCGAGGAGTTCACGCAGGGGCACTCGGGTATCGGAATTGAAACCGCGCTGGCCGCCGGCCTGCCGATGGTCAACGCGGATACGACCCGCATGGGACAGGTTCTGAACAACCTGCTGTACAGCGTGGCGAGGCATACGACGGATCTTGCGAGCGTTCGGGTGTCTGCGTCGGTGATTGACATTTACGTGGTCATTTCGGTGTCCGCCCGCAGCGGGGGCGTCAGCCCGATGGGCGAGTCGCACCCGTTGGTCGAGCGGTTGGTGGGTTCGCGGCTGAATGAGATACGAGAGGCGGCGGGGGCGGAGAGCCTGGCGTTGGCGATGTGCAAGGGGATCATCGAGGCGCAAGGCGGCCGGATGCGCGTGCAGAACGAAGACGATACCGGCGGCATGACCATTGCATTCACGATTCCAATCGCCGAAGAATCCGAGGCGGAAACCGATGCCGGCGCCGCCGGGGCCGCATCGCTGGGCGACGACGCCACCGGCGGCGGGCAATCCAGCGTACTCATGGCCATTGACGACGCGCGGACGGAGGGGTGGGTACGCCGCATACTTGATGAGGCCGGATACACAACGGTGGCGGCGTCGGACTTTGACGATCTGGACCGGGTGATTCGGGACGAGGAACCGAGCCTCATCCTGCTGGACCTGTCTTCGGGCAAGCCGGGCGGGTTCAGACTGACGCAAAGATTGTCCACGGAGTATGAGATTCCGATCATCGTCCTTTCGGGCCAGGGAGAGGATGAGAACATTGAACCGGCCTTTGAGAACGGCGCCGACGACTACATCGTCAAGCCCTTTTCGTCCACGGAACTGGTGGCCAGGATCATGGCGAGCCTGCGCAAACGCGGCGGCGTGCGACGGGTCGATTCGGCGGAGAGCTTTGTGTCCGGAGACGTGGCGGTGGACTATGGGGCCAACGCCATCACGGTTGCCGGCAACCCGGTGCATCTGACTGCCACGGAATACAAGCTGCTGGTTGAGCTGTCGACCCGGGCGGGCCGGGTGGCGTCGCAGGACGAACTGCTGCGCAACGTGTGGGGGCCCGAGTACCTGGGAGAGTCCCAACTTTTGAGGGCCTACATACGTTCGCTGAGACGGAAGCTGGGAGACGACGCCAGGGATCCGTCCTACATATTCACCGTACACGGCATCGGGTATCGCATGGCCGAGCCGTAGGGGCGACGCGCAGCCGGCTACGCCGGGGCGGGACGCGGGCAGCGTTCCGTAGGAACGGCGGGGCACGCCGGGGGTTCCTTCCGTTTTTGCGGCCGGGCAATCCGGCCGGCGGATTTCAACGTATATTCATTACGGTGATACATATCATCACCGATTTTGAGTACGTCGGTCGGGCCGACCATAACTTTACCCGACCACGGCGGGAGGATAATCATGCAGAAGCTGATGGGTTCAGGCCGGCCGGGATTCAAGGCGGCAACCCGCCGGGCCGCAAGGCCGTTGGCGGCGTTGGGCGCGCTGGCGGTGGTCGCCGCGCTGGTTGTGGTGGCGAGCGGCGCGCCGTTGATCGGCCACGCCGCGCAGTGGGTCACAAACGCGGGAGCAGGCGGAGCGGGCGAGTTTCAACCTGACGAACCGGTGGCGAACGGCCAGGAAAATGTGGAACTGATCTGGTCCACAAACATGGAGGTTGGTATAGCCAGCGATGAGATACGATCGTACACGGGTTATGCCGTGGACATTTTCCCGCCGATTGGAGCGCTGGACGTGGCGGAATTCACGCGCGACGACGTGCGCTACGACGTTCGCGGGATTTTCGTCCAGCAGGTCGGTTCCTACGTACAGATCGTGTTCTATGCGGATGTTCCAATCCCGGGCGGCTGGGTGTTTGAGGCCGACGGCGTACACTACCCGTTGAACGACGCCAGTAAATTGGGCGCCGACCGCAACATTCAGGCCTGGCGGCTTGACTCCAATCCGGCATGGGAGGCGGGCGAGACCATTTCGGTATCGCTGTTCGAGGAGACCGAAACCGGCCCGAAGCGGCAAACTCTCACCGACGTCAAACCCGAAGATTTCCTGCTGGCCGTTCACTACATGGCTGGCGACATCAGCAGGTCGGGGGAGTTTGACACAATTGTAGTCACGGTGGAGCAGGGAAAGCGCTACGTGGTCGAAATGAAGGGGGCAGACACGGGCGACGGCACGCTGTCGGACCCGTGGATCTCGGGCGTCAACGGCCGGTTTGAGGTGGACGGAAAACCGCGCTGGGAGCCGGTCTGGTACGACGCATCGGGACGCACCGACACCTCGGTCACCTTTTCCAATGGCTCGACGTACCGCGTGGACGAAACCGGCCGGATGTTTGCAGTCAGTTCCGGCAACGGCGAGGAAGTTGTGCTGATGCCCGTTTCCGGCAGTAACGATGACGGCGGCGAGGGACTCAACGCCCTGCTGTTCCTGGCGAACTTCCCGCCGGGCGAGTACCGGATCCTGGTATCCGGATCGCAGAACCCCAGCGACACCGGCGCCTATGCGTTCAGCCTGATGGAGATCATCTCCGACGACCACACGGACAATGCGGAGTCGCCGGGAACGCTGTCGTTGGGAGGTTTTGCCCAGGGGAACATTGAAACTCCCGGGGATACCGACTGGTTCGCCGTTGATGTGGAGGGAGGGAAGCACTACGTGGTCAGGGCCGAGGGTTTGAGTTCCACGGCCGGCGCGCTGAGCGACGTGAGGTTTGCCGGAGTGTACGACGAGGACGGTATGCTTGCCCCGGGCACGTCGAACAACCACCGGCCGCGCCGGACGAGCGGAGTCGCCATGGTGGCTTTCACCGCAGAAACGACGGGCACGTATCACGTCGCCGTATCGGGGCAGACTCCCTACGAGCCCCACCGTTCCATTCCGCCGGTGGGTACGTACATCGTGCGCATCAGCGAGGAGGAGTGACGGCCGGGGCACGCATGGGTTAGCAGTCCGCTCATGGTGAGCCTGTCGAACCGTGAATCCCATCCTTCGGCAGGCTCCCGCCACAGGCGGTCGTTTCGCAGGATGAGCGGACAGGTGGAGCGATAAACGAACGGCCCTGGGGAGCCGCCTATTCCTGGGGGAGAAAGGCGTTGGGTACGACGGCGCTGCCCTGGCCCGCGCCGGTGGTGTCGCCGCGCTGGTTCTCGACCCTGATCTCCACCGAGACGCGGCTGCCGTTGACCTCACGATCCACGCCGAGCACCGTGCCCCTGAAGGTGATGGTGTCGCCGGGACGGACGGGGCGCAGGAACCTGAGATCAACGGCGCCGGTGTGGTTGAACACGTCGCTGCCGAAGTAGCGGCGGAGCAGTTCGAGGGCGAAGGAGAGGGACATGCGGCCCGACGCCACCGTGCCCTCGGTTCCCAGGGTCTCGCGGGCGGTCTCCTCGTCGGTGAACTGCGAGGGTTCGGAATCGCCGCCGCTGCCCTCGAAGAGGTTGATGGCCTCCTGGGTCATTTCCTTGACCAGCGGGGGCAGTTCGTCCCCCACCTCGTAGGTGCGATCTAGCCTCCCCATTTTTTGCCTACCTCCGTGGGCTGCTTGAGTTCGTGGGTGATGACGCGGTCGATGAGGCGGCCGTCCTCGTCAACGGAGACGGCCTCGGTGACGATGTAGTTCTTGCCCCGG
>CAZCZB010000087.1:0-12725 GCA_964502995.1 uncultured Dehalococcoidia bacterium
CCTCGGTGCCCATGGAGATGCCGTCGCTGACGGTGATGGTGCCGAACTCGAAGGGCGTACCGTTGGCCTCCCTGATGCCTTCCTTGGCGGCGGCGGCCCACCGGTCAAGGTGTACGTTGCAGGGCGTGACGTCGCTGGCCAGGTTGGCGATGGCGACGAAGGGCTTGGCGAGGTCGTCGTCGGTCAGCCCCATCGCCCGCAGATAGGAGCGAGCCGGAGCGCGGTGCGGCCCGTCGGTGATGTCGCTGCTGCGATGCTTCAGCAAGCCCTTGGGGCTGCGAGTGGTGGTAGTCAAAACGGCCTCCTCTTGGGTCGGCAGCATCCGCCGCCGCAATACATTTGCGTCGTTCGATTATAGATTGGCGTCATTGCAGCGGCAACCGGAGGTCAGCCGGTCAATTGCGGGTGACGGCGGGTGGCTCCGCGCCGGCCGGAAGCAGTTGATATTCGAGCACCGTGTTTGACAGGGTCAACGTCAGTTCTCCTCGCTGGTCCCGCGCCCAGGAGGATTCGCGCACGATGAGCGGGGCGTCCGGGACGATTTCCAGTCGCTCCACTCCATCGTCGGTCTCCCATTCGTAAATCAGGCAAGCCAGTCCGTGCAGTTCGCCGATCCCTTTCGATTCCGCGCCGGAGCGTTCGGCCCACCGGCTCGCCTGCCATGCCCAACCCAGCCAGTCATCCACCGTGGTTGCGCCGTATGCGGCCAACGTTTCCATAGTCTCCGGACCATCCGGGTAATGGAGTGTGGTCGTCGCCAGCCCGATGGTTCCGTCGGCGCTGGCGCTCAACCAGGTTTCCTTGACCAAACGCTGTGGGAGGTTGCCCGACGGCAAGCTTTTATACTGCTCGCTTTTGACGTACAGCATCCGGCCCTGCTCCATACCCTCCAGCAGAACCCGCCGATGTTCATCCGGTTCCAGCGCAATGAGGTCGGCAAAGGTGGTGGCCTCCTGATTGTTCGAACAGGCGGCGACCGCGAGAATAACGGTCAGACTCCACGCCAGGGCTGACGGGCCGACGACGCGGGGCAGGCGTGTCACAGTTCAACGACCATCTGCAATTGGGTGGTGGGTTGGCAAAGGGCTTCAAAGGCCGTCTGGATGTTTTCGAGGGGTACGAAGTTGGTGGCCGACAGCATGTGTTCGACGGACACGCTGCCGGTGCGCATCAGATCGAGCGCGATTCGCCAGTCCTCGGGTAGAGTGCCGAAGGATGACTGCATGCGGACTTCGCGGGCCATCCAGTTGGGCGGGGCCACCGGCGTCGGTTCCCACGCGATGGCGATCATCACGACCTGGCCGCCGCGGGCGCACAAATCGAGTCCCTGCTCCAACGTTGACGGAGCGGCGGCGCACTCGAATACAACCTGAGGGCCGGTTCCTCCGGTGAGTTCAACGACGCGGGCTTCAAAGTCCGGATCGGAGGGGTTGAGGACGGCATCGGCGCCCAGGCGTCGGGCGGCATCGGCGCGGGCGGGCGCGGGCTCGGATACGATCACCGTGGTTGCGCCGGCGGCGCGCGCGGTCTGCATGCACAGCAGGCCGATGGGGCCGGCGCCAAGTACCAGGACGGAATCGCCCAGCTTGATGTCGGAGAGGCGCACGGCGTGGACGGTTACGGCGCAAGGTTCGCAGAGTGCGGCCTGTTCGTCGGTGACGTCGGCGGGCACCGGCGTTGGCTCCCAGTCGTTGAGCAGGACGTACTCGGCGTACCCGCGGGGCCGGGTGTTGTGTTGGAACCCCATGGTGCGATAGTTGAAGCGCGGATGGGTTCGGGTTGCCGACGCGCCGCCGGGAGGCGGGTGTCCTCCTCCGCCAACCACGCGATCGCCAATCTGCCAACGGGTGACTTCAGGGCCCACGTCGACGATGGTTCCGGTGTATTCGTGGCCCATGACCGCGCCGGGTTGGGCAAGGTCGTACATGAAGGCGTGGACGTCGGTACCGCAGATCGCGGAATACCTTACCTTCATAACCACTTCTCCGGCACCCGGTGTGGGATCCGGAAGTTCCTCGACCTGCAACACCTGCTCGCCCTTGTACACAGCAGCCCGCATGATGCGACACCTCCTGGTTGGTCTTTGCGGCAGAATAACACAACGGGGTTGGCGGGCCGGGATGGCAATAATCCGTTTCAGGTTGTTTGTTTCAGGTTGTTTTATATCAATCAGTGGACAGGGTAGGCAGGACGGTAGGGATTGGAAATCTCACCGATTTCCATGTCCGCCTGTCGGGTGGTTTGAACGTCCGTAGGGGCAGGTTTTAAACCCGCCCCTACTCGATATGATATGACCTGGCATCCTGATGTCTCTGGTTGCAACGCGGGTGGTTGGTGCGTTGACTTGCGTGGCGGCTGGTGCTACATTCAAGCGACAACTGAATGCCTCACGCAATTTCTGGCGGGAGCTTGGGTAAACCAGGCTGAGAGGGCGGCCCAATTCGTCGCCGACCGTCTGTACCTGACTCGGGTAATGCCGGCGTAGGAACAGTAGGTAGCGCACATGAATTGCCGCCGGGTTCCCGCCTGGCGGCAACGTATTTTAGGACGCTTGCAGGGGCGCGCGCAAAACAACAGGAGAGTGGCAGCCATGGCCGACGAGCTGGTTATAGGTGGCGTGTCGTTTAATTCCCGGCTGATTGTAGGAACGGGCCGGCATCGCAGCATGCAGGAGATGGTCGACTCCCTTGAGGCGTCGGGCACCGAAATGGTCACCGTTGCCATCCGGCGGCTTGATCTGGACAACCCGGAGCAGAACATTCTGGAACACATCAACCTGGACAAGTACCGCATCCTGCCCAACACGGCCGGGTGTCGCACCGTCGAAGAGGCGTTGTTCGTTGCCCGGTTGGGACGCGAGGTCGCGCAGACCGATTTCGTAAAGCTCGAAGTGATTCCGGACGCCAAGTACCTGTTCCCAGACCCCAACGGGACCCTGGAGGCGGCGCGACAACTGGTGGACGACGGTTTCAAGGTGCTCCCATACATCCACGCCGACCCGGTGTTGGCCAAAAATCTGGAAGAGGTGGGCTGCGTCACCGTCATGCCGCTGGGTTCCGCCATCGGTTCGGGCCAGGGTATCCACACGGTGGAAGAGGTGCGAATTATCCTGGAGAACGCCACCGTTCCCGTGGTTGTGGACGCAGGGCTGGCCGTGCCGTCGGACGCCGCCAAGGCGCTGGAGATGGGAGCATCGGCGGTGCTGGTCAATACGGCCATCGCCCAGGCAGAGGATCCGGCGATGATGGCGGATGCCTTCCGCAAGGGCGTGCAGGCCGGCCGCCAGGCCTACCTGGCGGGCCGGATTCCGGTGAGGACCGAAGCCATCGCCAGCAGCCCGCCGACCGATGTACCGGAACCGGCCGTAGCCGACTGACGGCCTACTCCAATGAGTTCGGAAGCCCGTTCGGGTGCGGTTCCCCTACCGTATCCCTGCCTGTGCCTGGTGACCGACAGTGGCGTGTGTCCACCTGACGAGTTGCCCGGTCGCGCTGCTGCCGCCGTGATCGGCGGAGTGGATATCGTCCAGGTCCGCGACAAGGAAATGCCCGGCGGCGAACTGCTGGAACGAGTGCGCGCTTTGCGTCGATCACTGCCCTCCGGCGCGCTGCTGCTGGTGAACGAACGGGCGGACGTGGCGGTTGCCGCCGAAGCCGACGGGGTGCAACTGGGCGAGGCGGCGATGCCGACGGCGTCGGTGCGACTGATTGCAGGAAACGACGCGACCATTGGTAGGTCGGTACATTCGGTTGAGTCGGCGGTTGCGGCCGCAAGTGACGGCGCCGATTTTCTGTTGGTGGGCACAATGTTTGCCACCAGATCGCATCCGGGAGAGGAACCGTCGGGTCCGGGCCTGATCGAACGCATCAGGTCGGCTGGTGTCGAAACTCCGCTGATGGCCATCGGCGGGATTACCGCGGCCAACGTCGGCCAGGTCATGGAAGCCGGAGCGACCGGAGCGGCGGTGATCACCGCTATACTGGGCAGCGATGATCCCAGGCTGGCCGCGGAGCGGTTGAAGTCCGCGATGCTGGACGCTGCCGGCAACGAAGCCGGGCGGGACGCGTTGTCGCGCCAATTCGAACAAGTCCGCGTTCAAGGAGGTGTAGCGCCGCCATGATTACGCTGCAAGTCAATGGCAAACCACGCGAGGTCGACGACGGGCACAACCTGCAGTCTTACCTCGAAACGATTGACGTGAATATGCGGTTCATCGCCGTGGGTTACAACGGGCAGGTCATCCGCAAGGACGATTTTGCCAACGTGAAGTTGAGTCCGGGCGACGCCCTGGAAATCGTGCGCCCGGTTGGCGGCGGGTAAGCGATGGCTACCGGGCAGGGCGACGGCGAAGTTGCCCTGGATTCAGTGCTGGCCGGTGTTGCAGACGCCCACCCGGACAGGTTGGAGGGCTGGATTCGTGATGAGCCCGGGCACTGGGGGTTCTTTGCCGGTCAAGCCGTGCTGGCGGTGCGGGAGTTGATCGGTCGACGCCTGGAAGAACCGGAGCGTCGGTTCGTGTGGCACCGGATGTGGGTGGTGCTGCAGACCAGGAAGGCCGAATCCCAGGGGCTGTTTAACGGCCGATGATCGTCGTCGGCGTCGGGTGAAATTGATGGCCCCGCCGGTTCGGCGGGGCCATTTTGTTTTATCCGGTTTATCCAATGACTGCGATGGATTCTATTTCCACGACGTAGGCTGGGTTGGCGAGTTCGCTGACGACCAGCAGGGTGCTGGTGGGCGGGTTGGACGGGAACAGTTCCCCGCGTACCTTGCGAACCGCCGCGCCGTGCTCAATGCCGGTAACATAGGTGGTGGTCTTTACGATGTCGGCGAGGGTTCCGCCGGCCGCCGTGACCGCGACCTCGATGTTGCGCCAGATCTGGCGGGTCTGGGCCTCGGTGTCGCCGGCGCCGACTACGTTGCCGTTTTCATCCTGGGCGACCATGCCGGCGATGTACACGGTGTTGCCGGCTTTCACCACCGCGGTGAATCCGGAAGGTGAAGGGTCGGCGATCCCGCTGGGGTTCATGTAGGTGCTGTTTGCCATTTGACTGCCTCCGATGGTTGAGTGCGTGAGATTATACTGTCGCTGGGCTGCCGGCGGTTTCGCCCTGCATGGCTTCGGCCCTCGGTGGAAGACGGGGCGCTTTGGCCAGGAAAATCAGAGCCCCGGCGCCGGCGTACATCGCCATCAGCACGGTGAAGACGATGTCGTAGTCTCCGGTGAAGGTAAAAAGGTAGCTGCCGAACACAGGCGCAACGCCGAGGGCGGTGGTCTGCAACGGCCCCAGGGAACCAAGAATCGCTCCGAAGGAACCGCGTCCGTAATACTGGGCCAGCAGCATGTGTTCCAGGGTGCCCACCGTGTTGGAGAAGAAGCCCCACAGGACGGCGAATAGA
This sequence comes from uncultured Dehalococcoidia bacterium, assembly GCA_964502995.1. Taxonomy (GTDB): domain Bacteria; phylum Chloroflexota; class Dehalococcoidia; order Lucifugimonadales; family UBA3495; genus Bin87. The sequence goes on from CAZCZB010000087.1 coordinate 5,401, forward strand.
TAGGCGGTCCACACGGAGTTGACGCCGACCATGAGGAACACGCCGGACAACACCGCGCCGGATATTGTCAGCACCATGCAGTAGCGGGGTCCCAGTTTGTCGGCAAGGAAGCCCCACGCCAGCGTGGTCATGGCGAGCACCGCTCCCAGGCTGCCGACACCCACGGCCTGCGGCTTGGACAGCGCCGGTCCCGACTCGCTGACCAGATAGGGCACCAGCACGTATCCCAGGCCGGCAGACGCGATGACCGCCAGGATCGCGGTGCCGGCAATGCACCAGTAGGCGCGGGTCCGCATGGCTTCGCGGACGGTCCAACTGAATTCGGGTGTTGGAGTGGCTGGAGCGCGACCGCCGCGGGATCCGCTGCCCGCTCGGGCCTGGGCGGCGGTGGGTCGGTCGCCGTCGGGAAGCATTCCGATTTGCTCCGGGGAACGGCGCATGATCACGAACACCGGAATGGAAAGCGCCAACAGAAACAGCCCGACGTATCCATAGGCCGCCCGCCAACTTTGGGTTACGGCGATGAGCGAGATCACCTGGATGTTGATGGCGCCGCCAACCGGTCGGGACATTCCGGAGATTGCCAGAGTGATGTTCCGCCGGCGGCGGAAGAAATTGACGTTGGCCGTGCGCGGGACGACGCCGATAAGGAACGGGTTGCTGATTGCGCGTCCGACGATGTAGGCGGCGAAGAACTGCCACAACGTGCTGGTGTCCACGTTGGACAACACGAGCAGGGAGCAACCTACTACGATCAGTCCGGCGGTTACCAGGACGCGGGGACCGTAGCGGTCGGCCAGGCGGCCGGCGAAAGGCGCCAACGCGCCTGAACACCAGGTTCCGGCGGTGACCGCGATGGAAAGGGTGCCGATGTCCCATCCGGTGTCTTCGACGATGTACACCTGGATTGCGCCCAGCACGACCTGGGACACGCTTGCTCCGGCCGCTGACGACAGCGATCCCATGGCAAGAACCAGCCAACCGTAGTAGAACGGGGTCGCCGGGTACCAATCCAGGATTCTTTTCAGCATCGAAGACTTCAGACAGTTGCCTCTGGCGCGGGGTTGTCCGACCCCAGCAAGCGTAAACAGCGAGGCGGTGCGGGACCAACGCGACGATAACTATAACCGCATACGGCTTGCAGGTAAAACGCCGGGAGCGTTGGGTGACGTTCCGTTCCTGGTGAGTTTTGCATGGATGGACCGGAAAGGCAGGATGGCCCTGATTGGAGAGATTCACCGGATTCCTGCATCCGACTTGAGCGGATTCCCTGAGGGTGCGAGATTTGTGCAGGAATGACGGGCACCAAAAACCACATGGTCGGATAATCTCACCTTGAGCGGTTTGCGGATGCATGTGGCCCGGTTGTGGTTGGTGATGGATTGGGCAAATGCAAACCGGGGTGGTTGTTACAACCACCCCGGCGTTGTTTCCCGTATGCTGCCGTTGGACGCTTAGAAGTCCATCGGGGGGGCGGCGGGGGCCGCCGGCATGGGCTCAGGGATCTCGGTGATCATGGACTCGGTGGTCAGCACCATGGCCGCGACGGAGGCGGCGTTCTGCAGGGCAGAGCGGGTTACCTTGACCGGGTCGATGATGCCGCGCTCGAGCATGGGGCCGAATTCGCTGACCTCGGCGTCGTAGCCGTAGTCATCGGACTGGTCCTTGACATCGTGCAGGACGACGGCGCCTTCGCCACCGGCGTTTTCGACGATGATCTTGAGGGGCTGTTCGAGCGAGTGGCGGATGATGTTGAGGCCGACCAGCTCGTCGCCGCTGAGGCTGACGCCTTCCAGGGCGCGCTGGGCGCGGACCAGGGCGACTCCGCCACCGGGCACGATGCCTTCTTCAACGGCGGAACGGGTGGCGGACAGAGCGTCCTCCACGCGGGCCTTGCGCTCCTTGAGCTCAATCTCGGTGGCGGCGCCGACCTTGATGACGGCAACGCCGCCGGACAGCTTGGCCATGCGCTCCTGGAGCTTTTCGCGGTCGTACTCGGAGGTGGTGTCTTCGATCTGGGCCTTGATCTGGTTGATGCGGGCCTGGATGCCCTCTTCCGAGCCGTGGCCTTCGACGATGGTGGTGTCGTCCTTGGTGGAGGCGACACGGCGGGCCCGGCCGAAGTCCTCGATGGTGGCCGAGTCCAGACGGCGGCCGGTTTCCTCGCTGATGACGGTGCCGCCGGTGAGGATGGCGATGTCTTCGAGCATGGCCTTGCGGCGGTCTCCGAAGCCGGGGGCCTTGACGGCCAGGACGTTCATGATGCCGCGCAGCTTGTTGACAACCAGGGTTGCCAGGGCTTCGCCGTCCACGTCCTCAGCGACGATGACAACGTTCTTCTGACCGAGCTGGAGCAGCTTTTCGAGGGCGGGCACCAGGTCGGCGACGGCGGAGATCTTCTTGTCAGTGATGACGAGATAGGCGTCGTCGATGGCGGATTCCATGCGGTCGCTGTTGGTGATGAAGTAAGGAGAGATGTAGCCGCGGTCGATCTGCATGCCTTCCACGTACTCGATCTCGTCGGTGAGTCCCCGGGACTCTTCGACGGTGATGACGCCGTCCTTGCCGACCTTTTCCATGGCCTCGGCGATGGTCTCGCCGATGGCGTCCTCGTGGGCGGAGAGGCTGGCCACCTGGCCGATGCGTTCGCGGGTCTCCACGGGCTGGGCCATGCCGCTCAGTTCGCCGACCACGGCCTCAACGGCGCGCTCGATGCCGCGCTTGATGGCCATGGGGTTGGCGCCGGCGGTTACGTTCTTGAAGCCCTCGTTGATGATGGCCTGGGACAGTACGATGCTGGTGGTGGTGCCATCACCGGCGGCGTCGTTGGTCTTGGTGGCGGCTTCCTTGAGCAACTGGGCGCCCATGTTCTCGAAGGCGTCGGGGAGCTCAATTTCCTTGGCGATGGTTACGCCGTCGGAGCAGACCTGGGGTGGTCCGAACTTCTTGTCCAGCACGACGTTGCGGCCGCGGGGACCCAGGGTAATTTTTACGGAATCGGCCAGGGTGTCGATGCCGGTTCGCAGCGACTTCCGTGCGTCTTCGGAGTATGCCAACTTCTTTGCGGGCATTGTTTTTCTCCTCGTGTGGGGGTGTGGGACTTGACCTGTTTGGTGGAAACCGTTCGCGTTAGCCGATCTTGGCCAGCACGTCGGACTCCCGCATGATCAGGTACTCTTCGTCGCCGTCTTCGTACTCGGTGCCGGCGTACTTGGAGTAGATGACCTTGTCGCCTACGGTGAGTTCCATGCTGATGCGGCTTCCGTCGTCAGCGACGCGGCCGGGGCCGACGGCGACGACTTCGCCTTCCTGCGGCTTTTCCTTGGCCGTGTCGGGCAACAGGATTCCGCCCCTGGTCTGGGCTTCCTGCTCCATCGGCTTGATGACGATGCGCTCTCCTAGTGGGGTGAACTTGGCCACTGATTGCCTCCTTGAGTTGTTTTGGTTTTTAGGCCTGGTGGTCGTGATCCCGCGGGAGCGGTGATCACTTCTTGCGGGCGTAGTCCGTGGTGTAGAAGCCGGAGCCCTTGTAGATCACCGGAACCGCGTGGAATATGCGGCGGGTGAGGCCGGCGCACTCGGGACATTCGCCTTCCGTGGACGCGCCGAAGCTCTGCCGTTGGTCATACTCGTGGTCGCAGACGGTGCACCGGTAAACGTACCTGGGCATCATTACCTCCTTGAGTCGGCCGGCGCAGGGCCGTCCAAGCGTGTCGGTAACCATTGTTGCCGGCGCGCCGACGGTTGCCAATGGGGTTAATGTTAAAATCGCGTTGAAAATCGCATGAGCATTGCTGATATCGTCAACCGACAGCGTGGAATCCAATGGTCTCAAGGAACACCGAAATACCCACCGACCGCCTCACCGGACACGATGCGGGCGCAGAACTGCAGCCCGAACTGGCCGGCATTTTGCGAAACGCGGTGCGCGCGCTGGGCGGCAGCGCGGCGGTGGTGGCGACGTGGGACGACGCGGTGCGCCGGTTCGTGGTCACCGGTGCCTATGGCCTGGACGCCGGACAGATTGGCAGGATCAGGCCGCTGCTCAACGAGGCCATCCCCGACCTGGCGTTGAGCCGGGAACAGTTTGCGCTGCTGTCGGCGTTGTTCCCGCAGACGGCGCTGCCTGTTTCCACAACCGGAGAGATGCAGAATCCGGTGATGGCGGTGCCGCTCCACACCAACGACGAAACCGTGGGATTGATCTTCGTGCTGCGCTCGTCGGAGGCGGCGAATTTTTCCCAACTCGACCCTCCGGTGCTGGCCGCCTTTGCGGAGCAGGCGGCGATCGCAGTGCAATCGGCGCGCCTGGCGCACCTGCTGACGCAGGAGAAGCAGAGGGTCGAGTCGATTCTGGAGGGGAGCGCTGACGGAATCTATACCGTTGATGCGGTCCGGCGCATCGTGAGCGTCAATCCGGCGATGGAAAGAATGCTGGGGTTGCCACGGGAGGAACTGCTGGGGTTGCCATGCGCGGTTGCGCTGAACTGGCGAGACCGTGAGGGTCGGCCGGTTTGTCCGGGTCGGTGTCCGATGCTCTACGGGGAGAACGGAACCAGCGGCAACGTGACCGAACTGTTCGCGAACGTGCGGTCCCGCAGCGGACAGACCACCGACGTCGCGCTGGTATATTCGGTGGTGCGGTCGCCGGAGCAGGCGCCGTTGAACGCTGTGGTGAACGTGCGGGATATGACGCGGATTCGGGAAACGGAGGAGATGCGCTCGACGTTCCTGTCCATGCTGGGGCACCAGTTGCAAACGCCACTGGCGATCATCAAGGGATACACGAACACCCTGGCGCGACCCGACGCGGAGTGGGACGGCGACACGCTGCGGCGGGTGATGGTGGCGATTGAGGAAGAGACGGACCAGATGAGCCTGTTGATGAACCGACTGCTGCTGGCATCTCGGTTGGAAACGGGCGAACTTCCCATGCGCTTTGAGCAGGTACACCTGCCCGGCGTGGCGGAGAAAGTGGTGGGGCGGATGGCAACCACGTCGCAGAATCATGAGGTATCCACGTCGTTGCCCGAGGATATGCTGCCGGTTACCGGAGATCCGGAACTGCTGGAAGAGGTGCTGGTGAACCTGCTGGACAACGCTGTCAAATACTCGCCCCACGGTGGCGCCATCAATGTCGGCGGGATGGTGGACGGCGGCGGGAAAGTGCGGTTGACGGTTTCTGACTCTGGGATCGGCGTGCCAAGGTGGGAGACGCGACGCATATTTGAACGGTTTCACAGATCGCAGAACGCGCTAACCTCACCTTCCAGGGGCATGGGCATCGGGCTGTACGTTTGCGATGAGATCATGAAAGCGCACGGAGGAAGCATTTCGGTGTCGGAAAATCCCGGCGGCGGTTCGGTTTTCACCCTGCATTTCCAGGAACAGATCCCGGATCCGGCATGACGATGTCCGACAAGCGCACGATCCTGGTGGTGGACGACGAACGGCATATCGTCCAGTTCACCGCGATGAACCTGCAGGTCGAAGGGTTCGACGTGGCGACTGCGAGCAACGGTATGGAGGCGATGGACCTGCTTTCGGAACGCCCGGATATCGACCTGGTGGTACTGGACGTGATGATGCCGGAGATGGACGGGTTTGAAACGCTGCGTCGGATCCGGGCCGCGTCATCGGTGCCGGTGATATTCGTTACGGTGCGCGGCGACGAGGCGGACCGGGTCGCGGGCCTGGACCTTGGGGCCGACGATTATCTCACCAAGCCGTTCAGCCCGAGAGAGTTGGTTTCGCGCATACGGGCGTTGTTCCGGCGCATCGAGGCGGCGGAACCGCCGCGTCTCCAGGAAGTGGTGGTGGACGACTGGTTGACCATTAACTTCGACCGGAGCGTCGTGCTGACGGGGGGAGAGGAAGTGCATCTGCGGCCCACGGAATACCGGTTGCTGTACCAATTGGTGAACAATGCGGGGCAGTTGATGGGACATGACACGCTGCTGGAAAGGGTCTGGGGCGCCGAATACCGCGGCGAACACCAATACGTGCGAACCTATGTGACCTATCTGAGGCAGAAACTGGAACGCGACCCGCGATCCCCGGAGTACATTTTGAGCGAACGGGGACTTGGGTACCGGTTCAGGGATTTGTAGGCCCGGCCTCGGCGTTGCGGGCGCGGGCGATGGACGCGGCGGTTTCCTCGGGTGGCTCCTCGGTGAGGCGGATGCTGTCCACCCACTTGACGCTGGCGTAGCAGGCCTGCCCCTCGCTCACCAACCGGCAGGGCCCGCCGTGCTCGGGCGGCAGGGTTTCGCCGTTCAGTCGGGTGGCAAGCAGTACGCCGGATGTGTCGGAATCCAGTGGGATTGCAACCGTGAAATCCGCGGCGGAGACAGCGGCGAATTTCGCCAGCGGGTGCGGTTGTACCATGTCCAGCAATGCCGACAGAGGGACACCTTCCCATTCCAGATCGGGCACGGACCAACCATCCTCACACCGGAAATCGTCGGTCAGACCCTGGGCCGTCAGGTCGGCAAGGTCGTCCGCCGTCAACACGGTTGGATTTTGGACGAGGCCGTCGATGATGAGGCCGGGCCAGACTTCGGGCCGACCGTGGTGATGGTCGAATACCGGCAGCGATTCGAGGGTGTTGGCCGAACCGGATGTGGTCATGTTGCCTCCAGTTTAGACGGGTGTGCCCCGGGTCATGGTCACCGCCATGACGACTATGGCGATCATCAGAAACACGTTGATCCGGGCGATCCACACGACGCTTTTGCGCAGGACGGGTAGAAAACCAGGAGGTTCGGCTCCGGCCTGCATCTCATCAATCAGCCTGCTGGTGTAGGGTCCGATGATGAAATCGTGCATCACGCTCAACCAGATTACCACCGCAACCAGCACCACTTTGACCTGCAGCACGGCCACGAAATGTCCGCCCTGGCTGAAGAACTCGGCAAATCCGATACCGTAACGGGTGGGCAGAACGTACAGTCCCGTTGCCACGAGCAGCACGATGCAGATCCACGAGACAACACGGAAACGACGGGCAATGGTTCCCAGCATGTCGGGAGGCAGCGCGGGGCCTGCGGGCGGCTGTCCTGGAACCGGCGCGAATCGACGCAGCACGGGAATCAGTACCAGCGCCAGGAACAACGCGCCTCCAACCCAGATGATGGCGGATGCAAGGTGGATGAAAACGGCGGCTTGATACATGGCGTGTTCGGGTCGTGTGAGTTGGAGTGGTCCAGACGCGCGGGTGATTGTAGGATACACCGGAAAGGACTGGACAGGGCAGTATAGGACGTCCAAAGCCTTTCGATTATTGCTCCGTTTGTCCGCTCCCATCCTACCTATCCGCTCATCCT
>CAZCZB010000088.1:0-12346 GCA_964502995.1 uncultured Dehalococcoidia bacterium
CATCAGGTACTGGCGATGCGGGAAGATGTTGATGAAGTCGTTGCCGCCGTGGTTGCCCCACGGCACGGTCCACTGGCGCGCGCCGGCGGCGTAGTCCTCAGCGTTCTCGCCGCCGCGCCGATAGCGGCCCTCCATGTTCCCGGTGGGATAGATCACCAGGCACGTGGAACAGACACCGTCGCCCACTGCCTGCGAGGCCATCCCCACCATCTCGCCGATGGTTGGCACGCCGGTGGGGGCAAATTTGACGTTCTTGAAGCCCATGGTGTCGATGAGCCACTGGGCGTTGATCAGGGTCAATCCGAATTCCGAATCGTAGGGCGGGTCGAAGTACGGCCGGGGCGCCCACTGGGATGCGGTGCCGCCGCTGCCGCCGGCGATGTGGCTGTCGCAGCACACGATGCCGTCCACCTGGTCAATGGTGACTCCCGCCTGTTCCATGGCCTTTTCGCAGGCCATGATGGTATAAGCGCCCAGTGAGGAATCCAGGTCCACGCCGTCCCAACGGCGGTCAACCGGTGAGTGGCCGTAGCCGACGACTGCCACCTTCCCCCGATGTTCCCACACGCCCAGGCCGTCGCGGTCCCTGCGCCACTGGAAGTTATTGCTGCTGGTCATAGTCAGTCCTCTCGTGCGATCGCTCATCCACAAATCCGCGCGGATTTTCAATGATGGCTAGCTCGCCACCTGCCACTCGTGTATCAACTGCCCGGGAGCCACTTCCTCGAAGGTGACCTCCACGGCTGCGCCCAACGGCACCTCATAGGGAGGGACGCCCGGCAGGTTGGAGTAGAAGTTCACCGTGGGGTCCTGATCCAGCGTCACAAGCGCCAGGTTGTAGGGCTGATCGGGCATCCGCCGGTTGAGACGGCCATCTTCAATGACGATGTAGGCAGCGATGTGGCCCTTGCCCTCAATCTCTTTCCAGACCAATTTATCGGGCGATCCGCACACCTGGCAGGCCGGTTTGGGCGGATACTGGAGCTTGTCGCAGTCGGTACAGGTCTGGACAACCAGACGCCGTTCGTTCACCGCGTCCCAGAAGGGCTTGCTGAGTTCATCGGGTACGGGGATTATCTTTGGCATTCCTTGTCTCCAACATTTTTCTGCTGCAGTCCAACAATCACGATCCGCGCCGAGTTCGTTCGGCCTGCCCCATGAATCATGGGACACCCGGTGGCGTTCCATGACATACACAACCATGCGGCGCAATCAATCGGGTCAGCCGGGAGTGGCGCCTGGCTCCACCGGTTTGTCCCGTGTGGAATTGCACTCCGGGTATTCTACCCATAAAACTGCGTTTCTTCCATTTTGCGCCAGCGGGATCGACACAATCGCCCTCGAATTCTCACGCATTCACGTGTCCCCTCTCGATATACAATGTCCTTCCGCAGGAAACTTCACAGCACGAACGGAGGCCTTTATGCCAGCTGAAAAGGGCGTAATCCAGACGGTATTGGGAAACGGTTCCGAAGGTTGGGGAGGCGATGGAGGCCCGGCGCCGGACGCGCAATGCCAAACTCCATACGCCTGCGAATTCGATCCCCAGGGAAACATGATCGTGTGCATGGGCCGCCACCACCGGATCCGGCGCATGGACGCTCGCACGGGCATCATCTCACTGATCGGGGGAACCGGCGAGGAAGGGTATTCCGGCGATGGCGGCGCCGCCGTGGATGCGGCAATCAACCAACCATACGGGTTGGCCATCGACACCAACGGGGATGTGTACTTTGCCCAGCGGTTCGACCCCGCGGTCCGGAAAATCGACGGGCGAACCGGCGTCATTTCCACCGTCGCCGGCACCGGCGAGTTCGGTTACGGCGGGGACGGGGGACCCGGCGTGGCAGCCATGCTCCGGGAGCCCAACGACCTGTTCCTGGATGGCCGGGGCGGTCTGCTGATCGCCGACGTGCAGGATCAGCGCATACGTCGCGTCGACCTGGCGTCCGGAATCATAACCACGTTTGCCGGAAACGGCGAAAAACGCCGCGCCGGCGACGGCCAACCGGCTATCGACGCAAGCCTCATGGGACCCCGCGCCGTGTGCATGGATAGCCAGGGAAATGTCTATGTGTGCGAACGGGAGGGCAACGGGGTCCGCAAGATATCGCCGGATGGCGTTATAACCACGGTTGCCGGCGCCGATTCAGTGTATGGCTATTCCGGCGACGGCGGGCCCGCCCTCGATGCGTCCTGGGGCGCGCCCAAGGCCATGCGCTGCGATCTGGACGACAATATCATCGTGTGCGACTCCGACAACTGCGCGGTGCGACGCATCGACGCCCGCACCGGTATCGTCACCACCATCGCCGGCGGGCGCGAGGGAAGCGGAGGCGACGGCGGTCCCGCCACCGAAGCCGGGCTGATTCATCCCCACGGTTGCGGGATCGACTCGGCGGGCGACCTTTTCATCGCCGACACGCATAACCATCGGGTGCGCGTCGTCGGCTTATAGCGGTGGACCTGGTGTGGATGCCGGCAATCCGTTGATGCGCCGTCCGTACCGAATTAATCGGCCCGACACGGCAATCCGAAGCTGGAGAATATGCGCCTCAGCGCAACCGCACAAACCATTAAGCGTTACAATGGCCGCGTCAACCCACTAGAGATAATCAGCAACGATATGGAGGCCAGCACATGACGACGGTAGGAAGCGGAAAGTACACCTATGAGGTGGTAGAAAATTGGGCCAAATTGCCGGAAGGTGAAACCTTCGCCATGGTCAGCGCCATTGCCACCGACTCGCAGGACCGGGTCTTCGCATTCCAGCGCAAAGACCCGCCCATCCTCATATTCGATCGCGACGGCAACCTGCTGGACAGTTGGGGCAACGGGGCTTTCCTGTTCGCCCACGGCATTTTCATTGAGGACGACACGGTTTATCTGACCGACCGGGACAGCTCAACGTGCCTGGTGTACACCATCGACGGCAAACCCATCCAGATGTTAGGACGGCACGGCGTCCACTCCGACACCGGATGCGAGAACCCGGGCGATCTCTGCCCACGCTCGGCCGGCCCCTTCAACTACCCGGCCGAACTGGTTCCATCTCCATCCGGCGACCTGTACGTGGCTGACGGCTACCGAAACGCTCGGGTTCACCGGTTCAGCTGGGATGGTCAACTCAAACAGTCCTGGGGGGAACCCGGAAAGAGCGAGCCGGGCCACTTCCACCTGCCCCACAGCCTGCTGATCCACAACGACACCATTTTCCTCTGCGACCGTGAAAACCACCGGATGCAGATTTTCAACCTGGACGGCGAGTTCATCAGCATCTGGGACGATATCCAGCGCCCCATGGACATCTCCGCCGACAGCGACGGGAACCTGGTGATCAGCGAGGGCAGCGTCAACGATTCCTCGGCTCGGATTAGCGTGCTGGACACTTCCGGCGGCGTGCTTGCCCGGTTCGATTGTCGCGGCCCCGGCCACGGCAGTTGGGTGGACTCGCGCGGCGACATTTACGTCGGCCTCAGCGACGGCACCGGAATCGACAAGTTCGTGCGCCAGGGATAGTCGGATCCAAATTCACGCGCTAACGCCGGCCGGAAACGTTCTTTCCGGCCGGCGTTCTTTTGCCACCGGCGCCGCTCGGCGTTGACGGCTCTACGGCTGCCTGTCCCGCTGCGCCTTCGGTTTCATGGCGATCTGAGGCGCGGCTCGTTCAGTCGGCGGCGAGTTCCGCTGCTTTTGCGGCCTGTTTGTCCATGAAATCCCTGATGGCGTCGGCGTATTCGGCCCTGGGGAACTGCTCGCCGTTGGGCACCTTCATGCCGTCGCAGAAAATCTCAAGCCGGTTGCCGTCCGGGTCCAGGAAGTAGAAAGACCGGCTGCCGCTGCCCTCCATGTTGCCGCCGGCTTCGATGCCGTGAGTCAACGGGCCGCTGACGATCTCCGCACCCTCGGTGTGGATGTGCGCCAGCGCCTTCATGAACTCGTCGCGGTTTTCCACCTCAAAGGCAACCTGCTGCACCAATCGGGCGTGCCCCGGCACGTTCTCGGACACGTCCACACCCTCCGGCGCGCTGGCGATGACGAAATCGTGGTGCGTCTCGTCAAACCGCAGGAAAGCGCTCTCCGAGCCATCGGGCCTGCGCCGCCGGGAAGTCACCTTGCAACCCAACACCCTGGTGTAAAAATCGAATGATCGTTCAAAATCGGATACCAATATACCCACGTGTCCCACGCGCATGATCTGAATACCCATTTGAGCACCTCCTAACCGTTGCATCCAATTGACCCGCCGTGAGCGACGTTTTCCGACGTTCTTGCCGGCGGGCTCGATTGGCACTGATTATATTCGTCGGGCGGCTTCCGCGCCTGCCTTTGCCCGAACACTCCCCAAAAACCGGACGATTTCCGACGGCCTGCTTTTCGTCCCCCGGTCCGCTCATGCAGCAGCCTGTCGAACCCTGACCCTTTTCATTCAACTCCCTCACCGCAGGATGAAGTTCCGCAGGCGGCAGTTCCGCGCGATGAGCGAAAAAGGCGCTGATGATTGAAAAGGTGTCGTCAACGAACCTTCATGTCTTTGTAGTTTCCGGATTTGCGTGTACACTGCCAGCCTGCCCGCAAAAGGCAGTCACCTCGTCAAATGATGCAGTCGTCCTTTACCTTGCCGACACCGATCGACCCACGATATCGATGCTCCTGAAAAACCGAATCCATTACGCGTGGGTCATCGCTGCGATGGCCGCCTCTATGGGGTTCATCACCTCGTCGGTGCGATTCGCCGCCGCCGCGCTGGTTCCGCACCTCAGCGATCCAGAGGGATTCGCCTGGAGCTACGGCGCAATCAGCCTGGCCTTCAGCATGCAGTGGATCGTCCTGGGATTGGTCAGTCCTTACATCGGCGGGTTGGGCGACCGCTACGGGCCTCGCTGGTTGCTGTTGATCGGCGCAATCCTGTTCATAATCGGCATGCTGCTCACCGGGGTAATGAACACCCTGTGGCAGTTCTACCTGTTTTTCGGGATATTCCTGGGCATCGCCACCACCATCTTCACGGTGGTTCCCGTTACCGGCGTCACGCTTTGGTTCCGCAGGCACCTGGGAATCGCCATGGGCGCGGTGTGGTCGTTCCAGGGCGTTGGCGTGATTGCTTTCCTGTTCTTGATCGGCGCGGCGTTCAGCCAACTGGGTATGCAATGGATATTCTGGCTTCCGGGCCTGGCCGGCGGCGTATTGCTGCTGATCATGATCAGGTTCTTCTACGACGGCCCGGCGTCGATCGGGTTGCGCCCGCTTGGTGAACTGGAAGATGCGCCACCGCCGCCATCAAGACGGGACGACATTGCCAAGGTACGGGCGAAGGTTTTCCTCCAGCAGGCCAAGCGCAACTTCACCTTCTGGAACCTGATCGGCATCCATTACTGGGGATGTATGGGCCACAACATCATCAACGTCCTGGTGGTGGCCATCGCAGTGGACCGCGGGCTGTCGTTTGGCGCGGCCGCCGGGGTCCTCGCCGCTCAGCAAACCATCGGTGTCGTCGCCCGCGGCGCCGTCCCGGTGGTGGCGGAGCGCCTGGGTTGCCGGATTGTCTGGGTCGTTGGGATGGCCCTGCAGGTCTTCCCGATGTTCCTCATCCTGTTTTTCAACGATATCTGGGCGTACTACGTGTTTGCAATCCTGTTTGGCATCGGACAGAGCACCGAAGTGCCCACGTTCCCCATTGCCAACCGGCAATACTACGGAAACGTGCCACAGGGCAGCCTCTACGGATGGCAAAGCCTCGGCAGCGGATTGGGAATGGGCCTGGCCCCGGTGTGCGCCGGATTCCTCTGGGACGTGACCGGCACCTACCTGGCGCCGTTGCTGATGTCCCTGGGTTTCAGCACGCTGGCGCTAATCCAGTCGTGGTTGCTGCCCTCGCCAAAGGTCAGACAGATACCCGATTGGGAAACCCACCTGCCCGCGAATCTGAGGCCGGCCGGTTGACGCAACATATTCGGGTCAAAGCCGGCCCAATGGGCGCTCGGTGTGGTTGCGTCCCGGTGATGGTACCGGTTCAGGGAATCCCCTACCAACGGTTCCAGTGCAAGATGTCGTCCAGGGGTTCGCGTTGGGCCGGACGGAACCGGTCGCCGACGGTGTAGGCCAGCGGGATCAGTCCGACCTGCATCACGTCCTGATACGGGATTCCCAGCGCTGCCGCCGCCTCTCCCTCGCGAATCAGGTGGACGCATGTATAGACCGACCCGATGCCACGGGCGCGGGCGGCCAGCATCATGCTCCAGGTGGCGAACATCATGGAACTCCACTGCGTACTTTCCTCCCACGACGGCATATCGGCGGTGCGGCCCACGATGCAGGGGATTACCATAACGGGTACCCGGTGCATGTTATCGACCAGATATTGGGCGGAATCCCGAACCCTGCTCTGCAACGATGCTCGCTCCGGCTCACGCTGTTGCACATTCAAAGTGCCGGTTGGTATGCGGACGTACTCTTCCCAACCCTGCCGGTAAAGGTCTGCGATCGCCTCGCGTTGCTGCGGGTCGGTCACGATCACGAAGTGCCAGTTCTGCTGATTGGTGGCTGTCGGCGCCTGTTGTGCGACCTCCAGGCACTCGCGGATGGTCTCGGCGTCTATGGGCCGTTCAAAGTCCAAGCGTTTCCGGACGGCCCGCGTGGTCGTCAGCAGTTCGTCTGGAGGCAGGTTGTGAATGGCCGGCATGGGCAATCGTCCTGGGCGGATTCGTTGGTTAACTGGCGGCCACGTAACGCGGTCAGCCTGCCTGCGGCATACGGCGAGGCGCGCCGGGAATGTTCTGGAGGCTCGTGAGATCCAACTGCGGTATATCCACGCTGACCAATCCCGTCACCCCGTTGGCCAGTTCGTTGTACCGGTCAAACCACGCGGCCAACTGGCGTCGCCACGCCTCCAGCCCGCCGCTGGCGTGCGTCTCGAAAGCCGATTCGCGTCCATCCAGACCCGACGAAACCTGATCCCAGGCCAGTTGCAGCAGCGCGGCGCGTTGCATGGCCGTATAGCCGCCACCGCCGAAGGCGTCCTCAAGCTCAGCCGCCATCACGGGGTCTTCAAAATCGGTATCGGCGGGCGCGTTGATCAGCGACGAGCCCGGCAGCCCGCGCAGGATTTCAGTCATGCGCTGCCGCACCCGCAGGGTGTTGACTCCGGCGGCGGCAACGTGCAGTTGGTTGGGCAGCAGATACCCGCTCGGCGTTGTTTCCGGTTCCAACTCCGCCGCTGCCATGCAGGTGCGCGTCGTCTGGACGTTCACGGTGAGTTCCACCAGTTGCTCAATGATCTGAGGTTCGTTTTTGAGACCCATCACCTCTGCCAGCGCCAGCGCAATTCCCAGGCTCAGTTCCGCCTTCGCCAGCCATCCGTAACTGTGATGCCACAGCATCCAGCACACCAGCGACTGCCGACGGTTACGATCCGGCGCTTCGGCGTGATACACCCGGGAGCGTGGTATGAAAACCTCATCCATCCATACCATCGAGTCCAGTTCGTCAAATCGGGAACTCAACGGTGACAGGAATGGGTTTTTGTGGCGAGCGGCAGCGCGCCGGGTGACCACGCGCAACCCGGGCGCGTTGACCGGCACGATGAACCACAGGATGCGCCCGCTGCCCGGAGGCATTTCGTTCCGGGCGCTGATGAGCAAGTCCTCAGCAAACGCAGTGCTGGTGTGCATCTGGATTTTACCGCTCACCACAATGCCGTCGGAGGATTCGCTGACCAGGCGCAGCGCCACCCGGTCGCTCTCGTCCGGGCGCAGGCGGGTGCCGATCAATGGGCCGCCCCCTGCGTAGGTCAGAAACCTGCCGGTTTCCGAGATGTCGTGCAGGTACTCTTTGGCGGTTTCGATTTCTTCCGTTGAGTGGTTCAGCCGCGTGAGCGCGTTCAGCGTCCCCAGGGCGATCAGCTCGCCGTAACCGGGGGTGTGCGTCATGTTGCCGCCGGTCAGGAAGTGAACGGCGCTGATCTGTTTCCCCATGCGTTTCAGATCATCAGACGTCCGGGGCGGCGTGAGAGCCAGTGGGCGCCGGTTGCCCTGTCCATCGGGCGGCGTCAACAGGGTGTCCTGCCAGTCGGGATCAAAATGGCGGTCGTACCAGGCGACGTATTCATCGACCATCGCGGCGGTTGCCGGGTGGGTCGTCACGTCCTTTACCGGCCCTTCGCCCAGCACCCAGACGTCGCGCCCGTCGCGCAGGCTCTCCCTGTAGTCAGCCCCAGTACGCATGGTTCACCATCCAAGTCATCGTTCGTTCGAATTATCGACGCCGCGTCCGCCGTCCACGCCGACATGTCGTCATCGGCGGGCGCTGTTGCATCGGCCGTTGCCTTCCCCCCAATCCGAGCGTCTCGCTCAGGAAACGGGCAACTCCCGCCCGGAGTCGGACGCCTGCTTGAGCGTGTCGATGAAGCGATGCAGCCCCACGGCGGTATCAAACGTCGGCGCCCGGGATTGCCCGGTGCGAATCGACTCGGCGAACAGCGTGTACAACTGGCCGATGTTGAACGGATCCCCGCGGGGGAAATCGTCCGGCAGGTACGTGAACTTCTCCGGCAGCGACAGGTCGGAAAGCTGTTGAGATTTCTGCGCGCCCTGCACCCGGAGCATCTCGCCCCGTTGGGACGAAACGTTCCCGGTAACCACCAGCGTTCCCTCTTTGCCGTAAATCTCCATGCGGTAGCCGGAACCGGCCCACGGAACCGCGCCCACGTGAACCGCGGCCGCCGCGCCGCTTTCCAGTTGGCCGGAAACGCGCACGTTGTCCGGCGACGTGGTGTCCACCCAGCGCTGCGTGTCCGGCTCATACCACTGGGGCACCTGCGTGGAAACCATGCAGGCCACCCGGTTGAAGTCTCCCGCAACGAAGCGCAGGGCGTCGATCACGTGGCCGGTGGCTATGGTGAGGGTGTGCGCGCCCAGGTTGACATCGCGCTGCCAGGTGCGATCCGACGCGCGTTCCAACGGCCCGTCGCGGAAGGTGTTGACCGTGCAGGACATTACGTCGCCGACGTAACCCTCCTCAATCAGTTCCTTGACATACATCAACGCGGGACTGACGCGGGATTGCAGCCCGACGGCTGTCTGCACGCCCCTGGCACTGGCCAGCGAGGTCAGTTCCTCCGCCTCGGCTGTGGTGCGACCCAACGGCCACTCGGTGAGGACGTGCTTTCCCGCCTCGATGGCGGCTTTGGTAGGTTCGTAGTGCGAAGGCACGCGTACCACGACGGCAACCGCGTCGATCTCCGGCGATGCCACCATCGTGTTGAAATCGTGGAAGGCAAACTTCGCTCCGAATCTCTGGCGCGCTTCTTCGGCGCTCTCCGGGCGCGTGGTGCAAACCGCAGTCATCTCAACGTCGGGGCTGGCCATCAACGCGGGAAAATGAGACTGGTTGGCCCAGGTCGAATTGACGTTGGCGCCCACAAACCCAAGGCGAATCTTGTCTGGCATAACGCGGCTCCTGTGATGGGTTTAGGTGTCGGGTCGAAAGGTTATATTCAAGCTCAGTCGGTTCATTCCAAAGACGCCGGATTGATCGGCGTGGGCATTTCCTGAACCGCCGGCAGGACTTTTTCGGCGAAAAGGCGCAGGCTTTTTTCGGCCTTGTCCCTGGGCATGCCGCCGTAAAACATGTGAACCACCACCTTTTCCAGGCTGATGGTCCATTGCAACGACCGGATCTTTTCGATGATCTGGTCCGGCGTGCCGATGGGCTGCGTCGCACGACGAGCGGCGTAGCTCGCGTCAGCGGTGCCAACGTCGGCCTGCTGGCGGATCAGGTATTCCTCGTACCCGCTGATGCCCTCGTAACCGGGGTTGTTCCACTCAAAATAGTGGTGTTGGGCCGCCGTGAGCTGGTTGTGGAAATAGGTCCACCCTTCTTCCGCCTCCTCTTCGGTTTCGGCGCAATACATCCACAGCAGCGTGGTGGGCTGGTCGGGCGGCAGTCCCAACTCCTTGCGGATGCGGTTGAACCGACGAACCTTGTCGATCATTGCGTCCACATCGTCCCCGGCGACGAACATCTGGCCCAGGCCGTTCTCGGCGGCCATCCGCGCCGACGCTTCCGTGGTGAAGGCGACCTTGATGTCCCGGGTCAGTTCTCCCTTATGCCGGGCCTGGGGCCTGATGGTGGTCGGCGGGATGTCATAGACGTTGCCGTGGAACTCAAAGCGTTCCGCGCCATCGGCGGTCTTGATGGCGTTGATCACGTCGTAAAAATACTTGTGCGACTCACCAATGGGATAGCCCAGCGATGCGTACTCATGGGGAGCGATGCCCCGGCCGATACCCAAATGCAGACGCCGCCCCTTGAGCAATATGTCCAGCATGGAAAGCTCGGACGCCAGCCTTACCGGATTCCACCACGGCGCGACGATCACGGCGGTTCCCATATCGACCCGGTTGGTGCGGCCCGCCCAGTAAGCCAGGTATTGCAGCGGGTTGGGCTGCATGGAGTACGCCGAACCATAGTGCTCGGTGGCCCAGATCGAATCGAAACCCAGCGGCTCCACCAGTTCCCCCATGTACAGGGTATCGTCCATGTTGCTGGCGTCCGGAACCGTGGGAGGACGGTCGTATTCCTCCAGCATCAGTCGTTCCCAGTCGCCCTGGTTGTAGCCGGTCACCATGACTCCGCAGTGCATCCTAGCGTTCCTCCTTGGGGATCGCCCGATCAACCGACAGTCGGTCAATTCTCGAACAAGGCGATTCGCCCTGAAAGTATAACCGCTCCGGTAAAGTTGCCGGGCGTTCCCGGTGAAGATGCCGGGCGTTCCCAGGGAACTTCGGCCACCGCTTGATGGAGCCACTGGCGGCCGGGCCGCCGAAAGATGCTGCCGTACCTTGCCGATGGAAAGTTGCGCGTACGTTCGCGGACACGCCGTTGGAGAGCGGGAGGATTACCCCAATCCCCTGAAAATCAGGGTGATCGGCGTCAGCATCGTGTTGAACGATTCGGTGAGCGATTCCGGGGTGTAATCTCCGGCAGGCAGCGTCTCCTGGATTCTGCGGCCGACTGCCAGGATCTGGCCGTCTGTGTGGGCGCCGGACCGCAGGGTCAGGAATATCCGGCCGCGGATATAGCCTTCCAACGACACGGACACGTCGGATTCGGCGTCCAGGGAAAAGGTGAAGTACCTGGCGTTGTAGCCGTTCCCTTTGTCGAAGCGACAATTGGCGGGAACCTGGGTAACGACTGTTCCGTCCATGTGGACGTCGTCGACACATGAATCGACGGCCGAGGTCGCCAAATCAACACGGGTCGATTCTACTGGCGACCCTGATCGATCACGCCGCCCGAATTCCCACGCGGTTGCGATGCCGTCGCGGTCAAGGTCCGCGTTGCCGGTGCTCGTCCCGACCAACCCGCGGCTCCGGTTTCCGCCGGTAACCGTTCCGGTAGCGCGACTGTATTGGATCAGGCCATTGTTGGTTGCGGCTAACCCGCCTGTCGCCGTCGACCCATGGGTTGTGTCCAATCGAACCGGACCGGTCGCGGGGCTGGCTGTAATGACGCCATCGTTGTGTCTGGTCAGCCCGCCGATGCTGTATGAGTGATTTACTTTGGCAGACGCGGCTGCGGACGCGTGGCTGTGTTCGATAAGACCGTAGTTTGCGCCCACCGGCCCACTCCCAAAACGATGGCGCCCGTGGCAAAACTGTCGCTGATTGACCGGTCCTCCGCCGTCTTTTGTGACGTTGCCGGTGGCTTGGCTGTTTCGTATGACCCCTTGATTTGATGACCCCTTGGTTTAACGAAACCAGGCCGCCGCCCATTCCGACGTTGCCGGTAGCATAAATGCCTTCGATCAGTCCAGAATTTAGGTTTACAAGACCGCCGCCGAATTCACCGTTGCCGGTGGCATAGCTGCTCTGGATCGCGCCCTCATTCCGCAACACGGGCCCGCCGCCGAACCGGTTGATGTTGCCCGTGGCGTAGGAATCCTTGATAACGCCGTGGGCGAAATAGGCTGACCTGCGGTTCCCACTGGGCGGACGCAACGGGAGCGGGGATAGCGGGGAAAATCAGGGGGGCGACCACACCGACCAACGCAGCCGCGAAGATAGCCGTTACGCTTGACAAAGGCGAAAGCAATCGTGCGATCACCAACCTGACAATTGCGATACTCGACAAAATAAAGCATACATACCGATGTTTTTAGTAGTAAACCTACCCAACCATAGTCGGCGCTCCGATTCAAACTGGCCGTGTTGGTCCCCAATCGCTTCATGGACTCGCTATCGGGTACTGGCTCGAGGATCAAGCGTCCCAATCGACTCTCGATGCTCATACGTACCCAGTTTGTCATTGCGAGTCCGCCACAGGCGGACGTGGCAATCTCGTTGAG
>CAZCZB010000089.1:0-12319 GCA_964502995.1 uncultured Dehalococcoidia bacterium
TACCTCCATCCCAAGAACATCCCATGCCAGTTTAGCCCATTGTCACACACCCTCTGAGACCAACAGGCCGGCAGGGAGGGGCAGTGAGCTGCGTAGCCTTCGTCCGATTTGATGAGCATCACCTCGTACCGCATAGGCCCTCCCTCACTGAACCGGGCCTTGAACTCGGCAACGGTGCATCACCTCGTACCGCATAGGCCCTCCCCTTGCAAACATTCTTCATGCGTTTGGTTGACCCGTCCACTTTAGCACAACGCTCGCCGGGGTCGTAAATGTCGCTCGCAGGCGCTGTGATAGGATTGGCGCAGGCGGTCCCTGACTGCCATCCTACCGTAAGGAGCAGTCCACGATGCACGCCGAACAGCGACGGGTGGCCGATGACGGCCTCCATTACCTGGCGATTTTCCCCGACGACTACGACGCTGACCTGAATTACCCGCTGGTGGTGATGCTGCACGGGTTTGGCGCCAATATGCAGGACCTGGCGGGGCTCGCGCCGTCCATAAACCGCAAGGGCTACGTGTACGTGTGTCCCAACGCGCCGATACCCTTTGAGCTGGCGCCGGGAATGATCGGCTACGGGTGGCATCCACCGCGCGGACAGGCCACCGAGGAGCATTTCGAGCAGGCCGAGGCGTTGCTGGATGGGTTCTTCACCGAGGTGCTGGCCGAGTTTCGGGCCGGCGACGGGCGGGCCGTGCTGCTGGGCTTCTCCCAGGGCGGCGGCATGACCTACCGCATGGGCCTGGACAGGGCCGACAAGTTCGCGGCGCTGGTGGCGTTGAGCGCGTCGCTGCCGGATCCGGAGGTGCTGCGGCCACGGCTGCCCGAGCATCGGGAGCAGCCGGTTTTCGTGGCGCACGGTCTGCATGACCAGATGGTGTCGATGGACAGCGCGCGGCGCACGCGGGAGTTTCTGGACGCGGAGAACTACAACCTGTCGTACAACGAGTACAACATGGGGCACGAGATTCCGGTGGAGGTGCTGCGGGACATGGTGCCGTGGGTGGAGGCCATCCTGCCGCCCCTGGTGGAGGAAACCGACCGCATCTACTGACCCGACGCCAGCCTTGAATTTTCATGGATACACAGGATAGACAGGATATGGGCAACGGGATGCTCTATCATGAGTTGACCCGGGCGATAATTGGTTGTGCGTTTGACGTGAGTAATGAACTGGGCGCCGGATTTCTGGAGTCCGTGTATGAGAAGGCCATGGTGGTCGCGCTTGAAGAGGCCCGTATTTCCGTGAAAACTCAAGAGCCCATCAGTGTCAGGTTTCGTGGCCAGCCGGTGGGTGACTTTTTTGCAGATCTGCTGGTTGACGATAAAGTCATAGTAGAGTTGAAGGCACTTCCAGCCTTAACGCCGCAACACGAAGCCCAAATCATCAACTACCTCAATGCTACTGGAATCCGTGTCGGTCTGCTGGTGAACTTCGGAAATCCTAAATTACAATATCGTCGCTTCACGCGGACCGGGAATCGTTTCCCGCGGTAGGCTGGGCGTGTTAAATTCGACCTTATCCTGTCCATCTTGTATATCCATGAAAAATGGATTGTTTGTGGAGGTACCAGAACTATGAAGGCTACTGCTCAGTTGCGCCAGATGCTGGCTTCGGACACGATGGTGGTTGCGCCGTTTGTGCTGAACGCGCTGCACGCCCGCATCGCCGAGGATGTGGGACACAAGGCCGTGTACATGACCGGCGCCGGCACCGCCGCCGAAAAGGGATTTCCCGACGTTGGCCTGCTGACCATGACCGAGATGGTCGCCAACGCCAAGTACATCGCAGACGCGGTGAACATCCCCGTGATCTGCGACGCCGATACCGGCTACGGCAACCCGCTGAACGTGGGGCGCACCGTGCGCGAGTACGAGGCGGCCGGCGTCGCCGCCATCCACCTGGAGGACCAGGTTTTTCCCAAGAAATGCGGCTTCTTCGCCGGCAAGCAGGTGGTGCCCATCGCGGAACACGTTCAGAAGATCCACGCGGCCCTGGACGCGCGGCGGGATCCCGATTTCGTGATCATCGCCCGGTGCGACGCCTACGCCGTCAACGGCTGGGAGGACACCGTGGAGCGGTGCCGCGCCTACATGGACGCCGGCGCGGACCTGGTGTTCGTGGACGGCATCAAGTCGCAGGACGACATCCAGCGCTACGCCCGGGACCTGCCCGACGTGCCGCGGATGTACAACGGCGACCTCGCCACCACGCAGACCATGGACGCGTTGGGCTACAAGATCATGATCTGCGGCAGCACCATCTGGCTGATTTACAAGCAGGTGCGCGCGGCCTACGAAGAGTTGATGAGCGACGGCCAGGTTGACCCCGACCGCTACGGCACCCGCTGGGACGTGGCATCGGTGCTGGGGCTGGACGCCATCTACGAACTCGAAAAGAAGTACGGCGTGCAGGACGTGGGCACCGACGTGGCGTCGCTGGCCGCCGCCCAGGCCGAGCAGATGGCCGCCGACGCCGCGCTGGCTCCGGCCGACGACTGACCGACCCGGCGAGATGCCGCAATGAGCGACCGCTACCAACTGCTTTACGACGGCGAATGTCCGCTGTGCAGCCGGGAAGTCCTGATGCTGCACCGGCGGAATCCCGACGCCATCGACGCGGTGGACATCATGGCGGCGGATTTCGACTCCGCCGCCTATGGCCTGGAACCGGAGCAGGTGCGGGCTGCGCTGTACGGCATCAAGCCCGACGGCACGGTGACGGTGGGCATGGCCAGCCTGCGGGAAGCCTACCGGCTGGCCGGGCGCGGCTGGATGCTGGGCTGGACGGGATGGTGGCCGGCCCGGCCGCTGAGCGACGGGTTCTATCGCTGGTTCGCCCGCAACCGCATGCGCATCAGCCGCACGCTGGGGCGCTGCGACGAGCATTGCCGGGTTTAGGGCTGTCAAGCGTGGGGAACATAAAAAACCGGGGCGGGTGGGCTGGTCGTTTACGCCAGCCAAACCGCCCCGGGCGGGGTTGGCGACACGGCTTTGAGCCTCCAATAGCGCCAACCTCCTGGCAAGAGCGAGGAGGTAACGCTGCTACGCGTTGCGTCCTGCGCTACATTAACCATACGCTGACTGCGCATATCAGTCAATTTGTACTTTCTTGGAAACGAGGCTAAGCGGCACGTGCTGGCATTCATTGACGAAAGCGGTTTCCCACACCCTAACGACAAGAACGACTATCCGGTCGTAGTGGCCGTTTGCTTCGATGAGCAGTACTCGCGTGCCATTAGCAGGCGTATTCATGCTATGAAAAGGGAGGTGCTGCAGGCGGAAAGGGCTGAGCTTAAGGGCCAGCGACTGCTCTCGGAAAGAGCTTATCGCAATAGTCCGGTAAAGCGGGTGTTCGCTGAAAATTTTTTCGCCTACTTGCGAAATTCGCATATGACCGTTTTTGCGTCGATTATGCAGAGTCCATTTGATCACACGACACAAGAGGAAAACCAATTGTTAGGGTATCGGTTTCGTGTTCTGCTCGAACGCATTGACCTGCTGGCCGCTGAGCGAGGTTCCTTTGCCAACCTCTTGTTTGACGGACGCGGCACCAGATTTGGCCTGATGAGCAGTCTTTTTTCGGACTACCTGTTTAGGTCCAATGAAGGCCGGGCTCGTGCTCGCATCGCGGACAGCCCCGCATTCGTAGATTCAGCATACAGTACTGGCATCCAGATTGCTGATATGTGCGCTTACGCGCTGAGGACGTATCATGAGCAACGATTGCCTGTGAATACACTACGCCCCAACCACGAGTATGCTCACGCCGTTGTTCGCTGGAATCAGATAATCCAACAGTTAACAAGGAATTTGTTCAACAGTAATGGCGAAAGGCGTCCTGGTATTTATCGACTGCCACGAGGAGTACGGTAACCGCTAACGCGGCTCGAGAATATGTGGGCATTACTTGCGTTGGGGAGTTCGCTGGCTTTTTGCTTTGTCAGCGTTTGCGACAAGCGGTTGCTGTCGTTCCATTTTCAGGGTGTGCCGCCGCTGTGCCTGTGGTGCGGCGCCTGCGGCATCGTGTATGGAACCATCGTGACGCTGGTGGTGGGGATTCCGGCGGACACGTCCTGGCAGGTGGCGCTCTCTCCGGTTGTCGCCGGCCTGCTCATGGGCTGCTCGGTGGTGCTGCTTTTTCGCGGGCTGAGGCTGATGGAGGCGTCGCGGGCCATCGCAATCGCGCAGACCAATCCGATTTACGTAGCCATCATGGCGATGCTGTTCCTGAACGAGCGCATCAGCATCTGGCAATGGGGAGGAATCGGGCTGGTGGTGGCCGGAGCCGTTTTGATCTCGGTCCGGCTGTTTCACGAGCGGCCATACGGGCGAATCGGGCCGGGAGTGAGCGTCCCCACCACGGCGGTGATGACCATGGGAGACCGCGCGGCGTTCTATGGGCCGGCGATTCTGCTGCTGAGCGCGCTGTGCGCCGCCGGCAGTTTCGTGGTGACCAAGGCATCGTTGAACGCGCATCTGCCCGTGTTGACGGTTTTCGGATTGCAGCAGGCGACGGTGGGTGTGGTTTTCTTCATCGTGGGGCTGAGCGGCGGGCCGACCGCCTTCCGCCGTCTGCTGTCCGCCGTGCGTCAGCCGACGGCGCTGGGGATGCTTATAACCGGGGAGTTTTTGATGCCGGCCATTTCGATCCTTTTGGCGGTGTACGCTTACAGCCTGGGTCCGGCGTCGCTGGTGGCGGCGGTGCTGGCGACGCGGCCGTTGTTCGTTTTCGGCGCATCGACGATCCTGTCGCGGGTGAGGTGGCAGTTGCTGGACGAATCGTTGACGCCGCAGGCGCTGGCGGTGAAAGGGGCATCGGTCATCATGATCGTGGTTGGAGTGGGCACTTTGAGCCTTGGCTAAACGCTTGAACGCATTACGTATATGATGCGTGATTGTGCGCAATATGACAGTAATTCCGTCGTAAAATAAACGAATAATGACAACGTGCGGCTATTGATGGTTGACAATCGGCAGGGCAGGGAATATCATCAATCGTCAACTTTTCGCGCCGCGGATATTCTGCAACACCGAGGCGGATACGCACGGAGTCAAACCAACCAATGGATGAACTGGACCTCAAGATAATCGGGATTCTGCAGTCCGACGGGCGGGCATCAAACGCCAAGATTGCGCGCGCGGTGGGAGTCAGTGAAGGCACCGTGCGCCGCCGGTTGCGTCGTTTGATCAAGGATGACATTGTCCACGTTGTGGCTGTGCCCAACCTGGAGAAAATGGGATACGGCACCACCGCGCTGATCGGCCTGGAAACCGGCCCGGGC
Organism: uncultured Dehalococcoidia bacterium; assembly: GCA_964502995.1. Taxonomy (GTDB): domain Bacteria; phylum Chloroflexota; class Dehalococcoidia; order Lucifugimonadales; family UBA3495; genus Bin87. The sequence goes on from CAZCZB010000089.1 coordinate 5,289, forward strand.
AAGTCCGATTCCGTGGCGGAACGGATCGCCAACCTGGATGAGGCGCATTATGTCGTGGTTGCCACCGGCCCCTACGACGTTTTCGTTTGGACCGCGCTGGAATCGGCGGAGAGCCTGGGCGACTTCCTGCGGACCCAGATCGGCGTGATCGAGGGTGTCCAGAAGACGCAAACCTTCGTGACCCTTTCCACCAAAAAGCGGTTCACCCGGGTGTAGTTTCGGGCAACCGTTACGAAACGCGACAGCCGGCCGTTGACTATGGCGTCACGATTGCGTACATTGTCCGCCGTGCTATAATTTTCAAGCTGGTTCGGAACGTATCAATGAACTTGCCGCTTTGATTCGGGCCAGCGCTTGCACCGACACCAAACCAACCGAGGGGAAAGCCGCTATGACCTACATCATCACCGAGCCTTGTGTCGGCGTGAAAGACGCCGCCTGCGTCGATGTCTGCCCGGTAGACTGTATCTACACCACCGACGACGACGATATGTATTTCATCAGTCCCGATGAGTGCATCGACTGCGCAGCCTGCGAGCCGGTTTGCCCCGTGACGGCGATTTTCGCAGAGGAAGCGGTGCCGTCAATGTACGAGGAATATATCAAGATCAACTACGACTACTTCGACAAGTAGTCCCGCGCCGGCCGCGACCGACCGCCTCGCCTCACCGGCCGGGCGCAGTCGCAGCGACACTCCCAGCATTCACCCGCCCGGCGCTCAGCAGCCGGGCGGAAGTTTAATCGCCCATTGTCCGTACCCCCTAACGGAATCGCCATGAACGCCAAAGCCACGCGGCCCGCGGACCGACCGGACGTCAACGTTGTCGTCTGCGCCGACGAGTATGGCTGTGGGCGCTGGTATCACCGGGGCCGAAACGCCGATTCGATCCTGAACGAACTGCGCGCCGCCGCGTCCGGGGATTCCGCCGGACGGGTGCAGGTGACCAGCGCGGGCTGCATTCTTGGATGCACCTACGGGCCGCGTTTCGACGTAATCCGGCGCTGGTCCGGCGAAAAGGCGCTGTATGGCTCCATCACCGGGGACGCGACCGTGACCCGTCGCGGGCGGGTGAGTTTTGCGCCGATTCCGTCGGATCTGGGCCAGGTGATCGCCGACAACCTGCCAGAGAGCGCGGCGTCGCTGGAATCGCTGAACCAACCGGAGCATCCCGTTGACATTGACCTGCTGCGCCGGATGCTGCGCGAGTGCAGCGCGGGCACGGGCGACGTTCCCATCGGGCTGGGCGAGGCGGTGGTGATGGTCCACAACGACGCCGCCACGGTGTCGATTCCCGCGACGCTGGACGATATGGAGTTCGTTGACGGCAGCGGACGGCCCCGGGATGATGGCGGCATCGCCGTGCTGACCACCGACGGCGACGGGCGGGTGGCCCTGCAACTCAGCCGCATCCGCCGCGTGGAGTTCATACACCGCACACTGGGCAACGGGATGCCCAGCTACGCCATCTGGATGGGCAACGACAACCTGGAGACGGTCTATCGCATTTACCTGCGCCGCTCTGAGAACGCGGCGGCAAATCCGCTGCGCCACCGACTGTTCATGGCGATGATCGACAAGTACGGAAGCACGGTTACTTTCTGAAGCACAGTTATTTTCTAATGAGCAATACCCTGCCAGCTAATGAGCACTACCCTGCCAGTGAGCAACATTCTGAGGAGGAGTGAAACACAATGAGCAACATTGATTCCACGCCGGAATTCGTGCGGGAAACATACCGCAAGATGGACGAAAAGCTGGCGCAAGTTCGTGCCCGGCTCAACCGCCCGCTGACCATGTCGGAAAAGCTGCTGCTCAGCCATCTTGACGACGTGGGCGACGCCGACCTGCGCCCTGGCGACAGCTACATCAACCTGCGCCCCGACCGGGTCGCGCACCAGGACGTCACGGGTCAGATGGCCATCCTCCAGTTCATGCAGTCGGGCCGCGACCGGGTTGCCGTTCCCACCACGGTGCATTGCGACCACCTGATCCAGGCCCGCGTGGGCGCATCCTCGGACCTGCAGGACGCGCTGAACGAGAGCAACGAAGTGTACCAGTTCCTGGAATCGGCGAGCCGCCGTTTCGGGATGGGTTTCTGGAAGCCCGGCTCGGGCATCATTCACCAGGTGGTGCTGGAGAAGTACGCCTTCCCCGGCTCGCTGATCATCGGCACCGACTCGCACACCGTCAACGGCGGCGGGCTGGGCTCCCTGGCCATCGGCGTGGGCGGCGCGGACGCGGCGGACGTGATGGCCGGCCTGCCCTGGGAGGTTCGCTACCCGCGCATCATCGGCGTCAAGCTGACCGGAGCCATGAGCGGCTGGACGGCGCCCAAGGACGTGATCATCAAGCTGGCCTACGAACTGACCGTGTCCGGCGGCACCAACGCCATCATCGAATACTTCGGACCGGGCGCGGCGTCGATTTCCGCCACCGGCAAGGGCACCATCTGCAACATGGGCGCCGAGCTTGGCGCCACCGGCGACGTGTTTCCCTACGACGAGCGCATGGCGACCTATCTGCGAGCCACCGGCCGGGGCGACCTGGTGGCGCTGGCCGAAGAGTACGTCCACCTGCTGCGGTCCGACCCCGAGGTCGAACAGCAGCCGGAACAGTTCTACGACACGATCGTGGAGATTGATCTTTCCACGCTGGAGCCGCACATCACCGGCCCGCACTCGCCGGACCGGGCGCGACCGATCTCCGCGCTGAAGGCAGAGGCGGAGCAGGAAGGTTTCCCCGAAACCGTGTCCGTGGCGCTGGTGGGAAGCTGCACCAACTCGTCCTACGAGGACATGGAACGCTGCGCCGACGTGGCGCGTCAGGCGGCGGCCCGCGGCGTCAAGGCTGCGTCGGGCCTGCTGGTGACCCCGGGCTCCGAGCAGGTGCGCGCCACCATCCAGCGAGACGGTCAGCAGGCCGCGCTGGAGGAAATCGGCGCGACGGTGCTGGCCAACGCCTGCGGCCCGTGCATCGGCCAGTGGAACCGGCCCGAGGCGCGGGGCACCGAGAACAGCATCGTCACGTCCTACAACCGCAACTTCCCCAGCCGCAACGACGGCAACGCCGGCACCATGAACTTCATCGCCAGCCCCGAATTGGCCATCGCCATGCGGCTGGGCGGCAGCCTGTCGTTCAACCCGCTGACGGACCCGCTGGTTGACGCGGATGGCAACGAGTTCATGCTGCAGCCGCCTTCGGAAGCGCCCGAGGTTCCGCCCACGGGGTTTGATCCCGGCGTTGACATGTACGTGGAGCCGCCGGAAGACGGCAGCGACGTTGAGGTTCGCGTTGACCCCGCCAGCAACCGGCTGCAGGTGCTGGACCCGTGGGAAGCCTGGGACGGCAACGATTTTGAGGACATTCCGGTGCTGGTCAAGACCGAGGGCAAGACCACCACGGACTCGATCTCTCCGGCCGGGCCGTGGCTGCGGTTCCGCGGACACCTGAACAACCTGAGCGACAACATGTTCCTGGGCGCGAACAACGCCTACACCGACGACACCGGCACGGGCAAGAACCAGCTTTCGGGCGAGGAGATCATGCCCATTCCGGAGATCGCGCGCGCCTACAAGGCCGAGAACATCCGCTGGGTCGCCATTGGCGACGAGAACTACGGCGAGGGTTCCAGCCGGGAGCACGCGGCGCTGTCGCCCCGGATGCTGGGCGCGGCGGCCATCATCACCCGCAGCTTCGCTCGCATCCACGAGTCCAACCTGAAGAAGCAGGGCCTGCTGCCGCTGACCTTCGAGGACCCCGCGGACTGGGACCGGGTGCTGGAAGACGACCGCATGAGCCTGGTGGGGTTGAACAACCTCGCTCCGGACGTGCCGGTGCAGGCCGTGCTCAAGCACGCCGACGGCAGCGAGGAGACTCTGAACCTGCGGCACACGCTCAACCAGACGCAGATCGAGTGGTTCAAAGCCGGCAGCGCGATGAACTACATGAAGAACCAGGAAGGGGCGTAGGGATACGCCCACAGTGTGGGCGCGACGCTATGCGTGGGGGCGGGCTTCAAACCCGCCCCTAATCTGTTCGCTATAATGCGATTGAGGCAATTGGCCAACGGGAGATAGGGAACGGTGACCACGATGACCACGCAGCGGCGAAGCGAGGCGGCCCGTGAATTTCTGCTGGCAGCGGATCGGGAATTTGCCGCCGGCGACATAGCGCAAGGTTCGGAAAAGTTATGGGGCGCGGCGTCTCAGGCCGTCATCGCCGTGGCCCAGCAGCGGGACTGGCGCTATGGCAGCCACCGCGACCTGAAAATCGCGGTAGAACGTCTGGCAGAAGAAAGCGGTGATTCGAGATTCCGATCGGAGTTTGGCATTGCGGAGAAATTCCACGCCAACTTCTACCATCTGTTCATGGAAGACTATGAACTGGATCGCGATCCGGCAGTGATAGAGGACTTCGTCAACCGGGTTCTGGCGCTGCTGGATTAGCGCTTTCCTCAGCGCGGTTGTGCCGCGCGACGCCGGTTGTTGAAGGCTTTGACGCCGCGCCGGATGCCGAGGACGGCCAGCGTTGGGGTCGCTATAACCAGCGTCCACATGGCGACACCCAGCAGTGCGCCCTGCCACCGGTTCATTACCAGCACTTGCAGGCCCAGCCACAACACGGTGTTCAGCAAGAAGAAGCATCCGGCGGACGCCAGCAGGAACAGCAGGGCCAGTTTCATATTTGCTGCTGCCGCGTTTGGGCGTCGAGTTGGGCGGTTATTACGGGGATGAACCGCTCCAGTTGGTCGCGGTGGACTTCTCCCATGAGACAGACCTGCAGCCAGTTGCGTTCGCGAAGGTAGCCGCTGGCGTAGGACGTGTGGAACCCCAGGGATTCGAGGGCGCGGCCCATCTGCTCGGAGTCGATGCCAGGTTGGTTCGGGCCGGATTCGTCCAGCGCGATGGTGGTTACCGCGCCAATGCTCTCATCCTCCGCCGCCACGAGTGTGAATCCCGCGTCGCGGAGTTGGCGGCGCAACCACCGTCCATCTGCCTCGATTTGCGCCAGCAGTTCGGGAGTCTGGCGTTGGAGTCCAGCGTCCAGCGCGGCCAGCAGGTTTGACGACAGCGTGAAGGGCACGGCTCCATCATCAGCGCCGCCGCAGTGGAGACCCAGGTCAAGGTAGCGCGGGAGCGTGGGATCCGGCGCGGGCTTTTGATCGGACAGCACGATGCCAAGACCGGGGTAGGCGGAGAATCCCTTGCCGCTGGCGCAACTGGCAAGCCATACCCCACGCAGATCGACGGGGGTTGCCGCGATGCTGCTGATGCAGTCCAGAACGAGGCGGGCGTTTTGCTGCCGGCACATCGACTTCAGACGGGGCAGGTTGGACAGCGCGCCGGTGGACGTTTCACAGTGGACCGTCCACAACCAACCGTTGGGGCATGACGCCAGGGCCGTTTCGATGCGATCATAGTCCAACGGCTCACCCCAGGTGTGATGGACGCCCGTATAGGCAAGACCCATGCGGCTGGCGTGGTCGAGGAGACGCTCGCCGAACTCGCCGGCCGCAACAATCACGCCGGGCGCGTTGAGGCGGGAGATTTGCGCGGCCACCACGTCGTTGGCCAGGGTGCCGGAGCCGACCATCACCGCCGCATGATTGGCGTTGGTGAGTTTACAGAGACCGTGCCGGACGCGGCGCATCAGGGCGCGGAACTCCGGAGAGCGGTGGGACAGCGGAGGCCGCCGGAACGCCTGCACGACGGATTCGGGCATCGCCACCGGGCCGGGGGTCAGGATCACCGGGTCGTCAGCGGGCGCGGCGACGGCGTCGTGGAACTTGCCGGCGAACTCGGAGCCCACGTTGCCCACCGGGCGGTACATGGGTTGATAGGGCGCGGAGTCATCGCCGACGACGGGTCCGAAGGGGATGAACCCGATGTGGCGGTAGAGGGTCTGCTGGGACACGCGCCCCGACATCACTACGTAGTCGTAGCCGCGCTCCTGGCAGTGGTTGGCCATCATGGTGAGCAGGCCGGGCAGGACGCGGGTGCGGCGCAGGTTGGGCCGGACGGCGAGCAGGCGGATTTCGCAGAGGCGCGCGTTCCGGGCCTGGGGCAGATAATTCTCAAGGCGGCCCAGCTTCTGGTCCAGCGAGAAAGGGCGCTGGTCGCGGGCGCAGATCATACCCAGCACTTCATCGCCGCGCCGGCAGATGAAGTAGGTGTTCTCGTCGTGGAACTGGTCAACCAGCAGGCGGTCGTCGTTGACGGGGTGCTGGGGGACCTCCTCCACGAAGGAGGCGTAGTTGAGCTGGTAGATCTGCTCGAACTCCCAGCGTTCGGTGGCGCGCTTGAAGATCAGGCCGGAGTCGTTCTGGTCGGCTACGTTGGCGGACCAGTCCGCCGATGCCGGAGCAGCGGCGGTTGCCTGAAGGCGCTTCTTCGCGCCTGGGGTCGAGTCATGTCGTATCGTTTCCGTCATCAGCAGCTCACCAAATATCGTTAGCTGAGAGTGGCCCGAAAACTCTTACGGCCCGCACGGATTTATCATACCAGCCAAGCAGGCGGGGCGGTGAAAAGTTATGTGGGTGGTTTTACCATAAATTGCACCATGCACACCATAGGGGCGTTGCGCTATAATAGCCGGAAACAGGCCATATCCCATCAAACCATCTGGGAGGATCCCTAATGTCATACACACCGAAGCAGTTGGGCCATCTGGTCATCAAGGTTCGGGACATCGAGCGCAGCGTTGATTTCTACACCAACGTGCTGGGGCTCACCGTGATGACGGGCCGGCCGGGCGGAATGACGTTCCTGTCCGCCGACACGACGATGTCACACGAGTTGGCGCTGATCCCGCTGGGCATGGACGCCCCGGGTCCCGAGGACCGGCGCGTGGGCATGGCGCACATGGCGTGGCAGATGAACTCCTTCCGCGACCTGAAGGAACTCTACCAGCGGTGCAAGGACCACAACGTCAAGTTCAAGAGGCTGGGCGACCACGGCATCTCCATGGGCGTGTACATCTACGATCCCGACGACAACGAGATCGAGATTTACTACGAGGCCCCGGAGTCGGA
>CAZCZB010000090.1:0-12271 GCA_964502995.1 uncultured Dehalococcoidia bacterium
ATCCTTCCATGAACCCCATCCTTCGACAATCTCAGGATGAGCGGATAGGCGGCGCGCCCCTGTAGACGCCGGTGTCGTCATTGGCAATGGAACTATCAATCCTCGCCTGGGTGGTTGAATGCAGGCGCATTGGAGGCGTCATGGCGCGTTGGGCCCCTTGGTGATCGGGCCCGGTTCGATGCTGCCGTCCTCGGTGATTATCAGACCGGAATACGGAGCCACTTTTTCGTTGTAGATCGCCACCGCCTCGGCGCCGCTGCCGGGGTAGCCCAACCGCTTCAACCAACCCGGAATCACGTATTTGGGCAGTACGAACGTGCGGATGTGTTCCTGGATTTCAGGGGAGAAGGGTATCGGCTGCAATCCGATGCGCTTGTTCAACTCCACGGCGGCCAGGTTCTGGACCGGCGCCAGTCGCAGCGCCTCCAGTTCGGTCTTCGCGCCTTCCTCGATCATGATCTGCTGCAGATCTGCAGGAATGCGGTTCCATACATCCTGATTGATCACGTTGTTGGTGTAGCCGAAACCGATCAGCGGCCCGGCGATGTATTCGGATACTTCGTGCAACCGGCCGGTCACGCCCAGAATCACCGTCGTGACGGCGGCATCCACGGTTCCCAGCTGCATGGAGATGTAAAGTTCGGGGAGGCTGATCTGCACCGGGTCAGCGCCCATGCCTCGGATGAAATCCGACATGGACGCGGCGTGAGTGCGGATTTTCAGCCCGTCGAAATCGTCAACGGTGGCCATTGGCTGGCTGCTGAAAAACCACTGGTCGGATCCGGCAAACCAGTTGCGGTTCAGCACCGGGCTGCCGCCGGAGAACTCCAGCAGCATGGCGTCGATTTCGGGCGCCATACCGGTTAGCCCCAGGTATGACTCTTCCCAGTTTGTCGGCATTCCCCAGAGGGACTGCACCTCCACCGCCGGATGCGCGCCGGAAATGTAGCCCGTGTAGATGTTAACCATGTCCAGCGACCCGTCGCCGACCTGGCTCAGCGTGTCGGGGCCGGCCAGGCCCAACTCGACGAACGAGGACACCTTGAGATCCACCTGACCGTTGGTGCGCTCGGCAAGATTGGGGGCGAAGTAGGTCTGAATCAGGACGCACGCGGGCAGGTTGCGGTCGATGCAGACGTGTTGTATCTCGATACTCTCACCGCTGGACGTGAGCGGCGTCGGGTTGGTCAGGTTCGCCTTTTCAAGCAAACCCTGGTAGTAGTCGCTGGTGTAGATGAACATGTGGCCCGGCACTTCCAGGGCCGGCACGCCGAACAGGGAGGCGCCGGCGGCCTGGAGGTACTGTTGCTCGGGGATGTCGAACATCAAGCCTTCGTGCGGCGGCAACCCGATCAACTGAGTGGGGTCGCCGACAAAGATGGCGCCCGGACCTCCGGCGTGTTCAGCCGCATATTGTTCCAGGGTGATCGCGTCGGAGGTTGGCGCGGAGGTTGCGGTGGGCTCCGGAGCGGGAGGCGCCGCCGGCGCGGTGGTCGGTGTCGGTTGTGGGGGCGCTGCGGTTGGCTCGGCCGTGGCGGCAAGAACCTCAGACGCCTCGGTGGGCGGTGGAGCCTCCGTCGGCTCCGGATTTGCCGCGGGCGTGCTGGACTGGGAATTGGTCGTAGTAGAGGTGGATCCGGTTTCCGAAGTTTCTTCCGAATCGCCTCGCCCGCAGGCGAGAACAGACGCAATCAATATGAGCAGGGTCAGAATTCCGGCTAGCAAACGCAATTGACGCATAAAATGCTCCATGGTATCAGTATTGTTGGTTATCAATTTGATCGGATTGCGTTATTGTAAATGCGGATATGATGGTGGTCAATTGACCGCGGCGCAAGACGCACGCTCCGGGCTTCTCTGGCGGAGTTCGTTTGTAACGCACTTCACAATGCGATATAATCGAGCTACCCAGCGGGGTTGGGAGGGATCGCATAGTGGTCTAGTGCGGGCGCCTGCTAAGCGCTTATCCTGGGAAACCGGGATCGTGGGTTCGAATCCCACTCCCTCCGCCATGTTCAGACGGGGACCAGGAGATCGGGAGCCCCTGCAACCATGGGAATTTAGCCGATGCAGACTTATCACATCTGGACAATCGGTTGCCAGATGAACACCGCCGACTCCGAAAGACTGGGGTCGGCGTTGGAGCAATTGGGCCTGACCGCCGTGCTGCGTCCGACAGACGCCGATGTGGTGGTGCTCAACTCATGTGTCGTGCGACAGTCCGCCGAAGACAAGGTGACCGGCACGCTCAACCTGACCCAACCCCTGCGCAAGAAGCGCCCCGATTCGGTGTTGGCTCTCACGGGCTGCATGGTCGGCCCCCGCACCGAAGAATTGCAGAAACGGTTCCCTCACGTGGACCTGTTCCTGCGCCCCCAACAGTTTGAGCCGCTGCTGGAAATGGTCGGCGAAAAGCTGGGCCTGGACTGGCAGGGCTGCGTGGGTTCGCTGGCCCCCCAGCAGCCGGACGTTACCAGCTATGTGCCCATTATCCACGGCTGCGACCTGATGTGTACCTTCTGCATCATCCCGTACCGTCGCGGACGGCAGGTGAGCCGGCCGGTGGACGAGATAGCGCACGAGGTGGAACTGCTGGCCCACCGGGGCGTCCGGGAGGTTACGGTGCTTGGCCAGACGGTGGACGCCTACGGCCACGATCTGGACGAGGGCCACGACCTTGCCGACCTGTTCACGCGCTTGAACGACATTGACGGGCTGGACCGGATCCGGTTCCTGACCTCGCACCCGTCGTACATGAGCGGCCGCATCATCAAGGCGGTGGCCGCACTGCCGAAGCTGTGCGAGCATATCAACCTGCCCGTGCAGTCAGGCGATGACCAGGTGCTGCAACGGATGCGGCGTCCGTACACCGTTGCGGAATACCGCCACATCATTGATGAGATCCGCGACACGATACCCGACGTTACGATCAGCACCGACATAATCGTCGGCTTCCCCGGCGAAACCGAGGAGCAGTATCAGAACACCCTGCGGCTGGTGGACGACCTGCGATTCGACAAGGTGCATGGCGCAGCGTATTCCACGCGTCCCGGCACCATCGCGGCGCGCACCATGGACGACGATCTGCCGCAGGAGGAAAAGCAGCGCCGGCTGAAAGGGCTGGAGACGTTGCAGGAAGGCATCCTCACCCAGATCAACTCCGGCTACATGGACGAGACCGTGGAGGTGCTGGCCGAGAACCGCAAGCGCGGCAGTTGGTCCGGGCGCACGCGGGGAAACAAACTGGTTTATTTTGACCCATCAGACGAAGAAAGCTGCGCCGGCGGAACCGATCTGACCGGGCAGTTGGTTAACGTGCGGATCAACCGCACCGGGCCCTGGTCGCTTTCCGGAGTGACAGACTAGCCCGACTATTGAGTTGTAGGAGGCGGCATTTATGGTTACTCAGACCAGGCAACCGACGATCCCTCTCACCGAGGTAGAACACGCCGCCTTCTGTCGCCCCGAGGATGAGTTGCCAGCAAAATCGCTGGCCGAAGAGCTGGCCATCAACGTGCGCTGGCAGAAGATTCCGGGCGAATACCTGGCGTGTTCACCTGCCGAACTGGACGAGCGTATCGGCGCGGCCCGGCGCGCGCTGGGCGATGCCGTAACCGTGCTCGGCCACCACTACCAGCGCGAAGAGATCATCAAGTACGCCGACTTCCAGGGCGATTCGTTCCTGCTGAGCCAGGAAGCGGCCTCCCGTCCCGAAGCGGACTTCATCATCTTCTGCGGCGTGCATTTCATGGCCGAGACCGCCTGCATCCTGGCCGGCGATCACCAGCAGGTGATCCTGCCCAACATCACCGCCGGATGCTCCATGGCAGACATGGCTCCCATACAGGACGTTGAGGACGGCTGGGAAGACCTGCAGGACGTTCTCGGCGACCACGGCGGAATCCTGCCGGTCACCTACATGAACTCGGTGGCCGCCATCAAGGCGCTGTGCGGACGCAACGGCGGCGCGGTATGCACGTCGTCCAACGCCGCCGCAGTGTTGGAGTGGGCTTTCGAGCGTCAGGATCGGGTGCTGTTCCTGCCCGACCAGCACCTGGGGCGCAACACGGCCTTGAAGCTGGGCGTTCCGCTGGACGAGATGGTCGTCTGGAATCCATTCAAGGCCATGGGCGGCAACACCCCGGAACAACTGCGCAACGCCAAAATGGTGCTGTGGCAGGGTCATTGCTCGGTGCATACCCGTTTCACCGCCAAGCAGATTGACTCGGCGCGGGAACGGTTCCCCGACGTAACGGTGCTGGTGCATCCGGAATGTCCGCGGGAGACCGTCGAGGCTGCCGATCTGAACGGCTCCACCGAATTCATCCGCAAGACCATCAATGAGGCGCCGGCAGGTTCCGTGTGGGCGGTGGGCACCGAGATAAGCCTGGTGAACCGTCTCGCGATGCACAACCCGGACAAGACCGTGTTCTGCCTGGACCCGGTGAGTTGCCCTTGCTCCACCATGTACCGCATCCACCCTGCGTATTTGCTGTGGACGCTGGAAAGCCTGGTGGCCGGCGAGGTGGTGAACCGTATCACCGTGCCGGATCAGATGCAGCAGGAATCGCTCGTAGCCCTGGAGCGCATGCTGGCGCTTCGGTAATGCCTCAACCGGCACCCAGTCCGAATCCGGCGCCCGATCCGAATGTGGAGACGCTCCTGCCAAAGCAGGAGCGTCTTTTTGTTACGCCGCGTCGTCCAGGCAGTCGCGTAATGGTCGGTTGATGCACGAGAAGATCGGCGTATCCTGCAGCGTGTAGGGGCGGGCTTTCGACTCCCGCAGTTCCATTACCAGATCCAGGAAAGTGCCCGGTTCATCGGTCTCGAATCCCAGGACGAATTCCGGGTCGTCCAGGCCGAACGAATAGGCGGTGGATATTTTCACCTGCGGGTACTTGTGCCCGATGACGAAGTGCTCGTTCATCATCTCCTGCCGCGTGTCCTTGGGCAGTTGGTACCAGTCGTGGGTCTTCCAGAAGGGGTACATGAAAAGGTAGCGCCGCCCGACGATGCGCATGGACGCGGCGTCGCCGGTCCCGTCCTGGCCTTCGTGCTGGTGGTTGTCGATGTAGGGCGAACGACGGGTCATGGCGAGGTACGAATGGGGAGTGTCCAGGTAACCGCCCAGGCGGGTCTGGTTCAGTTGGGCTGCCATCTCGTTGATGGGCTCCAGTTCCGGGCAGACGCCCCAGAGCATGAAATCGGCATCACCCCTCGCGCCGACCAGGGTATAGGTGTTCAGGGCGACACGGTCGGCGTGTTCCGCTGCAACGGCGGCGAATTCGTCCTTGGCGGCAGCCCTTTCGGCAATCGGCAACCGGCGCCATTCGGGCTGCACCTTGTAGAACGTGTATTTGACGAAGTCGCGGCGCGGGTCTGCCATGTTGGGATCTCCTTTGGGACTGCCGCCCAGCGGGCGGTTCCGAGATGATGCGACATTGTAGCATCGGCCTGACGCGGGCGGGTTGCCGGTTCGGAATCCGGGTCCATCGTAGATTCGGCGACCTCTCGTGCGGGCGCCGGAAGCTTGGGAGCAAAACACGCCCGCTGGCAGTGGTTCTTCACGAAGGTGTGCGCACACGCTGGTCATGTCATGTGACTCTCAAATTGCAACACATTTGGGTGCGACTTTCAGGCACAATTTGCCCCAACCCCCGATTTCCGCTATAGTGAGATGCACAATCGTGTTATGGACACCAATGCAAGAGGCCATATCAGGGCGGCTTTTCTGGTGTTGACACTCACGGTCGTCGGGTTGATGACCACGTTTATCGGGATGAATCCCGTCGGTGGTGCGGTGGAGGGGCAAACTCCGCGAAGCGGCTGTCAATTCCAGATTTTCTTACGTCCGCCCATTGAATTCGCCGGACCCGCTGGGGGTGCGGATTTCGAGTTGCACAATCCCCACCGAGACGGTGCGGGGATACAGGTCACCAACGCCTACGGTACCCAGTCGTGTTCATGGAACGCGTCGGTTAATCAGAACTGGGTGACCCTGAGCATAAGCGGTGGAACCCTTGAACCGGAGGGCGACAACGTGGCGACGGTGAGCATCAACGATAATGCGGCCCATTTGTCGCGGGGCATCCACCGGGCCAAGATCACCTTCACCTCGCGGCAAGACCCGCAGCCCACCCTAAAAAAGCAAATTGAGGTGACACTGTACGCACAAGAGCCATGCGACCTGCAAATCCTCGGAGGAACGTATCGCGCCCGAGCGCTGTTGGGCGAAGTGCCGGGTGAAATCAGCCGGGCCACGCTGAACAACGGAGGCGACGCTCCCTGCCACTGGCAGGCCCATAGCGATGTGTCGTGGCTGACAGTAACGCCGACGGCGGGGACCGTGCTTCCGAGGAGTCCGCAGCACGTCAGCATCCAGGCCAACGAAGGCGCGAAGAACCTGGTTCCCGACGACTATGAGGCGACCGTGCTGTTGCAATGGCGCGAAACTCGCGACGAGTTTCTGGAGATTGATGCCAAGCTGGAAATTGACCCTCCACCCTGCGAGCTACATTTCGAGCCGAGGCAGAGTTTTACGGCCAGCGGGCGAGCGGGTTCCGGGGAATTCTCCCCTGTGCAGGGAAAGTTCGTATTGGAAAATCTGGGCGGCGACCCCTGTTATTACTGGCAAGCTAGCGGTGAGCCGGAATGGATTGAAATCGCAGGCGAAGATGAGACCATCGGCGGAAAAAGCCAAACCGACGTGGTCGTGAGAATCAACCAACAGGCTACTGCGGAGATCAGGCCGGGAACATATGACTACACCTTGCGGTTCGCATCAGGGGTCGCATCCGCCGAACATGGCCTGGCAGTCAGCCTAGACGTGCAACCGCTGCCCTGCCAACTGGAAATCGTTGACGAAGAATTGAATTTCACCATCAAACCGGAAGGACTGATCCAAAGCGAAACCGAGCTGCCCTTCAAGATTCACAATAGTTGGACAAACGAGGCGTGCCAATGGACGTCGGAATCCAACGTGGACTGGTTGACCTCGGAGCCGACGGCCGGCACCCTGGCCGGCGGTGAAACTGCGACAGTGACGGCCAAGATCGTCCAATCGGACGGGTTCGCCAAGCTTGATGCCGGCGCTCACGAAGCAAAGCTGGGCCTAACGGTGGCCAACGGAACAGCGGACGAACCGTTGCCGGTCGAAATAAAAATAGACTGTAAAGCGGGCGAACCCTGCGCGTACCTGCACACCAGCCACACCAAAACCGAGGTTCTGAAACCGGCGGAAATCAGCCTGACGCTGTACAACCCCAATTTGGCCAGAGCCTGTGACCTGCCCAGGGATACCGACAACCCCACCCCGGGGCCTAGCCCTACTCCATGTATCGACGACGGAAGGATTACGGCCCAATTGCTGGCGGAGGTGCCGTCAGGTTGGGAGGTTTCCATAGGCAACCTTGCCGACCGGTGTAGCGGCATCTGCAACCGCACTTATACGATCATTGGAGGGGAGCAGGAGTTCATTGAACTGATCGCGATTCCGAACAACGAGGGTATTTTTGACTTTGCAGCTACCGTGTATTGGGGAGGCAGCGAAAGTGTCCAGCCCGGCAACGGCGAATCCGAAGACGACCGTAAATCCAGCAAATTGAGGGCGCAGGTGGAGGTAACCGACCCATCGGCTGCCGGCCAACCGCCAGTCTCCGTGCCGCCGGGCGCAGGCGCCGCTATCGTAAGCGCCGTTCCCACCGTCGAGGTCGCGGCAGACGTGGCAGAACAGATTACGAATCGAATCGCACCCACGCTGGTATCGCAGGCCCAAGCCGCCGTAGAAGAGGCGGCGGCGACCCAGGAACCCGATGATCAGTCGGCGACCATATCGCAACCGGTGGATCCGGGGCAGAGCACCACTTCCACAGACCCCCAGGTGGGGTGGCAAAGCGGCGTTTCTGCGCAGTGGATGATTTTGGGAATTGCGGTCGTGGTCGTTGTGTTTATCGCGGCGATTGTCGGCGCGATTTTGATCGGTTTCCGTTGGTTGGCCAATGCACAACGCAGGATGCCACCTTCGGAGTCTGCTCCAGGTAGCGAATAACCCGGGTTTCGAAACTCGTCAGCCATGCTTGTCCCACCGGGGCAGGGTCTTAATTCGATGATATAGGACCACCGGGAGGGCAACTCAGGTGGTCTGCGAATAATTCGAGGTAAATTGACAGCAAGGAGAACAATCGCGATGAGCAAATTGAAATCAGATAGACGCTTCCTGGCTTTGATGGCCTCGATTGCCGTGATTGCCGCAGTGGCAATCGCCGTGTCGTTTGCGCCGGTCGAAGCAGGAACCGTTTACGGGCAGACGGGTATTGAAGTGAGCCCGGCGCCCCAGCAGCAGCAGCCCACGGATACCCCCACGCCCGAGCCTCCCACGGCGACGCCGGAACCGACCAACACGCCCGAGCCGACCTGGACGCCGGCGCCGACCTGGACGCCCGTGCCGACCAACACGCCGCATCCCACCAACACGCCGCCGCCAACATTCACTCCGGTGCCCGTTGAGCAGCGCGTGGCGCCCGGCGGGGCCATCTTCATCAACTGCGGACCCGGCGAGCCATGTATCGACCTGCACAGCACTCACACCAACATTACCGTCGACGAACATGCCGTGCTCAGCTTCACCATCGTCAACTCGCTGGCCAAGCCCAACATGCTCTCGCGTCTGATCCTCGAACTGCCCTCGGGCTGGTCGATGGACGGTGAAGGCTTTGCCGACAAGTGCAGCGGCCTGTGCAGCGCCAACTACACCATCGCCACGGGCGAGCAGGAATTCATCGAAGTGACCGCATACCCCAACCACGTTGGCAAGTTCCGCCTGGCCGGACGGATTGAGTGGGTGTACGAGGGCACCGACCAGACCCTGCACCTGTCCCGCGACGTGCCCATAACCGTCAACTCCGGCTCTGGCGGCGACAGTCGCACGGTTCCGCTGCCGACCTCGCCGCCCCGGCAGGCCCCGATCCAGCAGGCCCCGCCTCCGCAGCAGCAATTCCAGGGCCAGCAACCGCAGGGCGGCCAGGTCCCTGCCCCGCCGCCGCCGTCCCCCGGCGGGGGCGGGTGTTTCCCTTCGCCGGCCGATTCGCCGACGGCGCTGGACCCGACGCTGCTGGTTGTCGCCGGACTGATTCTGCCCGGCATCGCGGCCAAGTTCGGTCTGCGATTCCGTCGCAAGCATCGAGGAAATGATTAGCCGGCAGGCAGCCAACCCAGGGGCGAATAACCGTTCGCCCCTATATTTTTGTGGTACATTCGCTCCCGAGTCGCTGGGACGATACGCATCACGGTGAACGCGAAAACGCCATGCCATTGGGCAAAACCCACCAGAAGATCAACCTTTGGACCCTGCCCGTTGCGCTGGCGGCGGGTGTGGGCGCGTCCTGGTATCTGGATGGCAGCGCACCGACACCGACCCTGATCGCCGCCGCGCAGGATTACCTCCCGGAGTTCCCGCGCAGCTTGGTGGACGATTGGCTCAGCATCGCCTGGTGGCAGGCTTCGGCGGCGTTCCTGGTGGGATACCTGCTTTCAACCTACGGCGTGTATCCGGACCAGGATATTCACCACCTGCGGATTTACCCCGAACGCCAATACCGGATTTGGGGTTCCTTCCTTTACTACTGGAGTCTGCCCTACGGCCTGTTGTTCAAACACCGGGGAATCAGCCACACCCCCATCGTCGGGACGCTGACCCGCGTGTTGTTCATGGGCCTGTGGGGCATCCCGGTCCTGATGTGGTTCGCCGGGATGCCCGCATCAGACGTGTTCCAATACGGAATCTGGGGCTTTGCCGGCCTGGCCGTTGCCGACATCATTCACATTGCCGCCGACACTCTCAGGCCGGATCGCCTGTTCCGCTAAAGCAGTTCGCGTTGGTCATCGGGCCAGTGTGAGCAGTTGCAGGAACGATCCCAGCAGCAGCACCCCGACTCCGACGTAACGGCCGGTGGGTTGCGCCCAATCGGGCGTTTCATAGCGGCGCCAGGCTGACAGCCCCAGCAGCGCCACGCCCTGCATCTGTAACGCAAGCCCCGTGCCGCGCAGCCAGGCGTGGCTGGCTCCCTCGGATCCCACGAACAGGCGCAGCAGCAGAATGCCGCCGGCGATGGCGGTGATCACGGCGGCCTGAAATACCAGGCCCAGCGCAACCTGTCGAAGCAACACGTTCATCATCCCGATTTTTGCAGATGCGCTACAATCGCTACTGCTTGCTACAGCGACAAGTTTTGCCGCAATCATCAGGAGGGACACGGATGGTTACTATTGGCGAGGGTCAGTTCACCTACGAGGTAAAAGAAGGATGGGGGCAGTTGCCCGACGGGTACGCCTTCAAGGAGGTGGCCGCAGTCGGTTGCGACGACGATGACAACGTCTATGCCTTCAACCGGGGCGATCACCCCATGATTGTGTTCGACAAGGACGGCAACTTCATAAAATCGTGGGGTGAGGGAGTGTTTCCCAGGGCCCACGGCATCACCATGTCGCCCGACGGCACGATGTTTTGCACCGACGACGGCGATCACACGGTGCGCAAATGCACCCGGGACGGCGAGGTTCTTCTGACGCTGGGCACCAGCGGGCACCCGGCCGGGTTCATGTCCGGCGATCCATTCAATCGCTGCACCCATGTGGCCATCGACCCGCGCAACGGGGACTTCTTCGTATCCGACGGCTACGGCAATGCCCGCATTCACAAGTACAGCCCCGACGGACGGCTGCTGTTTTCCTGGGGTCAGTCCGGCAACGGCCCGGGACAGTTCAACATCGCCCACAATATCTGCACTAGCAGCGACGGGCGCGTGTTCCTGGCGGATCGGGAGAATCACCGGGTGCAGGTGTTCAACTCGGACGGGCATTTCCTGGATCAATGGGTCAACATGGCCCGTCCGTGCGGGCTGTACATCGACCAGGATGCCGGACTGGTGTACATCGGCGAGCTTGGCTCCGCCATCGGCGCAAACGACCAGGCGCGAGGTCTCGGCCCGCGGGTCAGCGTATATGACACCGACGGGAAATTGCTGGCCCGCGTTGGCGACGGACCGGAGGGTCTGAATCCGGGGCAGTTCATCGCGCCCCACGGCGTGTGCCTGGATTCCACGGGCAACATCTACGTGGGCGAGGTGTCCTGGACCCACACCGGCCAGCACCTGAGCCCCCCTCAGGAAATTCGGTCGCTGCAAAAGCTGGTCCGAGTCGGATCATAGGCCAAAACACGCGCAGGGGCGGATCATCTTTCGCCCCTGCAAGCAGAGGACAAACATGGAAATACGCATAGGCAGCCTGACACGGGACGCCAACGAGGCACACGGGGCCGCGCTGGTGATCGACGTTTTCCGCGCTTTTACCACGGCGGCCATCGCCTTCGACCGGGGCGCCGAACGCATCACGCTGGTGGCCGAGGTCGAAGAGGCCCTGGACATCCGGCGGCGCAATCCCGCCATCGCCGATATCCTGATGGGCGAGGTGGACGGCAAGCGTCCCGACGGGTTCGACTATGGCAACTCGCCCTACGAGGCGTCGTCTGTGGACTTTGCCGGCAAGAGCGTCGTGCAGTCCACGCGGGCGGGCACGGTGGGCACGGCTGCCGCCGGCGCGGCGGGAAGCGACCCGATTTACGTGACTTCCCTGGTGGTTGCGGGCGCGACCACCGCCGCGCTGCTCGCCGAAGACCCTCTGCCGGAACGGGTCACCATCCTGGCGATGGGTGATCAGGGCGTAAACCGCTCCGACGAAGACGAACACTGCGCCCTGTACCTGCGGAACCGCCTGGAGGGACGCAACCCCGATCCTGAAGCCCTGCGCAAGCTGATCCTGGCCGGCGGCGCAACGCAAAAGTTCTTTGACGAAGCGCAGCCCCAATATCATCCGCGTGATGTCAGCCTCGCGCTGCAGGTGGACCGTTATGGGTTCGCCATGAAGGTCACCCGTGAGGACGGACTGCTGGTGGCGCGAAGGGTAGGCGGTTAGGTAGTTCGGATGGGGTTACGCTCCACTTTACTTCGGCTGGTCAAAATCGCCGACTCAAACCCGGCGCTTCTGGCGGTGAGTGTACTGCTGTTGGCAGTTGCGCTATTTGGCGTGCTGTTCGGCGTCATTTGGGCATTTCAACATTTCACCGGAGTGTTCGCTGAAACCCAACGGCTCGCCGACGCAATCGGCATCGAGACACACCGGCTGATGGAGTTCGTGGGGCTGTTTGTGGGTGTTACAATCCTGGTAACCATTGGTGCCGGTTAGTGTTCAGAGGGTGAATTGAGCGATGGAGAGATGG
>CAZCZB010000091.1:0-12031 GCA_964502995.1 uncultured Dehalococcoidia bacterium
AGATTGCCGCGCTGCGCTCGCAATGACAATTTTCCCGTGACTCTGAACAGTTACATTCTCTTGGGACTGTTCCGCCGGGCCATTGCATCAGGATTTAACGCAAAGACGCAGAGACGCAAAGGGGTAACCGGAGGCTGCGAGGAAGGTTTTCGGTGAGATATATCGCTGCACCGGCGCCGGAGTTCTGTGACGGGGTGATCAAACCGGGTATGCCCGAGGTTCTGCCATGTAGGGGCGGGTCTCAGACCCGCCCCTACCCTTATTGGCAGTGCGCGCGACGTGTTCTGCCGTGTAGGGGTGAGGTCGCCTCACTCCCATCCCCATCGGCATTGTGGACGCTCGGTACGTTCCACCGTGTGGGGGCGCGTTTCAAACCCGCCCCTACGCCCATTGACGGTTTCGCGCGCGATGCGTTGTGCCATGTAGGGGCGAGGCATGCCTCGCCCCGCCCCCGGAGATATTGCGGGTGGGCAATACATTCCACCGTCCACCACGCAGGGGCCGGATTCGATGCCGTCCCGGCGCGTGATGGTGGCCGGGGGGTGGCCTAAGCCGTCAATATGTCCCGAAGTCGCTGGATGACGATGTCGGTTTCGGCTTCGGTGAGGTTCAGCGGGTCAACCATGATCTCGTCCAGGGGGCCGAGTTGCTGGACGTGTACCGGCGGGTCGCCCTGCTGCAGCAGGGCCGATACCTCGCCGGCGGTGGGGCCGGACCAGTCGCCGCCGAAGTTGAGCACGGCGGTGGGTATCAGGTAGTCGATGCCGTCGTGCTTGAGGCTGACGCCAAGGCCGGGGACTTCCGAGAGGCTGTCCACCACGCGCTGGGCCAGGCTGCGGTAGAACGCCGTCTCGGCCTCCTCGTCCTCGTCCACGAACATCGCCAGCGCGGTCACCAGTCCGACCACTTCCTCCTTGGCTATCTTCATGGGCCGTCCCAGGAACTGCGCGGGGCTGCCGTTGGCGCGGGCCGCCTCGATCAGGTCGGCGCGACCGCACAGTATTCCGGTGCCCTGCGGCCCGCGCACGCCCTTGCCGCCGCTGTATATCACCATGTCCGCGCCGTCGCGCAGGTAGCGGCGCAGGTTCTCCCTGGGCGGCAGCATCGACGCCGCGTCCACGATGACCGGCACGTCGTTGGCGTGGGCGATTTCGCAGACCTGCGACAGCGACAGCACGCGGCGACTGGTGAAGGGCGCGCACAGGTAGGCGACGGCGGCCGTGCGCTCGTTGATGGCGCCTTCCAGTTCCCACCCGTGGCTGTACAGGTAGTTGCCCACCTCCACAATCTTGGCGCCGGCGGCGCGGTAGGCGTGGTCGTAGGGGAACCGGTGCATGGTCTGCATGACGATTTCGTTCTTCATGCCGTCGGTGTCGGGCAGGCGGTGCATCTTGGCCGGATCGCTGCCGGCGATGCACGCCGCCGCCTGGAGCAGCAGACCGCCGGCGGCGCCGCTGGTCACCAGTCCCGCCTCAGCGCCGGTGAGACGGGCGATCTCCTCGCCTGCCTTGATGTTCAGTTGGTCGATGCTGACCATGACGCGGGCGGTGCCGGCCATCTGCTCCAGCACCTCCGGACGAGTGCGAGTGCCGCCGAACCGCGTAACCGACCCGGTGGCGTTGATGATGGGAGTAACGCCCAGCCGTCGATAGACCTGTTCGGCGTCGGTGATGTTCTGCTGGTTCAAGGCGTCCTCCTGGCTGGGCGGGCGTAATTCGGGCGCATTATAGCAAGGGGTTGGCTCATTGACCCATGCCCCCCGTTCGGCCCAAGGCCATTCGAATATTGCCCAACCAATCCGCTCATCCTGAGCTTGCCGCAGGTCCGCCTCTGGAGGATCGAAGGATGGGCTCGTGGTTCGACAGGCTCCCGCCAAAGGCGGACGTTCCGCACCATGAGCGGACTATGTACCGAGGAGTCAATAATCGAATGGCCCTGCGTTCGGCCGCACGGCCTTTTCAAAGTCGCTCACCTTCCGGTCATGGCGCGGAACGTCCGCCTCTGGCGGGAGCCTGCTGCAGGCCCGCCCCTGGGGGCGAACCACGAGCAATGCCGTTCATCCTGCCCATCCTGTGGATCCGTGCCAAAAACCCGATTATGGTTCCGCGTCGCACCGGTAGCAGAACGAAACCGCCGACGTTTTTCCCAGCAGATTCTCGACGCGCCGCAGGGTGTGGACGCTTTCCATGTCAACGGCCAGCAGGATCAGATCGGTGGTCTGGTCGTCGGTCAGTCCGTGGGCATGGCCGGACACCACCAGCGACCCGGGTTGAATCTCCTCCGGCCTGGGCAGTTCGTCCAGGATGTGGATGGGCGCGTCGCTATGGGGATACATCCACTTGTCGTCGTTGTAGGTGCAATGGCCTCCGTATGTGGTCAGATGGACGGATTGATACGGCGACGGTTCCTCTCTGATGGCGCGGCAGACGCTGTACTGGTTGTTGCCGAACACTTCCAGCGCCGCGGTGTCCGAAGCCGTCCGTACCACGGAAACCACGTTGACCAGGACAATGATGGCGGTCATCACCGGTACGTAGTACGCAAGGGGCCGCAACCGGTCGCTTTCCCGGAGGCGATTCGCCAGAGCGTCCACGGCCAGGGCCGGCAACAGGACGAGCAGGACGACGATGGAAACCAGGATGCCGGTGTTGAAATTGCTGGCGACCAGCCCAAAGGCGATGACCGTCAGCAGCGCCAGCATCGCCGCAATCCACAGCAGCGGCAGGCGCGGACGCCACAGGGCGTACAGGAACCCCGCCGCGAAAACCAGGCCCACCGACCCGGGCACAACGGACCCGTGGGGCTGCCGATAAATCAGCGATGCCGGCGTATCCGATTGCCCGATGAGGACCTGGACGTAGTCCCACATCTGGACGGCAGACCGTTTCACCTCGGTGAGGCTTGCCAGCGGGAAAGGCCGTTCGCCGGAGTGCCGGAAATATATTTCCAGCAGGTAACTGTGCCTGGGGTCTTTCACAAAATCCGCGATGACCACCGCGCCCACGACGGTGAGGCACAGCACGTAGCAGGTTCCTGCCCAGAGCGCTTCCCGCCGTTCCGTCGGTTCTGCGTCTGTGAGCGCGCGCCACAACCACGCCGCCAGCGGAACCGCGATCATCCACCTGTATGGCGTGTACTCGTACATCAGGGCGCCGGCCATGATGCCGGCGAAGCCGGCCCAGACCAGCCCGTGGTCTTTCGACGTCAGGCTGCAAACGGCGCAGTAGAGCAGGATAGACTGGAATATCATCCCGCCAAAAACCTCCTCAGCGGTGTTGCCGCCAAGGACGAATATGCGCAGGCTGGCCATGGTGAAAACGGCCATCAGGGTCGCCGGCCAACCCACGCGCAGGCGTCGCAGCGTCAACGCCATGAACAGGATCGACAGCGCACCAGCGATGCTGAACAGGCTGCGCATGGCCTCCAGCGAGTACCCGCCAATCTGGAACCCGATGGCTGCCATCCAGTTGGTGAAACGGAAGTCCAGCGTCAACTCGCCGTATTCCAGGCTGCGCGCCGCGGTGCCTCCGGTCTGGATTTCTTCGAGTACCGGATGCGCCGGCGGCAGGTATTCCAGCAGAACGAACCGCAGCGCCAGCGCCAGCCCGACCAGCGCCCACGCCCAATGGAACCGCCAGGCGAACGACCGGTCCAGCCTCGCCAGCGACGACCAGATCTGCCGCCAACTCCACGTCAACAGGACGGCCGCCACCACGGCGATGATCAGCGCGAAACTCCACGGGCTGCGGTATGAAGAACCCAGCTGATGGATGAGAACCACCGACAGCAGCAGCGGCGCCAGCGCCCACGTCGCCACCGCAACGAACAAGCTTGCAAACCACCACCCACTTGCCGGATTGGTCATTCCTCTCCGCAATCGGCCGAGTCTCAATGTTCCAATTGGTGATTTCACGAATTATGGATAACAAATGCTGTCATGCAAATGATAGCCTGGATAATGATAGCCTGGATATTGTAATGCGATGGCACGATTGCAAAGACGGTTCACACAGGACAGGTTACTGCGTTTGCACTTTCCGGCGTCATCGTTCGGCGCAGCAGTTGCCGCCGACGGCATGAGCGCAGTAATAGTTGATCCGGAAGGGCAGGCCATGTTTTACACCATAGCCGCCATTATCAAGTTCTACAACGAAAGAAAAGCCGAGCGGAATGCCAACGCCGTCCGCATCGTGAGCAACAGCAACGATTCGACGGCGCAGGTAATTCGGGAGAACCCCGCGCTGGCGGCGCAGGTTCCGGCGCAGTTGGACCGCGAATCGACAGAGGCCGCCAGGTAACCGATCGGATGCTGCAAGGCGTCCGGACAGTGTGGTTTGCTGTGGTAACATTCGGCCACCGCATAACTTTGGAGGTATCACCGTGACCACCGCCGACCGTCTGAACTTGATTCCCCTGGGTGAGGCAATGTTCACCCAGCGCGCCATCCGCCGCTTCCGGCCCGACCCTATTCCCGCCGACGTGATGGAGGACATCATGCAGGCCGCCATTCGCGCGCCCAACGGCGGCAACAACCAGGGCTGGCATTTCATCGTGGTGCAGAACGAGGAGATGCGGCGCAAGCTGGGCGACCTGTACCACGAGGCATGGTGGGCCAAGCGCGCCGACGCTGGCATCATGGGGCCGCAGGACATCCCGCCCGGGCGGAATTCCATGCGTTCCGCGATGCGGCTGGCCAACGAAATCGGCGACGCTCCGGTGATGGTGCTGATCTGCGCCACGTCCAAGGGCGCGCAGGCCGCCGGCTCGGTGATACCCTCGGCGCAGAACATGTTGCTGGCGGCGCGAGCCTTCGGAATCGGTGGCACCATCGCCACGCTGCATCCGGTGGTGGAAGAGCGGGTCCACGCGCTGTTCGGCATCCCCGACGAGGCGCAGATCGTGTACTGTATGCCCTTTGGCTACCCGCGCGGCAACTTCGGGCCGGTCACGCGCCGGCCGCTGAACGAGGTCTGCTCCTACGACCGTTGGGGCGCGCCCAGGGATTAGCGAACGACCGGACATAGCAACGGTAGGGGCAGGTTTCAAACCTGCCCCTGTTTTGATAGCTCGACCAACCGTAGGGGCGAATAATTATTCGCCCCTACCCGTGGCGGATGAACCGTAGGGCAGCGCACCGTCGCCCGCTGCAAAAAACGGTAGGGGCAGCTACAAGACCCGCCCTTGTTTTGGTAGCTCGACCAACCGTAGGGGCGAATAATCATTCGCCCCTACCCCATGGTGGATGAACCGTAGGGCAGAGCGCCGTTGCCCGCTGCAAAAAACGGTAGGGGCAGGTTTCAAACCCGCCCCTACGATTGTCGGATGGTGGCGTGGGTTTCCGATTGTGGCGTGGGTTTCCGTCCTAACGCGTGCGCTGGTAGCGGTAGTCGCTGGCGGTGCCGCGTTCGGGCGTGGCGGTGGGATTGTTGGGCAGGTAGGCGTAGTTGGGATCGACGCCGACCTTGGGCGCGAGGGTGTTGCGCAGGACGCCGATGTTCTCGACCTCCAACTCCACCGTGTCGCCCGGTTCCAGCCAGCGCGAGGTCTCGTAACCCTTGCGGATGGACTCGCGCACGGAACCGCCGCCCACGGTGCCGCTGCCGAGCACGTCGCCCGGCGCGATGCGGCTGTCCTTGGCGGCGCGCTCGATGATCTCGCCCCAGGTGTACCAGGCATTGACGGTCTCGCCGTCGCGCAGCCAGTCGTCGCCGTTGACGCGGGCGTGGGCCTTGAGATCCAGCCGGCCGTCCTTGATGTGGGGCATAAGCTCATCGGTGGTGACGATCCACGGGCCGATGGACGATGCCGAGTCCTTGCCCTTGGCGGGGCCGAGGCCGAAGGCCATCTCGTCGAATTGCAGATCGCGGGCGCTCCAGTCGTTGAAGATGCAGAAGCCGGCGACGTACTGCAACGCCTCTGACGCCGGCACGTTGCTGCCAGCCTTGCCGATGATGCAGCCGATTTCAAGCTCGTAGTCCAGTTGCTCCGACGCGGCGGGATATGGCACGTCCTCGTCGGGACCGTAGATCACCAGCGGGTTGGAGAAGTAGAACACGGGCATCCGGTACCACACCTCGTTGATTTCCCGCGTGCCCTGCGAGGTGGCGTGTTCCTCGTACACGATGTAGTCGCGCACCGTGGGCGGTTGCAGGATGGGGGCGCGCAGGCGCACGTCGGCGAGGGCCACCGATGGCGCGGCCACGCTGCCGGCCAACGCGTCGCCGACGCGGTCGATGGCGGACTCGCCGGTGTCCAGCAGGGCGCGCACGTCCCGGATGGTGCGGCGCGCGCCCAGGAGCGCGCTGACGTCCACCACCGCGTCATCTTGCAGAACGCCGCAGCGGGGGCCGGAGCCGTTGTCATAGGTCAGGAGTTTCATGTTCGCAGTTCCTTTGTCATTGGGAGCGTAGCGTGGCAATCTAGTTATAGCCGGCCAATCGCTCGGCGTCGTTGATGTAGTCGGCGGTCTGGCGGATGCGGCACTCCACTTCATCAATCGGCTCGCATACGCCCAGGGAAAAACAGGTTCCATGCAAGTAGGCCAGAGTGATGTGATAACGCTTGTGCAGCGGCAGAACCGCATAATCGTCGGTGGCCAGTCTCCCGATCCCCCTGGATCTATCGGAGGATATTTCAGGTTCCTCGCCCGTCCGCGCCAGGATCAACGCATCGGTGGCCCGCTTGGTGGCGCACCATGCTTTCTCAGCGGCATCACGCACGTCGCCGGCCTCAAGCATCCGCAGCGCGTCAGCATGAACGGCTCGGGCGTCGGCAAAGATGGAATGTACGCGGTCGGTGGTTAGCATGTGGGTTGTTGTGACTCTCAATGATGGGGGTTGGTGGGGATACAATTGAACGCAAAGGCGCAAAGTTCATTGACTAGATGGACTTGGGAGCGTAAATCCATCCCTCGAGTCGAGCCGCGTTAATTTCTTCTCTTGGCGATATGACCGCCCGTGGATGAACGAACTGTGATTTATCCATCGTCCATTTGGCAGCACCGATAGCGGCGACTAGTGAATCGAAGCAGTTGTCGTCATTGATACACTTTGCTCGAAATTGCTCAGCGATTTTCAATCGCGCCCCTGATTTGTCTGGTAGAGCATCTAACTTCCGACACCGTACGCTTTTTAATTTTTTGTTCTTGAGACTGTTAGAGTCCTTATATTTTTTGGGAGAAAAGCCGAAATTTCGAAGCAAAACGCCCGGATGGGTCTCGAGTAGTATGGGCCCATTGCATTTGCCGTCGGGCAAGGGCCGCACTCGGAACCCATTCTGGCGCAGTCTGTGGAGCATCTTCATGCCGTAAAACGTCATCTGCCAAATACTTGGAATATTCGAGCGAAGCGGCGAAAAGGGTCCCCCGAAAACTGTGTCTCCGTGGCGTAACAAATCGCCGTGACGATCCACAAATGAATCCCGGCATTCCTTGAAACGATTGTACTCCATTGTAGAAACTATCTCCCAAACGTCAGTCATAATACCGGGAGGATGTTTCCTTTCCTGCTTCGCTAATTCGATAGCAAATTCCCGTGGAATAGCGAAAGGCACATCAATGGCGACTACTGCACCACTATCTTTGCGAGCGACTTTCATCAACTTGTCTTCAAGTTTCTTATGTGCCGCTGCCCTTGAACCTGATATACGCTCGCAAGCCTCTATCGAAAGAATACCTTTGAGTAGCCTTCCTTCAGTATAACCAGTGGCATTGCTTTTTTCGTTTCCGCTGAAATCCACACCGACTATCATATGTTCTGCCAATGTATTACCTCTGCGCTGTAGTTGGTGGAGTGCTTCTATAAGTTCATGATGTACGTTCACGGCGAAGCCGTGAACGTATCGATTTTACCGCGTGGACTTGAATAAGACTGTCATCGCAGCGGAATTTCCACGCTATGCTGGGAATGACCACCCGAGAATAGTCAGTGCATCGGCGAGAAGCTGGCGGGCACCATGATTTTGTTTTCCTGCTTCACGCGGCCGGGGGCGCCGGAGGGCCACTGGGGGATCTTGCTGGCGGCGGCGCGGACTTCGGCGCGGTGGTTCAGGTCCTTGTAGGGCCAGACGTGCATCCACTTGTTCAGGTCGCCGAACTCGGTGAACATGCCGGCGGCCAGCGGGGAGAACTCCTCGCGGTAGGGCAGGGACTCTTCCCAGCGGCGCAGCAGCTCGGGCATCGAACCGTTCTCGTAGGTATAGACGCGCATCTCGTAGATGTCGCCCAGCTTCTGGTCGCCGCCCATGGGTCGCATGAAGGGCGCGGGGTTCCAGATCTCCGAGTTCATGTTGAGGATGTTGCCGGGGGTGATTTTGGGCGGCCAGTTGGGGTCCTTGCCCGCCTCGGCGCGGATGCTGTTGCGCTCCTCCATGTTCTCGTAGCCCCAGACGTGGATGATCTGGTTCAGGGGGCCGATCTCGGTGTGCCAGAAGGCGGCGATGGGCGAGTACTTCTCGCGGTGGGGCAGCGCCTCGGCGAAGGCTTCTTCGGCCTGGGCAACGGCGCCGGGCTTGAGGTCATAGGTGCGAACTTCGTAAATCATCTCTGACTCCTGGGGTGTGTGGGTTGTTCGGTGTTGACTGGTTGAGTTGCGGCAAGTGTAGCAACCCCCGTTGGCGCGGGCAACCGGGCGCGCTGATTGCGGAAAGACGCGCGGACGTCTCCTGGTTTGGACTTCTCCGCTCGTTCTGGGCCTGTGGAAGGGCGAGCTGGTTTAATAATGGCCGTACTCATCCGAAGGTCGCCAGGCCACAAGCTTACCGCTGATATAATGCGGCATACATGTCGTGGCAAGAGGAATTAGGATGAGCGCGCCGAAAATGGCAATGACGCCCCTGGAATACGTGGACGCCTCCAGGCGTGAGCAGGATGCCGGCAATCACCGCAAGGCTGCGGCGCTGATGTGGCAGGCGACCCAGGCCACGTTCGCCAAGTTGGCAGACGCGCACGGCGTGGAGTACAAGGGTTTGGACGACCTTGACCTGTTTGCGATTGCCGATGCGTTGGAAGCGACGGGCTCCGTTCGCAAACACCACTATCGAAGTGGTGTCGCTCCCGGTTCACTACTGAAAGACCACGCCGAAATGGACGTGTTGGAATACTATCAACTGGAACTGGCTTACGAAACGGCGGAGCACTTCATACGCGAGTGCCTTGATGACGAGTAGCCTTTCCAGACCGTACCGGAACAGGGCTATCCGGCATGAAGTCCGAGCCCGCAATTATCGTCGTCAAGCCGAATTACTGTTGCAACGTGATGCCGACACCGATTGCGCCGGAGCGCTATTGTACGAATCTGCCAAGCAGTGCATCAACGCGGTCGCCAACCTGGGAGGCGAAAATCCCGGCACTACCGGCGGCAAGGTGAACTCCCTGCGCCAGATTGCCGCAGGGGAATCGGTCGACCGGAGTTTGATGCGAAACTGGCAAAGCGCCGACAAACTCCACGTTCACGCCGACCGTGGCAATCTTACCGACGCTGAATTTGGCGTACATTGGATACAAGCCCAAGCTTTTATCGAATCCATGCTGAACATCTTCGTCCGAAACGCCTGAAAGGAGGCAACCCATGGAATATCGCATCAACCACGTTCACATCCGCGCCTCGGACCCCCACGCGACGGCGGCGTGGTACGAAAAATACTTCAACGCCAAGATCGTGTCGGAGCGCACGGTGATGCCCAACACCATCACCATCGGCATGCAGATGGCCGGCAACTGCCGGCTCAACGTGTCGTCCAAGCCGCCGGGATCCTCCGACGAGCGCGCCGTGGCCGAGTTGAACCGTCTGGGGCTGGAACACTTCGGGTTCGACGTCGAGGACATCGAGGCTGAAATGGCGCGCCTCACCGCCGACGGCATCCGCGTGGTGCTGCCCATTACCGACACTCCCACCGGCACCCGCCTGTCCTACATCGAGGGGCCGGACGACGTGCTGATCGAACTGGTGCAGCCGGCGCCCTGACCCGTCGGCCGGATGGCCGTGTACATCAGCGGGCTCATCCTTCGACAGTCTCCCGCCACGGGCGGACGTTCCGCAGGATGAGCGGCAACATTCTCAGGACGAGCGGCAACATTGCCCTCGTCCAACACTCTCCTCCGGCGAGAAGGTTTCTGACGCCTTCACCCTGACGCCTTCACAAGGATGCAACGCCATGGCTGATACTCCATTGCACTACCAGACCATCACCGAGGTTGCCGGACGCCTGGCCTCCCGCGAGATTTCGCCGGTTGAGCTGACGCAGGCCATCCTGGA
This sequence comes from uncultured Dehalococcoidia bacterium, assembly GCA_964502995.1. GTDB lineage: Bacteria > Chloroflexota > Dehalococcoidia > Lucifugimonadales > UBA3495 > Bin87. Next base: position 10,254 of record CAZCZB010000091.1, read on the forward strand.
CCGCATCGCCGCGCTGGACGGCCGGCTCAAGAGCTACGCCACCGTGATGGCCGAGGCGGCGCTGGAGTCGGCCCGGTCGGCGGAATCGGAGATCGCGGCGGGACGCTACCGGGGCGGTCTGCACGGCGTACCCATCGCCGTCAAGGACCTGTGCTTCACCACCGGCATCCCGACCATGGGCGGCGCGAAGGCGCTGCGCGATTTCGTGCCCGATTTCGACGGCACTGTGGTGCGCAATCTGAACAACGCCGGCGCGGTCATTTTGGGCAAGCTGAACCTAACCGAAGGCGCGATGGCCGGCTACAACCCCGAGTTCGACATACCGATCAATCCGTGGGGCACAGACCGTTGGGCCGGCGCATCATCCAGCGGTTCCGGCGTGGCGACGGCGGCCGGCCTGTGCTACGGCTCCCTGGGCAGCGACACCGGCGGGTCGATCCGATTTCCGGCCGCGGCGTGCGGCACCGTTGGCATCAAGCCGACGTGGGGACGAGTGAGTCGCTACGGCGTGCTGGCGCTGGGCGAATCTCTGGACCACGTTGGCCCCATGACCCGCAGCGCGGCGGATTCGGGCATCATGCTGCAGGTGCTGGCCGGCCACGACCCCAACGATCCCACGTCGCTGCGCGCCCCGGTGCCCGACATGCTGGCCGGCCTGGGACAGGGCGTGGCAGGAATCCGCATCGGCGTGGACGAGGAGTACATCGGCGGCGGCGAGGTGGAATCCGACGTCGCAGAGGCCGTGATGGCCGGCGCGCGACTGATGGAGAGCCTGGGGGCAACGCTGGTTCCCGTGCGAATGCCGGACACGTTGCCCTACTCCCGAGCGTGGGGAGTGCTGTGCTCGGCGGAGGCTGCAACGGCGCACCGCGACACCTTCCCGTCCCGCGCCGACGACTATGGCCCGTGGTTCCGTGGCTGGCTGGAAAAGGGACGCGGGTACACGGCGGTGGATTATGCCGCCGCCAACCTGGTGCGCCTGGAATGCAACGGCGTCCTGGCCGGAGTGTTCGAGGACATCGACGTGCTGGTGTGCCCGTCCATGACCACCGCGCCGGGTCGCGTTACGCCCGAGGAACTCTACGGGCCGATGGGCGAGGACGAATGGACGTGGGGCCGGTTCACCATACCCTACGACTTCAACGGCGCGCCGACCATATCGCTGCCCGCCGGCCTCAACGCCGAGGGATTGCCCCTTAGCATCCAGTTCATCGGCAAGCGCCTGTCCGAACCGATGCTGGTGCAAATCGGCGACGCTTACGAACGGGAGACGCAGCATGGGCTGCGGCCCGACGTGTAAAAGGCGGCGGGGCATCGCATGGATGCCCGGGATGGACGGGATGGGAAAACGGGATGCTTCATTATTTTATTTTACTAATGTCCTTCAGCATCATCGTCGAGCATTAGCAACTCGGCCAAAACTTCCAAGAACTGGTTAGAGAGGCTTAGATCGTCTGCGTATAGTTGTTCCGTTCTTTCGAGGTCTTCCAGTATCCACACCCAATAGAACTCATTCAAATCAGGATTATCACCGATCGGGGCATGGAATACCATGATATTGTCGTCTGCTCTGCTAAAAGAAAATGGGTTCCCTTCTTCCGGAAGGAAACCCATTCGTCCATAGAGAAAGGTGAGCTCATCGCCCGTTACGCGTTCGCGGATTTCCATTAGGCCGCCACCAACAGGCCCTTGTTTGCATCAGAATGTTGCACTGTCTTGTCCCACTGCCCTAGTACCGGATCAATCTAGGAATGATAGGGATAGAGGCGATGGAGTTT
>CAZCZB010000092.1:0-11946 GCA_964502995.1 uncultured Dehalococcoidia bacterium
TGGCTTACCGACGATTACAAACCATCACAAGGAGCATACGCAATGACCTCCACCAAGAAAGATCCGGTTATCGTCGTATTGCAGCTCACCGGCGGCAACGACTATTTCAACACGGTGATTCCCTACAACGATTCGTTGTACTACGACAACCGGCCGACCATCCGTTACGAGCGGGAAGACATCATTCCCATCAACGACGAGTTCGGTTTCATGCCCACCATGGGCCCGGTCAAGGAACTGTATGACGATGGCAAGGTTGCCGTCATCCACGGCATCGGCTACGCCGACAGTCCCCGCTCGCACTTCCGCAGCATGGACATCTGGCACACCTGTGAGCCGGACAAGGTTGGCACCGAGGGCTGGGCCGGCCGCGTCGCCCGCGAGCTGGACCCCAACAAGGAAAACGTGCTGACGGCCATCAACTTCGGCCACGGCCTGCCCCGCGCACTGGCCGTTCCCGGCGTCCCCGTCGCCGCCATCGCTGACCTGAGCACCTATGGTCTGCTCACCGGCATCGCCGACGCCGACCAGCGCTCCAAGGCTTTGGACCTGTTCTCGAAGATGTACTCCCCCACCGTGGGCGGCAGCTTCGTCAACGACTACCTGCGCTCCACCGGAACCGACGCGATGGTCGGCGCCGACATCGTCAAGGTAGCCCCCGAGCAGTACTCGTCCAACGTCGAGTATCCCAACAGCCCCATCGCCTCTCACCTGCGCGACATTGCCCAGGTGTACATGGCCGACCTGGGAACCAAGATCTACTACACCCAGCACGGCAGCTTCGACACCCACGCCGGTGAGGCCGCGGCCCACCCGGTCCTGTGGAAGGAAGTTTCCGAGGCCATCAGCGCCTTCTTCCAGGACATGAAGGAGCACAACACCGGCGAGAACATCGTCATGTACCTGTTCTCCGAGTTCGGCCGCCGCGTCCGCGACAACGGCTCCGGCACCGACCACGGCGCAGCCGGCGCTGCCTTCGTCATCGGCGACCCCGTCAAGGGCGGTCTCTACGGTGACTATCCTTCCCGGAAGGCCGAGGATCTGGAACAGGGCGACCTGGTCCCCAACTACGACTTCCGCGGCGCCTACTCGACCATCGTGGAAGACTGGATGGGCATGGACGCCAACCCCATCGTCAACGGCACCTTCCCGAAGCTGGACGTCATCAAGAAGTAAAACGGCGGCACAGCGAAAAGAGCGGCGCAACCAACCGGTTGCGCCGCAACTCAAAGAGCACAGCAAGAGGAGAACCCACTATGCCTATGAACACCGTAGCGGGCGGCCGCGCGTGGCTCTACAGCCACAACATTGGCCGTAACGCTCAGGTGGGCATGGGGTTCAGCCAGCCGGTCGGCGTGGCAGCGCTCCCTGACGGAACGCTTTACGTTGCCAACCGGTCCGGCGAACAGAACCCCAGCGCTCGTATTACGAAGTGCACCGTTGAACAGGAGTACATCGGCGAATTTGGTCGCGAGGGCATCGCGTACCAGGCCGGTTCCGGCAGCCTGTTCATGTGGCTGACCGGCATCGCCGCTGATGCCTCCGGCAATGTTTATGCCACCGACGAGTGGAAGAACCTGGTCTCCGTGTTTGACGGCGACGGCAATCTGCTTCGACAGTGGGGCGAGGCCGGCGCTGGCGAAGGCCAGTTGGACGGCGCCGCCGGCATCGAAATTGACGCTGACGGCAACGTCTGGGTCGTTTCGGCCAAGTCCAGCCGCGTCCAGAAGTTCAGCCCCGACGGCGATTATCTCGGCGGCTTCGGCTCCAAGGGCAGCGGCCCTGAGGACCTGGAAATGCCCTCCGGCATCTCCATCGACGCCTCGGGCGATCTGTACGTTGCCGACTGGGGCAACCACCGCGTGCAAAAGTACACGGCTGGCGGAACCCACCTGGCTACCTTCGGCAGCAAGGGCTCCGGCTCGGGCGAACTCAACCACCCGCTGGACGTTTCCATCGACAACGAAGGCGACGTTTACGTGGCGGACTGGATGAACGAGCGGATCGTGATCTACGATAACGAAACCCGCCCCATCGCCTACCTGAACGGTGACGCGGTTGAAGTGTCCGACTGGGGCAACCTGTCCCTGGACGCCAACCCCGACATGGTCAAGGCCCGCCGCCGAGTTCCCGACCTGGAACAGCAGCAGCGAACCTTCCGGATGCCCATGGGCTGCACCTTCGACCGGGCGAACAACCGCCTGGTGGTGTGCGACACCCTGCGCTCCCGGTTGCAGATTTACGACAAGGACGACTCCTACCTGGACCCGCAGTTCAACCTGTAGGTTTCGGTACGATCCGAGCGTGATTGGGGCCGGTGGCAACACCGGCCCCTTTTTGCATACCGCCGGCAAATGCCGTATCCTATCCTCAGGGGGCTGAGACTATGCGCAAGACTTACGGACGATTCAATTCCGCCCAGCCGTCCTTCATTGAAGGGATGGCTCGCATTTTTGATTTTGCTGGCGCTTTGGACGCGTACCATGCGCCGCTAACCGATGCCGAGAGGCGACGTGCAGATACCATCGCCCTGCGCGAGGCTTGGGTCAACGTCGGTCAATGTATGCGGGATGCCATTGGTCAGTTCGAGGAAATTGAACGGGATAATCTGGACGCAGCGCACGAGACACAATGGCGGAACCGAACGAAATAAGCCAAGACCCCGTCCACTCCAGTCTCGACCCACAGCAGACAGCCGCCGTACCGTCTCGGACCAACATATCTCTCATTGAAGCTGTTTGGGAAGGACCACTTCCTCCGCCTGAGGCGCTCCGCCAGTATGAAGAAATTATTCCAGGCTCTGCTAACCGCATCCTGAAGTCGGTTGAGAAACAGCAAGAGCACGGTCGCAACATTGAGCGAGCCACCATAGTCTGGGGTTCCATACGTGCCTTCATCGGCCTTATCGCCGGCCTCATTATTTCCATTCTCGGTATTGGCGGCGGCATTTACCTGATTGCCACCGGTCATGATTGGGCCGGCTTGTCCCTGGCTGGCATGAATCTCACCGGCCTGGTTGGCGTGTTTGTCTATGGCAGCAAAATGCGCCGCGACGATCGCAACCGCAACGCCGGCGACACCCCCGAATAGAACGAACCACGAGGAAACACTCTACATGCCTCAAAAGCGCGACTTCCTCTCCATCACCGATATATCTGCCGATGAGACGCGTCGCCTGATTGACCGGGCGATAGAATTGAAGGCGGCGCAACCGGGCAGCGTTCAGCCGTTGGCCGGCAAGCGAATCGCCCTGCTGTTCGAGAAGCCGTCGCTCCGTACGCGAGTGAGTTTCCAGATTGGAATTGCCGAGTTGGGAGGTTACAGCCTCTACATGTCGCCGGAGGAGGTGGGCCTGGGACGGCGGGAACCGGTGTCCGACGTTGCCCGCGTGCTGAGCGGCTACGTGGACGCCGTTGTCGCCCGCGTCAACTCCCATGATTCGCTGGTTGGCCTGTCCGAATACGGCAGCGTCCCGGTGATCAACGCGCTGTCGGATGTCGAGCATCCCTGCCAGACGATGGCGGATCTGCTGACCATAGCCGAGACCCACGGCAAGACCGACGGCGTCAACGTGGCCTACATCGGCGACGGCAACAACGTGGCGCGGAGCCTGTGCCTCGGCGCGCCGGCCGTCGGCATGAACGTTGCCATCGCCGCGCCCCACGGATACCAGTTGGACGAATCGGTGTTCGACGCCGCCAGCAACCGGGGCGTGCGCGCCGATGGCGGCCCCAGGCCGACCGTCCACCCCCTGGTGCGGCCCGAGGATGCCGTGATCGATGCCAACGTGGTGTACACCGACGTGTGGACCAGCATGGGCGACGAGGCCGAGACCGAGCAGCGTCTGGTGGCGTTCAGGGGTTATACGGTGGACGACGCGCTGATGAAAAAAGCCGCGCCGGGCGCGTGCTTCATGCACGACATGCCGGCGCACTACGGCGAGGAAGTGCCGCCCGGGATGCTGGAGCATCCGCAGTCGGTGGCCTATCAACAGGCCCACAACCGGCTGCACGCCCAGAAGGCGGTGCTGGAGTTCCTGTTGTCATAACGGACGTGTGATTGATTCGACTGCCGGGAGGTGCGTCATGCCGGACCTGATGGGGCCATACACCAACATTCGCAGCGAGCTGATCCTGCCGGTGACCATGCGGGACGGCGTGACCCTTTACGCCGACGTGTACCGGCCGGATTCTGACGAACCGATGCCGGTCCTGCTGCAGCGCACGCCATACGACAAATCCCAGGGCCGGACGGGCGCGTTGGAGGTCATTCGCGCCGCGTCGCACGGATACGCCGTTGTGATACAGGACACCCGCGGCCGTTACGAGTCTGAAGGCGAGTTCTATCCGTTCCTCGACGAACCCAACGACGGCTACGACACCGTGCAGTGGTGCGTTGACCAGCCTTGGAGTACGGGCAAGGTGGGCATGTTCGGGCGTTCTTACGTCGGCGCGACCCAATGGCTCTGCGCTATCACCAACCCGCCGGGCCTGACCTGCATTGCGCCGGGCATCACGGCCTCCGACTATTATGAGGGTTGGACCTACCAGGGCGGCGCGCTGGCCTGGGGATTTGCGCTGTCGTGGACAATGCGTCAACTGACCATGGCAAACATGGGCGCGATCTCCAGCCGCCACGATGTGCCGGACGGAACGCGGGAGGGATTGCTGGCGGCGTTCAACGAGTTGGAATGTACCTTCCGCCACCAGCCCATCGCGGACTTGCCGCATCTTAAGGCGCCGCTGGCCGGTTACTTGTACGACTGGATTCGCCATTCCTCCAGCGACGACTACTGGACCCGATGGCGCATCGAGGACCACTACCCGCACGTCACCACACCGGCCCTGCACATCGGCGGATGGCACGATATTTTCCTGCTGGGCACCCTGCGCAATTTCGTGGGGATGCGGGCGCAGGCGGAGGACGCGACGGCGCGCGCCGGTCAGCGTTTGATCGTAGGGCCGTGGCATCACGGGCCATTCGGCGAAATATCGGGCGAGTTTTTCTTCGGCCTTGGCGCCGCCGGCCCGGCCATCGACACCGACGGCATACACCTGCGTTGGTTCGACCACTGGCTCAAGGGCGAGGAGAACGGCGCGAACGACGGCCCTCCCGTCCGCATTTTCGTGATGGGCGAAAACCGGTGGCGGGACGAGCAGGAATGGCCTCTGGCCCGCACCCGGTTCACTGATTATTATCTGCACAGCGGCGGTCGGGCCAACACCGCCTCCGGAGACGGTTTGCTGTCCGCGGATGCCCCTGGCGACGAACCGCCCGACGTGTACCTGTACGACCCTCGCGATCCCGTGCCAACCCACGGAGGCGCGTTGTGCTGCGGGCCGTCTTTCGTTCCCGGCGGCGCCTATGATCAGCAGGAGATCGAGTCCCGCAGCGACGTGCTGTGCTTCACCACGCCACCGCTGGAATCGGACGTTGAGGTCACCGGCCCGCTGACGGTAACGCTGTACGCTGCCACCAGCGCCGCCGATACGGATTTCACGGCGAAACTGGTGGACGTGGAACCGTGTGGCGCGGCCCGCAGTCTGATCGATGGGATCATCCGGGCCCGCTACCGGCAGGGCACCGACCAGGCGAGGGCAATCACTCCCGGCGCGGTCGAGGAATACACCATCGACCTGGTGGCGACCAGCAACGTGTTCAAGGCCGGCCATCGCATCCGCCTGGAGATCAGCAGCAGCAACTTCCCCAGATTCGACCGGAACTTCAACACCGCGGGCGATCCCTGGGCGGCCACCGAATCCATACCGGCGGTGCAGACGATCCACCACAACGCGGCCCACCCCTCACGCATCAGGCTGCCCATCATTCCGGCGCAATAACCGGTATGGAACGCTACGGCTGCCTGGTAATCAGCGTAATCCTGGCGCTGATAGTCCTTTTCGGCATCGTGTATCTATGGTCGGGATGGCTGAACCGGCCGGTTGGGCGTGCGCCGGCGGTGTCCGCGATGCAGGTTTCGGAGGTCCCGGAAATCGTCGGTTCCATGCCGCGCCCGGCGATTGAGGAATGAAAACCCGGGATCGGTGAATCGTGTAGGGGCGACGCATGCGTCGCCCCTGCGGCATCTCGGCTATCGGCGTTCGTGGGTCCTTGGTTAGCGGGTCTTCAGTTCGTGGGTCCCTGGAATGAGACCGGGTAGAACCTGCTGGCGAATGTCCCGGCTAACGAAATCCGTACCAACCGGGCAGGGCGGCGGCCTGCCGGATCCAACCGACGACGAGTTGTTCATCGATCTCGCCATCCTCGTGGACGTGATAATAGCGCGTGTCTTTGTCCTTGGACTCCACGGGCGGCAGGGGGTCGAGTGATCCACCGTTGAGGAAGGTTATCTTCACGTACCGGTTGAAGCAGTGGTAACTCAGGAACCAACCCTGGCCGTCAACACCATAGAACGGCGAGTTCCACCTGACCGCTTTCTGCACATCGGGTACGGTACGCACAATCAGGTCATCCAGGCGACGCCCTACGTCGCCCTTCCATCCGGGCATGGCGGCGATGTAAGCCTGCACGGGCGCGTCGCCGTCCGCCTTTGCGATCTGCGGGTTGCCGCCCGAGAGGAGTACGGGCTGCCCGTCGCCATTGGGGGTGGCGGCATCGGTTGTCGACCGGTTGGACTTTCTGGGGGCCATGCGATTCACCGCGTCAATTGCTATCGTGCGGGATCATCAATCTTGGCAGCCATTCCGGATCGGTAACCGGCTGCGCCATGAGTACAGTGGGGGAGTGGTGGGCCGGACTGGACAAAATCGAGAACCGGGGCCGATTCCGACGTAATCCCGTCCTGGGGCATGGGGATAGTGTACGTCAGCGTCGCCTCGTCCTCAACGATCTCGATGCCCTGCACGAAGTTGCGGATGAGGGCCTTCCGCTCCGGGAAGGTGCCCTCTTGGAAGAGCGCGCGGAAGTCGGCCACGTACCCCTTGATCTCCCGGCTGGTGGGCAACTCCGCCCGCCGCCGCTCCAACCGGCCCTCGGCCTCCTCCTTTGCCGCCGTCAACTGGTCCTGCCGCGACTTCAACGCCAGGATGCGCGGCGACAACACCTCCAGCGTCAGGTCGCTGGTCTCCAACGCCTCGTAGAGCTTCCCCAACCGGCTTTCCACGTCGGCAAGCTCCGCATTGATGGCCTTCAGCCGGCCGTTGACCTCTCCGGCCAATGCGTCGATCTCCTCGGCCACCAGGGTCACCAGCTCAGTGATGGTCTCCTCGGTGAGTATCCGCTCCCTGATCTTCTCGACGATATAGTCCTCCGTCCGCTCCGCGTTCAGGTACCGCCCGTTGGCGCAGGTCCCCGCTCCCTCCCGCAGCAGCGTGCCGCACACGTAGTAGGCGAACCGCCCGCTCTTGGCCCCCTGCCCGCTGTAGGGCTTGCCGCACACCCCGCACCGGAGCAGCCCGCTCAGCAGGTACTGGCTGCCCGCCCGCGCCGGACGCTGTCTTTGGGGCGCCCGCTCGTGAAGTCCTTGCTGCACCGCCTCAAAGGTCTCACGGGACACCAGGGCGGGCCAGGCGTTCTCCACCCGCACCGGCTCACCGGCCTTATCGTCCTTGCTATTCTGACCCCACACCGCCGTGCCGGTGTAGGCTTCGTTGGTCAGCAGGTAGTGCAGCCCGTTCTTCTGCCACCGCTTGCCCCGGTTGGTAATGCCCTGGCCGTTCAGCTCCTTGCAGATTTCCTTCAACCCGTTGCCCCTACGGGAACTCTCGAAGATCTCCTTCACCACCGGCGCGGCGTCCTCGTCCACCTCCAGGGTGGGGCGGTCCTTCACCCCGTCGCTCACCTTGACCCGCCGGTACCCGTAGGGAGCGCGGGACGCCAGGAAGTAGCCCCGGGACGCCGCCTCCCGCATTCCCCGCACGACCTCCTGCGCCAGATTCTCGCTGTACCATTCGTCCACGGACTCGATGATGGCCTCCATCAGCTTGCCGGTGGGGGTGTCGTCGGCGTGCTCGGTGATGGAGACCACTCGGATTCCCTTCCGTCTCAGCATGGACTTGAAGGCCACGGCGTGCTCCCGCTTGCGGGTGAATCTACTGAACTTCCACACCAGGATGACGCTGAAGGGTGATTTGGGCTGGCTGCCCTCGTCGATCATCTGGCGGAACTGGGGCCTATCGGCGATGCGGCCGCTCTCGGCCTCGTCCACGTACTCGCGGGCAACGGAGTAGCCGTTCTTGTCGGCGTAGTCCCGGATTGCACGCATCTGGGCGGCCACGGACAGGTCCACGTCCTGGCGGTCGCTGGACACCCGGGCGTAGAGCGCCGCCGGGGTCAGGGGTACAAACTCACGCTTGGTCATGGGTGGCTCCTTTTTGTCGTTGATCTCTCTTCCGTCTCCGGTTCGTCCGTGCTGCTCCGTCGGGAACGCCGCCGCATCCGCTCCTCGATCCGCCACTCCCGCTCTTCCATGTACAGGCGGATGGCCTCCCGCAGCAGCTCGCTCACGGTGCGCTCCTCCTCCCTGGCCACCTGGCGCAGATGCTGGGCCTGCGGCGGGGGCAGCGAGAAAGTAACGGTCTCGGTGTTCCTGGATATGATCGGGGCCATGATTGCTCCTTGCGCCATCCATTATACCACGTTGTCTTACACTCTAACAGCGGGCAACCGGCCTCCGGCTCGGCGTGGGCGGTGAATGGCGCCGGGTCCGCCGGGTCTGGCGTCTGCAACATTTCGCAACTTTTCCACCTGTTGCACGCAGACATGGGAATGATAGGGAATTCCCTTTTGTCCACTGCGGGAAACCCAGAGAACGGCTCAGGTGGGTCTGTTGGACATGGTTCGCGCCATCCTGCCCCTATTGGACGGTCTCCGTGGCGTGACGGTTGTCGCTGGCATTCGTGCTTGAATTGGCTGACTGGCGGACGGCGTTGGGGTTGTTCTCGCTGACGGCTTGACGCATCAGCGCTGCAACACATTGCAGCGGCGGGGACGTAACGGGAGGTGATGGCGGCAAGTTTGCGGAGAATTGTCCAATCCTGTCCGTTGAAACGCACCTATGGGAAATCCCCGGCGCAGGAAAGTTGTATTTTGGGAAGTCAGTACAATTCGGCCAGCGGCATACGATCCAGCGAGTGCGGAGGCGGCAGTATCCACGTCTCTCCCAGGACGCCGTGCTTTGCCAGTGCCTCGGCGTTGGCGGTGATCACGTCCAGGCCGTCAGTACCGTCGGCCACGTCCAGGAAGGCGCAGTCCCGGCTGCCGGAACGCTCGGCACTGAGATTGACGGCCAGACTGGTCGCGGCGGCGTGGCGGTCGGGCCGGGAGGCCATGCGGCACAGCCTCACTTGCGGTTCTCCCCCGAGTGCGGCACCCAGGGTGGGTCAATACCCTGACCATTGACAACCTGGCCAACGTTTTCACCTTCATCACCCTGATTGCGGTCCTGCTCATTCGGAACAACCCTTCGCGTCATCACGGGCCATCTTTGGGTCAAGGCTGACGTGTCGCGGTCTCAGGCGGCTTCGCCGTTGACGGCTGCGATGCCCGGTTCGATGGCCTCACAGCGCCCTCCAATTGCCCGTTTTAATGCTATACCCGTGTACAGCAGCGTTAAGCCCGGGCGCGGGCCATGCATAGGCAAGTAACTGGGTGCCTGGGGGAGGTGTAAGCTCAGGGGCAGGCGTGTCGTTCAGGTAAAGACCGGAATCCCATTGGTGTATGTTGCCCGTTGTACAGCATGGTCCGGGAGCCTGGCGGCAGCATCATTGGTGACGCTCCCTGGGGGCGCTCCCGTTCGATAGATTGTCCCAAGTCGGCGGCCCCCGCTGGGCGACGCGCTTACGCCAGAACAGGGGGAAAGGTATGAGCACAGGCAACGACGGCAAGAAAACCGGAAAGAGCCGGGTACGGGGGGAGTTGAAGGGTCTGCCCGAGGCGTTGTCCCAGGTGAACCTGAACGCGGCGGGCATCGACGTGGGCGCCAGCAGCCACTTCGTGGCGGTGTCCGAAGCCCGCTCGGAGCGGCCGGTGCGGGAGTTCGAAGCTTACACCTCGGAACTGTACCGCCTGGCCGATTGGCTGCTGGAGTGCGGGGTGGAGACCGTGGTGATGGAGTCCACCGGAGTCTACTGGATACCCCTCTTCGGGGTACTGGAAGAGCGGGGCTTGGCGGTGATGCTGGTGGACCCGCGGCGCATCAAGAACGTACCCGGCCGCAAGACCGACGTGCTGGACTGCCAGTGGCTGCAACAGTTGCACACCTACGGGCTGTTGTCGGGAGCCTTCCGGCCCGAGGCTGAGATACGGCGCCTTCGGAGCTACCTGCGCCAAAGGACCATGCTGGTGGAGTACGCGGCCCATCACGTCCAGCACATGCAGAAGGCGCTGGCCCAGATGAACGTCAAGCTCCAGCACGTCATCAGCGACATCACCGGCAAGACGGAGATGGACATCATCGAAGCCATAGTGAGAGGGGAACGGGACCCGGGCAAGCTGGCGCAACTGCGGGACCGCAGAATCAGGGCGGACGAGGAAACCATAGCCAAGTCCCTGCGTGGCCACTGGAAAGAGGAGCATATCTTCGAGTTGACGCAGGCCCTGGACCTCTACCGGGTCTACCACGCCAAGATCGACGAGTGCGACCGGCAGATTGAAAGGCACCTGGCAAGTTTCGAGGACATCAGCGGCGGAAATCCCCTCGATACCAAGCCCGGCAACCGGCGCAGCAAGGGGAACGCACCGCGCTTCGACCTCCGCACGCACCTGTACCGGATGACCGGTGTGGACCTGACCGAGATAGACGGGGTGGACGGATACACGGCGCTGAAGGTGGTCAGCGAGGTGGGAACGGACATGACCAAATGGCCCACCTCCAAGCACTTTGCCTCCTGGCTGGGGCTGAGTCCCAACAACAGGATCACCGGCGGAAAGGCGATCAGCTCAAGGACCAAGCCCAGCGCCAACCGGGCAGCCAAGGCACTGCGGCTGGCAGCCTACTCCCTGCACCGCTCCGACAGCGCCCTGGGAGCGTTCCTGCGCCGGAAGAAGGCCCACCTGGGAGCGCCCAAGGCCATCACGGCCACGGCCCACAAGCTGGCCAGGATCATCTACTCCATGCTGAGATACGGTCAGCAATACGTGGACGCCGGCGCCGAATACTACGAGAGCCAGCATCGTCAGAGAGCCTTGCGCAACGCCAGGCGACGAGCCGCCCAGTTGGGATACGAACTGGTGCCCAGATCCGATGACCAGAACCAACCCTCATCCGGTGCCCAGCTCCCAGCCATCGCTCGCGCGTGAAATCTTAGTTACTCGATAGGAGTTTGGGTTGATGCCCAAAAGGGAATTCCGGAGGCCCTTTTGAACTCAAAACGTAGGGAATTATTCGGGCCGAAATCCCCGGTTTGCGAGCGCTTCGCGGAAAGGGCCGGTTCCGTAAACCCTGCCCGGCATTCCCTTTTGGGCAGCGAGCGCCCAGCCCCATCCCGGCAAGCAGCCGGGCCACGTGTCAGCAGGTCAGGGAGCGGAATTCGACGGCTTGGCGTGGCGGCCCACTCGCGTACAGGAAATGGAGTTTGGCGGGGAGGTGTCCAATCCTGTCCGGTTGAACCTTGCAGTGGAGGAAAACGGCCCCTATGGGAGGGTTGCGGCGAACACGTTCATTCCAGGGTAGCATACGGCTCCTATGGACTACGCCAAGTAGAGAACCGGACCTTTTCCATCACCTCGGACAGGTGGCAATCGATAGCGGCGCGAACAGAACCAGACCGTTATCCGGCGACGGAAGCGCGTGGCGGCGCCTTGTTCACAGCGGCCGCAGGGACCCCAGCGCCGGGGCAGCCCGGGTGCATTCGAATCGCGGTGATGGGGAGCCTGACCGGTGAGCCGGGTGACGTTACAGCCGCACCGGCAGCAGGCCCGCCGCCGATACTGTCTCCCGATTCACCGTGTCCGGCAACCGGTAGCGACGCCACAACACCGAACCCG
>CAZCZB010000093.1:0-11891 GCA_964502995.1 uncultured Dehalococcoidia bacterium
TCGTTAGCGCCTCAACGAGATTGCCACGTCCGCCTGTGGCGGACTCGCAATGACAAGGTGGGTACGCCTGAGCAGCGGCCGCGCCGCCGGGGGCAATCGCGTACTGATCGACCGTGGCGTTCCGGTGGAAATTGGCGGTGGCGAAGGGTGCAATTTGCATGAATGAACGGGATCAAAGGGATGGACGGGATGCCGGTCAGGTAGGGGCAGCCCTCCCGGAGCAGTAGCAGTGCGCGCCGTGCATGGCGGGATGCCGGGCAGGCAGGGGCAGCCCCTACGTTGGGACCGGAGTTTTTGTGGCAGTTACGGCTATCGTTCACGCGCGCGGGGCGCCTGGTCGCCCTTCCTGGTCAGTCCGGGCGGGGGTTCCCAATCGTCCACGCGCGCGCGGCGCCTGGTCGCCCTTCCTGGTCAGTCCGTGCGGGGGTTCCCAATCGTTCACGCGCGCGGGACGCCTGGTCGCCCTTCCTGGTCAGTCCGTGCGGGAGTTCCCTATCGTTCACGCGCGCGGGACGCCTGGTGGTCATTCGGTTTCGCGTTCGATGTGCCGGACGAGGGACCAATCGACGTGGTCGGGTATGTCTGAGTCGCTGAGGGCCACGAATACGCTGCTTCCTTCGTTCCAGTCCAACGGTTCTTCCCGATACCAGTGGTACACGTTGCCCCTGGTTCCCAGGGTCATCGCCTCCCACAGGGGGAACCGGTTTGCGCCCACCTGCAGTATCAGGTCGTCGGAGACGGCCTGGTTGAGGTGCAGGAACAGATGGTTGGGTTTGCCGATCACCACCGGTTGATAGAGCGCGGTAACGATGTATTGCACGCCGTGATGAGTGAAGGCCACATCCTGCAGGTTGCCGGTCATGGGCTCGCCGCCGGTGATGTAGCCGAGGCAGGGCACCGAGGCGATGTCGCACCGGCCGACGGTCATGGTCGTGGACCAGATTACGTCGTCTTCCGCATCGATAGCGGATCGTTGGGCCGCGGATTCGTGCTCGCCGATCTGGGCCGAGCCGGACGGTTGGGCATCCGGGATGGCCGCGGACCCGTCGCGCCAGGATTGCAGGTTTCCCGCCGGGGCTTCGCAATCCGCCGGGGCGAGGCAGGTGTCCAACCCCGCGAACCCGGAATCCATGCGGGCCGAGGCGTGGGCGGTCTGCCCGCCGAAGGCCAGGCCGGCGGCGAACGACAACGCCAGCGCCAGCGCCAGCACAACCCCGGCGAGGAACCACAACGTCCCGCCGGTCCGGAGCGCCGTCGGCTCCGCATTGGTAATTCTCAGTCTCGCCGGAATCATTTTGTCCTCCATTCACTTATTCGCGGATGGGTTAGCCAGTTATGGTCATGGGTTGGCAGGGATGGTCCGGAGTGCGGTGTCATCGCGGGTTGGAGCGGCGGGGCTGGCCGCCTACTCGCATACGGGGGCCTCGGCCGAGGCCCGTTGCGGCACGTATTGTTCCGTGAGAGCCGCCACGATGCGCTGGTTTTCTGCCCAGCCGGGGCCGGTGTCCAGCCGCCAGGTGTATATGTTCCGGTTCGGTCCGCCGACCGACGACTCCCGCATCGGCAACTCCAGGTTGCCCGCGTTCAGCGTGAGGTATTGGGGCAGCGTTTTATCGACCTGGAAAACCAAATGATGCGTGGCGCCGTTGGTTTGCCGGTGGAATAGCCCGTTGATCTGGTAATCGATGCCGCCGTAGGCGAAAGTGGTGTGGGTCAGGGTTCCCTCGTTGCCCGTCGTTACGCGGGGGATATAGCCGGCGTAGGTGGTATCGTCGTCAGTCGCCGTGCCCACGATCATGAACGCGGCCCACACATAGACGGACTTGGCGGGACTCGCGGGCTGTTCGGGGTTGGATACGGGGCTGGCGGCGGGCGTTGGCGCGTCGGGCCAGGCGGCGGTCATGGCGTTGGCGCCCTGCCGCCACAGGCCCGGGGAGTCGTTGCGCGTGTTGAAATCGGCAGAAACCGCGCAGGCTTCCAGCACGCCGAGTCCGCTGGCCATTTGTGAGGACGCGCTGGCCGAATTGCCCTGAATGGCCAATCCTGCCACCAGGACAAGCGCCAGGGCAATCCCGGCCGACATCACCATTATTCTCTTGCCGCGAGACGCTATCGCCTTCCAGTTGTTTATGCGCGTGGCAGCCATGATGGCCTCCTTTACCAGTTATCGAGATCCGGTTGGTTATGGGTGCAATATCTGTTATACAAATAGTTTATATCTTTGAATCGGATTTCGCACACCGCACAGGCGCGTCATTTGGGCCGCGTGGATGCGGGTTTCGGTGAGCGGCGAGGCGAACCGGGGGATTGCATGGATGAACGGGATGTTTGGGCTGGATGATGGGCGATGGTTCGGTTTTTGGGACTGGGATGGGCCGGGATTGGGGCGTGGGTCTGGTCGGCGAGACGCGATGCAAGCGGCGACGGCGGTTGTTTTGCGGGGTTGTCCGCGGCTCTGAGGGCGGCCGGTTATCCGTCCGGCGAGGCCGTTATGGTATGATGTTGGCGACAAAAAGCTACGACCGGGTCAGCGCAGAATCCGCCGCCCGGCGGCCAGAGGTAACGATGCCCCGGCTCACCCAACAGGAACTTGACGATTATCTTGCCGGCCCGCACGTGGCCCATTTCGCCTCCATCAGGCGGAATGGGGCGCCACACATTTCCCCGGTGTGGTACCGCTGGGACGCCGGCCCGGAACCGGACTCGGGCACTGTGACCGTTGTATCCGGCGATACTGCCGTGAAGACCCGCAACGTGCGCCGCAATCCCAAGGTTTCCATTTCAATCGCCACCGACGAATGGCCGTACCAGTACGTCATCCTCGAAGGGGATGCCACCGTCACCACCGACAACATCAAGGAAGCGGTCCGGTCCATATTCTCGCGCTATGAGGGCGACGAGCGGGGCGAAGAGGACGCCAAAGAACTGGCCGACGGCGAGCAGCAGTTGGTGTCCATAGTGATACGGGTCAACCGCGTTCTTTCCTGGAAAGGGGATGCCGAGTAACCAAACCGCATCTACCCCTCAATCAGCCGACGCCGTGATCATTGGCGGCGGCGTGATTGGCTGCGCCATCCAGTACAACATGGCGCGGCTTGGCGTCGCCAACACAGTACTGCTGGAACGCGACGTCCTTGGCTCCGGCAGCACCGGCCGCTCGCAGGCCATTTGCCGGATGCACTACTCGAATCCCATCACCACCGAACTGGCGTGGCAGAGCCTGCAGATCTTCGCGGATTTTGACGCCCGCATCGGCGGCGCCTCGGGGTTCGTGAACACGGGCTACCTGGTGGTGGTCAACGAGGCGGACGAGGGCGGCCTGGAGCGCAACGTCGCCATGCACCAGGAACTGGGCGTGCCGTCCACGGTGGTGTCGCGGGACGACCTGGCGCGTCTCGCGCCCATGGTCACGCTGTACGACGACGAGCGCGCCGCCTGGGAGCCGCAATCTGGCTACGCCGACCCCTACCAGGTGACGGTTTCATACGCGGCCCGGGCCCAGGAAGCCGGGGCGCGGATCGTTACGCGCAACCCGGCGTCGGGCATTGAGACGGACGGCGGGCGGGTGCAGGCGGTGATCACCGAGAACGGCGACCGCATTGCCACCGGGACCGTGGTGGTCGCGGCCGGTCCGTGGTCCAGGCGGGTGCTGGCCGGCGTGGGCGTGGACGTGCCATTGATTCCGGTGCGCCACCAGGTTGCCACGGTGGCCCGACCGGTTGAAACCGTGCCGCATCATCCGACCGTTGGCGACATCAGCCAGTCGTTTTCGTTCCGGCCCGACGGGTCCAACTTCACCACGATGGGCTTCGGAGACGATGACGAGCAATCGGATCCGGAGGTGTATCCGCAGGGCGTGGACCTCACGGAGGCCGCGGCGGCCAGGGCGAAACTGGCGCGGCGCGTTCCCGGCATGGCCGACGCGTACTACCGGGGAGGCTGGTCGGGGCTGTTCACGACGACGCCGGACTGGCATCCCGTGCTGGACGCGGTTCCGGGAACCGACGGGCTGTATTGCGCCATCGGGTTCAGCGGGCACGGATTCAAGCTGTCGCCGGCCATTGGCAAGTCGGTGGCCGAGTTGGTGGTGGAGGGACAGGCGCGGGACGTTGACCTGGCGCCGCTGCGGTTCACGCGCTTTGCCGAGGGGGACCTGCTGAATTCCAGCTACCGGTACCGGGTGCTGGCGTAGGCGTAAGCGCTTCCAACGTCCTGGACGGCAGCGCCCATTCACATCGGGATTGGTCATGCCCCGTCGCAGAGGTCAAGGAAACGACAAGAAGCGCAGGATAGCTCCGTTGGGGACGATCAGTTGCACAACCAGGAAATGCCTGAATGAAGCGCGTTATGTGGGCAGCGCGCATCATAAAGCCCGGCCAGCCGACTATAGTTTCAATCCTCCCGTCAATCCGCGACGCGGAAAATCGCTTTGCGACGACCTTCGGACGATTACTCTACGGGAAGCTACCAAACTGTTTCGGTCCGGAATAAGCCTGGGAATGGTGAGCGATCATTACGAGCGCGGGTTGCCCAAGTATGTTTGGGCCGTTGACGCCGAGGGCGAACCCTATGAGGCAATACTGGGCGGCGACGGGGCCAACTATCACGGTTATCGCCTGAATGAGTCGGCGCCAAACCGAGAGTACGTCATTGCAGAATGGGACAGAAGGAACCGTCAGCCATGAACGAACTCCACATCAACCTGACGCCCGAACTTCTTGACGAAGGGCCGGATTACGAAAGAAGCGCTTATGGATTGCTTGAAATCTCGGCAGCCGGCCATCTGTTGACCGCCGCAATCGGCGTGGAGGACGGGAAAAGCAATTACCACAATGGCCCCTGCGTTTCGGGTTACCATCTGGCGGAATGGTTGGTGTGGAACTGGTGGCGACTGCGGTGTGAACCTCGCCTCCCGTCCAACGCTTCGTCCTACGATTGGGACATGTCCCATCGTATGCCGGCGATAGGCGAAGGGTACTTCTGGCCGAACATCACCATATCATCGGATGGATTGCACTGCGACCTGGCCTCAGAGCGTACGAATCCTTCCGATTCTCCGTCTTTTTATTACATCGGAGCGCCGGCGATCACCATACCGGCAAGCGAATTTGAGAATGCTGTTGACCGATTCGTTCCGGTTACCATTGAACGGCTACGTGACAACGGGATTAATAACACCAACCTGCAGACGCTGTGGGACGACCTGGACACCGAACGCAATGACCCCGAAGTTGCCCGCTTCCGTCGTATCGAAGCCCTGCTGGGTTTTGACCCCGACGAAATGGATGAGGAGGTTGTCGAGCGGTGGATCAGAGACAAGGACGCGCTGGGAGAAAACGCCCTGGAGGAACTTGCCGCCGCTACGGTCAACCACATGGTGTCCGCCCAGCAGATTTCCGACGACACCGAGTTGCTCGGATTTGAGATGAACCCAGGCGACGCGTTCCGGTTGGCTGGCGCAATTCCTGCGCCCTGGGGACAACCGGCAGCATGGCACGTCGGAGTCGCCGCGGCCAATGCGGTACGACAACAGACCGGCCTGGCAGACCAACCAATTGGCGACCGGAAATTGGCGGATATGGCGGGAATATCAGCTTCCAGTCTGACTTCTGACAACAGCGCCAACAGCTTTTCATGGGCGTTGTGGCAAAAATCGCAGCGTTGTCGGGCTGTATTCAGGTCGCCATGGCACACCAGCCGCCGATTTGATCTGGCGCGCCTCATTGGAGACAGGCTGTTCAGCGAAAGCGCTTTGACGATCGGAGAACCGTTGACACCGGCGACCCGGTCTTATAGCTATCGCCAAAAGGCTCAACGCGCATTCGCAGCGGAACTGCTGAGTCCCTGGGAAGCCGTGAAAACCATGCTGAACAACGACTACTCTCAAGAAAACCAGGAAAAAGTGGCCGACAATTTTGTCGTTTCCCAAATGACCATCAACACCCTGGTGGCCAACCACGAGGGCATTGGCCGCGAATATCTCTTGTAATCGACCCACACCACATCCGATTGCCAGTACAGGCAAGTTCCGGGAGCTACGCCGAATGGTAACCAACTTTCAATCTCACTATATTCCCAACACGCCGGCTGAGCAGGACGAGTTGCTGGCCGCGATTGGCCTGCGGGACATCGACGAGCTTTTTGCCGATATACCGCAGGATTATCGCAATCCTCCGCTGCGGCTGCCGGATCCGCTGTCTGAGCTGGAGATTCAGCGGGAACTGGGCGAGCTGGCTTCGCGCAACCGTCCGCTGGCCAGCGGGCCGTCGTTCCTGGGCGCAGGTTCGTATCACCACTTCATCCCGTCCATCGTCAAGGCGATCATGACGCGGGGCGAGTTCCTGACGGCGTACACGCCGTACCAGCCGGAGGTGTCGCAGGGAACGCTGCAGGTGATCTTCGAGTTCCAGACGATGATCAGCACGCTGTACGGCATGGAGGTTGCCAACGCCGGCATGTACGACGGCGCGACCAGCGTGGCCGAGGCGGTGCTGATGGCGTGCCGGGTGACGCGACGGCAGCAGGTCATCGTGGCGGATACGGTGAATCCCGCCTACCGGCAGGTGATCGCCACGTACTGCCAGGCGCAGGGCATCGACATCGACATTGTGCCCACCGACGGGCTGACCGGAGCGATCACCGAGGCGACCGCCGGCATCGTCGCGCAGTATCCCAACTTCTACGGCGAGCTTGACGACCTGCAGGGATTGGCGCAGGCCGCCCACTCGGACGGCGCGCTGCTGGTGGTGTCGGCGGACCCGCTGGCCATGGGGATGCTGACTCCGCCCGGCGACTTCGGCGCGGACATCGTGACCGGCGAGGGCCAGCCGCTTGGAATCCCGCCGTCGTTTGGCGGCCCCTACCTGGGCCTGTTCAGCTGCAAGCAGCAGTACATCCGGCAGATGCCCAGCCGACTGGTGGGACGCACCACCGACACCGAGGGGCGGACCGGCTACGTGCTGACCCTGCAAACGCGGGAACAGCACATCCGCCGCGAGCGGGCGACGTCCAACATCTGCACCAACGAGGCTCTGTACGCGCTGGCGTCGTCGATCTTCCTGGCGGCCATGGGACGGAACGGACTGCGGCAGGTTGCCGAGCTTTGCTACCACAAGGCGCACTACGCGGCCAACGCCATCGCCGGCCTGGACGGATATTCGCTGGCGCAATCGGGCCAGTTTTTCCAGGAGTTCGTGGTGTCTTGCCCGAAAGCGCCGGCGGACGTGAACCGGGAACTCATCAAGCGCAACATCCTGGGCGGGCTGGACGTGAGCGACCGGTTCGACAACGGGATGCTGCTGTGCGTGACCGAAATGAACACCCGCGAGGAGATCGACACGCTGGTTTCCGCCCTGGCCGAAATCCGGTAGCGCGGCGGCATTCCGATATCCATTGCAGTCGATCCTTTACGACCGTCGATCCCCTACGACCGTCGATCCCAAACCTGGAGACAACCCATAACATGTTGAACAAAGGCGGAAACCGCGATACCACCCGGATGCTGATGGACCGCAGCGTCAATGGCCGCCTGGGAGTGATCACCCCCGGCCTGGACGTGCCGGCGGCGCCTCTGCCCGACGCTGCCTACCTGCGGGAGTCGCTCCCGCTGCCGGAGGTGTCGGAACCGGAGGTGGTGCAGTATTTCACGTCCCTGAGCCAGCTCAACTTCAGCATCGACACCCACTTCTACCCGCTGGGGTCATGCACGATGAAGTACAACCCCAAGATCAACGACGAGGTGGCGTTCCTGCCCGGATTCGCGGGCGTCCATCCGCAGCAGCCGGCCGAGCAGTCACAGGGCGCGCTGGATCTGCTGTATCGGTTGCAGGAGTTTCTCACCGAGGTTACGGGGATGTCGGCGACGAGCCTGGCCACGCTGGCCGGCGCTCACGGCGAGTTGGGCGGCGTGCTGATGATGCGGGCGTATCACCTGGCGCGGGGCGACTCCGGCCGCACCAAGATGGGGATACCGGACAGCGCGCACGGCACCAACCCCGCATCGGCGGCGATGGCAGGCTTCGACGTGGTGACGATTCCGTCGGACGCGGACGGCAACACCGACCTGGACGCGCTGCGGGAGATCGCCGGTGACGACCTGGCCGGCGTGATGATCACGCTGCCCAGCACGCTGGGTCTGTTCGACAGCCACATCCTTGAGGTGTGCCAGGTTGTTCACGAGTGCGGCGGCCTGGTGTATGGCGACGGGGCGAACATGAACGCGCTGCTGGGTCGGGCCAAGCTGGGCGATTTGGGGTTCGACGTTTGCCACCTGAACCTGCACAAGACCTTCAGCACGCCCCACGGCGGCGGCGGGCCGGGAGCCGGCCCGGTGTGCTGCGGCGAGATTCTCGCGCCATACCTGGCCGCGCCGGTGGTGGAGCGCACCGACAGCGGCGAGTTCATCCTGTCGGAGCCTGAGCAGAGCATCGGCAAAATCAGTGGGTTCCACGGCAACTTCGGCGTGCTGGTGCGGGCCTACACGTACATTCGCACGCTGGGCGCGGCGGGTTTGCAGTCCATCAGCGCAAACGCGGTGCTGAACGCCAACTACATCATGCACGAGTTGAAGGACATCTACGCGCTGCCCTATGACCGCACCTGCATGCACGAGGTTGTGTTCTCCGCCGACCGGCAACGGGAGCGCGGCGTGAGCGGCCTGGAGGTTGCCAAGCGTCTGCTGGACTACGGGTTCCACGCGCCTACGATGTACTTCCCGCTGATCGTCCACGAGGCGTTGATGATCGAGCCCACCGAGTCGGAGACCAAGGAGACGCTGGACGCGTTCATCGATGCGCTGAGGGCCATCGACGCCGAGGCAAGCAACGAGCCGGAAACCGTGCAGCACGCGCCGCACACGACGCCGGTGTCGCGCCTGGACGAGGCGACGGCGGCGAGGCGTCCGGTGTTGCGGTGGGAGCCGGCCGAGGCGGCGGATTAGGGTATTGGCGGGGGGCGGGTTTGCAGCCCGCCCCTGCGCGGTGATTTGCGTTTTTGACGGGCGTTGGGGATTGCGGTGGGGGCGAATGTTTATTCGCCCCTACGCATTTTGGGCCGTTCGTTGCGGTGCGATAAATCCGGTCGCAGGTGGGGGCGGGTTTGAAATTCGCCCCTGCGCGGTGGTTTGCGCGCCGTCAATTGGTCGGCAATTATGCGGGGATTTTATGGCGCGGCTTGCGGGGCGTTGAGGGATGCGGCGGCCGGCTGGAACAACCATACCTCGGTTTGGGTTGGCAGGTTGTGGGTGGTGAACTCGAAGCGGTCGGATTCCTGGCGGCGTACCGTCGGCTGGCGGCGCAGCCATTGGTCGGGCGGCAGCAACTCGCATTCGGCTGAGTGCAGCCCGGGGATGGCGTAGTGCATGGGGATGACGACGCGGGGTCGCAGGCGCTCAATCAGCGAGTCCACCTGCTCGTAGGTCAGAAGGTGAACGGAATCATCGACCGTCACCATCAGCACGTCGATGTCGCCTACGGCGTCGGTTACGTTGTCGGGCCATTCGGAGCGGTTGTCTCCGATGTGGAGGAATCGCAGGCCGTTTGATTCCAACCGGAACATCACGTTGGGAAAATCGACCAGCCGAGCCGCGCCGGAGTGCCAGTCTCCGATGCCGCGGATCCGGAGATCACCGGTTGCGAAGTCGCCGGGCATCCGCAGCACCGAGGCCGCTTCCGGCAGCCGTTCTACGGCGTCGTGGTCGAAGTGGGCGTGTGTGATGAGGCCGAGATCGCAGCGCAGGTCGGGGAACAGCCTGGTGAACCAGTAACGGTCGGCCGCGTTGCGGTAGGGGTCGGCGACGGCCGTAACACCGCCGGGCGTTTCCCACCGGAAGGCGCAGTGTCCGAAGTAGGTGAGTCTCATTTTGTTGGTGTCCCTGGGTGGGTTGTTTTGTGATTGCGGGTGTTGCGTGGGATCATCGCGGCATGGTGGGGCGGCATGGTGGGGCGGCATGGTGGGAAGGAGGGGCGAATGCTGTTTTGCCCACCGTTCGCAATGCGCGTCGCCGATGCTGGTTGCGATTGCACAGGCAGGGACGGGATTGGGACTCGCCCCTGCGGGATGGTTTGGGTTTTTGACGGGCGCTGGGGATTGCGGTGGGGGCGAATGATTATTCGCTCCTGCGATGTTGTGCCCGCCGGCAAGATGCGCAGCATCATACGTAGGGGCGAGGCATGCCTCGCCCCTACACCTGTCACCAAGGCTCTATCAGGTTGCCGCGCGCCACATTTCGTAGCCGATTTCCTTGCTGATCAGACCGTCGCGCATCTCGAAGATGTGGACGAGACGCATTTCAACCTGGGTGCCCGGCTGCATGGGCAGATAGCCCTCGCCGGTGAGGCGGAAGCGCACGACGCTGTCGTCCACCACGCGGTCCTCAGTGGCGAAGCGCTGCAGCGTCTCGAACTCCACGTCCTCCATCTTGGCGAACATCTCGGTGTAGTTGTCGGCCACGGCGCGCTTGCCCTCGAAGCGCAGGCCGCGGGCCGGCGCCTCCCATACCACGTCGTCGGTGTAGAGGTCGAGGGCGGCTTCCACCTCATTGGTGGCCTCGGAGTGGAAATGGGCCTCGACGGCGGCGAGGTTGGCGGCGATGATTTCGGGGTTCCGGTTGTCGGAGGACATGGCGGCGACTCCTCTCAATAGTTGGGTTTCTTGACACCTACCGGGGGCGCGGTTAGCATCCCGGCAAACTTGGCCGGGCAGAATCGGCGGCAGGGAGGCACCCATGCAGAGCATCACGATCGACCGCAGCAAGCCCCTTCGCGAGGAGTCTAACACAGGGCATAACCGGTGGCATCCGGACATTTCGCCGGTGGTTGAGGTGGACGAGGGAGAGGAGGTGGTGATGGAGACGCGCGACGCCTTCGACGGCCAGATGCGTCCCGGCATCACCGAGGCCGATTTCGCCGGCATGGACGCCGGCGTGATTCATCCGCTGACCGGGCCGGTGGCGGTGAAAGGCGCGGAGCCGGGCGACCTGCTGGAGATCGAGTTCGTGGACATCCAGCCGCAGCCCCACGCGTTCAGCGTGATTTTCCCCGGTTTCGGCTTCCTGCGGGACGTGTTCACCGACCCGTTCATGGTGCATTGGAACATCGCCGACGGATTCGCCACATCGGAGCAGATACCGGGGGTTCGCGTGCCCGGCGCGTCGTTCATGGGGGTGTCCGGCGTCGCGCCGTCCCATGCCCAACTGGAGGCGTGGACGCGACGGGAGGCCGAACTGGCAGAGCGCGGCGGCGTGGCCCTGCCGCCCGACACTGGCGGCGCGGTGCCGATTTCCGGCGCCGGCGCGACCCACGGCATCCGCACGCTGCCGCCCCGGGAGAACGGCGGCAACTTTGACGTGAAGCAGCTATCCACCGGCTCGAAGCTGCTGCTGCCGGTGGCGGTGGACGGCGCGCTGTTCTCCACCGGGGACGGGCATTTCGCACAGGGCGACGGCGAGGTGTGCGTGACGGCGGTGGAGATGGGCGCAACCTGCACCGTACGGTTCCGCGTGCTGAAGGGCGAGGCAGAGCGCCACAACATCCGGTGGCCGCGCTTCAGCCGGGAGGACTACTACATCGCGCCGGAGTGGGCGGCGCCGCGGCGGTTCGTCGCCACCATGGGGATGCCGGTGGCGGACGACGGGACCAACGACGGCGAGAACCTGACGCTGGCCTGCCGCAACGCCATCCTGAACATGATCGACCTTTTACAGGAGCGGGGGTTCACGCGGAACCAGGCCTACGTGATCTGCAGCGTGGCGGTGGATCTGAAGGTGAGCAACGTGGTGGACGTGCCCAACTACACGGTGTCAGCGTTTCTGCCGGAGGACCTGTTTGTGGGGTAGGGGTTAGGGCGTGTTCACACTAACCATACGGAGATGGTATCATCCCCGCATGGAGATT
>CAZCZB010000094.1:0-11660 GCA_964502995.1 uncultured Dehalococcoidia bacterium
TCCCGGGGTTCATCTCATTCGCGCTCATCGTTGATGCCCTGCGCTAGTGTGAACACGCCCTAGGCTGCTCGAAGGTTACCTGGAGTTCACGCACGATGGCCGAGGGCAGAAGAACTCCCCGGTCCGAGACACGCTGAAGCGTTGCCGCCCTGATCAACGGGTTGATCTGCAAGGCGACGAGGAGGTTCTCAAACGGGGTATGCGCGTGGGAGCGGTCTCAATCGTTGCATTGATGATTACTTAGTCCGGTGAGGGCGCCTTATGACGTTCCTGCCCTGAGGTGCGTGCGTGTGAAAAATAGGACTGGTCCCGCCATTTCCTCGAAAGCGGAACGAAATCCGTGCGGATCCTGTCGAACAGAACCGCTCCAATCTTGCCTGGATTGATTATGGCCTGTGTGCCGCCTATACCCTCGACGGGGATATCACTGCGCGTCGAAGTAGATTTACCCCGGTTTCTCGAACGGGCAGGGCGTCAGCAGCGGCGCATTTGAGGGTGGTTTTCCCGAAATCACAAGTGATAATTAAAGTGAAAACGGCGCCTTGACGACGCCGTTTTCCTACTTGAATTTGGGAAATTTTGGTGGGCCGGACTGGACGAAATCGAGAACCGACGCCGACTCCCGGGTGATCCCGTCCTGCGGCATGGGGATAGTGTACGTCAGCGTCGCCTCGTCATCCACAATCTCAATCCCCTGCACGAAGTTCCGTATCAGCGCCTTCCGCTCCGGGAACGTCCCCTCCTTCAAAAACTCACGGAAGTCCGCCACGTATCCCTTGATCTCCTTGCTCGTGGGCAAGTCCGCCCGCCGCCGCTCCAACTGGTCCTCGGCTTCTTCTTTCGCCGCGACCAACTGGTCCTGCCGGCTCTTCAAGGCCAGGATGCGGGGCGACAACGCCTCGATGGGCAACTGCTTGGTCTCAAGGGCCTGGTAGAGGTTCTCCAACCGGCTCTCCACGTCGGCAAGCTCCGCGACAATGGCCGTGATCCGGCCGTTGACCTCACCGGCCAGGGCGTCGATCTCCTCGGCGACGAGCGACACCAACTCGGTGATGGTCTCTTCGGTGAGGATACGCTCCCGCACCTTCTCGATGATGTAATCCTCCACCCGCTCCGAATTCAGGTAGCGGCCGGTGCAACTTCCCGCTCCCTCCCTGAGCAGCTTGGAGCAAACGTAGTAGGCGAACTTCCCGCTCTTGGCCGCCTGTCCCGAGTAGGGCCTGCCACACACTCCGCACTTGATCAATCCGCTCAGCAGGTACTGGCTGCCCACCCGAGCCGGCCGCTGCCGGTTGGGAGCGCGCTCGTGGAGCGCTTGTTGCACCGCGTCGAACAGTTCTCTTGACACCAGCGCGGACCAGGCGTTCTCGACTCTCACCGGCTCACCCGCCTTCGGGTCCTTGCTGTTCACACCCCAGACGGCGGTGCCGGTGTAGGCCTCGTTGGTCAGCATGGCGTGTACCGTGCTCTTCTGCCACCGCTTGCCCCGATTGGTGATTCCCCGCTGGTTCAACTCCTTGCAGATCTCCTTCAGTCCGTTGCCCCGTCGGGAATTCTCGAACATCTCCCTGACGATGGGGGCGGCGTCTGGGTCAACCTCCAGGGTGGGACGGTCCTTGACCCCGTCGCTGACCTTGACGCGGGTGTAGCCGAAGGGAGCCCGGGAGGCCAGGAAGTAGCCTCTGGATGCGGCCTCGCGCATTCCCCTCACCACCTCCTGGGCCAAATTCTCGCTGTAGAACTCGTCCACGGACTCAATGATGGCTTCCATCAGCTTGCCGGTGGGGGTGTCGTCGGCGTGCTCGGTGATGGAGACCACGCGGATGCCCTTGCGCCTGAGCATGGACTTGAAGGCCACGGCGTGCTCCCGCTTGCGGGTGAACCGGCTGAACTTCCAGACCAGGATGACTTCAAATGGCGCGGTGGCCTTGCTGCCCTCGTCGATCATCTTCCTGAACTGGGGCCGGTCGGCGATCCTGCCGCTTTCAGCCTCGTCGACGTACTCCCGGGCGATGGAGTAGCCGTTCTTGTCGGCGTAGTCTCTTAATGCTCTCATCTGGGCCGCCACGGACAGGTCGACGTCCTGGCGGTCGCTGGACACTCTGGCGTAGAGGGCCGCCGGGGTCATTGGGCTCAAGTTACTCATTGATTCTGTCTCCTTGTTGGGACGTGTGGCGGGAGCGCAGTCGTTCCAGGCGTTGCTCACGGCGCAGTTCCCTATCTTCCATGTACAAACGTAGCGCCTCGCGCACCAGTTCGCTCATGTCGCGGCCCTCTTCATCCTTGACCCGCTGCACCTCTTCGAACATCTCCGGGGGCAGCGAGAAGGTGATGGTCCTGGATTTGCGGCGTGGGGGCGTCGTTTCTTTTTGTCATCTTTACTAATGGATTGTCTTACTATCATTATCGAAGCTGCGCCCCCATGTCGTCAAGGCGCGCACGCCGGCTTCCCGGGGTGCTGCGGAGGTTGGGGCGCCAACCGCCCGTGTGCGGAGAACGGCGCGCCCTGAGTCCCGACGCCCACCCGACCGCATGGACCTGCAGCACCGGCGGCCAGCGCTGTCTTGTCGCAAGGTGACGAGCGCCAATGTGATTTGTTCCGGCTCGGGTAACTTACGAATTTTCGGTAGTTAGCGGCCCAGGACCGCTGCGATAGGCTGGACGCCGCCTTCCAGTGTAGCGGATTGGCGACCTCATACACAGGCTCACTGCTACGCGCCACACTGCGCCAGATCGGGTTCCGTGTTGTTGATGGTAAACGTATAGTGGATCGCCAGACTGAATCTGTCCAACGCATTTCCGACGCGCCTCCATGCCAATTCGTCCTCGATGAGAGCATCGGGCGTCTCCGAAAGCAAGGTTTCAAAGTTTGGGTCCATCAACTCGTCGGAAACCTTTCGGTAAGCCATCATGGTTGGTAAAAGTAACAACGCCGCCTTCAACCCCATGAGAAATTGATCGTCAACCAAGGCTCCGGCGATTGGTGAGGAGTGCACGGAAGCGTTTGCTTGGGCGCGTTGGTTGCGGGACTGCGTCTCAATGAGTGACCAACCCTCCACCCCCAGGACCTCGTCAGGAACTTCCTTTTTCATCTTGGCATAAACATATTTCGTCCTGACCTCGATGTTGTGGTACTTTTTTCCGTTAGGCAATTCAGCCCACGCTCCCGGTTTGCCGAAGTTCTTGTCGTTCTTGTACTCTTCCTTCATCTCCGCATAGTTTGCTTGGAGTCCGAGGTTGTCAGGGCTGACCTTGGCAGTGTCAGCCAGTTGCCAATCCAGCATGCGGATCGCGCTATAACCGGAGGCGTCCAAGTGCAAAAATGCGGCATCTACCCATAGTTCATGAGCAACCCTGTAGAGAGGAGGGATCGGCCCGATTATTCCGCTACGCAGGAGCGGCGCAACGTGAACAATGTTATTTAGGGCAGCCTTGGAACACGAATGTACCGCCAACTCACGAGCAAGGGAGGGATCGCCCCGGTACAGACGCGTCATCGTATGCGATGGCCGAATTTTATTGCGTTGCTCCCGCCAATCTCCCATCCTGTATCGCAGGACGTCGATGGCATCGGCGACAACTCCGAATTTTTCTTCACCCAAGACGGCCACCTTTTCTTGATCTTGGTGCGCCCTTTCGACGATTTCTTCGTCGGACAGGTAGTTTGATTTCTGGTCACCCATTTTTGGAGTCTCCGATGTAGGATCGTTGCAGCTATTGGACGCATGTTCAGTATATCAAGTGCTGTGGCCGCAAGGTGCTACGTCTCTTAGCGTTGTCGCTTTTTGCGCTTGTGGGCGCAGTCTGGGCAACGGGTCTTGCCGGGGATGGCGAGATTCTTGCAACCCCAACAGGCTCCCAACTCCTTTTGCCACTGCCGTAGGGCAGTGCGGTTGGCACGTTCCCGCTCTTGGTATTGCTCTGGCGTGGGCTTGATGCCATTGACCTTGGCTGGATTTTGCGCAATTCAAGCGGCGTAAGCGAGAGAGTCCACCGTTCGGTGGTGCAGGGTGACGGAAAGTTCCTGCGTTTCGGTGCTGACCGTGGACAGTGAAAAACCCTCCGACGCCAACCCCATGGCCACCACCGCAGCTATCGACCGGGTGGTGCACCACTCCGTCATCCTCGAGTTTGACGTCCCCAGCTACCGGACTGATGCAGCCCAGCAGTGGGGTCGGTCAGACCAAGTGAACCGGCAAAACTAATCGACGACAATCCGGCAGGAATGCTTGACGCGGGACAGCCGGTCCGATATCTCGGTGGTGGAACACCGATGGAAGGAAGGATGATGAACTGCGACAAGTGCGGTGAGCCTATTCGGAGAAACCATCAAAATGCCCCAATCTCTAATGGCCAACGCGTTTCGCGAAAACACTTTGGCGGCATAAGTTGGTTCGGGCACGGCCGGGTCTGGGCGGCTGTGCTGGTTGCTTTCCTGTTAGTGGTCTCGTTCAGCGTGGCCGCGTGGCAGTGGAATTGGCTGAGCGCCGGTGGTCCTGCGGGCAGCGCGAATAGCGACACTCTACGCAACGTGGGATTTCTCGTCGCCGGTGTTCTTGCCGCCGCGTTCGCTGTGTGGCGAGCATGGGTCGCTGAACGACAAGCCAACGCGGCCAGGGAACAAGCCAACATTGCCCTGAACTCGCTGCTGAATGACCAGTATCAACGCGGTGCTGAAATGCTATCGAGCGACGTGCTAACCGTTCGACTCGCGGGTATCTACGCGTTGCAAACCCTAGCGGAGCAGCACCCTGAAGGGTATCACTTGCAAATAATCCGGTTGTTCTGCGTATTCGTGAGAAGGCCAACGAAGGATGACGTCTTGGATAGACGGACCTATATTGAAGGCGACGAAATTCCCCCTGACATACGGGACGATGCTCAGGCTGCTTTGTCCGCTATCGGCCACCGAGGTATCGCCGGGCATCAACTCGAAATCGAAGATGGGTTCACGCTGGACTTGCGCGGGGCTAACTTGCGTGGTGCGCATCTCCGACAGTGCCGTTTGGACCGGGCGGACTTGGAATGGACACACCTGACGGAGGCTGATTTGACACACGCGTCATTGGCAGGTGCCGGGCTTGCATACGCTGACCTGTCTGGCGCCACGTTGAAATGTGCCGACTTTCAGGGATCCACTTGCCGGTTGGCGAAGATCAACCGAGCTAAGGCGTACGGCACCAATTTCGCCGGAGCGAATCTCGATGGGACCATTTGGACCAGGGCGGAGTTGGAGAATGCTCGCCTTTCGTTTGCAACGCTGAGAGGAGCGGATTTAGTGGGTGCGAAAATCGCTGGCGTCGACGTTTCCGGGACGCTGTTCGGGCAAGGAGGACGACGGCACGAAAGTTGGGATCCAAATCTAGGAGTGATGGTTGGCTCTGAACTGGCATACACTTCGTTGACCCAAGACCAACTCGACAGAGCGATTGCCGACCAAGATTGTCCTCCAAAGATTGAACACGGTATGAGTGATGCGGAAACTGGCGTCGATTTGGTGTGGCAAAGCCAATTCGGTTCGTGACACCTCCTTTGAATGGCCGCTATGGAGCCAGATTTGTTCAGCCCGTTCTTCCACGCAGGGACCTCTTCGGACGACCCACTACGGGACCTGCTGGGCCTCATGGCGGTCGAACGGAGCCGGCATGGTCGCCGCCAGGTCTCTGGGATGCATTTCCGCCCGCCCGTCAGACGCCGTGATCAACGTGCGTGTGAAACCCGCCGGTGGAGTTTTGAGACGTGGGCGGCGACGACGACTATACGGACCATCGCTGTCGGGATTTCATCGACCTAGAGGGCGGTTCCAGCAGCGACGGTCAGGAACCTCTCACCAGCGGCCCCTGGACGGTCCGGCTTGCATCCCGCCGTGAAATCATCCTCCGGGGACCCGGCCAGAGGCGGATTTGATGTGATACCCGTGTACAGAGATTGACGCCAGTTGTATTTCTACAAGTGGCGTCCCTTTTGAACTTGAAACGGGCGGAAATCGGGCGTCAGGAGCCGGGTCTGTGAGCGATTATGGGTGAGGCCCGGTTCCGGTTCCACTTGCACTTTTACAAGTCAGCCGCGGCATCGTGCGGGAAAGCAGCGCGCATGGCAGCCTGGCGGATAATCGGCGGATTCCCCTTGGCCGATGGTCGGTCGCACGCCGTGCGCGACTGCTTGGTTTCCCGCGCGTGGTCGGCTCGGCGGTCATGCTCGGCGGCGTTGTCGCCGTCATAGTCTCCGGTGAAAGCGGCAAGCCGGAGACCCTGCGGAACGTGCGTTGCCGGGTGCAACCTGACGTGTCAAACTGCAATATCTACGACGCGGTTTTCGCCTGGTATGCCCTGTAAGGAGACTGACTGATGAAAAGCCGAAACACTACCAGCGGGTTCGCTGCTCGAACTCGCAAAAACCTTGAACTGGCGGAGAGCGAGTTTCGCTCTGGGTCTGACTTTCACGTGGTAACGCAGCTCGTGAATTCGCTTTTGGGTATCGTCGTTGTGCCAGTGGATGTCCACAAGAAGGGGCATAAGGAGTTCTCAAGCCGATTGGAAGTCCTCTATGACCAGGGTTGGCCTGTTTGGGACATCCAACTTGATGAACCACATTCCAGTAACAGCAAGACTGAGACACTTGGGGATCTAGTCTGGCACCTGCGAAACGCTGCTGCCCATGGCCGTTTCAATTTCTTGGGTGATGCGGACTCTCGGTATCTGGACGCAGTCAAACTACAAGTAGAAGACGCTCCAAATCAAAAAGCCAAAGTAAATTGGCGTGCCCAGATTCCGGCAGAAAGCCTCTACGAATTCTGTCTCCGGCTTTCGTTCCACATTGACGAGAACTTCGGTTGAATTGTCGAACTCCGGCAGTTTGAGTCTCCGCCAGGTTATCGATGCTGTTCTGTGTGGGGCGTCCGAGTTAGGAAGAGCTTGGTGACGAGCGGGCGCTTTTGATCGCGCACGCTGCTTCTTCCGCTAGCGAACGGCGTTGACGCTATTCTGGTCCGCTCTGGAAGCGAGGACCAGCCGGTTTGCGTGCTCAGCACATGAAGGCAACTGCCGCATGGTGTAGCTCATTGAGGCGGTCGAACATCCAGGCACGCATGGGTTCTTGGCGTTCGTATGGGTCGTCGAGGGTGCCCGGAGTCTTGAATCCCAACCAGACGGACCCGCTGTCCTCGGTACCGGACTCGGCCCCATGGGACAGCTGTGCGAGGATCTCGTCGCGGTGGGATGCGACGGCCTGGTAGCCGGGTTCTTCGCTTTCTTCATCGTCGAACAGGATGAAGGCCCACGAATTGCCGTCTTCATCTCCGTACTGTATGCCATGCAGGACGTTTTGCACAGGCGTCGCAAACCAACGGGAGACAGGGTAGGTTGGAAACTCCGGTCGGACTTGGGTAAGCCCAACGCCCGCAAGCCGATGAAGGAGCGGTCGGAAGAAGGAGCGGTAGGCGCGGTCGCCGGTAGTGCTGACGGCGTTAGGAACGATTTGCCGAAACAGCGGTGCCCAGGTGTCACCGAGCTTCCATGCCGACACTTCGATGCAGCGGATGTCCATAGCGTACCGTGAGTTGAGCCACCGGACGTTCTGGGCGTGGATGGCCTCGAAGTCTGGAGCAATCCACAGCATCGTTTTTGCACCAGTCTGGTGGGCGTAATGGAGGAGCCGCGCGAAGTGGTCGTGGTCGGAGGTCTGGAGCTGGTTCTCGATGACGACGCGATTTTCCCGTTCACGGGCCAGTATGTCGACTCGTCTGCCGTCGGGGAGTATGTGTTCGCGTTCGACCAACTCCAAGTCTAGATCCACGCAATCGACAAGGTGGTCAAGGTTGTCGGCCAGCCAGGGCGTGAAGTCCTTCTCCTCGTCGGGCCAGATCAGGCGAAGGGGAACGGCGTCAAGGCGGCTCAGTGGCTTGGTCATGCCTGAGTCTCCGTTGTTCAATGTTAGCCGCGGTGTTCCGATCAGAATCGTATGACCTCAGCGGGGCGCAAGCATACCATCATCTAATTTCAAAGGGACCGCTGACGTTGGTGGCGACCGTTTTGGCGACGCTTGCGTATCGGGCCTGGCAGGACACCACGGTTTCAACGGTGGCCAGCCCTGCGACAATGCGCAGTTCCACCCGGCGGTGAATGATCGCGTCATCACGGGTCAAGCCTGGCGCGTCAACCATGCAATCTCCCCACCGACGCCTTCGTCAGGTGCCGGGTCTTAACCGCGACCGTCGGCATCGTGCGGCCAAATCACCCCTCCGGGTACTCGGCCAAGGGCGGATGTGATGTTATACCCGTGTACAGGGATTGGGGTCACTTCCCTTTAGGGAATTTTTCGGGCCTTTTTGAACTCAAAACATATGGAATTATTCGGGCCGAAATGGCCGGCTTGCAAGCAATCTCGGGTAAGGGCCGGTTCCGGAAACCGTGCCCTGAATTCCCTTTTGGGAAGTGAATCTCCAGCCCGATTCCAGTAAGCAGCCCAGGCCCGCTTCTCTTGGTGGACACCGCAACCGTCCCCCTATCGGATGCCCCATGAGACGTGGCGATGCGCCACGTCGGTCACAAGCTCCCGCCCGCTGAATTCGCGTGAAATGGCCACCTGGACCGTGGACCGTGAGGCCGACGCTCACCGACTTCCGGCAATCCCTCTTCACTCATTCGGCACACAGCACGCAATCAGCCCCTCAACCTCGTCACCATCGCAGCCGTCGCGCAAGCCGCCTGCGCATCACGAATCGTCACCCTCGGGCCCGCCCCACCAAGGGATCAACGGTCCCTCAAGATCGGACAAGAGACCGTCTTTGTAAAAGGATACCCGCGAACCCGCGCCTGTTTGGTTCAACAGGTAGGACGAGTATTGGACCAGGGCGGTGGCATAGAGACCCAGTTCCAAGGACCGGGTTTGACCCTTGCCAGGGAACACGAACAGCATCGGTTCGGGAGCCGCCCAGATGTTGAGTACATCGGTGCTCCGCAGCGATGCGTATAGCGTCACCTTGGGAGTGGCATAGTAGAACAGGCCCGGTTTCGCGTGAGACTGGGTGAAGCCGTGTTCCAGCAAAACCTGGGCTCGCCGGTACAAATTTAGCCTGGTGTCGCGACGCAAATTGCGTTCAACGAGTTGCCCGTCTCTTTGGAATGAGTCCACCTGCCACCGTAGTAACGACACGGCGGGGGGCGCAGGGTTGCGCATCCGCTCCAAGTCTCGCCACGCCGCACGCTTGTACGGTAAGTCTCTCTGCTTCCGCCATTGCCGGACCAATGCATCCGGAATGTCCGGATTGGGCCGGGTCTCGCAGGGGCCGATTCTGTAGTCATCTACCCTGACGTTGCCGCTATTCAGGGCGTCCAGGTCTACCGGTCCCGCGACCGGGACCGTCATGACTGGAGCGTCAATGCGGTCATCATCGGTTTCGTATTCCGGCGGATGTTGCACTACCACCTCAAAATAGGCGAGCGTCTTGCCATCATCCATGACTGTGACATCTGGCCATCGCACCATACCAATCCAATCGGCCTGGCGCTCTACTTTGGCCCTCAGGCCGGGGCCGAAGGGTTTGAGATGGCGTTGGCCACATCCGCACGGGTAGTCTACCGTAACGACCCCGCCGGCATTGATGATGCGCGCCAGGATGTGCTTGGCATCGTAGTGGAGGCGCGATTCGTTGCAAGCGGCGGCGGATAATGGACGGCCGGCATGGTGCCTGAAATGGTGGCGGCGCAGTTCACCCTTCACCGCTTGCATGGGCCAGCCACAATCAGGGTTCGGGCAGACGTAGGCACGGCCCGCCAATCCCCGTTCAGCGTCGCCGATGTACACCGGCTGCCGGGTCAATCGGCTTTGAGCGTATTCTGTTTGAACCTGGCGCTGGCTATCTCCGCCGCCCCGACGTGGCATCATCCGCACCGGCCGTCTATCACAGTAGAGTCTTCATCATTATTCACTCGGCGCGGATTTTGTCAGCCATTGGCAGAACTTGCAATCTGCCGGATCCCGCCGAGCTAATTCCAAACGGACACGCAAGCTGCACGGGGGCGACCGGCGGCGTTCGCCATTGCCGTAGCTTCGGAAACAAGGTTGGCGTCCCGGTTTGTTTTTCGAGCGTAACCGTACCCGATAGCCTGGGGGCCGTACGCCGGGTTTCTGCGGTGCTCAACCCTCGCGCCCGGTCTTGATGGCGTCGGCCAGGCTCCCTCTGACCAAGATTGGTTTGGCAGGTTCTTCCGGTCCCGCCGCCCGACGGACATCGCCTACCCGTTTGGAGTATTTCCCCGGCGCCGTTTTTCCACCTTCAACCTGTGCCGCCCGGTCGGTGCTCCTCGCAACCCGAGGCTGAATCTCCCGTCCGGGACCGGTTTTCACGTCATACCCGTGTACAGGGATCGACGTCAGTTGTAGCAATACAACCCGCGGGCTTTTTGAACTCGAAACTGCGGGGAATCGGTATCCAACGGCCGGCCTTGCAAGCAATCCAGGGTTAGGCGCGGTTGCGGTCGCACTTGCACTTTTGCAAGTCGGCGTCCGGCGTCAGCCGGGCACTCCTCGCAGCGGAGATCAGGCGCGGTCGATGGACATTGGACCTCCCGGACGACTGGGGTGGCGCGGCGGTCCGGCGGCTGGGGCGTTAAGGTGGAGGTCCCGCCGCCTGTCAGCCTGCGGCTCAAGGGGCGAACAGTCGTTCGGGGGGGGGGTGTCTTGCGCGTCACCCCATATAGGACGTGGGATTTGGACAGGCCGGTGTGGTGTCGTACCCGTGTACAGAGATTGTGAGTTGGTGGACAGTTGTCCAATTCTGTCCAGTTGAACCTGAAATCGGGGGAAATCAGCCCCTATTGGAGGGTGTCAGCGAACACCTGGGTTCCAGAGCAGATTCCAGCCAAGTTGGACAGCGCCAAGTATGAAATCGGACAGTTGTCCACCGGCCCGGGCGGGTGGTTGTGGACAGTGGCAAGTATGAAATCAGACAGTTGTCCACCGGCCCGGGCGGGTGGTTGTGGACAGTGGCAAGTATGAAATCGGATAGTTGTCCAGTCGAGCCAGGCCCGGCGTCGGGGGGTGGGGAGCGGCCCCCTGACAGGTGTCGCAGCCTGGGCAGCCTGGGGAAATTGCGGCTGGCAGCGCTGCTGGGCTAACCGGTCGGCGAGCAGGGCAAGACCCGGGCGGCAGTGCCCCTGGGGGTCGGCCCACGCACGGTCGCGCCGGTCGGGGCGTTGGAAAGGCGCCTATCGGAGGGGGCGGTTCGGCGGCCACCCAGCGGCGCCGGCTGGGGATGCTGGAGGACCGGCTGGCGGCGTTGGAGGGTACGCTGCGGGACGGGCTGGTTGCCCTGCGTGAGGCGGCGCAGGCGGAACGGGGAAAGCGGTTGGTGGTGTTGGAGGCCGGAGCGCACGGGGTGAGTTCAAGCGGAGCGGCTGGCAGGCAGGCAGGAAACACGGCTTCGGGCGGTACCCGGTCCAGCGCCACCCCGGCGGGCAGGCCGGCGCCTGCGGGACAGCCCCTGGTCGCGCGGCCCCGCCGGGATTACTACGACCTGGTGACGGATAACCCTTCACCCGGCGAGGAGCTGGCATACGGCGACGCGGCCACGGCGGTGATCGTCCGGTGGCGGGAGGCCCGGGATGCCTTTGCCGCGGCGAAGGACGCCCTGGACGTGCTGAACGCCCGGCAGCGGCGGG
>CAZCZB010000095.1:0-11636 GCA_964502995.1 uncultured Dehalococcoidia bacterium
CAAACTCCATCGCCTCTATCCCTATCATTCCTAGATTGATCCGGTACTAGGCTCCTTGGGAACCGTATCCTGCTTTTGGGTAACCGACAGGCCGTTATGCGACCCGAACCTTTTGACACCTCGCCATGTTGAGTAGTTTGGTGGCTGCCGCTGCATGCGATGCGGCGACCCCGCGCGGTTCTCGAGCGCCGAGCGGGGAACCTGACAAGGTTAGGATAGAACGTGGGTACGCATTGGGGCAACGGGCGGGTGTCACTGCCGGGGAAATCGGATATTTTCCATGGACGGGCAGGATCAGGATTGGGCAGTACCAGGATTGGGGTTGGACAATTCGATGGGCAACGAAACGGGGCGACGCATACGTCGCCCCATCGCCGGAGTAAGAAGCGGCCAGACCGGTCAGTCAGCAGGCGTAGCCACCGGCGCGTCCTGGAAGTGCGGCATCACTTCCGTGGCAAACAGCTCAATCGACCGCATCACCTTGCTGTGCGGCAGGCCGGCGAACCCGAAGTTGCCGAATACGTGGTTGATGCCAGCCTCCTGCACCTGCTTGAGCCGCTCCGCGACCACCTCGGGCGTGCCCCGCAGCGGCGGCAGGCCGGCGTGGCCAAGGTCGTCCCGACGGTCGCGGTCGGACTGCCGGTTGGCCCAGTGCTCGTAGCCCTTGGCGATGTTGCCGTTCCGGTCCATGGGCATCCCGATGGGCGCGCCATTGGAGCCGGCGGAGCGCAGCACGCGGGACGAGAAATCCTCCAGGCCGATTGGGTCGCGCTCGGCCTCCTCCATCGTGGGGGCAACGTAGATTGACTTGGACATTGGAGGGTCCAGGTGCGCGTGGGGATGGCCGTATTCGTCCATCTTCTCGCGCCACCGCTGGATCACCTGGGGCGCCTGACCGAGAATGTCGGTGGGGCCGCCGGTGATCACCTGGATCTGGCGGCTGGCCGCAAAATCGATGCTGGCCGGGCTGGTGCTGACGGCCTGGAACAGCGGCGGGTAGGGCTTCTGCACCGGCTTGGGCAGCACCCACAGGTCATCCACGTTGGTGTACTTGCCGTGATAGGTGAGCCGTTCCTCCGTCCACGCCTTGATGATCACGTCCACCGCTTCCTGGAACCGCTCGCGGCTGGTGTCGATGTCGATGCCAACGCCGTCGAACTCCTGCTGCTGGTAGCCGGCGCCGATGCCGAAGTTGAAGCGGCCGCCGCTGATCACGTCCAGCATCGCCACTTCCTCGGCGACCAGGACGGGATTGTGCAGCGGCAGCACGATAACGGCGGTGCCGATGCGGATGTTTTTGGTGCGGCCGGCCACCGCGCCCAGGAACGACCAGATGCCCGACAGCAGCCCGTGGCGGGAGAAGCGATGCTCGCCCAGCCATGCCTCGTCGATGCCGGCCTCGTCGGCGAAGGCGATCTGTTCCAGCGCGTCGTTGAGCGCCTGCGGGGGCGTGAAGTCCTCATGATACGGGACGATGGTGAAGATTCCGAACTGCATAAATGCCTCCTGCGCCGGGATTGCGTAACGAATGGTCGCAATGTATCACATCGGTGCAACGGCGCGGCCTGTCTGTTCCGACAGACCTGCTGTGGGTCGCAAGCAACGATTCAACGCAAAGGCGCAGAGACGCAGAGGAGAACCATCCGCCATGCCCGATCGCGCCGTCCCTTGCGAGCGCACGATCACCCGTCCTGGCATACCAGCCCACCTTTCCCCAACCGCGACCGGCGCAAAGGCAACACCGTCGTGGTTGCCCCACCCTCCATCCTGCCAACCCGGCAGGTAGGGGCGAATAATTATGCGCCCTGTCCCGCAATCACGGCCTCAGGGCGCAGCGGCAACCGTCGTGGTTGCCCAACCCTCCATCCTGCCAACCCACCACGTAGGGGCGAATAATTATCCGCCTTGCCCCGCAATCACGGCCTCGGGGCGCAGCGGCAACCGTCCTGGTTGCCCCATCCTCCATCCTGCCAACCCGGCAGGTAGGATCTAACAATCATTCGCCCTGGTCTGGCAACGCGCCCCGGTTGCCGCGCCGGGGGCGTTGTGGCACCATTACAGCCTACGAAAAGCAGACTAACGGGGGGAACAATGAGCCTGGATATATTCGACGTTTCCGGTCAGAAGGTGCTGCTGACGGGCGCGGGCCGCGGCATCGGCAAGGGCATCGCGCTTGCTTTCGCCCAGGCCGGCGCCGACGTGGCCGTAACGGGCCTCACCTCAACCGGCGTGAACCGGGTGGCGGAGGAAGTACGCGCACTGGGCCGCGAGTGCCTGCCGCTGACCGGCGACGCCACCAAAGCCGCCGACACCGACGCCATCGTGGCCCGCGCCATCGCCGAGTTCGGGCACATCGACACGCTGGTGAACTGCGTGGGCGACGCCATCCGCAAGCCCGTGGCCCAACTGCCCGGCAGCGACATCCCCGGCATGACCGAGGCCGAGTGGCACCACATCGTTGACATCAACCTGACCGAGGCGTTTCAGGGCTGTCGCGCCGCCGCGCCGCACCTGCTGGAACGGGGCCAGGGCAACGTCATCAACATCAGCGGTTGGGCGTCGTTCCGCGGACGGCCCATGTCGGCGGCATACGATGCTGCCAAGGCGGGCCTGATGCGATTCACCGAGGTGGTGGCCCAGGAGTGGGCGCCCCACGGCATACGCTGCAACGCCATCGCGCCCGGCAGTTTCCCCGACCCGGAGCAGATGTCCGAGGAGGCCTTCGCAGCGCGCGACGCCGGCGCCGCCGATACCGTGCCGCTGGGCCGCGTGGGCCGTCTGATCGAGGTCGGCTACCTGGCGGTGTACCTGGCATCGCCGGCGGCGTCTTACGTGACGGGCCAGACCTGGGCCATCGACGGCGGCGTCAGCATCAAGCACCCTTAGAGTCACGGCCTTTCGATTATTACCACACTGGACAGTAATCCGCTCATGGTGAGCCTGTCGAACCATGAACCCAATCCTTCGACGAACTCAGGATGAGCGGATAAGTGGCGCGAGAATCGAATGACCCTGCCCTTAGAGTGCGCTGTCCCACCCTTAGAAACCATCGCCTACATAGATCGCCCAATTCCCCGGAGAGTGGAGGAAGCGCCACCATGACGATGCAGTACGGTTTGCTGGTCCCCAAGATACTGGAGGGGGCCGCCGTTCGTTTCCCCAACAAGGAGATCGTCACCCGCGTGGGTGAGGATACGCACCGCTACAGCTATGCCGATTTGTTCGGCAGGACCGCCCGGCTGGGCAACGCGCTGCGCGAACTGGGCATTGGCGTCGGCGACCGGGTGGGCACCTTTGCGTGGAACAACTATCGCCACCTGGAGGCGTACTTTGCCCCGTCAACCATCGGCGCGGCGGCGCACACCATCAACATCCGCCTGGCCCAGGATGACATGGCGTACATCATCAACCACGCCGGGGACAGGGCGCTGGTGATCGACCCCGACCTGGCGCCGCTGATCGAAGCCATCGCGGACCGCCTGACGTCGGTGCAGCACTACATCATCATGGGCGAACCCGACGAGGTGACAACCACCCTGCCGGGCGCAATCTCCTACGAAACCCTGCTGGCCTCCGCCTCGCCGGAATACAACCCCACCTACGTTGACGAGTACGCCACCATGGGCCTGTGCTACACGTCGGCCACCACCGGGCTGCCCAAGGCGGTGGCCTATTCCCACCGGGCGGTGTACCTGCACTCCATGGCAGCGGCAATGACCGACATGTTCTCCCTGTCCGAGCGCGACCGGGTCATGGCGGTGGTGCCCATGTTCCACGCCAACTGCTGGGGCCTGCCCTACGTGTCCGCCATGATCGGCGCGACCCAGGTGTTCCCCGGAACGCGACCCGACCCCCGCGTGATCTGCGAACTGGTGGAACAGGAAGGAGTTACGGTGAGCGCCGGCGTGCCCACCATCTGGATCGCGGTGCTGGACTACCTGAACCGCTCGGGGGTGGAATACGACCTGTCGTCGCTCACCCGCCTGGTCAGCGGCGGCTCGGCCGTCCCGCTGGCGGTGCTGCAGGCGTACCGCGAACGGTTGGGAGTGGAGATAATCCACGCCTACGGCATGACCGAAGCCGCGCCGCTGATCTCGGTGAACCGCCGACGCAGTTGGCTCGATTCCCTCTCCGAGCAGGAGCAGCTTGAACTCTGCGCCAAGCAGGGCGTCGTCGCCCCCGGCATTGAAACCAGGCTGGTCGATGAAAACGGCGAGAACGCGGAATGGGACGGCGAGCAGCGCGGCGAACTGTGGTTCCGCGGCCCCTGGATTGCCGGCGAGTACGTGGACGACGAACGCAGCGACGAAACCTTCATCGACGGCTGGTATCACACCGGCGACATCGCGTCCATCGACCCCGACGGCTACATCCAGATCGTCGATCGCGTCAAGGACATGGTCAAGAGCGGCGGCGAGTGGATCTCGTCGGTGGATCTGGAATCGGCCATCATGGCGCATCCCGACGTGCTGGAAGCCGCGGTGATCGCCGTGCCGCATCCCCAGTGGCAGGAGCGCCCGCTGGCCTGCGTGGTTACCCGCGCCGAAACCTCGGGACCGCTCACCAAGGAAACGATCCTGGAGTTCATCGAGCCCAAGTTCGCCCGATGGTGGCTGCCCGACGACGTGGTTTTCATCGACGAGATTCCGAAAACCAGCGTGGGCAAGTTCGACAAGAAAGTGCTGCGGGAGCGGTTTGAGAGCCACACCTGACGGCTCCGCCGGCGATGCCATCGTCGGCGCCGGCATCCGCAAGGACTACGGTGACCGCGCCGTGCTGCGCGGCGCGGACCTCACCATCGGCTGGGGCGAAATCGCCGTGCTGTTCGGAGCCAACGGCGCCGGCAAGACCACGCTGCTCAGGATACTGGCCGGCCTCACCCGCCCCGACGACGGCGAGGCCAGGGTCGCCGGCCGGCTCATGCACCGCCGGGACGGCGCGGGCCGCCGCATGGTGGGATTCGCCGGCCACCAGACCATGCTCTACAACGACCTCACCTGCCGCGAGAACCTTGCGTTCTACGGCAAACTCTATGGAATCAGAGACGCCGGCGCCCGAATCGAATCGGCGCTGGCCCAGGCCAACCTGCTGGATCGAGCCGACCGGCGCGTGCGCACGCTGTCCCACGGTATGCAGAAACGCCTGTCCATGGCGCGTGCCATCCTGCACAACCCGGCGGTGCTGCTGCTGGACGAGCCGGAATCGGGTCTGGACGCCGAATCTGTGGAGACGATGGGCCAACTGCTGCGGGAATGGGCGCAGTCCGGCCGGTCGGCGCTGCTGACGACGCACATCTCCGAGGTGGGTCGGGCGTGGGCGGACCGGGCGCTAACTTTGGACGGCGGACGGATCGTATCGGATGTGGTCGCGGCCGAAATGTCGTCGGGGTAGCCGGTGCTACAATGATTCCATGGAACTGCTGCGTGGCGCGCTGACGGTTGCGTGGAAAGACGTTCGGCTGGAACTGCGCTCGCGGGAAGTCATCGCATCGGCGCTGGTGTTCGGCCTCATCGTCGTGGTGGTGTTCAACTTCGGACTGAACCGCGCGCCCGGCAGCCTGGAACCCGTCGCGCCCGGTCTGCTCTGGATCGCCTACTCGTTCATCGGCGTGCTGGCCATGAACCGCGCCTTCACCCGTGAACTGGAACAGGGCGGACTGGACGGACTGCTGCTCGCGCCCGTCAGCCGCGATGCCATATTCCTCGGCAAAATGCTGGGCAGCCTGGCGTTCATGCTGGTCATCGAGGCCATTCTGCTGCCCGTGTTCGCGGTGATGCTCCACCTGCCCGCGCTGTCGCCGGCGCTGGGTCTGGTGATCCTGCTGGCGACGGTGGGTTTCGCCACCGTGGGCACGTTCTTCGCCGCCATCGCGGTGCAGACTCGCTCACGGGAGATACTGCTGCCCGTGCTGTTCTTCCCCGTGGTGGTGCCGGTGATCATCGCCGCCGTAGAGGCGTCGGCGCTGGCGCTGCAGGGCGGCCCCATGACGGCGGTCTGGACCCGTTGGCTGCCGCTGCTGTTGGTTTTCGATTCGCTGTTTTTGGTAATATGTCCGTGGATTTTCGGGTATGTCTTTGAAGGATAAAGAATCTTGGCGGCGATAGCGGGCCAGCAGAAGCGCAAAGGTGGATTGCAGAACGCGGTGCGGGACGCGCGGCTCTGGCTGCTCTTGGTCACAGCGGCCCTGGTGCTGGTCGACGGCTACCTGATTTTCATGGTCGCGCCCACTGATGCCGCTTCGGGTCACGTGCAGCGGATTTTTTACGTGCATGTCCCAATATCCATCCTCTCGTTTTTGGGATTCCTGCTGTGCGCCGTGGGCGGGATTGGCTACTTGATCCGACGCACCGAGCGTTGGGACCGACTGGCCCACGCCTCTGCCGAGATTGGCGTGGTGTTCGTGACCCTGGCGCTGGTCACGGGAATGATCTGGGGCCGGCCGGTGTGGAACGCCTGGTGGCAATGGGAACCCCGATTGACCACCACGCTGATCCTGTGGTTCATCTACGTGGCCTACCTGATGATCCGTCAGTATGCGCCCACTCCGCAGCAGGGCCGCACCTGGTCGGCGGTGGTTGGAATCATTGGGTTTATCGACGTGCCCATCGTCTATTATTCGGTGCAGTGGTGGCGGTCGATCCATCCCAAGCAGGTGATCGGGCCGGAGGCCGCGGAAGGCGCGCTGGAGCCCATCATGGCGCAAATCCTCATATTCTCGCTGGTGGCTATGTTGGCCCTGTTCCTGTACCTCCTGCTGGAAAGGATCGCCCTGCGTGGAATCGAAGATCGGCTGTCGCAAGCACGACGCGAAGGAAACACCTACTAGCATGACCGAACTTCCCCCCAGCAACCTGCCGTTTCTGTTCGCCGCCTTTGCCGTAGTGTGGGTGGTGTTTTTCATCTATGCGGCCTACCTGTCGTGGCGTCGCCAGTCGGCCCAGAGGGATATGGACGAACTGCGGGACAGCACCGCCAACGAGCAGCGGCCCGACCGGCAGGATTCCCCGTGAACGGAGCAACCGCCGTCGACGCGGGGGCAACCCTGGTGGTTGCCCCGCTCACCACCAGGCAGGCGATGGAACAATCCCATCTCCCGCCGGGCAACCCTGGTGGCTGCCCCGGCCGCTACCAGACCAACCGCGCCAGAGGCCAAACCACCGTCGCTACGTCGAAAGTCTGCCGCCCATGACCATTTATCCCAGTCACCGGATCCCCGCGATTGCGGCCGCAACGATGGTGATGCGGCGGCCGTGCAGCAGGAAGACCGCTCCCAAACCCAAAAG
The DNA here is from genome assembly GCA_964502995.1 of uncultured Dehalococcoidia bacterium. Taxonomy (GTDB): domain Bacteria; phylum Chloroflexota; class Dehalococcoidia; order Lucifugimonadales; family UBA3495; genus Bin87. The sequence goes on from CAZCZB010000095.1 coordinate 7,284, forward strand.
ACCACATTCGGTATAATTGATCACCGAATGCCACAGTCTCTGGAGTCAACCCAACGGCAATGCAATCGGAAAATTACACCAACCAACCCATCGAAGTCACGGGATACCTCGAAACCGCGGAGGCCGAGGAGCGTTCCGGCTGGCGCGGTCACCGCACCCGGCTGATTATACTGGCCGGCGTGATTGGGCTGGCGGTGGCCTACATGGTGTACGCCGCCTTCCCCGGCAACACCCAGTATTTCGTCACCGTCAGCGAGTTCCTGGACGACCCCAAACTCCACGACGGGCAGACCCTCCGGGTGGCCGGCGCGCTGGATCCCGACAGCTTCCGCAGGGACGACGGGTCGGCGCTGTCCCGCTTCTCAATGGGCGACAAGGAGGCCGAGGTGCCCGGCCTGATCCCCGGCGCCCCGCTGCTGGAGGCGACCTACGTGGGCGTGCTGCCCGACCTGTTCTTCAACCCCCACTCCGAAATCATCCTGGAAGGCTACTACGACGCGCAGAACGCCGTTTTCACCACCGACAACATCCTGGTGAAATGCCCTTCCAAGTACCAGTCGCTACAGGCCGAAAACCCCGACGTGGCGCCGGGCGCAGCTGTTACGGGGAATGGCGGCTACTAACTTGGGCGGCGATGAGGCAATTATGTTTGGCACAGCAACCACTATCGACAACGTGGGGGAGCGCGCTGATGCAGTGTACGACTCCAGTATCAGACACTTGGTAGAACCAGTTCATCACGGCCGATTCATCGCTATTGAGCCGGACAGTGGCGATTACGTAATTGGTGAACGGATTGCGGACGTCATGCTAGATATGCGGGCCAAAAGGCCCAACGCTTTCTCTCACATCAAGCGTATCGGCCACAGAGCTGCAATCATTACCTGAGTACAGTGACTACCGGAAGCATCAACCGGGCAGGGCAGCCGATGATACCAGTCGCCGTGCAAAGCCCAGCACTGCAACAATTTGTCACGTATAACCTCATCATCGATACCGGATTCAACGGTGACCTACAACTACCTGCGGCGGACATTGGTCATATTGGGTTGGCCGCGAGCGGAACCGTAGATACGCAATTGGCAGATGGCCAAGTCGTTAACACCAACACTTACCCAGCGACGGCCTTATGGCTGGGCATCCCTACATCGGTGAGTATTATAGAGTCAGAAATGAACATACCCCTCATCGGCGCCGGCCTGCTTTGGGGAACCGAGCTGTTGGTTCAATGGGAATTTGGCGGCAGCGTCACCATTGCCACGCTGCCGCGATCTGAATAGAAAAAGCCCCCGGCGCTGAGCGCCGGGGGCTTTTGCAATCGATCTGATCGGGCTGATCAGAAGGTGTAGGCGTCCATCAACTGGTCCATGGTGCGTTCGCGGGCCTTGGAGCGGATGATGCCCATGTTGGCGTCCAGAGACTGGCGCGTTTCGTCCTTGAATATGACGCCGACGGGGAGTCCGCCCTGCCGTACCAATTCCTGGGCCGCCTGCTTGTCGCTGGCGTCGTGGTCCTCGGGAATGTCCCACAGCGCGGGCGCGATGCCCTCCCTGGGGTTGCCCTTGATCAACTGGTAGGTGTCGTTGTAGGTGACGCACGGCGACTGCACGTGAATCATCGACATCCCGTCGTGGTTCATGCCCTCGTTGATCAAGCGGGCCAGCACGCGGGGCTGTCCGGAGAATCCGGAGGCGATGAAAGAGACACCCAGGGTCAGGTACAGTTCCAGCGGGTCCAGGTCCTCCTCGATCTTGCCGAAGGGAGTGCTGCTGGTGACGGTGCCCATTTCGGTGGTGGGCGAACTCTGGCCCTTGGTCAGTCCGTACACGCCGTTGTCCATGATGACCGCGGTGAGGTTGACGTTGCGCGCGGCCTGGGGAGCAATGTGCTCGCCGCCGATGCTCAGGAAGTCGCCGTCTCCGGCGACGACCACCACGTTCAGCTCAGGACGCGCCATCTTGACGCCCATGGCCACCGGGAGGGTACGCCCGTGGATGCCATGGATGCCGTAGGGCTGCTCACCCTCGATCAGGTGAACCAGGTTGCCGCTGCAGCCGATGCCGGCCACCACCACGTTGTTCTCGATGGGCAGGCCGGTCTCTTCCAACCGGTTGATCATCGCGAATTCCAGCGCTCGCCGGACGCCGAAGTCTCCGCAGCCCGGGCACCATTTGAAGTCGTATTCGGGGTTCTTCTTGCTCATGCCCGTGCTGCCTCCGTTTGTTCAGATACGATTTCCTTGACTCGGGACACCAGGTCGCTGACCTTGAAGGGCAGGCCGGTGTATTGGGTAATGGCCTTGGCTTTGACGCCCTCAGAGCGCAGGATGCCGGCCCATTGCCCCTGGTAGTTCAGTTCCGGCACGATGACCAGATCCTTGGACTGCAGTTCCTCCAGCAGACGAGGCGGCAGCGGGTTCAGGAACATGGTGAAGTACCACGCAACGTCCACGCCCTCGGCGCGAAGCTCGTTGTATGCCTCCAGCGCCGGCCCCTTGGAACCGCCCCAGGACATCACGGCGATTTTCGCACCCGTGTTGTCCGCCTCGTAGTTCTCCTCTTCCAGCAGCTTGAGCTTGCTGAAGCGGCGCTCGGTCATCTGGATGTGGCGGCTGGGCAGGTGCGTGGTGTCGCCCATTTCGTCGTGCTCGCTGCCGTTGGCAACGTAAGCGCCGGGGCCTCCGGGGAGGGGCATGGGCGAAAGCTCGTGACCGGAATAACGGTGGTATCCGTTGGCGCCGTCGTAGGTGAGGCGCTCCTCCACCGGAATCTTGGAAAGGTCGGGTTTCGGGATGTTCTGGACGCGCTCGGCCATGGACATCTCGCTCATCAGGATCACGGGACCCTGGTATCGTTCGGCCCAGTTGATGGCGTGGGCGGCGGCCTGGAAACACTCCTCCACCGAACCCGGCGCGATAATCGGCATACGGACGTCGCCGTGGGCCGGATACATGCACCCCATGAGGTCGGACTGCTCGGTCTTGGTGGGCAGCCCCGTGGCCGGACCGCCGCGCTGCACGTCCACGACGACCAGCGGAATCTCCGCCATCCATGCCAGGCCCAGCCCTTCGCTCATCAGGGATATGCCGGGGCCGGCGGTGGCGGTCATCGACTTCTTGCCGGCGTAACCTGCGCCGAGAATGGCGGTGATGGCCTCGATTTCAGAGGACACCTGGTAGGCGAACTTGTCTTCGCCGATGAGGTTGCGCTCCATCCAGAGCAGGATGGTCGTGGCGGGCGAGATGGGGTAACCGGCGTAGAACTTCAGGCCGGCGTGGGTGGCCCCCAGGGCGATGGCCTCGTTGCCCTTCAGCATCATCTGCGTGTAGTCGGGCGGATTCGGGGGAGCGAGGTCGCCCAGCACGAACCCGCTCTCCGCGGCGTTCTGGCGACCCAGGCGCATGGCTTCGATGTTGGACGATATGATCTCGTCGTCGTTGTCCCGGCCCCGTCGGAACCTGGCTTCAACGAAGTCCTCCAGGTATTCCTGGGGCATGTGTACCAACTGGGCCAACGCTCCGATCACCACCATGTTGGCGGCGCGGTTGTTGCCGGTGGAGCGGGCCAGCGTATCGATGGCGAGGCCGAAGGACCGGGGGTCGGTCATGGTGAAGTCATCGGAGTTGTAGATGATGACCCCGCCATCACGCACTTCCTCGGCGTGAGTTTCGTACGCTTCCTCGTTGAAGGCAACCAGAACATCCACCTGGTCGCCGGAACTGAGCACCGGTTCGGTGCGGATCCGGGCCTGTGTCCAGGTTGGGCCGCCCAAAATCTGGGAAGGAAAGGTGGCGTAGGTAAGGGCGTGGTATCCAACCTGTGTGGACGCCTGGGCCAAACCTTCCGCTGATGTCACGACGCCCTGTCCGCCCTCACCGGCGAACCGGACGACGAAGTCGTTCATTTGCATCTGGAGGTTCCTCCGAACCGGCTACGGTCTGCCAAGTTTCTCGCTAACCTGCCGGGAGCCGCGGCCTCTGTTTTTGTCGCAAAAAAACACCATCCCGGTCAGCGCAGGGAGGTGTTGTCGTACGACCATCAGAGATGTTGCGGGTAAAGCACCCTGGAAGGCTGCATCCGAGACCCGGTCGCGCTCTTGCGAAAACGATGCGAGCACGCTTGCGCCGATGTGTTTAGCGCACGGAATATAGCATTGCAGGCCCGGATTTGTCAATTTGGGTAATGGCTCAGGCGTACCCACTTTGTCATTGCGAGTCCGCCACAGGCGGATGGCAATCCCATCCGCCTTGCGCGGGCAGTTGGCCGTAGTCGTTAGCGCCGCAACGAGATTGCCACGAATGCCTGACGGCATTCTCGCAATGACAGATTATCAAAGTGGGTACGCGTGAGCCCG
>CAZCZB010000096.1:0-11627 GCA_964502995.1 uncultured Dehalococcoidia bacterium
CCGAGTTTGCGATCGGCCCCAGGCCAACCGTGAACATGTGGTGGCTCCACACCGCCCAGCTCATGATTGCGATGACGATGCCGGAGAAAATGACCACCGGATAACCGAACAGCGGTTTGCGGCTGAATGTGGGTATGATTTCTGAAACCACTCCCATTGCCGGCAAAATCAGGATGTACACCTCGGGGTGGCCGAACAGCCAGAACAGGTGCTGCCAGAGGATGGGGTCGCCGCCGGCGGCGGTGTTGAAGAAGTTGGCGCCGAACTGCCGGTCAGCGGTCAGCTCGATCAGCGCAACCGTGATGATCGGGAAGGCCAGCACCAGCAGAATGCTCGTGACCAGGGTCATCCACACGAACACCGGCATCCGCATCAGCGACATGCCGGGCGCGCGCATGTTGATGATAGTAACCACGAAGTTGAAACCGGCGGCCAGCGACGCCACGCCCAGCACCTGCAGGCTCAGCGCCCAGAAGTCCAGGCCCCGGCTCGCGCTGTACGGCGCGGCGGTCAGGTTGGCGTACGAGAACCATCCGGCGTCGGGAACCTGCCCGATCAGGAATCCGGCGTGCATCAGCAGCGCGCCGAACAGGAATGTCCAGTAGGAGAAGGCGTTGAGGCGCGGGAACGCAACGTCGCGCGCTCCGATCATCAGCGGTATCAGGAAGTTGAAGAACGTGGCCCCGAACGGCATGATCGCCATGAAGATCATGGTCGTGCCGTGCATGGTGAACATGGCGTTGAACCAGTCCGCAGACACCAGCGAGGCGTCGGACGTGGCCAACTGCACCCGCATGATGCCGGCCTCGATTCCGCCGACGATAAAGAAGAAGAACGCAGAGAAACCGTACAACGCGCCGATTCGCTTGTGGTCGACCGTGGTCAGCCAACTCCACAAACCGGTGTAGGTGTTCGGGCGGGGTATTACGCCGGTGATGGTTACCATTCTTACAGTTCCTCCGCTGCAGCGCGGTCGTGAGGCCGTGGCCAGGCGTTAGCGGTGATTGGGTTCACAGTGTGTCATTGCGAGTGCAGCGTGGCAATCCCGTTCCGACGGCTATTTCTGCGCCATCAGGTATTCGACCAGATCGCTCAACTGCTCCTCCGACAGGTCGGCTCGGTGGTCGAGTCGGGTCTGATAGACGGCGGCCAGTTCCGACATTCGGTTCCCCGGTTTGATGTCGTCCGGGTTGCGCAGCCACTGTCGCAGGGTTTCGCGATTGAGATCCACCAGCCCGGCGCCCAGCGTAGTGCGGGCGCCCAGGTCGGTCAGGTTGGGCGCGGCGAATGTTTTCAGTTCAACGGGTTCGGCGCCGGCCCTCACGTCTTCCAGCCGTTCACCGGCCGGCTTGTTGAGCCACTCGGTGTACTTGATGAAGTTCTGCATCCGGGCGTGCTGCACGCCTTCACCATACTCGTTGACGGTGTCTGGGGCTCCCACCGTGTGGCAGGTTACGCACTGGCCGTCGCCCAGGAACACCAACTGTCCGCGCGAACCCTCGGCCGTGAGCGGTTCGGCAATCTCGCCGCCCCAGCCGGCCACCCACGCCTGGTATTCGACGTCGGGCAGCGCGTGAACGCGGAATTTCATCTGCGCGTGGGCGGTGCCGCAGAACTCGGCGCATTGGCCGTAGTACATGCCGGGGTCCTCGGCAAGGAACCACATCTGGTTCTCCTTGGTGGGAACCACGTCCTGCTTGCCGGCAAGTTTCGGAATCCAGAAGCTGTGGATCACGTCGTCGCTCTTCAGCGTCATGATGATGGGACGGTCAATCGGTATCCGCATTTCATTGGCGGTGGTTACCAACTCTGCCCCGTCGGCGTCCGGGTTGGCGTCTTCGTAGCGGAACTCCCACCACCACTGGTGGCCCACCGCTTCGATGCGCAGTGGCTCCTTGCCCTGGTCCCTGGCTACTGCCAGCGCTTCGCCGGGTTCCAGCTTGAACAGCACCACGACCGACCAGATGCCCAGGCCCAGGATGAGGATGGTGGGCACGACGGTCCAGGCGATTTCCAGCGGCGTGTGTCCGTGAGTCTGCGGAGGCAGCGGATCGCCGGGCTTGCGGCGGTAGCGGATGGCCGCGTACAGCAGCGCGCCTTCCACCAGCACGAATACGGCGACCATCGTCCACAGCAGCACGTTGAAAAGCAGGAGTTGCTCACGCGCCACCGGCCCGTTGACTCCAAAGGTGGACTGCGGTGCGTCGGCGTCACATCCCAGGGCTGCAAGCAGCAGCGCGCCGGCCAGAACCGCAAGGACGACCAGCGGACGCCCACTATTGCGACGGGAGGGAGAATCAGAGGCGCTGCTCACCGGGTTGCCGCGGTTTGGTTCGGAACCGAAGGACGTTTTGGAATTGTTCGGCGAGTCTTTCTCAGAGAAGGGCAGCAGCCCCATCGTTAACCCCCGGCTACGGCGGCCCGACGGAGCCTCCGTATGTGCAAAATTTCACTAGCGCGCGATACCATAGCATACGCTCTGATACCTGTCAATTTGGGCAAGACCCTCACGCGTACCCACTTTGATAATCTGTCATTGCGAGTCCGCCACAGGCGGACGTGGCAATCTCGTTGAGGCGCTAACGACTACGACCAACTGCCCGCGCAAGGTGGATGGGATTGCCATCCGCCTGTGGCGGACTCGCAATGACAAACTGGGTACGCATGAGGGGCAAGACCCGCCGTCGCTGATGTCAAGCGGGCCCTGTTATTCGCCAATCACACTATCGTGAGCACGCCTTCGTGCCCGATGATGCGGCCGTCCGACGTCGCCAGCCCACAGTCGTTTTCGATTGCCGTGGCCACTATCAGGCGGTCCGCCGGGTCCGGCTGGAACGTATCGGGCAACTGGTATGCGCGGACTGCGATCTCCGGCGTGATGGGCAGCAATTGAACCGAGGGGTAGGCGAGTTCACTGTTGATCCATGTCAACGGGTCCCGGTCCAATGTCAACCGACCCTTTGCGACCAGCATGGCGATTTCCCAGCACGAAACCGCGCTGATACCCACGATCCCGTCAAGGTATTCGGCCTCGATCGCATTCCTTTGGTTGGACGTGAGCCGACGGTCTCCGTTGACCCACTAAATCCAGACGTGAGTATCCAGAAGTATCATTCAGGCGCTTCTCGGAGGGCCTCCCATTCCTCAGGAGGGCAAGCGGGTTCGAAGGGATCATCGTACTTGAGGAAGGAACCGCGCAATGGGAATTCGGGCGGCCACGGCCGTCCTTCTTTTTTGACCGGCTCCACAGTAACCGTAACCTCGTCGCCCTCGTCGAACGGGAGGTCGTCGAGAATGACCTTGCCGTTCTCGCCGACTTTCGCGGTGGTCTTGTGCGGTTTCATGTCGAGCCACCGTCCTTGCGGTCGGGTATCAGATCCCGGTGGTTGCCGTTAACTTTAGCACGCTGTCCACCATGATCGCCACGAACAGCAGCGCCAGGTAGGCCAGCGAGTACAGGTACGCCGCCTTGGCCCGCCCCCGCGAATCCCCACGCCACAACCGCCACGAAAGATAGATGAACGGCGCGCCCAACGCCGCCGCCGATGCCAGGTAAATCCACCCCACGTCCGGCAGCAGCGCGAACATCAGCGTCAGACCCGTCAGCGCGATGGAATAGAGGAATATGTGCAGCGTCGTTTGCTGGCGCGACGACACCACCGGCAGCATGGGCACCCCGGCCTGCTCGTAGTCCTTCTCGATCAGCAGCGACAGCGCCCAGAAGTGCGGCGGCGTCCAGAAGAAAATGATGGCGAACAGGTACACCGCCGGCAGGTCAAGGCTGCCGGTCACCGCAACCCATCCCACCATGGGCGGCACCGCGCCGGCCGCGCCGCCGATCACGATGTTGTTGGGCGTGGTCCGCTTGAGCCATATCGTGTACACGAACACGTAGAACAGGCTGGCCAGCAGCGTCAGGATCGCCGCCAGCGGATTCACCAGCGTCGCCAGCAGGGCGAACGCCGCCACGTTGAGGCCGATCCCGAAGGTCAGCGCGTATTTCGGAGCCACTCGCTGCCCCGCCACCGGCCGGCTCTGCGTGCGCCGCATCTCGCGGTCGATGTCCCGGTCCAGGTGCTGGTTGATCGCGTTCGCGCCGCCCGACGCCAGCGCGCCCCCGATCCAAACCCACGCCAGCATGGTCAGCGATGGCAAGCCCTGTTCGGCCAGGAACATCCCGCCCGCCGCCGTAACCAGCAGCAGCGATATGATTTTCGGCTTGGTGAGGGTCACGTAGTCGCGGAAGGTCGATCCCAACGACTGGTGAACGGCCCCGGCAGCAACCAGCGCGACCGCCGGTTCGTCCGCCGATTCGGTGTTCGAGTGAACTTGAGGAGCGTTACCGGCCATGCTGTCCAACCTGTCGTGTCGTCTAACCGCCGCGCACGGTACGGGAGTTGAGGTATGCGACCGTCGCCATTCCCACCGCGCTGGCCCACACCGCCGTCGCCGCCGTCAGATGCAGGGCGCGCCAGTGGGCCTGGAAATCCAGCCACACCGTCAGCGCGCCAACCACCACCTGCGCGATGAACGCCAGCAGCGTCAGCACGGCCAGCCATCGCAGGGAGTTGTTCACCAACCCGCCCGCTCCACAACGCCAAACGGCGTAGAGCAGCAAAATGCCCAGCGCCAGCACGACATATCTGTGGAACATATGAACCGCCGAAAGGTGATTCAACGGAAACGCCGAACCCTGGCAGAGCGGCCAGGTTATGCAGGCTCCGGTGGCCCCCATCGCCGTCACCAGCGCGCCCGAAATTATCACGACGTAAATGCCCAGGGCGCCCGCTATCGCCCAGCGGGGGTAACGGTTCGCCTCGGCGATCCCTCCCAGCACAATCGGAGTGCGATACGCCGCAACGCACAGCAGGATGCACACGGCCAGCAGCGCCAGCGCGGTTCCCAGATGCACCGCCACGATCTCGCCCGGCAGGTGCGTCAAAACCGTCACCCCGCCCAGCAGTCCCTGCACGATTAGCAGCGGCACCGACACGGCGGCGGGTACCCACACCCAGCGGTCATTGCGATAGCGCGCCAGGGCCACTATGGCGGTTGCGATGATCAGCGGCCCCACGATCACCGAGGCCACGAACCGGTGCGTGTACTCTATGATCGCGGTGTATTCCAGGGGCGGCAGCAGTTTGCCGTAACACAGCGGCCAGTCCGGACATCCGAGGCCCGATTCCGTAACACGGACCACTCCTCCGATGATTATCAGGATGAAAACGCTTATCGCCGACGCTGTGGATAATCCCTGTAACCAGGTGAACTGTCCGCCTGCGCGGGTTGAACGTCTCGTTATATTTGTTGCCGCCATGTATGTTTCGCTGAGGTCAGCCGATACTGCTGAGGCAGTTGGTGGCCGAAGCCATCAATAATGATAATGCACGACGGTGGTATTTGCTACAATCGCGCCTCTCCCTGCGGGGCAATCGCGTCTTCAACAGAATCGATGCCGGAGCCCGGGTTGCGTTCCAATGAGTGATAGAGCGCGCCCACTCGGCGTTTGTAATTTCCGGAAAACGGTGCATACCCTCAAAAATCCCGGATCAAATCATCCCGTTCATCCCGTTTATCCATTTAAGGTTCACCGTCCATTACTGCCAATTCCGATGCCGGTGCCGTCCAACACCCGCCGCCGCCTTGGCGCGTTGTGCGTCGCGTTGGCCTTTGTCGCCACCGCGCTGACAGCATGCGACAGTGGCGGCGGCGAAACCCCGGCCGCCACGGGTCACGGCGATGGCTACGCCCTGTATCCCAAACTCCCCGCCGTGACCGGACACATCGACCGCGCCGACCCGCAGCCGGACAACCCCCGCTATTTCCAGTTGCTCGTCATCACCGACGCCGACGGTCGGCAATGGTCGTTCACCTCCGACGGATGGGTTGGAGTGTCGGTTGGGCACCTCAATGACCACCGCATCCACGGCACCACCGTAACGGTGTGGTACGAAACCGCAGACGACGGGAGCCTGCTGGCCCGGTTCGTGGGCGATTAGTCCGCAGGTTGTCCGGCGCCGGGATCCTGCTGCGCCGGAGCGGATGGGCGGGCCGAGGGATCCGGGCCGTTGGTCCCGGTCGGAGCCACCGGTGTAGGCCGGCGTTCCTGCTGCGCCGGCCGTTGCTGTGTCGGGCGTTGCTGGTCCGGGCGTTGCTGGTCCCGTTGGGTTGGCTGATGCGCAGCCGGCGGTTCGGCCGCCTGCGGCTCCGGGCGACTTGGGAAAAGCAATTTCACCACGAAGTAAATCAGTCGCAGCGCGAACTCCAGCGCAATGAGGAACGCCAGGTAGTACGCGATGGTATGCAGGTGGGCGCTGATCTCCGCCAGGGTGTCCAGCGACGACTGGACGTTGAAGAACGACGTGTCGATGATGAACACGCCCAGCACCGCAAAGGGCAGAATCTTGGCCAGATCGCGGGAAAGATCTTCGTTGTAATAGGCCGACACCCGGATGGCGCACACCGTAGCCATGGCGATCAGCAGTATTTCGGAAAGTTCCCTGCCGTCCGACAGAAAGGTCAATATCAGCGTCAGCACCACCAGCCAGAAAAAGGCAAACGCCGGGAACAGGATCAAATATCTGATGACATACCAAAACAGGAAAATAACGTCCCTGATCACCGACCCGAACGCCACGCCGCCCGAAAAGTTCAGGCTGAACATGTCACGCGCGGCCACGAATCGGTAGAACTTGAACACGAACAGCGCGTAAGCCGCCATGCCCCCAACCACAACCAGCACCGGCCACAGCAGGTCCAGGGCGGCGTCGATGTTCAAACCGGCAAGAAACGTCGAATCTATGGGCACCGTAGCGTCTCCTCTCGAATGCGTCTCCTCTCGAATATGTGGGGCAGTCATACAATGATACATGGCGTCCCAGGCCAATGAGCGCGCCACGGCCCATTGCAGGGGCGAATAGCCATTCACCCCTCCCTGCGCCCAAACCGTGGCAACGTAGGGGCAACCCTCGTGGTCGCCCCGATGCCCCCACCACGGCGGGAAACCCCACCACGGCGGGAAACCCCACCACGGCGGCGTACTCCCACCACGGCGGCGTACTCCCGCCGGCACACCCCCGCGGCTGCGCCCGCCGACTCCACGAAATCACCCCACCCGCATCCGAACGCCGCCTCGCCCGCTCCGGCATGGTTGCCCGTCGCCCCCGAGTTGCCCTAAACTGGCGCACACAATCGATTTTTCGGGTTTTCAACACCCCACGGGAGGCTTACCGATGCCCCTGCCCACTCCGTTGCAAGGCATACGCGTCGTCGACTTCACCTGGGTGCGCGCCGGGCCGTGGGCGGCCCGCTGGCTGGGCACCCTCGGCGCGGAGGTCATCAAGGTCGAATGGCCGCTGAATCTCGACACCCTGCGCCAGAACCGTTTCACCGTGCCGCCCGGCGTCGAGCCCGGCCCCAACTCCACCGGCCAGTTCGCCGACACCAACGCCAACAAGCGCGGCATCAGCGTCAACACCCGCACCGACGAGGGCCTGGAGTACGTCAAGCGGCTGATTTCCGTGTCCGACGTGGTCATCGAAAACTTCAGCAGCCGCATCATGCAGCGCTGGGGCCTCGGCTACGAACAGCTTCGCAAGATTCGCCCCGACATCGTGTACGTCTCCATGGCCGGATTCGGCCACACCGGACGCCACCACTGGTACGGCACCATGGGCCCGGCGGCCCAGGCCCTCAGCGGACTCACCCACCTGTCCGGCCTGCCCGACGCGCCGCCCGCCGGCTGGGGCTGGTCGTATCTCGACGACACCGGCGGCATGTACGGCGCGATCAGTGCGTTGACCGCCCTGCGCCACCGCTCCGCCACCGGCAAGGGCCAGCACGTTGACCTGTCCCAGATGATCACCGGCATCACCCTCACCGGCCCCGCGTTCCTCGACAAGACCGTCAACGGACGCCAGGCCCGCCGCGAGGGGTTCCCGCCCGGCAACCGTACCGTGTGGCCCGGCGCCGAGGTGGTCAACAACTACCGCGGCCCCATCGCCGCGCCCCACAACGCCTACCGGACGTCCCCCGGCGGCTACAACGACTGGGCGGTGATCGCCTGCCTCTCCGACGATGAGTGGCACGGCCTGGTCAAGCTCATGGGCAGCCCCGAGTGGGCCGACAGCCGCTTCGACACCATCGACGGCCGCCTGGAACACCAGGAAGAGATGGACGAGCATATCGAGAAGTGGACGAAGACGATGGGCAAGTACGAGCTTACCGAAAAGTGCCAGGCCGCCGGCATCAAGGCCATGGCCGTGCAGAGCAGCCAGGACCGGGTGGAAAACGACCCCCAACTGCGCCACCGCGACATGTACGTGCCCATGGATCACCCCATGCTCGGCCCGTGGAAGTTCCAGAACGCTCCCTTCAAGCTGTCAAAGTCACCGGCCCGCATCGCCAACCCGCCGCCCATGATCGGCCAGCACAACGTGGAGGTGCTGGAGGACCTGCTGGGCGTGTCCCACGACGAACTGCTCAACGGCTACGAAAACGGCGTGCTGTGGCCCACCACCATGGACCGCTACCCCTACATCGAGGAGGCCCTGCGATGACATCCGCCAACGGCAACCAACAGGATGGAATGGACATCGGCGGCGCCCAGCCGGCCGACCTCAGCCTGCCCGGCGCGCTGGACGGCCTCCGCGTGCTGGAAATCTGCGACGAAAAGGGCCAGTTCTGCGGCAAACTGATGGCCGACAACGGCGCGGACCTCATCAAGATCGAACCGCCCGGCGGCGAGGCCTGCCGCAGCTTCGGCCCCTTTATGGACGACGTTCCCCACCGCGAGCGCAGCCTGTCCTTCTGGCACTACAACACCTCCAAGCGCGGCATCACGCTCAACCTGGAAACCCAACAGGGGCAGGACATTTTCAAGCGCCTGGCCGCCTCCGCCGACATAGTCCTGGAGAGCCGCAAGCCCGGCTACCTGGAGTCGCTGGGGCTGGGCTTTGACACCCTGTCCGCCGACAACCCCGGCCTCATCATGTGCTCGCTGACGCCCTACGGCCAGACCGGCCCGTGGCGAGACTACGTCAGCAGCGACATTACCCAGATGGCCGGCGGCGGCCAGATGGCCTCGTCGGGCTACGACGACATCGACGTGCCCAATCCGCCGCCCATCGCCCCCGGTGGCGGCAACTCCTGGCACATCGGGGCCCACTACGCCTACATCGGCATCATGGCCGCGTTGTACTACCGCTTCCTCACCGGCGAGGGCCAGTACATCGACGCCTCCATCCACGAGGCCTGCGCCCTCACCACCGAGGGCGCCATCGCCATCTACCTGTCCACCGGCGAGGTGGTGCAGCGGCACACCGGACGCCACGCCGCGCCCGATATGTCGCCCGCCATCCAGTTCCCCACCGGCGACGGCGGCTGGCTCAACACCACCCGCTCCGGCACCAACCTGACGCCCGCGCGACTCAAGCTTCTCGCCGATTGGTTCGACCAGTCCGGCATGGCCGAAGACCTAACCGATGAACGCTACCAGGACCCCGAGGTAATCGCCTCCGAGAACGACCACATCGTGCAGGTGATGAAGAACTTCTTCATGAACTCCACGTTGATGGATTCCTTCCACGGCGGCCAGCAGCGCGACTTCCCCTGGGGAGCCATCCGCAGCATGGACGAGATCGTCGGCGACGACCACCTTCAGGATCGCGAGTTCTTCAAGGAAATTGAACACCCCGAACTGGGCCGCACCTTCACCTATCCCGGCCCGGCCATGCTGTTCAACGGCTCCCCGTGGCGGATCAGCCGCCGCGCCCCGCTGATCGGCGAGCACAACTCCGAAATCCTCCAGGACGAACTCGGCCTCACCAACTCCCAAATGCTCCTCTACGCCGAGGGCGGGGTGATCTGAGATCGAGGGAGCACGCCGTGCCTGACTCGTACTACCCCATAATTCCAGTGACCATTGCCGATGTCGAAGATCAGGCGGACGAGCAATTAGGCACCAAGAAAAAGTTATGGGTATTACGAGATGACGGTCAGTGGTGGCTTTACAAGCAAGCCAGACCAGACACTCCAGGTGAAGCGTGGGCAGAAAAAATTGCTGCCGAGATTGCCGAACTTATCGGCGTGAGCCACGCCGATATAGAACTGGCGGAGGAAACCAACGACGGTTTGGGTACAATATCCCCATCTTTTGTTCCGCCTGGTGCGGAACTCAAACATGGAAATGACATACTGCCCGACGCCGTCCCAGGGTACGACCCGCATCTCCGATTCGGCCAAAGAGAGCACAGCGTCGCCAACATCGTGAAAGCGCTCCGTAATTTAGCAGCCGAACCTGGAATCGATTTCAACTTGGAGCTGACATTAACCGCAATGGCTGAATATGCTGTTTTTGACGGTTTAATCAGCAACAGCGACCGCCACCATGAAAATTGGGCGTTGTTATATGACACCGAACAGCACACCTGCACTTTGGCCCCGTCGTATGACCATGCCACTTCATTGGGGCGTAATCTTACTGACGACGACCGCAACCGTAGGTTGAACAATAAGGGCGGTGTACTGGATTATCTCGTGAAACGACCGGGACGCACTTTCGTTGATCCGTCTCGCAAGTCTGGCCCTTCGCCGCTGCTGTTGGCACAACTGATTTGCTTGACCGCGCCCACCAGGGTCAGGCCGCTATTGGAGCGATTGGGCAACACTCCTGACCGTGACTTCAGAAATGCAATTAACCGGATACCGAACGCGATAATGTCGCGGACGGCGAAAAAATTCGCACATCAAGCGGTTCAGATTGGCAAAACCGAATTGCTCAGAAATTTCCGGTAACGGTTAAATCAAAATGGAGCGCCCAATGGACGCACTTTATCTTGCCTGGCAGGACAGCCAGAGCCGCCGGTGGTTTCCGGTTGGAAAATTGGTCGTTCATCGTGATTCAGAACCCGGAGGGGACGAGTACGAATTCGCCTATATTGGTGGCGTGCAAGATGCCCAAGGAACGGCCAATTTTCGCCCGATTGTGGGATTTCCCAATCTGACCAAGCGATACCGTTCCGTAGGGCTGTTCCCTCTGTTTCAAAACCGTGTAATGAATGCACGCCGGCCGGACCGACCGGAGTACTTGCGCCGGCTCGGCCTGGACGACAACGCCGATGCGGTGGAGGAACTTGCGGTATCAAGCGGCCTCAAGCACACCGACAATTTCGAGGTGTTTCCACCTCTCATGGCCGGCAATGACGGACGGTTCACCTATCGTTGTATGGTACACGGCTTACGCCACAGAAAGGCCGAAGCCGTCCGGCGAATCGAATCGCTGGAACCCGGCGAAGCGCTCAAACTCTCCGCTCAAACCGACAATTCGGAGGCGAAGCTGGCGATAAAGGTCAGTGCCGAGGACGGTCACCATCTCGGCTGGCTGCCCCGATATCTGGTTGATGACCTGCAACAAGATGATGGTACCTGGATAGTTACCGACCCCCAGGCCACTGTTGCGCAGGTTAATCTGGGTGCCCCGTTGAGCCATCGCCTCCTGATTGATTTCAGCGGCAAGCTCCCGCCGGGATTCAGCATGGAAGACCTACCCCAATACCAACCAATCGTGCCTGTGGACTAGGGCGTGTTCACACTAGCGCAGGGCATCAACGATGAGCGCGAATGAGATG
>CAZCZB010000097.1:0-11117 GCA_964502995.1 uncultured Dehalococcoidia bacterium
CCTCAATTGGCTGTTCCTTCACGATAATCAGCTCAGCGGGTCGATACCGCCCGAATTGGGCAACCTGCCCAACCTCAATTGGCTGTTCCTTCACGATAATCAGCTCAGCGGGTCGATACCCCCCGAATTGGGCAACCTTTCCGCTTTACGGGAGCTGACACTATCGGGCAACGAGTTGACCGGGCCGATACCGGCGGAGCTGGGCAATTTGGCCAACCTGAGCCGGCTGCATCTCAATGACAACCAACTCACCGGGCCGATTCCGGACACATTGGGCAGCTTGGCAAATTTGACCAGCATCAGGGTCGCCGGCAACTCCCTTACGGGGTGCGTTCCGGATGCGCTGGCAGACGTCGCAGAAAACGACATCGCTGCGCTGGGCCTGCCCTCCTGTGGAGAAGCGGCGGCGGCCGCACCCGAACGCCCTGTGCTGGTCGAGTTGTACCACGCCGCCGGCGGGAACGACTGGACTGAGAGCGCGAACTGGCTCAGCGATCAGCCCGTCGGCCAATGGCACGGCGTGACCACCGACGCGACGGGCCGGGTGACCGGGATAGATCTCAGCGGAAACGGTCTTGCCGGTGCTCTTCCCGCCTCCCTGAGCAACCTGCCCTTTTTGGAAAACCTCAACCTTTTGGACAATGAGCTAACCGGGTCCATACCTGCGGAGCTGGGCAACCTCCCCAACCTGCGTTCACTCTACCTGGCACGGAATCAGTTGACCGGCCCAATACCGTCGTCCCTGGGCAATCTCCCCCACATCAGGCAACTGGGTCTCGACGGCAATCAACTGACGGGGACGATACCGCGCGAACTGGGCAACCTGTCCAACCTCAATTGGCTGTTCCTTCACGATAATCAGCTCAGCGGGTCGATACCGCCCGAACTGGGCAACCCATCCGATTTGCTGGGGTTGACACTAGCGGGCAACGAGTTGACCGGGCCGATACCGGCGGAGCTGGGCAATTTGGCCAACCTGCGCCGCCTGCATCTCAACAACAACCAACTCACCGGGTCGATTCCGGACGCATTGAGCCGTCTCGCAAATCTGACCAGCATCAGGGTCGCCGGCAACTCCCTTACGGGGTGCGTGCCGGACGGCCTCCTCCAAGTCGATGAGAACGACTTCGATCTGCTGGACCTGCCGCTGTGTTCGGTAGAGGCGGCCATGGCCGCAGAGCGCGCCGCGCTCGTCGAACTGTACAACGCCACCGGCGGGAGCGACTGGACTGAGAGCGCCAACTGGCTCAGCGATCAGCCCGTCGGCGAGTGGCACGGCGTAACAACCAACGCCGCGGGTCGCGTGACCCAAATGAATCTCGGTGACAACGGACTCGCCGGTACGATTCCAGTTTCCCTGGGCGATTTGTCGCAATTAACGACCCTGATCGTTTGGGACAATCAGCTGAGCGGATCTATCCCTGCGGAGTTGGGAGACCTGTCCAACCTGCAATTTCTGTACCTTTCGGGGAACCGGTTGACGGGGACGATTCCCGCTTCGCTTGGAAACCTGTCTAGTTTGATCTATATGTACCTGCACGCCAATCAGTTGACCGGTTCGATACCGCTTGAGTTGGGCAGCCTGTCCAACCTGGAATTGCTGTACCTGGATCGAAACCTGCTGACCGGAAACATACCGTCGGAGTTGGGGAACCTGTCCAACCTCACCCAACTGACCCTCAACAACAACCGGTTGACCGGATCGATTCCAACCGCGCTGGGCAACCTCGCCAACCTGACCAACCTGAAAGTGGCCGGCAACGACCTGACCGGATGCGTTCCGCAGGCGCTGGAGGTCGTTACAGACAACGACTTCGCAACGCTGGGCCTGCCCTTCTGCTGACCGTTATGCGGAGGCTGTGACCGGCGTGTGGATATGCAAACGGATGCGGCGCCCGCGTTGTGATAATATTCGGCCACGAACCCCATCCCGCCGACGCCACAACCCGTTGACACCATAGCGAGGTGAACCAATGACCACCACCCAGCGATCCGCCGCCACCGAGGGCTACAGCGTAATCGGCAGCCGCCCCATCCGCCACGACGGCACCGACAAGGTGACCGGACGCGCGCAGTACGGCGCCGACATCAGCCTGCCCGGGATGCTCTACGGAAAAGTCCTGCGCAGCCCCCACGCCCACGCTCGCATCCTGAGCATCGACACCAGCAAGGCCGAGGCCATGCCGGGCGTCCACGCCGTTGCCACCGCCGCCGACCTGCCGCAGCCGGGCGGTCGCGTGCTGGACCTGGGCGAAGGCGCGATGATCAATCCCAAGTTCCTCAGCAACAACTGCCTCGCCGCTGAAAAGGCCCTGTACCGGGGCCACGCCATCGCGGCCGTCGCTGCCGACAGCGCCCACGAGGCCGAGCTGGCCCTTGCCCTGATCGACGTGGAGTACGAGGTGCTGACGCCGGTGCAGGACGTGCTGGAAGCCATGCGCGACGACGCTCCGCTGGTTCACGAGCGTCTGGCCAACCTGAACGATCCCAGCGTGCGACCCGGCGGATTGCTGGGCGAGGGCGACGACGGCAAGGTGGGCAACGTCCCCAACCGCTACTTCTACGAACTGGGCGATCTGGACGCCGGCTTCGCCGCCGCCGATGTGATCGTCGAGCGCGAGTTCCGCACCAAGGCGGTCCACCAGGGTTACATCGAGCCGCACGCGGCCACCGCGCTGTGGAACGCCGACGACTCGCTGCATCTCTGGTGCAGCAGCCAGGGCCACTTCAACGTGCGCGACCAGACGGCGACCATCCTGGGGATACCGGTATCCAGGGTGCTGGTGACCCAGCTGGAGATCGGCGGCGGGTTCGGCGGCAAGACGCTGGTGTACCTGGAGCCGGTGGCGGCCGTGTTGTCCAAAAAGACGGGCCGGCCGGTGAAGATCCAGATGTCGCGCACCGAGGTGTTCGAGGGCACCGGCCCGACGTCGGGCGGTTACCTGCGAGTGAAGATGGGTGTCACCAACGACGGCAAGATCACCGCCGCCGACGCTGCGCTGTACTACGAGGCCGGCGCATTCCCCGGCTCGCCGGTGAACCCCGGCGCCCAGTGCGCGCTGTCCTGCTATAACATCGAGAACGGACGGATCGAGGCCGCGGACGTGGTTTTGAACCATCCCAAGACCGCTGCCTACCGCGCCCCCGGCTCGCCGGCGGCGGCGTTCGCCGTCGAATCGGTGGTGGACGAGATCTGCGAAAAGATCGGCATGGACAAGATGGAGTTCCGCACGCTGAACGGGGCCAAGCAGGGCGACCGTCGCGTGACGGGCCCGCAGTTCGGCAGCATCGGCTGGCTGGAGACCGTGCAGGCCGGCCGCGAGCACGACCACTGGAACTCGCCCATCGACCGGTCGCCCGAGGCCGAGGGGAAGAAGGTCGGTCGCGGCGTCGCCGGCGGGTTCTGGTTCAACGGAACCGGGCCGGCCAGCGCCATCGTCAGCGTGCTGGCCGACGGCACGGTGAGCCTGGTGGAGGGTTCGCCCGACATCGGCGGCAGCCGCGCGGTGGCCGCCATGCACGTGGCCGAGGTGCTGGGCCTGGCCGCCGAGGACGTGTCTCCCGCCGTGGGCGATACCAACTCCATCGGCTGGACGTCCATGACCGGCGGCAGCGGCGTTGCCTTCAAGACGGGCTGGGCATCCTACGAGGCGGCCCAGGACGTGAAGCAGCAGATGATCAACCGCGCTGCCCGCATCTGGGACATTGACCCCGAGAACGTGGAGTATGACAACGGCGTCATCCAGCACAAGTCGGAACCGGAACTGCGCTTCACCTTCCAGCAGTTGGCGTCGCGGCTGAACGGCACCGGCGGTCCCATCGTCGGGCGGGCCAACGTGTCGCCCACCGGCGTCGGCGGAGCCTACGCGCTGCACATCGCCGACGTGGCGGTGGACGAGGAGACCGGCAAGGTGGACATCCTGCGCTACACCGCCATCCAGGACGCCGGCACGGCGATTCACCCGTCCTACGTGGAGGGCCAGATCCAGGGCGGCGCGGTGCAGGGCATCGGCTGGGCGCTGAACGAGGAGTATTACTTCAACGACGACGCGCAGATGCAGAACTCCAGCTTCCTGGACTACCGGATGCCGACGGCGCTGGATCTGCCGATGATCGACACGGTGGTGGTTGAGGTGCCGAACCCCGGGCATCCCTACGGCGTGCGCGGAGTGGGCGAGGTGCCCATCGTGCCGCCCATGGCCGCCATCGCCAACGCCATCCACAACGCCACCGGCGTGCGCATGACCAACCTCCCCATGAACCCCGGCGCAGTGCTGGAAGCCCTCTGGGAGCAGAACGGGGGATAACGTTCCCTGGCGCTGCGGTGTTACGAAGTAGGGGCGAATAATTATTCGCCCCTACGTATCACTGCTCCCCACAATGGGTTGACCGGCTCTTTAGTGATGGATTGATGCGTAATTCCACGGCGTCCAGTTATTTCCTGTGTGGTACGCTTAAACCGGGAATGGTCGCACAGTCGGTTCCCACACATGGACTTCAGCCGTCTCCATTTGCAACGGAAACGATACCGTCTAAGCATCCAGACAATGGCATACGGCCCGTTATGTTTTGATCGGGTCTGCGTGCTGTTGCGAAAACGCTACGCAACGCCGGGCGAATCGCGTCAACAGGTGCTCATCGTAACAGTCCAAGTTTCTGGATCACATGGTGTTGATGCCTAAGCAGTGTTCGGATCTTCCGCGCCACTGAAACGTAGCCCGATATGACTGAACTGCGAGGGTGCGACAACAGCGTTCGATCCGCAGCCTTGGAATACTGATCGTTAATGTTTTGCCACTCCGTCGTGTCGAGATAGCTAATATGCGACTCAACCTGCCTGCTTACAACTGCCATCAGTTCGTCTTGGACAGCGAATTCGTTGTTCCGGCGTCATACGATGCTGCCATCGATCAAATCATGAACCAGACCGCGACTCACATCCACGGATTTGAAGATGGTTACGAAGAAGAGATGCGGGTTGCCGTTTTTGGCTCTAGGTTTACGATCGACGGCAGATTATTTCAGTCACGCGCTAGCCTTTCCAAAACCAAGCAGGGAGATGACACAGGTTTGGAGTTGCGCTTCGTTAGCAATCCGGCACCCGAAGGACTTAGCAGACCATCGCGCCAAGTCCGGTCAGTGACTATGCTTGTCGATTCCATAGCGGGATTGTTCGGGGCAGCCGAGGTAAGTTGCGACGCACGATTCGAATACGATGCTTCCTCAAGTATGAGGTCTGGGTTGTCATTGCCTATTCCCCTACTCGCACCGGTAGTGCCTGAGGGCGTTACGCACATCGAAAACGCCGAGTTTAGTCGCAGAGACGATCACGGCATCCAATACAGAATCGTGGTATTAAACGTCGGTGATTCGGGTGCGTTAGTCCACGCGGTCCATTTTGAATCTGAGATCGTGTTGAACCGCGGTTCAATACGCCAATTGTTGAATCGCGCCCACGCGATCTCTAACCAATTACTGATCCCCAAAGGAGATGATAGATATGCCTGACGTATCAGCGTTAATCCGGCATTCGCCAACCTCTCTCACCCAAAGTCATGATCCATGGATAGCGATTGACCACGACCAAGCGACTGATGCTGCGGCTGAAATTTCGCAACGTGGAGAATTAGCTTTGCGAATCTGGCGCGCTAAGAGTCGACGTGCTGAGACTTCGATATCTCGTCAAGACGTGAGGCAAAGACTTGACAATGTCAACCTCCACTTTGCGCGCAAGGCCGACGAAGTTTTTATCGACGCGCCGTCTTTGGAATTACTGGCTTCGTTGTACGCAAGCATAGTGGTTCCCATTTCCGAAGTTGACGTCGGCGAACAAGGAACTGCATTAGCCAGGTTGGCTGCTGCCAATTTTTGCGAAGTTGGAGCCAATGTGATTTACGTTACAGAAGCAGGTCAACGATTCGTCGAGTCAATCATGGAATCATGAATCAGACACCCGATGAGATCCGCAACCGAATGCTAGCCAGATCGGCGGCGGCAAAAGGTCAACTGAATCTCCGTCTGTCGTTGTCGATCGCGGTATTGGGCCCTGGGTTTGGGGTTCCTCTGAGTGATGGGGGCAAAAAACGTCAGCAAATTCGAGACGCTTTAGTTCACGACGGTCACAACCCATTCTTTCCCGAAGAGGCCGGCGTTACCTTAGATCCGTTGGACCCCGTAGCACTGGATCAAGAGGTCGAACTCCTCAGCGATCCGAATGTGCATCTAATTTTTCTGCTGCACACTGATGGTAGTGCTGGCGTGATGGGAGAAATCTACCGATTTTACGGAGTACCGGAGATCGAAACCAAAACGGCTGTAATGATTCCGGCCAAGTACTACAGGCCGCAGGAGAACGTGTTCGGAAACACGGTTCAGCGGTATAGGACCAAGTTCCCATACGACGACTATTTGTTTGAAACATGTCAATTGGTGTCCGAGTGCAGGCGGTGGGCCGAAACGATGGCTACTGGGCAATGGCCGACTCGACAACGTTATCAGGCGTGAGAGAACCTCTTTGTCGGGGCGCCGTCAAGTGATGCAACTCAATTTGGTCTGTGGCAGCTTATGTATGTCCTATACGGTGAAGCAAGCTCGTTCATGTCATCGCCGCTGGTGTAGGCTTGGACGGAGAGGTGGTGTTGAACCGCGCCCGGCTGTATCATGACCGCCGTGATTTCTACATCCAGTTCGGCGACACCGGCGCGCGGGACGACTATCCCGGTCCGCCGTATTGGTTGAAGCAGAGCGACTCCGACGAAACAAAGGAGCAGGAACAATGACCACCACCGAACAGCAGACCGGCATGAAGCCCTACGTGGTGCATACCGTGGGCGATGCCTCCGAGACCATCCAGACGCCCGGCATGGTGCGCCAGCCGGCCATTGTGCCCGGCAAGGGCGACACCAACAAGATATGGATGGGAAAGGTTACCGCCGCGCCACGCGAAATGGGCCCGCCACACTCGCACGAGGAGGCCGAGACCGCCGCCTACGTCCTGAAAGGGCACGTCCGCGTCTATTTCGGGGAGAATTTCGAGGAGTGGATTGAGGCCGGCCCCGGCGATTTCATTTTCGTGCCGGCCAACACGCCTCACATCGAGGAGAACCCCTACGACGAGGAGCAGGAGGGCATCCTGTGCCGCGCTCCGGACAACCTTGTGGTGAACCTGTAGCCGGCGTTGGCACGTGCGATTAATTGGGGGCGAATAATCATTCGCCCCTACGTATTGGATTGGGACGGTGTGGGTCGGTTGGTGGGTTGTGGAGTTAAAGCGTGGTTGGCGAGCGCGAAGTATTGGGGGCGAATGATTATTCGCCCCTACGGTTTTCGATGGAGAGGGCATCGTTCAATTTGACCGTCGCTGGAATATGGTGAATAATCAGCGCGCCCGCTGCTTGAGCCTCTAACGACGGCAATGGGCGCACTGACATTCAAAACCGAGGAGGAATTACGATGGCGGACGTCAAGGTAGAAATTCGTGCCAACGGACCCCTGCGGGTCATCGGCGAGATCGAGATTGTTGACCAGGACGGCAACAACTACACCATTCCCGAGGGGCAGTGGGCGTCCTTCTGCCGCTGCGGGCAGTCCGACAACAAGCCGTTCTGCGACGGCACCCACCGCGACTGCGGCTTTGAGGCTCCCAGCGAAGCCAGATAGCCAGGCATCGTCAACACCGATGGCATCAGTAGGGGCGGGTTTCAAACCCGCCCCTACGCGCCTTAACCCGGGTGAGCCTGGCGAGTGCGGCCTCCGGAAACAGGCTATAATCTGCGCATCAACCGTTCACAAGGAGCTGCTATATGGTGACCACGACACCGGCCCGCGAGGCCGCCGAGCTGATCTTCGAAAAATACAAGGCCGTGCAGCCCTTTGACAGGTTGCCGGAATCGCTGTTCCCCAAGACTCTGGAGGATGCCTACGCCATTCAGAAGGAACTGCACTGCATGCTGTCGAGCATGTGGGGCCCGCTGGCCGGCTACAAGCTGGCCTACACCACGCCGGTGATGCAGGAACGGGCGGGCATCGACCATCCGGTGATGGGCGGCGTGTTCGAGAAGACCATCCTGCGCTCGCCGGTGATCCTGAACTTTACCGAGTACGTGAACCTGGGCATCGAGCTTGAAGTTGGCGTGACGCTGGGCAAGGACCTGCCGGCGTCGGGGGCGCCGTACACGCGAGAGTCCGTTGAGGACGCGGTGGCGGAGATTGCCACGGCTTTCGAGATCGTGGACATACGCACGCCTGGCGATCTGACCACGGACGAGCGCACGCTTCTGAGCGTGGCCGTCAACATCCTCAACTCCGGCGTGGTGCTGGGCGATCCCGTCACCAACTGGCGCGATCTGGACCTGGTGAACTGCCACGGCACAATGCAGATCAACCACGAGCAGGTGGGCGAGGGTTATGGCCGCGACGTGATGGGCCACCCCTTTGAGCCGCTGGTGTGGCTGGCCAACGAACTGTCTCGGCGCAACCATCCGCTCAAGGCAGGCGACACCGTGATCACCGGCAGCCTGGTGCCGCCAACGCCGCTGAGTTTCGCCTCCGAGGGCCGCGTGTCCATCGAGGGCCTGGGCGAAGCCGTGGTGGTGTGCGCCTGATCGTGGCGTCGCGGTGTGACCCTGGGCGACGTTCTTTGTTGCGAGGCTGGACATGTTGCGAGGCTGGACATGACTACCAAACTGCCGTCTGACGCGCACGCCCTGCGCGGACGTTTCCCGGACGACATACACTACCCTGACTCGGATGATGAGCCCTTGCCGGACGGACGTTACCAGGAACCATATTTCATCGAAATCGTGGGCACGGTGCGCGAGCACTTCCGGGACCGCGCGGACGTGGAGGTGAGCGGCAACACGTTCATCTATTATGAGGAGGGGAATCCCCGCCGGTTCATATCGCCGGATCTCCATGTGACGCTTGATGTCACCGCCGAGGGGTTCGCGTCCATGGACTACCGCAACACCTATCTTGTGTGGGAGATAGGCAAGCCGGCCGATTTCGTGTTGGAAATCGCCTCTGAGAGCACCGCCCGCCGAGACGTTACGGAGAAGCGCGTCCTGTACGCGCAGATTGGCTTCGGCGAATACTGGCGCTTTGACGGCAGCGGCGGCGACTTCTATGGCGAGCCGCTGGTCGGGGAGTATCTGGCGGGAGGAGAATACCGTCGATTTGACGTTGTTCCAGACGCCGAAGGTCGGCCCCACGGCTACAGCCCAGCGCTGGCTCTGTGGTTGTATTGGGACGACGGCCAATTGCGATTTTATGACCAGGCCGCCGGCGAATGGCTGCGAAGCCGCACGGAAGAACGAGCCGCGGCGGATGAGGCACGGGCCGCGGCGGATGAGGCACGGGCCGCGGCCGATCAGGCACGAGCCACTGCGGATGAGGCACGGGCTACTGCCGATCAGGCACGAGCCACTGCCGATCAGGAGCGCGCCGCTCGCCAATTGGCGGAAGCCCAGGTCGCCGAACTGCAGGCCGAATTGCGCCGGCTGCGCGGCGATTCAGCCTGACCCGCCCGTCTCAATCCACAGCGCATACACCGTCCGGCGCGAGAGCCCGGTGGCCGCGACGACTTCGGCCACGGCCTCGCGCCCTTTCATGCCGGAGGCGCGGCGCTGGCCCAACGCCTCCCGTGCTGCTGCGACGGTTATCTCCGGCCGAGTCTCGGAGGCAACCGCGTCCTCGTCAGCATCTGTCGGCCCAACGACGATGGTGAACTCGCCGCGTGGCTCGGTGAAGTATGCCAGGGCGTCCGACGCCACGCCGCGCCAGACCTCCTCGTGCAGCTTGGTAAGCTCGCGACACACCGCCAGCGCCGGGTTGTTGAGCGTGTCGGCGATGCTTGACAGCGTGGCTTTCAGGCGGTGTGGCGCCTCGAATATCACCAGAGTTTGACCCAGGGTGGCCGCCTCCGCGAGTGCGCCGGCGCGCTCCGCCCGGCGTCGGGAAAGGAACCCCAGGAAGATGAACCGGTCGGCCGGGAACCCCGATACCGACAGCGCGGCGGGCACCGCCGAGACTCCGGGGATGCTGACCACCTGGTAGCCCGCCGCGGCGACCGACGCCACCAACCCTGCGCCGGGGTCGCTGATGCCGGGGGCGCCGGCGTCGGTCACCAGCGCAACGTCGCCGGCGTCCAGAGCCTCGCAGATGGTGGGAAGCCGTCGGGTCCAGTTGTGCTCGTTGCAACTGATCAGGCGCGGGTGAGCGTCCAGATGGTTCAGCAGGCGGCGGGTGACGCGGGTGTCCTCGGCGGCGACCAGCGGCACGGACGCCAGGATGCGCGCCGCCCGGACGGTGATGTCCTCAAGGTTCCCGATGGGAGTGCCGATTACGTAGAAAGCGCCCACACGGGGAGTATAGCGCGGCGTGCGGCTATTCTATCGCCCCAACTCCTGTCGCAAACGCCGCACTTCTTCCTCAACAGCAAGCCGCGCCGCCCGCTCTGCGGCCAACGATTCCAGCGCATTCAGCAGGTCCGGCAGGTACTCCTCGGTGGCCGGGTTCCAGAACCTCAGCTGCCAATCCCGCAGGCGCTGCTCCCAATCCGAAACCGGCCAGCCCAACCGATTGACCGTCGGCCAGTCCGCCGCATGCAGTTCCAGCCCCAACGCCGGGCTGTAGCCCCGCCTGATGCCGTCGTCGCCGGTTTGCACGGGTATGGGTTGGTAGGCGCCATTAACCAGCGTATCGCCTGCCAATGCTGCCACGTAGTAGCGGCCGCCGGTTCGGTCGAACCGCCAGTATTCCGCCACGCCGAAGCTGGCGTAGGTGTCCCGCTTGACGGTTTCATCCCGACGAGCCGTGGTCTCCGACGCCACTTCCAGCACGAACTCCGGCGGCTTCCCGACTTCGCTGATGGTGTACCCGTTGGCCACGCTCTCAATCTCGCCTGGCGGCACGTCGAGGTCGAAGGATACTATCAGGTCGGGATTCGGCGAACTGCGGGCGTTGCCGGCCACGTCGCACAGGTAACCTTCGCCGGACACCAGCATATTGGAGCATTGGCCGAAGTGGGCCCGCAGGACCTGGTCCATCTTCGCGATATGGGGGCTGTGGATGGTCTACGATTCGGTCAGTAGCTAACTGGTCAGGGAAAATGTCAGTCT
>CAZCZB010000098.1:0-11082 GCA_964502995.1 uncultured Dehalococcoidia bacterium
TGTCTCTACCTGGCGATGCCTCCCTGACCGCCGTGGATCCCAGGAAGGCATCACCGCCATCGAAGTGATGGGGCTGTCTCTACCTGGCGATGCCTCCCTGACCGCCGTGGATCCCAGGAAGGCGGACGAATCACGGCAGGCCGGCGAGGCCGTGATGCGTATGCTGGAAGAAGGCATTCGCCCCCGCGACATCATGACCCGCCGGGCTTTCGAGAACGCCATCACGGTCGTCGTCGCCATGGGCGGCTCCACCAACGCCGTCCTGCACCTCATGGCCATCGCGCGCGAGGCCGAGGTCGATCTGACGCTGGAAGACTTTGACCGCATCAGCCGCAACACGCCGTACATCGCTGACATGAAGCCCGGCGGACGTTATGTCATGGCCGACCTCAGCCGCTACGGTGGGGTGGCCCTGATTGGCAAGCGCCTGCTGGACGCCGGCCTGCTGCACGGCGACGAAATGACGGTCAACGGCAAGACGCTGGCCGAAAACATCAACGCCGCCACCATCGTTGACGACCAGCCGGTGATTTACACTCCCGACGCGCCGCGCAGTCCCACGGGCGGTCTCGCCATCCTGCGCGGCAACCTCGCCCCCGATGGCGCGGTGATCAAGGTCGCCGGACACCAGGAGAAGGTGTACGAAGGCCCCGCCCGCGTATTCGAACAAGAGGAGCCTGCTTTCCAGGCCGTCCAGAGCGGAGAAATCAAGCCCGGCGACATCGTGGTGATCCGCTATGAGGGTCCCAAGGGCGGCCCCGGTATGCGCGAAATGCTGGCCGTCACCGGCGCTCTCATCGGCCAGGGTCTGGGAGAATCCGTAGCCCTGATCACCGACGGTCGTTTCTCCGGCGCGTCCCACGGTCCCATGGTTGGCCACGTCGCGCCCGAGGCGATGGTCGGCGGACCCATCGGCCTGCTGCGCGAGGGCGACATCATCACGCTGGACATCCCCGGTCGCCGCATCGACGCCCGCATCAGCGAGGAGGAAATGACCGACCGCCGCGCCGCCTGGCAGCCCATCGAGCCGAAATACACCACCGGAGTGCTGGCAAAATACGCCAAGCTGGTGTCGTCCGCGTCCGAAGGAGCCGTGACCCGGTAGGGGAAATTCTACCTTTCACAGCCGCAACCAACGTGGCAAAATGCGGCAACGACTCGGCTGCCACGCCGGGCGTTGCCGCATTGTCATCTGAATCCCGCACAGATTGCCACCGGAGCAAGGCAAAATCACTTCTCCGACGCTCCATCACCATAAGGAGGATGCGCCCATGTCCGATAATGAACGTCGCATACTTTTCGAGCGCAACGGGCCGTTGGCAGTCATACGCCTCAACCGACCTGAGGCCCGCAACGCGCTGTCTCCCCACATGATCGCCGAGTTGGGACAGGCCATTGATTCCTGCCGGGGCCCAGACACCCGGGCGGTAATGATCACCGGTACGGACAGCGCGTTCTGCGCCGGCGCGGACGTTCGCAACTTCGTGTCCGAACTGGAAAACGGCGGCCCCGAAGCAATTTCCGAACACCTCCGCCGGCTGGCTGATGCTCTGCACCGGGACGTGATCATTCCCATACGCAAGTTGGACAAACCCGTGGTGGCGGCGGTGAACGGTGTTGCCGCCGGCGCCGGCTTCAGCCTGGCGCTGGCCTGCGACATCAGGGTGGCCTCCTCCGACGCCAGGTTCCTGCTGGCCTACGCCAACATCGGTTGCACTGCCGACGGCGGTTCTACCTACATGCTGCCGCGCATCGTCGGTCAGGGCCGAGCCATGGAGATCTACCTGGCCCGCCAGCCCATCGGAGCCCAGTACGCCCTGGAACTGGGGCTGGTCAACCAGGTTTTCGACGCTGCGCACTTCGCGCGGCATTCCATGGAAACCGTCGACCATCTGGCCCAGGGTCCCACCCGCGCCTACGGACGGGTCAAGGCCCTGTTCGACGGCAGTTGGGATACCGGCCTTGAGGAACAACTGGACGCGGAAACCGACGCCCTAGCCAACATCGGCCTCACGGGCGATTTCCATGAGGGAGTGCGCGCATTCGCACAGAAGCGGCCCGCCTGGTTCCAGGGCCGCTGACCCCACGCGGTTTCCGGTCGATGAAACGCTGGCTGGCGATGAACCGGTGGCGGCTTGTCGCGTTGTTGGCGTGCCTGGTGGCGCTGCGCATACTGATGGCCATCATCCTCGCGCTGTTTGTTCCCGACGAGCGCCTGCCAGTCGCTGCCCGCCTGACCGTCGCGGCCGTTTTCGAGGCAACGCTGATCGCGCTGGCAATCGGGGTCATCGGCGCCTTCGTGCAATACAACCGCATTTTCAACCCCCGCGTTCCAACGGAATAGATCGGGGCACCTGGACGGATATCGCAATTCCCGCCAAAGCCGCCGGAACAACGGGGTCATTTGACGCAACTCCCAGAACAAGCATGAAATCGATCAGCCGCCAGGCCACAATCAAAATATCCGGTCCATCCCCTTCATCCCGTCTATCACGGGCAGATTCAACGTTGATTGCCTACAAATTGAGCGTAGCCGCCATCGCCGGCCTGGACGCGATTCCTTGACCATCAGACTGACCGCTATCTCATCAATTGATCGTGTAGTACGATACCCTCCCATCAAACGCCAGGAGTCCCACGAACATGACCACCCCCGTGTACACCTACACCTACGACCACATCCACGTACGCACCAAGGACCCGGAAGGCATGGCGACCTTCTTCGAGACAATGTTCAACGCCACGGTGCTGCGCCTCATCCAGAGCGACGGCGTGCCCCGCATCGACCTGGACATCAACGGCCTCGCCATATTCATCGCGTCAGTTCCGCCGGAAGAGCACATCGACCTCAGCCCCAGTGACCCCCACCTCGGTCTCGACCACTTTGGGTTCCGCGTGGACGACATCGACGGCGCAGTGGAAGATCTCAGGAGCAAGGGCGCCGAGATCTACACGGAGCCTCGCACCATCCGCCCCGGCGTCCGCATCGCCTTCGTTCGCGGACCCGACGACGTCCGCATCGAACTGCTTCAACGCGACGGTTCCGGCCTGATGGAGGAGTAATTCTGCCGTCGCTAATAATCCCGACGCCGTTGGAGCCAGGCCCAGATCGCCAACGCGGACACGATGATTCCCAGCGCGATCAGCGACCAGCCAACCCCTTTGATCAGGAATACCGCCAGCGGCGTCAGCAGGAACAGCCCCAGGCAAACCAGGGCCAACCCGCAGCCAAAGGCGCCAGAAAGGCCGGTCGCGCGGTAGATCAACGGACGACCGCCTCGCCACGCACCGGCTAGTCAGCCAGGTGATAAGTGGCCTGTTGCTCGCGGACGCGACCGTCCCGCCGCAATTTTTCCAGGTGCGTGCGGACGTTGCGCCCGGCAGCATCGCGCAGCGACCTGCGCAGGTTCCTGGGATACACGGCGGTCACGATGGCATCCACGGTATCCGCGCCCGATTCAAGCGCGACGACCACCTGGTCCTCACGCCCCTGCCGGTGGGCGATCTGCTGTTGGATCCGCTGCTCGCCTCTCAGGATCGTGTTGCCGTGTCCAGGACACACCACCCGCGGCCGGGTCCGCGCCATGCGCGCCAGGGAGTTCATGTACAGTTTCAAATCGCGCACGCTGGACGACGAGTTTCCCAGCAGGTTGTCCCCGCTGAACAGCACGCGGTCGGGCCGCAGGAAATAGCAGACATGGTCTTCCTCGTGCCCCGGCGTGAAGAGCGGTTGCAGACTCACGCCGCCGCCCGATTCAACCCTCTCCCTCGCCCCCAGCGCCGAAACGGAGTTGCCTCCCAAAATATGCTGGAGCCTCGGGGCCAGCTTCGGATGGCATCGCACGGGGCAATCAAACGCTTCCTGCAGTCTGTCCAGCCCGCCGATGTGGTCGCCATGCCCGTGGGTGATCAGGATCGCATCGATCCGGGGCTTGCCCAGTTCGTTCCAGTAGTCCACGATCTGCACCCGCCAGTGCCGGTACGGCTCGCCGGAGTCGATCATCACCATCCGGTCGTCGGGGTTGCCCACGAAGTAAATCTGCGTGCCACCCGGATGCATCGCCCCGTATGTGTTCGGATCCTCGGCAATGTGAGTGCTGTACACGTGATCGGTAATCTGCATGACAAAACTCGCTGATGGCTGGACCGGCAGCCCAGTTAGCGCCGCTCCCCTACCATTCCTTTCCTCTGATGTATCGGAATGCCGATATGGCCGCTGTCGCCCCGTCGCCGGCGGATGCCACCAACTGCGCCGCCGACTGCTGACGAATATCCCCGGCGGCGAACAGCCCCGGTTGCGGCGTATCCATCGAGAGCCCAACCGGAATATGCCCGGCGTTGTCCAGCGGCACCAGGTCGGCTACTGAGGACGAATTGGGATCCAGACCCACGTAGATGAACAACCCCATCAGCGGCTCAACGGACTCTCCGTCCGCATCCTTGACCCGCGCGCCGGTTACGGTCTCCTCGCCCACGATCTCCACGACCTCCGCGTTGTACCGCACCTCGATCTTGCTTTCGGCCGCTATCCGGTCCTGCAAAACCTGCTGCGCCCCCAGGCTGTCGCCGCGCACGAACAGGATCACCCGGTCTGCGTACTCGGTGAGGGTCAGCGCTTCATCCGCCGCAGAGTCGCCGCCGCCCACCACGGCAACGGTCTGGCCCATGTACAGCGGCCCGTCGCATGACGCGCAGTGGGAAACGCCGCGCCCTTCGAATTCCTCCTCGCCCGGTATCCCCAGCGAGCGCAGCGAGGAACCGGCCGCCATAATCACGGCTTTGGTCCGGTAGGTGTCGCCGCCGTCGCTGTCGATGCGCAGGTAGTCGCCATCCGTGGACACTTTCACCACGGTATCCATCAGCAACTCCACCCCGGCGTTCATCGCCTGCTCCTGGGTCGCCGGCCCAAGCTCGTAGCCCGCAATTCCCTGCGGAAAGCCGGGGAAGTTCTCGATCTTCTCCAGGTTGATGATCTGCGCTCCCGCCATCATCTGCTCCACGATCGCCGAGCGCATGCCTTGCCGCGCGGAGTAGATCCCGGCGGTCAGGCCAGCCATTCCGCCGCCAATGATCACAACGTCAAATTCTTGTTCAGCCACCGGGTCAAACCTCGCTTGTCACTGGGTATCAATGTGCGGCGCTCGCCGCCCGGAGATTGTACCACCGCCCATCAACACTAACATCAACCGGCCCACGAACACCGGAATCCGACCACCCCAATCGACCTACGAAACCGACGCCGGCCGTTCCGTTCGCTGGAACATCTCCCGCACGTCCATCGCCGACACAACCTCGGCATCCTGGCCCACGTTCGACAAAGCTGTCTCAACTTGCGCGACCCGGTCCCGCGCCAGCACGCAGTATTCCTCCGACAACTCAATCCCCACGTACTGCCGGCCCTCCAGCAACGCCGCCACGGCGGTGGTGCCGCTGCCAATGAACGGATCCATCACGATTTCCGCCGTCGTGGCCGCGATGGCCCGTTGCGCCAACTCCACCGGGAACGACGCCGGGTGCGGGTTGCCCCGATCCTGCCTGATGTGCCACACGTCGCCGATTCCGCCCGCCTTGGGCGCCAGCCTGAACTCCGGCTTGGCAATCAGGTAGATCACCTCGTAGGTGGGCAGAAAATACCCGGGGTTGTGATTGAATCCACCCGACCGCTGCCAGATGATGATCTGCCGCACCGGAAACCCGTCCATGATGTCGGCCCGGTCCTGCAGCAGTCCCTTTTGAACCCGCCACTTGTGGTTGTAGAAAATCGCCCCGTCGGGTGTGAGAACCCGCATCATCGCGTCCAGGCATTCCCTCTGCCAGCACACGTAATCATGGTGCGGCATCGCGTCGGCGTGCGCCGCATACCCCTTCATGAGCGCGGCCCGTGACCACTTGCCGCCGTTGCCGTTTTTCATCCCGTTCCCGCTGCTGTTCAGCAGGTTGTACGGCGGCGACGTGACCACCAGGTTCACCGACTCATCGGGCATCCTGCCCAGCACGTCCAGGCAGTCACCGTGATGAACCTGGTTGATCCAATCATTGGTGCGGTTGGTCGATTTCATAAAATAAGCCGCAATGCGCGACTGACATTGAACCCCAAAAGCGCCGTCCAACGTCTCGGGTTGCCCTGACGACTTTCCGATAATCCGCCGTTGCGTCGCGACCCGGCGCCGCCTACAATGACGCCGGCACTCCCCTTTCCAACCCAACGCCCGGCGATTCCGTCGGGGCAACCCCAGGAGGCGTGATCATGCCCATAGAAAAGCTATCCCCGGCCCTTGACGCCATAATCGACACCGACGCCCCGATCGAGGAGCACGGTTCCGGGTACGGAGGCGGCGAAGGCCCCGCCGAGGGACCCCTCTGGTGGAGCGACGGCGGCTACCTTCTGTTCAGCGATATCCACAACGACCGACGGATGCGGTTCACCCCCGGCTCGGGAGTCACCGTGGATGCGGAACCTGTCAACCGCCACAACGGCCTCACCCGCGACCAGCAGGGACGCCTGATCGCCGCCGAGCATGACGGCCGTCGGGTGAGCCGCCTGGAACACGACGGATCCACCACCGTCCTCGCCAACCAGTTCCAGGGACGGCAACTCAACCGCCCCAACGACGTGGTGGTCAAATCCGATGGCAGCATCTATTTCACCGACCCGTGGACCTTCCGCCGTCCCCGCGAGCAGTGGGAGCAGACCATCTCAGGAGTGTTCCGCCTGTCCGCCGACCTCGGCACTCTGACCCTGTTGGTCAGCGATTTCGTGGTTCCCAACGGCCTGGCCTTCTCGCCCGACGAGAGCATCCTGTACATCAACGACTCGCGCAGGGGCATCATCCGAGCCTTTGACGTTCAGGACGACGGATCGCTCGCCCTGGCCTCGGACCGGCTTTTCGCCGACATGCGCGGCGAGCGCGAAGGCGTGCCCGATGGCATGAAGGTGGACGTTGAGGGCAACGTGTACTGCGGCGGCGCCGGCGGACTGCACATCATGAACGCCGGCGGCGAAACGCTGGGCATCGTCGTCCACGGCCAGCCCGCGACCACCAACCTCTGCTTCGGCGGCGCGGACTGGAAGACGCTCTATTTCACCAGCCGCAACACCCTGGGCAGCGTGCCCGTCAAGATCGCCGGCATCCCGGTGCCCGCGAAATAGCCCGAAACCACCCAGACAGGAGGAACACCATGCGAGTAGTTCGAATCGCCAACGTAGAGCACGTCCCGCTGGGCCCGGCTGAGCCTGTGCCCGGCTGGGGCGGCGGAGAAGTCCACCGCACCCGTCAGCCCATCATCCCTGAGGGCGAGAGCGACTTCTTCAACGCCAGCGTCGTCAACTTCCAGACCGGCGCTCAGACCGGATGGCACCGCCACAGCAGCGACCAGATTCTCGTGATCACCGTCGGCAACGGCATCGTCGCCAACGAGACCGAGGAACATCACGTCGGTGTCGGCGACGTGGTACAGATCAAGGCCGGCGAAAATCACTGGCACGGCGCCACAGCCGACGGTTACATGGGACACATCACCATCACCACCAACGACAGCACGGCCAGTCGCTGAATCAGTTTCAGTGTTCCGACCGCGTAGGGGCAGGTTTGAAACCTGCCCCTACCGATAATAAGGGAGCCAATAAAAAGGGAGCCAATCATGGACCTAATCGACGAAATCCTCGACAACGTGAAAACCATCGCCGTCGTCGGCCTGTCCGACAACCCTGCCCGCGACAGCCACGGGGTGTCCGCCTACATGCAATCCCAGGGCTACCGCATCATCCCTGTGAATCCCGCACTCAAAGGGTCTGTGGTTCTCGGCGAACAATCCTACGACGACCTCGCATCGGCTTCCACCGCCGCCGAATCTCAAGGGCTCTCGATTGACCTGGTGGACGTTTTCCGTCGCAGCGAATTTGCCGGCGGCGTGACCGACGATGCCATCGCCATCGGCGCGCGATACGTGTGGATGCAGGACGGGGTTGTTGACCAGGATGCGGCCGCCCGCGCCCGCGACGCCGGCCTCGGCGTAATCATGGACGACTGCATACTCCGCCAACACAAGCGCCGCCGCGCCGCCTGAATTCGGCTGCGGATATGTGATTCCAGCCCCGCCACCTCTGTTGGCCCGAAACCTGGAACCCACACCCGCACTGTTTCATCCTGTATGGGATCCGCACGGTCCGATTCCCGCGCAATACTCCCGGGCGGCAACCCAATGCACAACACCATCTCCGCCTCCCTGGACCAGGCCATAGCCGAAACCGCTCGCGCCGAATACAACCGAATCACCGAAACCCTCGACGACGACGCCCAGCGCGACCTCGTCATTGCCGCCCTGGATTCGCTCCACGGGTCCGTCCGCACGCTGAACGTCCCGCAATACAACGACGAACTGGTCGCGCTCCTCTATTCGGTCTGGTACCACCCGTTCCAAACCAATGCCGCGCTGTCGCTGATGGGCCGGATTTTTCGCGCCAGCCCCGAACTGCCAACCGACAATAATCACCTCCAGATAGTCGATTTCGGCTGCGGCGCGCTGGCCTACGAGTTCGGCCTGTTGCTCGCGGTTCAAACCACCTCGATGCACAGGGTAGGGATGGACGTGAGCGTGTCGCTGTTCGAACCCAACTCGGCCATGCTGCGGGTCGGCATGCACATCTGGCGACGCCTGCTTGAACTTACCGGGCACGACGCGCGTATCGACGTTGGCGGGGCAACATCCACCGTCCACGTTGCTACTGCCACAATCCGACTTGCCCGTATCTCCCAATTTCCGACAATCCATCCGCAGCCGGACGCCCAACGCTGGCTGGTAGCCATGCACGCCTACTACACCGACAGCAAGTGCAGCATCAAGAGAGACCTGTCGCATTTCCAGGAAACCCTCCGTCCTCACGTGGGTTTGTTCACCTTCCACCACGCCGCGGAGGACGGAATTCGTCAAATTTCGCCCTTCGATGGTCCCGGCGAACCGCAATCAATCACGCCCTTGGAATTGACGGGCCAACTGCCCAGAACCAACCGCTGGCGCGCCCAACTGAATGGGATCCCGACCGCGGCCCCCGCGACAACCGGGCTTTGCTCTACCGGAGTGGGTGAACCAACCCGGCTGCCCAACGGGATCAATTCAATACGTCCGCGCCGGCCATCGGTCCACGCCCGGATATCCTTGACACTCAACCGCGCCGGCGAGTAGTATTCGGGCATCCCCGCGGGTGCCGTGCGACCGCGTCAATGCCGCTTATTCGCTACGGTATCCGGATTCAAAAGGCCAGTTTCGTAACCGAAACCGCTACCGAACCGCAGGAGGTACTCGCAATGCCCACCAACCAGGAAATTGCCCAGATGGCGCACCTTATGCGTCGGGCCGGCTTCGGCGCCACCTACGCTGAACTGGAGGAACGCGCCGCCAACGGCTATGAGGCCACCGTCGAAGAGTTGCTGTCGCCCGGGTCCCAACCCGATCTGGAAATGGACATCCTCGAAAGGCACTTCGTCGATTGGAAAGAAATGAACGCCCTGGAAGTCAACCAGGCCTATCTCACCTATCGCATGATCAACACCAGGCGGCCCTTGCAGGAAAAGATGGCCCTGTTCTGGCACGGCATCCTCTGTACCGGCAATTCCAAGTGTGAACACGGCCGCCAGATCCAGCTTCAGCTGGACATGTTCCGCGAACTGGGCATGGGCAGCTTCGAAGAGTTGCTGCAGGGCCTGTCCCGCGACCCGGCGATGGTGTTCTACCTTGACAACTGCATGAGCCACAAGGGCGCCATCAATGAGAACTGGGGCCGCGAGCTTCTTGAATTGTTCTCCATGGGCGTCGGCATGGATGGCGAGGCCAACTACAGCGAGGACGACGTCAAGGAAGCCGCCCGCGCCTTCACCGGTTGGACCATCACCAACGCCATCCCGCGCTACCCCTACGGTCGTTACGAGTCCGGGTTCGTCTATAACCCCTACGACCACGACGAGGAAGAAAAGACCTTCCTCGGTGAGACCGGCAACTTCAACGGCGACGACATCGTCAGCATCATCTGCCGCCAGAAGTCGGCCGCCCGCTTCGTCTCCCGCCACCTCTACAACTTCTTCGTGGCCGACGAAGTACAGGTTCCCGCCTGGCAGAACACGGCGCCGCGCGACCCCGAAGCCATCGCCCTGCTGGAGCAGACATACTTCGATTCCGGGTACAACCTGACCGCCATGCTGCGCGTCATGTTCAACTCCGACTTCTTCAAGAATGCCCGCTTCGAGAAGGTCAAGAGCCCCACCGAAGTCGTCATCGGCACCATGCGCCTGGTCCAGGACTTCACCACGCCGAAGCTCGGCCTGCAGCCCCTGGCCAACACCATCCGCTACATGGGTCAGGACCTCATGAACCCGCCCACCGTGGAAGGCTGGCACACCGGCGCAGAGTGGATCGACTCCGGCACGCTGGTGGAGCGCATCAACTTTGCCGCCGATCAGGTTGGAAACACCAGCCTCCCCGGCATCCGGGAAATCGTGTCTCGCCTCAATAGCGAACAGATCTCCAGCCCGGACGCCATCGTTGACCGCTGCCTCGAAATGGTCGGCGGCTACGAGTTGGCCTCCGAAACACGCGACCAGCTCATCGCCTACGCCAGCAGCGGCGGCAACGCGGCTCCGGGCACCCCGGAGTACTCGGAAGCGGTGGCCCAGACCCTCCAGCTCATCGTCAGCACCCAGGAATACCAGTTCGCCTAGGCTGAACGGACAACACGCGCTGACCGGCAGGAGCGCAACGCTGACGCTCCTGCCACCCCCTTTCAAATAAGGAGATACAACATGACCGCAACCAAGAAAGATCCGGTGCTGGTCGTCCTCCAGCTTTCCGGCGGCAACGACGCGTTGAACACGCTGGTGCCCCACGGCGATCCTCTCTATTACGACAACCGCCCGTCCGTCCGCGTTCCCGAGGGCCAGGCTCTCGACCTCAACGGACACGTCGGCCTCAACCCCAACATGGGCCCCATGAAGCGCCTCTATGACGAGGGCAAGATGGCCGTCATCCAGGGCGTCGGCTATGCCAACCCCAACCGCAGCCACTTCCGCAGCATGGACATCTGGCACACCT
>CAZCZB010000099.1:0-10841 GCA_964502995.1 uncultured Dehalococcoidia bacterium
CACCAACCTGGTCGATCCGGCCGGCGAACCCGGCGAGGTGGCCGTGACCGTCCTCACCAGCGACCGGGGACGCATCGTTGACCTGGTGTACGTGATCCATTGCGGCGACCACCAGTTGATGATCACCAGCCCGGGCCAGCAGCAGGCCGTCATCGAGTTCCTGGACAAGTACACCATCATGGAGGACCTGGAAGTCGAGGACGTTACCGACGACACGGCAATGCTGACCATCACGGGCCCCGCGTCCGGCGACATCCTGGCCAGCGCCGGATCCATCGACGGACTCCGCGTGCAACTGCCGGATGATCCGGACGACCCCGAACGGCTGCCCACCTACCAGTTGATATGCCCGACCCATGACGCGGCGAACTTGGCGCTGGAAGCCCTGCAATCGGCCGGCGCCGTCAGCATCAGCGAGGAAACCGCCGAGACCCTGCGCATCGCCAACCGGCAGCCCGCCTACGGCTCCGAGATGAGCGACACCTACAACCCGCTGGAGGCTGGCCTCATCGGCGCCATCGACTTTCACAAGGGCTGCTACATCGGGCAGGAGGTCATCGCGCGACTGGACACCTACCACAAGGTGCAGAAATACATGGTGTCCCTTGAGTTCGACACCGGCGACGCGGATGCGTCCGATGCCATCGAACAACTGGACGGCGCTCGGCTGCTCAACGACGCCGGCGACGCGATGGGTCTGGTGACGTCTGCGGCCATCGTGCCCACGCCGGACGGGGCCATCGTCATCGGCCTGGGCTACGTGCGCACCCGCGGCCTGGAAATCGGCGGGCGCCTCAGCGTGGCGTCCGAAGACGGCGACACCGGCATGGCCGCCGTGATCACCAAACAGCCCCTGCTGTTCGGCGGCGAGAAGCCGGCACTGGGCGGGTAGTTCAGCAGCCGGACGTGTGATTCTGCGTTGTTGATCGAGAGCCGATGGATCATTCGCCTCAGCGACACAAGACCATCCACGTGATTGCGACGTCTTTTCGCTTCTCGCAGTTGCCAGTCGAGTGTGCGTCGGATCGATTTATTGCGCCTCTGCCTGGCGGGGCCTGATAGACTGGACTGCACGCAAGCGCTCCCCAACTGACGGACGATAGTTTCATGGACGTAAAAGAAGCGGTAGGCACGGCCAAAGAATACGTAGCCGACCTCTTTGCCGACGAGGCGATAACTCACGTTGGTCTTGAAGAGGTCGTGTTCGACGAAGTATCGGGAGACTGGAAGGTCACAATCGGGTTTTCGCCTCACTGGAACCAGTTCAATGCCGTCTTTTCGTCGGCGTTGGGCCCTGATCGCCAAAACCGTTCCTACAAGGTGGTGCGCATCAAGGACCGCGATGGTCGCGTGATTTCGCTCACCGACCGTTTGCTCGTGGAAAGAACCGATTAGATGCCGCCCAGAGGATTCTTCATTGACGCAAACCTGCTTGTGCTGTTGGTAGTGGGAAGCGTCAGCCGTGAAGCGATCGGGAGACACCGCAGGCTGAGGGTGTTCACGTCGGACGATTATGAAATTCTCATCAACCTGATTCATCGGGTTGAACGAGTGTTTGTAACTCCAAACACGCTGACCGAAACTTCCAATCTTCTCGGATTCCACCGAGAGCCGGAACGCTCCCGCTTTTTTGAGCAACTGCGGTTGATCATCGAGGAAACGGAGGAAGTTATCGTGGCCAGTGTCGACGCCTCTCGCAACGATTCCTTTACCCGGTTGGGCCTGACCGACGCCGCGCTCCTGGAGGTCGCCACGCAGGAAACCCCGGTGGTTACGGTGGATCTGGGTTTGTACCTTGCCGCATCTGCATCAAATCCCGACAGCGCGATAAACTTCACCCACCTCCGCAACCTTTGATGTGATCGCAGAGACGGAAATTAGGCCGCAAGGTTCTGTGCCCATCAATTTTCCGCACGCGGGCGTGAGGCAGGAACTGGACCGGCGGTTGCGGGCATGGCGCTGCAACGAAATGGGTACGTGTGGTAACTGTTCAGAGTTGAGGGGAAGTGTCATTGCGAGTCCGCCACAGGCGGACGTGGCAATCTCGACGCCGTAGCAGTAGCGTTTGCCTTGAAGACTCCCCTGCGCCAACGGGATTGCCGTCCGCCTGCGGCGGACTCGCAATGACAGGGTGAGGGGGCTTCGCCGGGATTGCCATGTCGCTGTGCTCCTCGCAATGACAGTTGTAACGAAAATGGGTACTCGTGGCCGCGCGTTCTCCTTGACAGCGCGCGACCCCCAAACATAGAATGGTAGGCCGTTTGGGAGATTGAAAGTATGGATTACGCCATCGTGAAAACAGGCGGCAAGCAGTACCGCGTTTCGCCGGGCGACGTTCTCGACGTTGAGTTGCTGGACGTTGAGGCCGGCTCCACCACGGAGTTTGACAACGTGCTGGCAGTGTCGCGGGACGGGCAGGTACGCTTCGGCGCGCCCACCGTGCCCGACGCGAAGGTTATTGCCGAAGTGCAGTCGCACTACAAGGATCGCAAGATCATTGTGTACAAGTACAAGGCCAAGACCCGCTACCGTCGCAAGAAGGGACACCGCCAGAACTACAGCCGCATCCAGATTCAGAGCATCGAGACCGGAGGCTAGAACATGGCCCACAAGAAAGCCGGCGGCAGTACCAACAACGGCCGCGACAGCAATGCAAAACGACTGGGCGTGAAGCGCTACGGCGGCGAGCGCGTAACCGGCGGGTCCATCATCGTCCGCCAGCGCGGCACCCGCATCCGCCCCGGAACCAACGTGGGCATGGGCCGCGACCATACCCTGTTTGCCAAGATCGACGGCCAGGTGACCTTCGAGTGGGCCGCCAGGGGCAAGCGCCGCGTCAGCGTGTATCCGATGGCCGACGTTCAGGCCATGGCTGCGTGAGGGAGTAGGTTGCCATGAAAGCCGAGATTCACCCGCAGTATTTCAACGCCACCATCACCTGCTCCTGCGGCAACGTGTTCCAGACCGGCGCAACCAAGCCGGCCATGCGCGTGGAAGTTTGCGGACGCTGCCATCCCTTCTACACCGGCGAGCAGCGCATCGTTGACACCCAGGGGCGCATCGAGCGTTTCAGCCGTCGGTTTAACCTGGACGGCTAGATTCCTCGCAACTGCGATTTTCAGATGGGGGCGACCACGCGTCGCCCCTACACATTGGGCGAGACGCGGACGGACGCGAAGGGCAACGGGAGGCCGGACATGCCACGCTACATTCCCAAAACCGTCCGCGAGTATGGGCGCATCCACCTGGCCGAGCGGCTGGCCGCGCACGGGTGGCAGTGCTTCATCGCCCGCCGCAGTCCCAACGAGGACGAGGCCATCGCCGGCATGCCGGAGCAGGACGTCGAAGTGCGTCTCAAGTTCCACTCGCAGGAGAGCAGCCAGGCCGTGCGTTTCTACGACCTCGATACGTTGGACTGGGACTGGGAATGCCTAGTGATCACCACCCACGTCCTTGATGAGACCCCGGTGACCTACCTGCTGTCCCGCTCCGACGTACACGACGAGGGCCGCCTGGAGGAGGAGTTTGAGGGCGCGCTGTGGCTTCAGCCCGACGCCTTCTCCGCCGACGAGTTCCGCGAGGCATGGCACAAGCTGGCAGCGTAGGGGCGCTCAATCACTCTCCCCGCCGATCCATTGATTTCCATGCCGCCGGGTATGTTCAGTGAGTAGCCAGCCCGAAGCCCGACACGCCCACTCCCCGCGTCCCCTTTACGGCGGACAGGCCGTTATCGAGGGCGTGATGATTCGCGGCGTGCGGCACTACAGCCTGGCCGTGCGGCGTCCCGACGGCGGGATATTCTGCGCCACCGAGGAGGTGAGCCAGAAGCTGTCGGGCAACATGCGGCGAGTCCCCTTCGTGCGCGGCGTGCTGATTCTGGCCGAAACCCTGTGGCTGGGAATGAAATCGCTCCAGCGTTCCGCCGTAATCGCCGCCGAGGAACCGTCGGACGACGGCGAGGGCAACGCCGACCCGGGCGCGTCCGGCATCAGCAACTGGACGATGGGGATCACCATGGCCATCGCGCTGGCGCTGGGCATCGGCATCTTCCTGGTGCTGCCCCTGCTGGCGGTGCGGCTGATCGAGCCATTCATCGGGTCGCAACTGGTGAGCAACCTGATCGAGGGAGTGATCCGCCTGGTGATCCTGGTGGCCTACGTGGCCGGAATATCGATGATGCGGGACATACGGCGGGTGTACGCATACCACGGCGCGGAACACATGGCGGTTCACACCTACGAGGCCGGCGAGCCGCTGACGGTGGAAAACGTGCGGCGGCACCCGACGCCGCACCCGCGCTGCGGCACGGCCTTCCTGATCACCGTGGCCATCGTATCGGTGGCGGCCTTCGCCATCCTGGACGCGGTGCTGTACTCGGGCCTGGGCTGGCGGGTGCTGTCGCGCATCGTGCCGATTCCCGTGGTGGCGGCGGTCAGCTACGAAATCATACGATTTGCCGGCGCGCACCGGGGCGCGTGGTTCGGCAGGATACTGTCCGCGCCGGGACTGTGGCTGCAACTGATCACCACGCGGCAGCCCGACCCCGACCAGATCGAGGTGGCAATCGCCGCAATGGAAGCGGCGGTCGCGGCGGACGGTGAGACATCCGTGTCCCATCCTTCGACAAGCTCAGGATGAGCGGGTTTAGAGGTGTTGGCAAACGGGCGGTTGAGACGGCAAACGGACCATATTGCAGCCCAGAGAACCGGCAGGGGCGCCCCCGCGCATTTGAGCGTCGGTTGTGTGTTACCGGTGCGGATGACCGTGAAAGTCGGATAACCGTGAACGGCGGATGGCCGTGGATGGCGGATGACCGTTAATGAGGGTAGGGGCG
Source organism: uncultured Dehalococcoidia bacterium (assembly GCA_964502995.1). GTDB lineage: Bacteria > Chloroflexota > Dehalococcoidia > Lucifugimonadales > UBA3495 > Bin87. Next base: position 4,835 of record CAZCZB010000099.1, read on the forward strand.
AATAATCATTCGCCCCTGCGTTGTCGGGATTGACCCGCCATCAGCGGGCTTTACAGCAGGCGCCACGCCTCCCGGCCCAGCAGCGCCAGGCATCCGCCGATGATCACGAACAGCACGGCGTAGCGGAACACCGTGAGGCCCATGCGGCGCGAGACCCAACCCCCGGCCAGCGACCCGACAACCACCGCCGGCACGCCCACGCCGATGTCAAACACCATCTCCCGCGGGATCAATCCGGTGGCGGCGTAGAGCGCCAGTCCCAGCACGCCGGCCAGCAGGAAATAGACCGCCAGCGTCGCCCGCATCGTCTCCCGCGACCAGTCCTGCGCGATGGCGTAGATGCCGGCCAGGGGCCCGCCGATGCTCAGCGTCGTGGTGAGCAGAGTGGTGGTAAACCCGAAACCAACCGCGGCGAACCGGGTCCTCGCGCCGGGGATGCGGACGTTCGCCAGGTTCACCACCGCGATCACCAGGATCAGGCCCACGATGGCATTGCGCAGCACCGTGGGCGCGGCCACGTTCAGCAGGAACACGCCCAGACCCACCGGCGGCAGACCCGCCACCACGAACAGCCACGACTGCCGCCACCGGTAGTGTCGCCAGGTTTGCGCCAGGATGAACAGCGTGGCGACCACGATCATGGCGTTGGCCAGCACCACCACCTCTCGCGGTTCCAGGATCAGCAGCAGGATGGGCGCCATCGCCAGGGCCATGCCGAACCCCACGGCGCTGAACACGAACGAGCCCAGCACCAGCGCGGCCAGGCCGATGACCAGTTCCCAGCCGGCCAGCATCAGGAGGCGTTGAACAACCCCAGTTGCGCCGCCCTCAGCAGGGCCCGCTGAACCTGCACCACGGGCGGGCCGTCCCTCGCCAGCACGATCTCAACCCGGTCGTCGGGCGTCAGCACCAGCGACCGCTCGCCGTCCAGCGCGATGGTGCAGTAGCGTTGTTCCAGGGACACCGGTATCCCCTCGTGCAGTATCTCCCACTCCGCGATCTCGGCGGGTTCCACCATACCGGGCGCAACCGGCGAAACGACGGTCGTGGTCGCTTCCTCGTCGGGCCGGACCATGCGGTAGTGGAGACCGCCCACGTCGGCCAGCGACAGAGGATGCAGCCGGCCGCCGATTGACGACAGCCCGATGCCCGCCGGCTCGGCCCGGGTCAGGAATACCTCGTACACCGTGTGCAGGTCCCAGATGGCTCGGGTGGCGACGTAACGCTCGCGGGACACGGCAACGTCCACCAGGGCCAGTTCGCGGGGTTCGCCGTTGACGTGGATGTGCAGCGCTTTGCTGGTCAGCGTGGACTCTTCATGGCTCAGTTGGCCGCTGGCGATGAGGCCGGCGGCGATGCCGGCCAGCGTGCCCTCAACCATCACGGGGAAGATGTTGTTGGTTCCGGTGGATATGGCGACCATGGGGATTGTGTTGGCGCCGCAGGCCACGGCCCGGTTGGTCCCGTCGCCGCCCAGGGTGATGAGGCAGCCGACGCCCATTTGGGCCATCATCTCCGCCGCCCTGATGGTATCGCCCTCGGTGTACAGCGGCGACATGGGCAGCATTTCCAGGGGGATGCTGATGGCGGAATCGTCGGCGGCGCGCCGGCAAAGGTTGCCGCTGTCGGGCATCGCCACCACCCTTTCCACCTCGGTGGACTGGAGGCCGATCAACGCCCGCCGCACGGTGTTCACCTTTTCCCAGTCCGGCACGACGCGTCCCTGCGCCACCAGCCGGCGAATGTCCTTGCTGGCGGAGGGATTGGCGATGATTCCAACGGTAGCCATGCTCAAAACGTCCCGCGCGCCGCCCTGCGTCAGAGAAATGGGCGGCGCAACGGACGCCTACTATACACCATGGGCGGTTGAGGCTGACCCGGCAGGGGCGAATAATTATTCGCCCCTACATTGGGGTTGCGTTCATCCTGTTCCCGCAAGTTGAAAGACGTCAGATGCGTCGCCCGTGCCACCGGCTGCACCCAATCAGGCATGGGACGGACAAACATCCGCGATCTGATCCGTCCCGTGCGCGGCCAACGGAATTGCCAATCCGCCCCGATCATGCCCGGACGGCGGTCACCGAAAAACAGTGACGCAACGGGCCTGTCGCCACGGTTCCCGTCGTGTAGTCGTGTAGGATGTTACAATGCGAACCAGCGACGGCAACGGCCCAACGTGGCGTTTCTTTGACGGTGCGGTGTCGATCAGCGCCAGCATGCTGCTGGCAATTTTGCTGGGAGATTGCCGAGGCTGCGGGGGACTCCCGGTGTTGGGTTACCTCAACGCCCTTACCGAGCGGGAGGCCGGGGTCATAATTGCGGCAACGCTGCTCCTGTTCCCCACTTCAATGGCGTTCTACGGAGGAATGATCGTGTTTTTCGCAGCGAAAGAGTTCGTTGAAAAAAGGGCCGTGCAACGAGGCCGCCGACAGGAGCGCGAGCGCATCCAGCGGAAACTGGCCGAACAGGGCGTTCCTCTCACTCCCGAGCAACTCAGGATTCTGTCCAGGGAAAACGGTTTGGACGAAACCGAATAGCGGCAACGCCGTCCTTGTCATGTTTGCAATCGCCATCAGGAGCGCGTAATGGATTCTGAACTCGCCTTCGCACCAGCCACCGAGATACGGCGCATGATCGCCGACGGTGAAATCTCATCGGTGGAACTCACGGAGTTCTTCTACCGGCGTATTGAAGAACTGAACCCCAAACTCAGCGCATACCTGGCGCTCTGCCCCGACCAGGCGTTGGCCGACGCCCGCGCCGCCGATGCCGCCCGACAGCGCGGCGACACGCTGGGGCCGCTGCACGGCATCCCCATCTCCATCAAGGACCTGGAGTTGACCAACGGGGTCACCACCACCATGGGTTCCGCCGTGTTCCGCGACCGGGTGCCCGACATGGACTCTATAGTCGTTGAGCGCGTCAAGGCCGCCGGCGCCATCGTGCTGGGCAAGACCAACACGCCCGAGTTCGGCCAGTCGGGAACCACCGAGAACCTGGTCAGCGAACCGTGCCGCAACCCGTGGAACACCGACTACACCCCCGGCGGCAGCAGCGGCGGCGCGGCGTCGGCGTTGGCCGCCGGGCTCTGCACGCTGGCCACCGGCAGCGACGGCGGCGGCAGCATCCGCATCCCGTCCAGCTTCAGCGGCGTTACGGGCATCAAGCCGTCGCAGGGGCGCGTGCCCCGCTACGGCGGCTACGGCGGCCCGGCCGTCAATCACTTCTCCCAGTCCGGCCCCATGAGCCGCAACGTGCGCGACACCGCCATGCTGCTGCAGGCGCTGGCCGGCCCGGACTCTCGGGACGCCAACACCATGACCGACACTCCGCCCGACTATACCGCCGCGCTGGAAGGCGGCGTGCAGGGCTGGCGCGTGGCGTGGACCGACGACTGGGGTTACGCCGCCGTGGACCCCGAGGTGGTGCAGGTGACCCGCGCCGCCGCCCAGGTGTTCCAGGAGATGGGAGCGGTGGTGGAGGAAGCCTCGCCGGAGATTGAGGGCGATCCCTTCCCGGCGTTCTCAACCGTGTTCGGCGTTGCGTCGTACACGTCGTACCAGGCCCTGCATCCGGAGCGGCGGGACGAGTTGACCCACTATGTCCGCGCCACCTTCGACGCTGCGGCCGGGTATTCCGCCGCCGACCTGTCCCGCGCGCTGGCCTACGTTGACCGGCACAAGCGACGGTTCGCCGATTTCTTCAACACCTACGACCTGCTGCTGACGCCGGCCATGGCCGTTACGGCGTTCCCCATCGGCGAGCATCCCACCAGCATCGGCGGACGCGCGGTGGAGCCGTGGTGGGGATACCTGCCCTTCACGTTCCCCATCAACATGAGCGGCCAGACGGCGGCCAGCGTCCCCTGCGGGTTCTCCGCCGCCGGCCTGCCCATCGGCCTGCACCTGGTGGGTCCGGCGGGAGCCGAGGGGCGCGTGCTGCGAGCGATGGCCGCATTCGAAGAGGCCCAACCGTGGAGCCAACACCGCCCGCCGGTGTCGTGAGCAGCCAAAGGCCAGACCATCAAACAGGGTAGGGGCGAATGATTATTCGCCCCTACCCTGTTGTTGCGTTGATCGGATCAATTGGCGATATTCAAACGGTGCTGAGTGTGACTGCTCCGGTTATCCCGTCGTAGGTCAATCGGAAGTGCCGAAGGAAATCCCGACCCAAGATAGCGGATTGCGGTTGTCCGCCGGCAGCCAGATACGCTCCGACAAAAGCGCCCGAAAAAACCGCATCCAACGCTGGCACATGGATGCTTCCGGAATGAACATTCACAACGCCTTCCCCGTGGACTCCGGACACAATCCGTTGGTTAATGACCGGCAAGTTGAGAGTCGCAGCCAGGCTCGCGTCGATACAAGTGGTAGCCGCCCCCGTGTCCACTAGCGCAGGCAACAGGCCCTGTGTGCCGCGCTGGTGGGTTGAGTCGAAGGCAGGGAAATTCAGGTCGAAGCCGATATTGACCATGAGCGTCGGACCTTGATGCACCAGGAAATCCGGCTGTCCTGAGAAACCCAAATCAACGCTAGGCATTTCGCGATCGGTAAAGCACGTATGGCGGTAACGTCAGTGGAGGTTCACCCACCTGCTTGATCAGGTATGGACCTCGCCCGAAGCGAACCATGGCGTCGTTCACGGCGTCCTGGGACGAAGCATAAAAGCCCGCAAGTTCTTCGTCGTGAAGAACCACCCACTTGCCGAAATGATCCAGCTCCAGATCATCTTGCATGGCCTCATAAGCAGCGATGTTCTCTTTCAGCGTGCTCATTTGAGAGTCTCCGGGAGTGTATGAGAGCAGACGGCTTACAAAAGCAATGCTATCGGCCCCCTTGCACGCTGGCAAGAGGGCCGTTTCAGGCGCGATGCCGGTCGTTTACTTCAGGTGTTCGTTGAAGAAGGCGACCGTGCGGCTCTTGGCGTCGCTGGCGGCAGCCTCGTTGTAGCTGTCGCGGTCGTCGCAGTTGAAGCCGTGGCCGGCGTCGGGATACGACTTGAAGTCGTGGGCCTTGCCGGCGGCGGTGAGCGCTTCTGCGATTTTCGCCACGTCATCCGGGGTCGGATTGCCGTCGGTATCGCCGAAGTTGCCCATCAGCGGGATGCTGATGTTGCCGGTGCGGTCGATGGGGGTGACGCCGTCGCCATACGGGGCCAGGATGGCGCCGCCGTAGTAGCAGACACCGGCGCTGAGGCCGTCGCAGGAACTGGCAGCCAGGTAAACAACACGGCCGCCCATGCAGTAACCCACGATTCCGATCTTCTGCCCGCGGGTGCGCGGATAGGTGCGCTGCAGGTAATCGACGGTGGCGTTGATGTCGTCGATGATGCCCTGGCCGGTCAGCTCAGGCATGTAGGTGTTGATGGCGGCGTCGAAGTCGTCGGGGGTGTAACCCAGCATGGGGTTGGGGTTGCGCTCGTTCCTGTGGAACAGGGCGGGCGCCACGGCAACGTAACCCTCCGCGGCGAACTGGTCGGCGACGCGCTGGATGTGCTGGTTCACGCCAAAGGCTTCCTGAACCACGATGATGGCGGGAAGGTTGGTGCCCACGCTGGGCGGCGGGAAGCTGACGTATGCAGCCATATCACCGCCTTCGGCGATGTTGGCTCCGGATTCGCGCTCGCCCGTGGGGTCTGGCATTCGAATGTTTTCCCAGAACGACGGCATAGTGTTTCCTCCTCCATTAGATGCGCAAAGGATGCTGGTGCGGCCACAAGTCGGCAACAGCGTCGGCCTCAACCGCACGTGCCTTCGGTGCGCCGGAATTGTAACAAAGGTTGCCCGGCCAAACAAGCGGCGCGATGTCAGGCGCAGGGCCTTTCGATTGCCTTTCCACCTGTCCGCTCATCCTGAGCCTGTCGCCCCACCTGTCCGCTCATCCTGAGCCTGTCGAAGGATGAGCGGACAGATGGAGCGATAATCGAAATGCACTGATGTCAAGTCCGATTCGCTCTCATGCGTACCCGGTTTGTCATTGCGAGTCCGCCACAGGCGGATGGCAATCCC
>CAZCZB010000100.1:0-10794 GCA_964502995.1 uncultured Dehalococcoidia bacterium
CTCATCGCCTGCGCCTTCAACTACGACGCCCACACCACCGAGTTCGAGAGCCTGGGCCGAATCCCGGTCCTGAAGGCCCGCATGAACGCCGACCTGCACATGGCCGGAGAGCTCAAGAACACGGGCAACGGCAACCTGTTCGTCATTTTCGGCGAGCCGGACATCGACGTGATGGACGACGAGGACGGGCGAATAAGGGTCAAGGTCAACGGAGTGGACGTCTTCGACCCCAGCAGCGGCGAGGTGCGCAGCGATGGCTCCGACGGCATTGCCTGCTGGTTTATCGACACCGACTACAACCAGGAGAACTTCTTCGTCCGCCAAGCCTACTTCCTGGGCGCCAACGACCCCTACAGTTCCCTGAAAACCACCCTCAAGGCGGAAATAGACGAAGAAGCCTGGTCCACCCTGCGCAGCGACACCTCCCGCCCCTTCCCTAAACCCGAGTCGGGCAGGATTGCGGTTAAGGTGATTAACCATCTGGGGGACGAGGTAATGAAGGTGTTCAGGGTGGGGTGAGAAATCTAGCCTTTATCAAGACGAACGGGGTGTCAGACAAGCATGAGGTACTTCAGCGACAATGAAGTTGGCGAAATTCCTCGCATCCACGAAGAAATCGACCAAGTTGCTTGGGCAGGTCTACGGGCACTGTTACAAACAAGGATAAATGATGGTTCATTCGGCATGGATTACGGCATCATGTGTCCGGACGGCTCAGGTCCTACCGGAACTGACAAGAACCTCTTCGAAGAGGCATTAAGGGCCGAAGTACGTGGCTTGCCCGAATTGATGTGGCGTGACAGTTCAGACGGTCCGCCTGACACCATGACAATTCTCGATCTCCTCATTTTCTGTTGGTGGCACATAGGTGAACCAGCCCAGGAGAGCTTCCACGATATCTTCAACCATTTTCACTTATCCCACGACTTTCGCGTTGGTAGGCACGAGTTTGGTGAGGACGTCAACAGAATCTTTGCTCGAAACGGCATAGCATTTACGCTAACGGAAGAGGGCAAAATCGAGCGCCTTGCCCCTACTGTTTTGAGAGAAGAGTTACGCTCAGCCCAATTCAATACTGGAGACTCTGAATTGGATGGGATTTTGGAATCGGCACGCCGAAAGTTCATAGATCCTCATGAAATTATACGCCGGGAGGCTTTACTGGAATTATGGGACGCTTGGGAGCGCCTCAAGACAACCGGTCAAGGCGCACAAAAGGTTGATCAGATCAAGTCACTTCTCGATGATACTGCTGGTTCAGAATATCCGAACTTCCGAATAAGACTCGAAACCGAAGCCAAGGAATTGACTTCAATCGGAAACAGTCACCAGATTCGCCATACCGAAGTAACCCAAGAGAAGGTAGAAAAGAGCGAACACGTAGACTACCTTTTCCAGCGATTATTCAGCATGATTCAGCTGATACTGAAAACCAAGTCCGCCTAATGCATGCAATATATGATCCGCTCGCATAACCGTGCTTTCTGTTCAATAACCTTATGCAATTCCGAATAGCCGACACATTCACCGCCAGCCTGGCCAAGCTTCCCAACGACGATCAGAAAGCTGCCAAGACCACCGCCTTTGACCTGCAGACCAATCCGGCAAGTCCTGGCCTCAGCATGCACCGCCTGACGGGGGCCAAGGACCCCAACTTCTGGTCGGCGCGGGTGAGCCAGGATATCCGCATCATCGTCCACAAGACAGTCGAGGGCGCCACCCTTTGCTACGTGAACCACCACGACGATGCCTACCGGTGGGCGGAGCGTCGTAAGCTGGAGACCCACCCCACCACCGGCGCCGCCCAACTGGTGGAGCTAAAGGAAGTCGTCCAGGAAATTACTGTTCCCGTCTACGTGGAAACCGCCGAGGCGGCGCCCCCCAAACCAGCCCTATTCTCCCATCTGACCGACGATCAACTGATGGGCTACGGGATTCCACCCGAATGGCTGGAGGAGGTGCGGGAGGCTAACGAGGATACGGTCCTGGACCTGGCCGACCACCTGCCCGCGGAGGCAGCGGAGGCGTTGCTTGAACTGGCTGTTGGGCGGCATCCCCAGCCTTCCCTGCCCGCGCCTGCTGGCCAGGACCCTTTCAATCACCCTGATGCCCTGCGCCGGTTCCGGGTGATGCACAACGTGGAAGAGCTGGCACAGGCTTTGGAGTTTCCCTGGGAGAAGTGGGCCGTCTTTCTACACCCCTACCAGGAAGAACTGGTGGGGAGGAACTATAACGGTCCGGCCCGTGTTTCGGGCTCGGCGGGTACTGGAAAGACCGTGGTAGCCCTGCACCGCGCAGCCTACTTGGCAAAAGCAAACCCACTATCGCGGGTGTTGCTCACGACCTTCTCCGAAGCGCTTGCTAACCTTTTGGGGGTCAAGCTGGAACGATTAATGCACCGGACTCTGGATGCTGATGAAAGGATTGTGGTCAAGTCTCTGGATTCCCTGGCTTTGGAGCTCTACGACGGAAAGTTTGGGCCTGCAAGTCTGGCTCAACGGGTACAGCTTGAGAGCTTGATTCGCCAAGCTGCCGAGGACCACGAAGCGCGTTTTTCCACCGAGTTCATCCTGGCCGAATGGGAGCGTGTGGTTGATGCCTGGCAACTGGAGGCATGGGAACAGTACCGCGACATCCGCCGACTGGGGCGCTACCGTCGACTGTCCGAAAACCAACGGCAGGGCCTCTGGCCAATATTTGTGCAGGTGAGGGAAGGGCTGAAATCCACAAACTCCACGACCATGGCCCAGGTGTTCGGGAAGATAACAGATCATCTATTGTCTGTGGAGCATGCCCTGTTTGACTGCGTCGTAATTGACGAGGCCCAAGACGTAAATGTGGCTCAGTTGCGCTTTCTGGCGGCAGCCGCCGGCGGCAATACCAACAGCCTCTTCTTCACCGGCGATCTGGGACAGCGAATATTCCAGCAGCCCTTTTCCTGGAAGGAGTTGGGAATTGACGTTCGGGGTCGCTCCCACACCCTGCGAATTAACTACCGGACGTCCCACCAAATCCGCGCCCAGGCGGACCGGTTGCTGGACCCTGAGATTGCCGACTTTGACGGCAACCAGGAAGAACGGAGAGGTACAATTTCGGTCTTTAACGGCCCGGCGCCAACTGTTGCGGCTTACGAGAGCGATGAAGCTGAGGCTGAAGCCGTGGGTAATTGGTTAAAGGACAGACTTAATGAGGGTCTGCTGCAGGACGAAATAGCTCTCTTTGTCAGGTCCGGTGCGGAGGTAACCCGAGCAATTGCAGCGGCCGACAAGGCGGGGCTCACTTATGTGTTGCTTGACGAAATACCTCAGGCCGAGGAAGGTGGCTTGAGCATATCTACCATGCACCTGGCCAAAGGTTTGGAATTTCGGGCCGTCGCCGTAATGGCCTGCGACGGAGAGGTAATTCCGTTGCAGTCCCGGGTGGACGCCATTATTGATGAAGCTGACCTGGAAGAGGTCTATAATACCGAAAGGAACCTGCTTTACGTGGCATGTACGCGGGTACGGGACCACCTGCTGGTTACTGGTGTGGAGCCGGTTTCAGAGTTCCTGGATGACTTGGATGCCTAAGTTGCTCTCCAGTATCACAGTCGCACGTTTTAGCATTCAGTAGGAACGAGATGACCACCGAATTTAATTCGACACTAAGCTGGCTGGACAGCAGCGAAAGCGAGCGCAGAGCAATAATGGAATTGGTCTCCGCGCTAAGCGAGCAGGGAACCCTCGACGAACTCGGCATTGGCAGCGTCCGCGACACCATCGCTGAGTTCCTTTTCCCCGGAACCAGTACCATCCAGACCCGCGCACGGTATTTCCTGTTTATTCCGTGGATTTTGCAAAGGGTTGAAGCTACGCAGGGTGGGAATTCTGACCGGCTGGCGAGAGAACTGCAATTGACGCTGTGCGACGCTTTGGACAGGTGCCATGGCGTGGGCGCCGGCGTCATCGGGAGGCAAGCCAGGGGCGCGCTGCGCCGATGGCCGAGCTCAATCTACTGGGTGGGACTTGAACGCTGGGGCATCAGAAGGGAAGTAGCCGGAAGGGCACCCTTTGAAGGAGGCAGACGAGGGCGCTCCTCTTTGAGGCAGGTAACCTGGGCGCCCGCGGACCCCGTGGAAGACCTTGGGTACGAATCCGGCGATAAGGAGTCCGGCCGTTGGGCGAAGTTACCTCCACCGCCGGAGGACTTTCCCGAGAGGGCCAGCTTTGACCTGACCCCGGAAGAAGGGCGTTTCCTTCGCGACTGCATTGAGCTCAGGCACACTCAGTCTTACCTTGCCCACATCCTGCGGGAAGGGCAAGCCAGCGCTATCTGGGAGGCTCCTTACCCGTGGGAGCACTTTTCGGCGGAGTCCACTGCGCCAGCATTGGCGGCGTGGCTTGACGATGCGAAGTTGTTCTCTCTGGTCCACCAGGGAGCAGCGGTATTGTACAACGTGATGCTGGCTGAATTTCTCGAACACGATGATACCTTCGATAAGTACTCCAATGACCTTGCCGAATGGTTCACGGAGATTCAGGAGAACCGGGATGAACTGGCACGATGGGACCGGGCTGCAATGTGGCGACGACTTCGGCAAACCAACCCCAGGCTCCGGACGGCCTCAATTGTGTTCGCCGACCGCTGGTACACCCTGGCAATGGAGTTGACGCGGCCGCCGTTGCACCCCGGAGAAAACCGGGAGGCGCGGCGCCTCGTCCGTGAGAGGGAACTTACTCTGAAGGGTTTGCGAGCACGTTTAACTTATAGGGAAGCTCGCGACATAACTCGAGGCTATCCCACCTCCGCCCGTCTGGATTTTCGCTGGTCTGCGGCCCGTCAAATAGCAGCCGACATACTCGAACCCCTGGAGTAACCCAAATGTTGGAACCCGGCAACCGTCGGCTTTTCCTGGATTCCCTCCGTCCCCCCGACGGGTATACTTTCGATCTTGCCGTTGGCACCACCTACACCCTGGACCTGATGGCGTTGCTGTCGGTACCTCTGGCGTTCACATTCGCGGATGCCCAGGACCGCGACGGCCAACTGGCTGCCGACCCGCTGGCCCTTCTGGAGAGCGCCCGGCGCCACGCTGGGCGCATCGTACTTTTCTGCCACGGAGGACAGACTTCCGTGCCGCGGGCTCGCCAGCCTGCTTTGGCCTTCCTGGAGCAGTCTGTGGTGACCGCGCTACCGCCAAGGGTGGACGAAACGCAGGCGGTGTTCCACCCAAAGGTATGGGCGTTGCGCTATGTAGCGGAGGACCGACCCGCGCGGTACCGGCTGGTTTGCCAGTCGCGCAACCTTACCTTCGACGCTTCCTGGGACACTTCGCTGGTACTCGACGGCGAACTGATGGAGCACCGGGCCGGGGGGTTTTCGCAAAACCGGCCGCTGGCGGACTTCTTCCGGTCACTTCCTGGTCTGGCCTGCCGGCCCCTTTCGGACAACCAGCGAGGCCTCGTAGAAGTCTGTGCCGATGAGTTGAATCGCGTGCGTTTTCAGCCCCCCGAAGGCCTGGAATTGGAACGGTTCTGGTCCTTCGGCTTGGGCAGCGTCAACCCCGACTTTCCCGACCTCAACCGCCGGCCAATTCTGGTGGTCTCTCCATTTCTGGGTGGAGAGTTCCTGCGGTCTATAGCGGGGAGACGTTCCCAGTCATTTCTGGTCAGCCGGCGCGACGCTCTGTTGACCGCTCCCCGGGACGCTCTATCCGGATTCACCGAAATCTACTCGTTCAAAGCCGGACTGGAGCCGGAGCCGGAGGATGGGGAGGCTGACCTGGCCCCGCTGGGCGGCCTGCATGCAAAGGTGTTCGTAATTGACGACGGCTGGAATGTGCGACTGATTGTTGGGTCGGGCAATGCCACGTCTGCAGCCATGGGCAGGGTTCCGCGCAATGTGGAATTCATGGTGGAGTTGTCGGGACGGAAGAGCAGGTTCGGCATAGACACTCTCCTCAATCCTGGCAGGGACAGCGATGCAGGGACCTTTCGCAGCCTGATCGAACCCTTCGACAAGTCGGAACTGGGCACGATCCCGGAGGACGATGACGCCACCAACCTGGAACTTACGCTGGAAGCAGCTGCCGCATCCCTGGCTCGGGTGGATGTCAGGGGGCACGTTGAGGCCGCCGGAGACCGGTACCTCACCAGGCTGGAAATCGGAGAACCAGTACACCTGGGACCCTCGGTCGGCGCCGCAACCTGCTGGCCGGTGTCTCTCTCGGATGCCCATAGCCAGCCCTTCGCGGATGGTTCAGCATTCTCTGAAATGTCTATCTCTGAACTGTCATGCTTCCTGGCCATAGAGATTCGAGCATCCCTGAACGGCAAGTCCTCGCGCAAACGTTTCGTCAGACCCATTGACGTAGATGGACTTCCTGAAGACCGACTGCCAAGGTTGCTGGCCGGCATGCTGAGCAACCGGGCCCACCTGATGCGACTGCTCTGGCTTCTGCTGTCACCCGATGACGACCTGACGTTTGCTGAATTTGGCCGGTTCCTCGGAGACGACGGCAAGAGCTTCACCGTCGGCCTGTCGTCGCCAGGATTAATGGAGAGGATGCTTGAGACCCTGCATCGGGGGCCGGACCGGTTGGACGCCGTGGCATCCCTGGTGGCTGAGCTGCGGAAAACCGAGGCAGGGGCCGAGTTGCTGGGGGCGGAGTTCGACGCGGTGTGGGAGCCGCTTTGGAAAGTGAGGGAGGCCATGCGATGACCGGTCAAGGCGCCCTGGTTTCGGCTTCGTCGGTGCTGGACAGGCTGAGAGGCTTCCAGCGACGGACCGCTGAGTACGCCTTTCAACGACTGTATCGGGCCCCGGACAGCACCCGCCGTTTCCTCATCGCCGACGAGGTGGGGCTGGGGAAGACGCTTGTTGCGGCCGGGCTGATCAGCCTGGTAGTGGAACACCTCAGGGAGATCAACACTCCCCGGGTGGACGTCATCTATATCTGTTCCAATCAGGCAATAGCGCGGCAGAACGTGAACCGAATCAAGCAACTCCTGGGCATTGAGACCGAACCCCTGGCTTCTCGGATCACCCTGCTGCCCTACAGGTTGAGGACGCTGGACAATCCGGTCAACCTGATCGCCCTGACACCGGGCACGTCGTTCAATTCCGCCTCCGCCGAGGGCATCGTCGAGGAGCGGATCATTCTATACCGGATGCTGTGCCAGATTTGGGGCGACGTTGTTCGGGGCCGCCGCCTGGTGTTTCAGGGTGGCATAAGCTCCATCGGGCGATTCCGCCAATACGAGAACTGGATACAGCCCCGTCCAATCGACGACGGGATCATGCAGCGGTTCGCCGAGGCAGTCGGTAGCAACAACTCCGCTCTCTGGAATGAGTTCCAGGATTTGAACGCAGCGCTGAGTCGAAGCCGTACCAGAGAAACAGTTGCCCGTCGCCGCGGCTTTGTCTTCCAGTTGCGGCGGCTCCTGGCAGAGTCCTGCCTGAACGCCCTGGAACCTGACCTGGTCATCTTAGACGAGTTTCAAAGATTCAGGGAACTCCTTAGCCCGGCAACCGAGAGCGGCGAACTGGCCCAGCACCTGTTTGAATATGAAGACAGCCACACCAGGGTGCGCACGGTGCTGCTCTCGGCTACGCCCTACAAGATGTACACGGCCAGCCACGAGGTGGACGACGACCACTACCGGGACTTTCTGGACACCGTTGATTTCCTCCAGGGGCCCGGGGGATCCGTGGAACCTTTAGAGGAAGCCCTGCGCCAGTTTCGTACGGAGCTGCCCCGGGTGGCGGGTTCCGGATATTCCGGAATAGATGCGACCAATCGGCTCTCCGGTCATCGGGACCTCATTCAGCAGGAGCTGGGCCGAGTCATGTCCCGGACCGAGCGGCGCAGCGCAGACGTGGTCGGAGACCCGATGCTGGCGACCAGGGACTTGTCGGTGGAACTGGAAACCGGCGATGTGGAAGCCTACTTGAGCGCGCGGAACATCGCCGCCACCACCAACTCCCCCGGAATTATGGAGTACTGGAAATCCACCCCGTACCTGCTGTCTTTCATGGAGCGATACCAGCTCGCGGACCGGGTCCAAGGGGCCGTTGCCAGCGCACCGCGCGGAGAGGCAGCGCAGCTGATCAAGGGTGGGGCTGGATTGCAATTGCCCCGACATTCCACTGCAGGGCGCATTGCGGTAAGCGGCGGCAACGGGCGGATGCGGGCGCTCCTGGCAGACCTGGAGAATAGCGGCCTCCATAGTTTGCTCTGGTTGCCTCCGTTGCTGGCTGGGCACGAACTCGGTCCGGATTTTTCGCGAGCAAACGCCTCGACCAAGCGGCTGGTTTTCTCGTCATGGACGATGGTTCCCAGGGCAATTTCGGTGCTGGCCAGTTATGATGCGGAACGCCGGTACATCCCTGATCCTACCAGGGCTGAACAGTACGTGCCTCGGGGGTTGGCCGCAACCCGGGACGGTTACGCCCTGTTCTCGTGGTTGGTCCCAACCGCTGAGTTGGCCGAAGCTGGCGAGCCATACCGGTACCCGCACGGCGATATCGCCCAGTTGCTGGACGCCATTGCGGGGCGGTTACGGCCCCGGGTTGAAGCGTTGACCAGAGCCGCTCCTACCTCTGGCCCACATCAAAACATATGGTACGCGGTTGCTCCGCTTCTCCTGGAGGGTGCGTCCCCGGACTCCACGCGGCGACTTTACGAATACTCGGGTAGTAGACAACGCTCAGGCGATGCCGATGAAGCCGACCATTCGGTCTGGAGGGACCTGGTCGGATTTGTGTCGGATCGACTGGCCCAAGCCAGGGTCGACCCATCAACCCTGGGGAGGCCGCCCGACGATCTGGTAGAGAGGCTGGCGCTGCTGGCGCTGAGTTCACCGGCCAACGCATCCTTACGGGCACTTTCGAGGGTTACGCGGAGGCCCACCGCCAGCAATGACCTTAAACATGAAGCGTTGCGGGCGGCGTGGGCCTTCAGGTCCTTCTTCCGTGCTCCCACCTCGGAAGGTCTGCTGCAGAACGCCTACAACTCTTCCCTACCCGTCAATACCTCCACGTACTTGCAGCGGGCGCTTGCTTACTGTGCGGAGGGAGGGTTGTCAGGCGTTCTGGACGAGTTCTTTCACGCGACGATTGAAGCCCGAGGAGAAGCCGGCGCCCCGGAACTGGTTGCAGCGTTAGCCGAGGCGCTGCAACTGGCGACAGGACGCTTGGATGTTGTCGAATGGGCCCCTGGGCAGATGGGGATGCAAAGACAAACATATCCCATGCGCCAGCATTTTGCCCGTCGCTATGCAAATGACCGCGCCACAAGCTACGACCCCCAGGCCGGGGAGCATGTGGATGCCGTACGCGCAGCGTTTAATTCTCCGTTCTGGCCCTTCGTGCTGGCCACGACCTCGGTGGGACAGGAAGGCCTGGATTTCCACCGGTACTGCCACGCAGTGGTCCATTGGAACCTCCCCTCCAATCCGGTAGACCTAGAGCAACGCGAGGGGCGCGTTCATCGCTACCACGGCCACGCCATTCGCAAGAACATAGCTCAGAAATTGGGGAACCGTGTTGCAGAGCAGGTCCGAGCTGGCATCGTCCACGGCCAACCCCAGAATCCCTGGGCCCTGGCCTATGACCTGGCCGACAAGGAATTTGAGGAAGATGGTGGCCGAGTTCCCCACTGGGTCTTCACCGAGGGAGATGCCCGAATCCAGCGCTATACACCGGTCTTGCCCCTGTCGCGGGATGCGGCCCGTATAGACTCATTGCGACAAGCGTTGACAGTTTACCGAATGGTTTTCGGCCAGCCCCGACAGGATGACCTGCTCGAATTCATCCTCAGGGAGGTACCTGAAGAGCGCAGGGATTCCCTGGCTGCCGCAATCACCATTGACCTCAGCCCGCCAGAACCATATGGGCGCTGATGTTTCTTTCCAAGGCTGTGAACTTAACCAAATTAACCTTGTGGTAGCGCCTCGCAACAGCTTCTGGCTTTATGTCCTGATCAGCTGGGAGCAAACTTCCGGACGACCGGATAGACAGTTGTGACTCGCCGCGGAACCCTTATTCGCATCAGTTTGCGAGCAGACTGCACGGTTCAAGGTCCTAACTAACCTGTCTTCCTGCGGCGACCAACATTCCGACAATGAGCAAGTACCTGATGCAGGGGATCCTGGCAACTCTTTCGTGCAGGCCTAATACAGGTTCCCAACCGTTGGGGGCTGGAAAATCCGGTTGGGCTATCCGCGGCAGGAAACCATACTCTAGGTATTCCAGCCATGGGGGATGGTTTAAGAGTTATGGAATGTTACGGTTACCGCCGTGTCTCAGTGAGAGAGCTGGAAGACAACCATCTTGGCCTGCAGGTGGAGCGATTGGTTCACGCCTGTATTACCATGGGCATAATCCCCGCCAGGGCAGCCAGCGTGTCAATTTTCAGTTTGATTAGGCCAATGGTCCCGTATGGCAGGTGCCTGTGGCAAGCCAGTATACAGATTCTCGAGAAACCGGTGACGTACGCCGAAAGCAAGTGGGTCCTGTCGTTGCTCTGATGAAGTTGGCGCCTTCTCCGAATTCCCGCTGTCCCGCCAGAACTGCCATTGATCCTCAACTTTGAAGCCGCGTTCCGGGGAAACCGGTTTGGCCGGGTACGGGAGATGTCTCTGGCGGCAACGCAGCCAGCCTCGAATATGATTGCACCCACAGGCTTCGGCACAAGTCCCTTGAAATCCACTGATGACCTTCAGGCATGGGTACGGACATAGGTAACTCATTGGGCTGAATGTCGAAAAGTACCATGCTGGCGGCGGCACCCCCCTGGAGATATTGCCCCAGTCC
>CAZCZB010000101.1:0-10766 GCA_964502995.1 uncultured Dehalococcoidia bacterium
TGTCGCCTTTGACGATCACCGCCTGGTGGCCAATGCTGGGCTGATCCTGCCGGTCACTTTGGCCCATCATCTGGGACTGGGTGAGTTGGTGGAGAGCCACGTCGATCTGGGAGATGCGCCGGGTCGGGCGAATGCGGGAGACAAGCTGCTGACGCTGGTGGCGTCGGCGCTGGCTGGTGGGGACTGCATTGACGACGCCGACGCGCTGCGGGCGGGCGGTACCGAGCAGGTGCTGGGCTGTACCGTGAAGGCCCCGTCCACGTTGGGGACGTTCCTGCGGAGTTTCCGGTGGGGTCACGCGCGGCAGCTGGATCGGGTGAGCCGGGAGGTGATGGCCCGAGCGTGGGCGGCTGGCGCCGGTCCCGGCGATGATCCGTTGACCATCGACCTGGATTCCACCGTCTGTGAGACTTACGGTCTGGCCAAGGAGGGCGCACAGCGCCACAACTACGCTGGCCAGCGGGGCTATCACCCGCTCCTCGCCGTCGCCGCCGGAATCGGCGACGTATTGATGGCCCGACTGCGCAAAGGTAGAGCCAACACGGCTCGGGGCGCCGCCAATTTCCTGCGCGAGACCGTCAGCCGAGTGCGCCATGCCGGGGCCACCGGTCAACTCACCATACGCGCCGACAGTGGCTTCTACACCCACGACATCGTGGCCGCCTGCCGCGACAAGAAGATCCGCTTCTCCATCACCGTCCGCCAGCAGCCGAGCCTGCGCAATGTCATCGAGGCCATATCCGAGGCGGAGTGGACGCCCATACCCTATTGGATGGAAGGCGCCGCCGACGTGGCCGAAACCACCTACACTCCCTTCCAGCATGAGCCCGACGCTGTACCGGTGCGCCTCATCGTCCGGCGGGTGAAACCCACGCCGGGCTCCCAGTTGGCGCTCATCGCCGACTATAGCTACCACGCCTTCATCACCGATAGAGAGGGCGACACTCTGGACCTGGAGGCTGACCATCGCCGTCATGCCGAGATCGAAAACGCCATCCGCGACCTCAAGTACGGCGTGGGCCTCAACCACCTGCCATCGGGACGTTTCCCTGCCAACGCCGCATGGCTGGCCGTCCAAGTAATGGCCCACAACCTGGCACGCTGGACCACGCGCCTCGGCCTGGGCGATCCGGTGACCACCACCAAGACCCTGCGGCGACGCTTCTTCTCCCTGGCCGGACGCATCACCCACAAAGCGCGCCGTCTCATCCTGCATCTCCCACACAGTTGGCCCTGGCAAAACCAGTTCAGCAGCGCCCTGGCCCGATTGCGCGCCCTGCCGATCCCTTCCTGACGCTGCCCTCGGCATTTGACCCGTCCACCACAACGCCCCGCG
This sequence comes from uncultured Dehalococcoidia bacterium, assembly GCA_964502995.1. Classification (GTDB taxonomy): domain Bacteria; phylum Chloroflexota; class Dehalococcoidia; order Lucifugimonadales; family UBA3495; genus Bin87. The sequence goes on from CAZCZB010000101.1 coordinate 1,337, forward strand.
CCTGGCTGATCAGCGCCCAGGCTGGGCCCCTCACGGTCTCCGCCTGCAGTCGGCGCTGAAAATCGCGCCCAACGCCATTGCCGCGGGTCGTCATCATCCCTCTGGCGTGGCCGCCACACTCCCCAGCGTCCATCTCACCGACATCAGGCTCCCACCAGCCCATTCCCTGACCCCTCATCCCTCGTCCGACCACCGTCGCCGTATCCCTTCGGTGGATTCGGGCTTAAACGCAATCCACCGAGGGGATGAGTGGGGCGTCGTCCTGATGGGATAAGAAAGTGCTCCGGGCTTCGGGGATAATGGTTTTTGACAAAGGAAACCACCCTGAAATGAGGGACACGCATCGGATGCTACCACGCGAGCGCCCCGACCGCATCGAAATCGCGTTTGATGATCACCGCCTGGTGGCCAATGCTGGGCTGATCCTGCCGGTCACCCTGGCCCATCGTCTGGGATTGAGCGAGTTGCTGGACCGCCAAGTTGACCTGGGAGACGCGCCGGGTCGAGCCAACGCGGGAGACAAACTGCTGACGCTGGTGGCGTCGGCGTTGTCAATGTCCGCCACAGGCGGACCACCGGCCAGCGCCGACGCGCTGCGTGCTGGCGGGACCGCACAGGTGCTGGGCTGCGCGGTCAAGGCGCCGTCCACGCTGGGGACGTTCCTGCGAAGCTTCCAGTGGGGCCACGTGCGGCAGTTGGATCGGGTGAGCCGTGAGGCGCTGGGCCGATCCTGGGCGGCTGGCGCCGGTCCTGGCGATGAGCCGCTGACCATCGACCTGGAGTCCATCCGCCGCAGGCGGACCAGCGGGGCTATCACCCGCCCCTCGCCGTCGCTCCTGGAACCGGCGACGTGCTGATGACAAGGCTGCGCAAGGGTCGGGCCAATCCGCCTCAGGCGGACCCGCGGCGACGCCAACTTCCTGCGCGAGACGGTGAGCCGAGTGCGCTACGCCGGCGCCACCGGACCACTCACCATGCGGGCCGACAGCGGCTTCTACGCTCACCCCATCGTCGCCGCCTGTCGCAGGATGAAGGTACGCTGCTCCATCACCGTCCGCCAGCACCCCCAAATGCACAATCTCATCGACGCCATACCTGAAGCGGACCGGACGCCCATCCCATACTGGATGGAGGGCGGCTCCGACGTGGCCGAAACTACCTTACACCTCTTCGTCAACAAGCCCGACGCGGTGCCAGTGCGGCTCATCGTCCGCCGGGTGACGCCCACGCCCGACTCCCAGTTGGCACTGCTTACCGAATAGAGCTATCACGCCTTCATCACCGACCGTGAGGGCGACACCCTGGATACTGACCACCGCCAACAACGCTCCGCAACCCGCCCGCCACACCTCAGCGCCAACCGACCTCCGCTCACCAATCCCAAGCTAGCCCGCACCTTGACGACCAATCATCAACACCTTCCCACTAGGTAACCACTCATTTCAACACCCTGCTAAGGTAATTGTGCTACAAATGTCCCAATGATTTCACCAAAACCACAGAGGCCATCGACGCCGACGGCGGCGGGCGCATAGAAGACTTGGCACGTCGTCCTGATCACTCTCTTATTGTTAGTAATGGGCGGTGTATTGGGCCAATGCGTCATGACTGTGGTCCGTTCGTCTCAAGGTCCAACCCCGGTTAGCTGCGAGATGCAGAAGCCCGACGGATCGGCGTTGCATTTCACCGCCTATGACGAATGCCCTGCTGGCGCGAGCCGTCGCTGACGATGTGCTGCACAAACCACGCTTTGGACCCTTGCTCGTTTGAATGTCAACACGGCCTAGGGGATTATATGCACGCTACGCCCCTACTCATGACAGACCCTGAGGCGGAGTAATCTGAGCCTTGCCTGGCACAACATAAAGCCCAGGATCAACCCGGGCATTCAAATCAGGAAGTCGGCGCACCCCATCCAGGACACACGCGCTAGCCCCCCGAACGTCGAAGGCGCAAACTCTCAGGGAGGATGGTTGTCAAGCGCTTGGGCAATCCCTCACCCGGCACGTACTTGCTCTCGGCAAACTTCACGAACCGGCGGGCGTGGCGTTCTTACGAATCTCTGGTCTTCTTATTCCGCAGTTCATCATCGCCAACCCATTCCCTGGCACCTCAGCCCTCGTCTGACCAGCGCCCTCGTGTCGCTTCGGTGGATTCGGGCTTAGTCGAGACGTGTGGCAACCAGAAAGCGAATCGGCACGTCTGATAAAATCGAAGATAGCAGAACCGATGCGCTATCCGGCGCAGCCGGCATATAAGATGACCAACTCTACAATTTCGAAGGCGCAATGAACATGAGGCAGGGAATAAATCAGCGCAACCCCAGCAAGGGGGAAATCGAAGTAGCGCTCAATCGAATTGACAACTTGGCAGACGGACTGCTCAGAAGCAATCAAACGTGCCTCATCTGCATGAGCGACGGCCCGATGCGCGACGGCCACATAGTCGGCGAAAAGTTCCTCGAACTAATCGCAAGCACGAAAAATCTGCGAGAGTTCAAAGTTAAGCCAGGCGCAGTCTACTGCTGGCCCACCTCCGCGAGGTCAATAGGCAGACTGGCGTTGCCTGCCGTAAATGAGTTGATCGCCCGAAAGAGACTCGGACCCATCGAGATCGACCGCTATTTGCCAGTTTCCCGTTCCAAAAACCACAAGGACTGCAAATTCACGTTCACGTGCTGCACCTGCGACAATGAAGTTCTGAAACTCACAGACTCCGTCCAAGGTTTTGACCCGCAAGACGAGGAAACTGCATTCAAATTCGGCCTACGAACCTTCGCGGCGTACACCGCATGGTACGACGGGCACAAGAGATGGGCAAAAGAAGGATTGGCCAGGAATCTCCAAGGCGTCCTGCTGCTCAAACAGTTCCCTTTTTTACGATCCACCATCACGACACTCTCCGACTGGGGCGCACGACAAACAGCCTTGGGCAAGCATTTTGAATCCGAAACGCGACGATGGCGGAGGGCGTACACAATGTTGTCCTGGGACCAGGCAGCCAACTGCGTTATCGACGTATCAATAAAACCACGCATAGCAGGCTGCGGGGTAGGTGAATGGTACGGCTACCCGGTAGCAGTCACAATTCTGCCCAACAAAAACGGTAGAGCGACCATCCTAACGTCCACATTGTTGGACGACGGAGCACCACCATCGCTCTCCTATCAGCAATGCACCGCAAACCAACAACTCGCCCAGAAGTGGGCGCGGCGGTTTGAAAACCAGCCGCCGGCACAATGGCTTCCTGCGATCTCACGACTGTGCGAGTTTCTCTACGTGTCGCCGGAAGACTACCACGACGACAGAGTGGTTTCCGAAACCGCTCGCCATGCCATCGCAACGGCAATCGGAGCCAGGATTTCGGCAATTCCAGATTCACTTACCGAAGATCCAGGACGGATACTCCGTGAGCAAGACCCGCCGTAATGGTTGAGCCGTCGTTACTCTCGAAAAACACGAAGGTCTCCAACGCACCGTTAATCCGAATCCTGAAATGAGCCATGCCCTGCGTCAATGCCGACGGTTACCACGTTACGCAACAGAAGGTTCGTGTAACGTGGCTGTTGATACCTTCGGCTGGGGACTTGAGACACGCAAGCGCAGCGGTAAGGGCAACCCTTATGCCCTCAGCAATCGCGTCGGCGGGCGGGTGCCGTGGGGGCCGAAGTCGAATACGCCTACACCACCGGCTACGACGGCCACGGCCGGGTGTCGATGAACCGCCTGGTGGACGAACGGGGCTGCTCCGCCTTGTTGCAGCGGGCGGAGCGAGAAGTCGCCTAGCGCCTCGCCCCGGCGGGACAACCACCCGCTCTACTACCGGAGACGGGGCAGATGGGCACACCGTTGGGCCGGATGGCGCGGGCCGCTAGGACGCTTGCAGAGCAAAGGGCAGCCATCGCTCAAACGATGGCTGTCCCTGAAAACGACCGGGCGTGCAGCCTTTCCGTTTGTCCGTGCACCACCTTGAGGTGTAGAATGTCAACGGGAAATAACGCCGGCATGGAGGCATGACAGTGAACGCGCCAACTCGTCCGAAGGAGGAGGTCGCCCGCCTGGGCCGGGAGATTTACGAGCGGGACATCCGGCATCAGGTGGAAGCAGACCACTACGGAGAGGTCATTGCCATCGACGTTGACAGCGGCGACTACGCCATTGCGGATACCGCCAGCGTCGCGGCCAAGCGTCTTCGGGCACAGCGCCCGGACGCCGGCGTCTGGTTGATGCGGGTGGGATACCGGACGCTGCGGCACTTTGGGGGCAGTTCCCTGCGGAAGGCTGGGTGATAGAGGGGATGGTGAACGCCGACTACGAAGCCGTAATTGCCCTTGAGTTACGGGGTCCGGCGGGAAATGTGCGGGAGGTCGGGGTAGTGATAGACACCGGCTATAACGGTTTTCTGAGCCTGCCTCCGGAGCTGGTGGCTGAGTTGGAGTTTCCAGTAGTGGGCCCCAGCCAGGCGACTCTGACTAACGGGTCAGTGGAGACCTTCGACGTACACGAAGCCACGGTAATCTGGGACGGCATGCTGAGAGACATCGAGGCAGACGCAGTAGGACCGGTTCCGCTGGCCGGTATGCTGCTCCTGGATGGCCACGACCTGAACGTCCAGGTTCGAGACGGCGGGCGCGTCGTCATCGAGGCTAGGAAGTAGCGGCAGATTCCTAATTTTGCGAAGGGGTGATGAGACCTGGCGGAACCTCCACCAGCACCGGCAAACCCTGATCCCGCTTGTTTCGGTTCCAATCCTCGCCCGAAGGGGTGTTCAAGCATTCCGGCAAGCCCAGGCACATCCAGCCGCCGGTGGAAGGCACCCACTTCAGCCGGGCCATGGTGGAACTGGGCATCCAGCAGATCTTCGCTCGCTCGACACAGGCGAAGGGCCGGGTGGAACGCGCCGCCGGCACTTTCCAGGATAGGCTGGTAACCGAACTGCGTCTGGCTGGAGCCAGCACCATCGACCAAGCCAACGCTGTGCTGGAAGGTTTCCTGCCCCGCTACAACGCCCAGTTTGCCGTGCCTGCCGAGATGACCGAGCTGGCCTACCGGCCCAGAGTCTCCCAGCAACCCCTGGATGAGGTCCTCTGCTTCAACCATCTTCGCAAGGTGGCTCGGGACAATACGGTCAAGTACCAGTGGCGCTCCCTGCAGTTCCTGCCCGGCGCCCAACGTCCCAACTACGCTGGCGCGAGAGTGGAAGTCCTCGAACATCCCGTTGGGCAGCTCCAAGTGCGCCACGAAGGCGAGATCATCCCCAGTCAACCCGCGCCGGCCCGTCCCGGTGCGCTGCGCGCTGCGTACGGTGGCCTGGCTCCCAACCCCGAAATCAGCCGCATCGTGAAACGCCTAGGCAACCATCGCCTCAGCCAACCCATGTACGGAACCTGCCCAACCTGGAGCCCGGTGCCGTCCTCGAGGAACCGACGGTGGAGAACAGCCAATGCTAACCCCAAGCTCCAGGAGCGTCCGCTGTCGCCTCGCCAACTGGCACTGTGGAAGGCCATACAGCAGGCCAGGACCCAAGGCTTCGGCTTGCTGGCAATCGCACGCCGGTTCGGAATCTCCCGCAACACTGTCCGAAAGTACGCTCGGTCCCTGATTCAGGCGACCAATCGGCCAAACAACCGGGGCCGGAGGCCATCACCCCCATCAACCCATCAACCCGCCAATCGCCATGACTGACATTTTTGCTGGCCTTTCGTACTGACGGAATCCCTGGACAACGACAGCGTTGACACCGCAGTGGCCTCGTCGATATTCTGTCTCTGAGGAGAGGTTGAGACTCCAATGAGTGCCAGTATCCAAGCAGAATACCAGCGTGTCTGGATGTGCTATCTGGACGAGAAATACGCTGATAGCGGAGTGTGCAAGGAGTTGCAGGTGACCTCCCTGGCCGGCGTGTACATCCCAGCGGAGAAGGTCGTTGAGTTTCGCCGGCGTTTTTACTCCCTGCTCGCGGATATATTTCGTCATGACGCTACAGACACACGAATACCAGGCCTTGTTCCTTGTCACGCCAGCGAGTTATTCAAGGATGCCGAAAAATCCGACGGCACGGAGGTCACGGACGAGGATAGATTGGAGTTCTTAAGGAGACTGGTTTCAATCGTCAATGAAATGGGCCTGTATGTAGTTCGCTATGGTTATCGCCGCAACGATGGCGTCGAAAGGTTCTTTTCTGATCCTGTAAAGGACTTCTCTGCACACGAGAAAGATGTCTTAGGAATGATATTCCATGGTTTCTTGCCTGCACGTCGTGTTACCAACCACGACTCGAGATCGGATCCCCACATAGGTTCTGATGAACCTGTGGTCTTCTACTGTATGGAAGACGATGGTTCGCATCTACAGAGTCGTATCTTCCACAAGAATACATACGTCAACATGTGGTATCGGGAACGTTTAGGGCCCAATAATATGTCTGTTGCTTTCGATCAGATTGGGGATGTACTTTCCTACAAAAAAGGGGACCCCCTTGGTGTGCTACCGGATTGTATAGGGTATATTCTTCATCAGAAATGGCTCAGCGAACGAGGGCATTGCTTGACGAAGTTCAAATCACACATGGCGGGAATCTGTGAGGCCATACGCCCGGAATTGCTCCGAGAAAAGATTATAGATATGGAGTATAAAGGTCCTTCAGACAACAGGAAGTGACGGAATCCACGCACGCGTCCTCTTGTTAGGGGAAAGGCGAAGGTTGCGATTACAGCGACTATGAGGGTCGTGGCGATGGCCTTGACGGTGACCGGGGCCCGCCTTACCGGTTTGACTTGAACAGACCCAGTTCAATCACTCACGTGTATCTGAATTTTCCGTTGCTATTGAGTCCTTTGAATGAAGGCTCTTGATTTTATCCGGTTTGGTGGACGAACGGGGATGTTCCGTCCGATTGGAGAGGCCCCACACCACTGACACCGGGCCTGGGACGGTCTCCGGCGCCAGCTGAGTAGGACACCGGGCTAGAAGAAGCTCCTGATCTCCGCCAGGATTTCAGCCGTCTTCGCGTCGATCAAACGAGCGATGGTTCGTTGGAAAACACCTTCGTTCAACGTGGTCAGCCGGTCCGGACGCACCCGGCTGTTGCCCCTGCGCAATTGCCCGGTTTGCAGGTCCCCCGGCATTATGGCCACTTCCCGGGAATGCTTGGCCCGGCCGCTGGTTATTTCGCACACGATCCAATCGCGCTCCGTGTCATCACGCACGTCAGCCACTACCAAGACGGGCCTGGTCTTGGTTTGCCGCAAGTTGGTGAAGGGAAATGGAGCCAGTACGATGTCGCCCACCATCGGCTAATTGTCGCCCTCCCTGATGTCGGGCAGCGACGCCAACCAGGCCTGATATTCCGGGTCATCATCAGCTTCGTCATGGCGACTGAACATGGCCTCCAGCCCCAGCATTGACCACTCGCGCTTGTCCCGGTCGCCGAACACCACCAGTTGGCCGCCTTCCCAGTAGGCCATGTCATCCACCACGTCCATGGTCTTCACGCTGACGGTGCACACCCGCCGCAGCAGGTCGATCACCCGTTCCTTGTGGTCGGCGAAACGGTAGGCGTTGAACCGCTCGGCGATGGTGGGGTCCCGGGGCTTGCGTTCCTTGTACTGGTCCAACACCCACTCCAAGGCCGAGCGGCTGCCCAGCCGGTACTCCCACGCCTCCGGAGGCACACCCTCAAGCGTGGTCTTGTCGTCCAGGACAATGGCGCCCCTCTCTCTATCGGCCCGCAGGATCACCCGCCTGGGTTCGCCCTCCAAGTCAACCCGCTCCAGGGGCCACGGTTCCGCCTCTTCAAACCCGAGGTGCAGATCCAGCAGTTCCCGGCCCATGTCCCGCCACAGGTGGAAGTCGTGATAGAAGGACAGCCTGGGGAACTCCCGCAGCAGGTCCACCCGATAGTCGTGGCGGTACACCGGGTCGTGGAGCACCGCGTAGGCGTAGGCGAAGATGTCCTCGGCGGTGATGCCATCGGCCCCAGCCAGTTCGTCAAACGCCTCGCCCCACTCCTTGCGGTAGTGGTCGTTGAACTGCCGGATGCCCCAGTCGGTGACGTTACAGACCTTCTCGCCATCGTCGGTGTAGCGGTAGAGGGGCAGGCATTGGGTATCGCCGGTGAAGTGCAGGTCAACCAATTTGTCCGATGCCAGTACGTAGAATGACCGACCTCGAGCGGTGAAATTGATCGTTGGGTTGCTGTCATTGCGGTGGTGAGGGAAGATTTGGGGCATCTGGTAGCGGCGATGGGTGACGATGGGCGCGTAGTAGCAATGCTTCGCTACGAAGGGGCGGTACATGGCGCGGGTCATGTTGATTTCCGAGAAATGGATTGCGTCTCCCTTGACCAGATGGGTTTCCAACTCGGCTGTCCATTTGATGGACCTGTTGACCCAGTTGCCCAGAGCGCTGCGGTCCGGCATTTCTTGCTCGAACCGCTCCCGCTCTTCCCGGTAAACCTTCGAGAAATACAATACTTTGGCTGCCAGCGCGTCAACATCGAAATCGTAAACCCATTCGTCCCGGTTCGTGGCAATTCCGAGGGAATACAAACCGAATACGGCGCCCTCGTCCTCCGTCCGTTTCGCCAGTTTGGTTTCCCGGTTGGCCAGGGGCAATAGCGTCTCAAAATCACTGTTGGACTGGTTCAGCCATTCATATTTGGCGTCGGGAACTATCTCCGCGAATCGAAGGGCGTAGATTGCGTTATCCCTGACGTAATCAATCTTGTCCGACGCCTTGGCATAGTCATCCACTGAGTTGTAGAACACCCTGAACCCGTCGGCGTCTTTGCGCCGGACCAGGAAGTAAACCGCTATCCCCACCCTGATCTTGTCGCTGAAGACGTTCCCGCCTTCTCGCCGGCGCCGCTCGCCGCTGGTCCGCGCGTTGCCCTTGAGGTCAATAGCCCACAGCTCGTTGAATTCCTGGGCCACCACCTTCCTGAACCCATCATCCTGGCGGGTGTCAAGAAACGCGCTGTTGCTGACAAACCCGATGATGCCATCGTCGTCCAGCCTATCGGACGCCCACCGGATGAACCGCTTGTACATGTCGTACTGCTTGGTCTTCTGCGCCGTGCTGGCGGCGATGTAGGTCTCGCTGATGCGACGGTCTATCTCCGGATACTCCCGGTTCCGGTTGTTGTCGTTCTCGTTCTGCTGGTTGGCGTTGTAGGGCGGGTTGCCGATGATCACGCTGATGGGCTTCTCGTTCTGCTCCTGCACCCGTATCCAGTTCTCTTCCGACAGCGCCCCCAGGTTGAAGGCTCCCTGCCGTTGCACCGCCCCGCCCGTCGCGCCCCGTTGCTGCCAGTCCATGTTGTCCAGCGTGTCCACGAAGCACAGGTTGGGAAACTCCAGGTACTCCCCCGTCCGTTCCCGGTAGGTGTACTCGATGTTCAGGTTGGCGATGTAGTAGGGCAGGATCGCCAC
>CAZCZB010000102.1:0-10647 GCA_964502995.1 uncultured Dehalococcoidia bacterium
CACCCGCCGCTGCCGGGCGTTCAGCACGTCCAGGGCGTCCTTCGCCGCGGCAAAGTCGTCCCGGGCCTCCCGCCACCGGATGATCACCGCCGTGGCCGCGTCGCCGTACACCAGGTCCTCGCCGGGTTCCGCGTCGGCCGTCACCAGGTCGTAGTAATCCCGGCGGGGCCGCTGGACCACGGAACTGCCCGCCGCGCCCGGCTGGGCCCGTGGCGGTGTCCCCGAGCTGCCGCCGGAGGCCTGCCTGTCGTCCCAGATTTCCCGCTGCCGGCCACCTCCAACGCCGACAGCCGTTTCGGCAACTCCGCCAGCGCCTTGGTTTCCCGCGCATCCGCCGCCTGTCGCCGCTGGGTGACCGCCGCCGACCCAGCCCCCTCCGATAGGTGCCTTTCCAACGCACCGACCGGCCTGAGCGTGCGTGGGCTCACCCCCGGGTCTCGGCCGTCCGGGTCTTGCCCTGCTCACCGACCGGTTAGCCCAGCAGCGCTGTCAGCCGCAATTTCCCCAGGCTGTCCAGGCTCCGACATCTGTCAGGGCGCCGATCCCCGCCTCCCGACGCCGGGGATGGTTCCGCTGGACAACTGTCCGATTTCCTTCGGGGCACTGTCCAAAACCACCCGCCCGGGCCGGTGGACAACTGTCCGATTTCCTACTTGGCGCTGTCCAACAGGGCTGGAAGCTGCTCTGGAACCCAACTGCTTGCTGACACCGTCCAATAGGGGGTGATTTCTCCCGATTTCAAGTTCAACCGGACAGAATTGGACAACTGTCCACCAACTCACAATCCCTGTACACGGGTATGACACCACACCGGCCTGTCCAAATCCCCTGCCTCATAAGGGCGGACGCCGGCGTCCGCCTGAACGATGGTTCACCCCCTGAGCCGCGGAGTCCCAACCTGGCGGCGGACCCCAGCCTTTACGCCGCAGCTGCAGCCGCAGCGCCATCGCGCCGGGACCGGCCACAGGGCGCCGACCGGGACCACAGCCAGCCATGGGCCGCGTGCGCCATACACGACCGTCCCGCCGGTCCCCGCCGATTGCAGTTTTGCAATTTCCCGTACCTGAGGCTGCAATTGCACTGCGGGACGCCGGCTAAACCAAACCGTTCACCAAGACCGTCCGGCAGGGGGCACAAGCCGCATAAATCCGGTAGGGAATCGCAGCCGATTGTATTTCTACAATTTCCATCTTTCCTGTACTACGCCGCCACAGCGGGCGCGTCGGGAAACGGCCTTTACCCCGTGGTCTGACCCGGCGGGGCGCCCGACGGCCATGACGTCGGCGCGTTTGCTGACAGTTGGCCCTTGCCCCGGTCCGGCGATCTTGTGGAAACTGGAAAGCGGCCACCGCAAACAAACCAGGCCAGGGCGCGGCCAGCGAGATTGATCGGCCCGTCGCGCGGGAGGAGAACATGCCGAACAGCAGGGACCGGGACGTGCAGTGCAATCTCTGCAATAACGTGATTATGGAGCCGCAGTAAATTTCCTGACCAGAAGTCTCTCTATCGCCGCCGTTCGTACCCGCAGTCCCGCAGGAAAGGCCCCTTGGATTGCATTCTGCAATCCTTCCATTTCTCCTTTCAGGGCGCGCACTGTGGGAAACCGCCGGAGAGGATTGCACTTTGACGAGTCAGGCTCTGGCGGGCTCCGTCCGCGCCGGCGAGAAGCCGGCCGGCCTGGCGCCGTCGATCAACCATGGCGACATCTTCGCCTTTCCAAAATGGGGACGTAATCGCCGGACGACAACATAACCACACGGCCCGATCCGCTTGCTGGAATCGGGCTGGAGGTTCGCTTCCCAAAAGGGAATTACGGTCACGATTTCCGGAACCGGACCGCACCCCAGAGTGCTTGCAAACCCGTGATTTCGGCCCGAATAATTCCATCTGTTTTGAGTTCAAAAGGGGCCGGAAAGTTCCCGAAAAGGAACTGACCCCAATCCCTGTACACGGGTATAACATCGTTTCCGGCCCGGCCGATTCCCCGGACCGGTGGTTTTGCGGCAGGATGCGAAGCTGTCGGGATAGGGATCCGGCGTCTGGTCAAAGACGCCGGTGGCGGGGCGAAGCGGTTGACGCGTCAGGTTTGACCCGTTTTGACGCGATCATTGATCGCATGGTGGCGCCGCGCATTGTCGCCGGGCTGGCCACCGAGACCGTTATTGGGGGTGGGTATGGCCACCCCGTCCGCTACGCAGGGCACGGTGGGCAGCAGGTTGTCTTTAACGTGCCACACCGGACTTGGGAGAAGATTCTAACGCAGACCTCGGTCCAACTCGGCCAACTGCTGTTCCGCCCAAACGATGTGAGCCTCGATGCCAGGGTGGATTGGGTTGACGCCAGTACCCGCCGGTTTTGCTCCCAGCCTGATGTGCCCTTTTCGCTTGCCAACCGGATTGACTTTTCTTGCGGCGTGTCGTATGTCATAGAGAAAAGCATAAACATACGGAGGGCGTATGCGCATCGGTATCAATGTTCCAGACAAGGTTGTCAAGTTGATCAAGAATCTCGACCCAGAAGCCAACATCTCCCAGATCTGCCGCGAAGCGCTGACTTCCCACTCCTCCGCCCTGGAACGCGCCAGAACGGAGATCACCGACGAAGACCTGGACGACATTATCGAACACCTGGAGCAATCAGCCCCCTATCCGGAGATCGAGCCCGATTGGGAGGAGTATGCCTGGCAGGATGCTCAGGGCTGGATAAGGGAGATAACTCCCCACGACTGGCATTATTTCCTCTACAGGTACGAGCACCACAAGGATAGCAGCCGGAAGCTTTACATGCATGGCCGGTTCTTTGGGTTCCGTAGCCGACGAGAGGTCAAGACCCTTGACGATCGATTGATGGAGAACCATGACTGGTTTTGGGGTCAGGCGGTCATAGGCGGCAATGCTGCCGTACAAAAAGCCTATGAGAAGGCCGAGAACGATTACATCAGGACCTGGTTGGCCTACGTGAACGAAGTGCGGAGGAAACGCCTGGAACACCGCGCCGCAAAGAACGAAGAGGAATTGGCCCACCGGCAGAACGCGCAGCGTTCCCGGCCTGAACCGGAACTTCCCCTCCAACTGCGGGACGGAACCGGGACCCAGAGGAAGTAGCCGCCATCATGTCCTGTCACACCCGCGCCACTACAATACGTCGCGGAGCCGACAGGTTCAGGCCGACACCCCTGACCGGCCACCCTCCGAGTACACTATTCAGGTACGAACGCCAGCGACAGCCGCCCCGCCGACAACATGGGAAATTGTCCAGCGGGCTGCGTTTTGTCCGCATGACTTGGGCTGACGGCGCCCGAAGCTGACCCTACGATTATCGGAAATCCACTTCCGTCAATCTGCGGAACATCGTGAGGTCGATATGAACGTTGCAACTCAAATGCCCTCAGTCAACTTCCATCTATGGAAGGCCTGCAACATGAGATGCCGGTTTTGCTTCGCCACTTTCCAGGACGTAGGGAAGCACGCTCTTCCCAAAGGGCACTTGCCACGCGAGGATTGCCTATCAGTGGTGGATGCGCTCGCCAGCGCCGGGTTCGACAAAATCAACTTCGCCGGCGGAGAACCCACCCTATGCCCCTGGCTCCCAGAACTGATCCGGCGAGCCAAGGAGCTAGCCCTCACTACATCCATCGTCACCAACGGCAGCCGGATTACGCCCGAGTGGCTGGACCTTGTGGACGGAGCCCTTGATTGGGCTGCACTGAGTATCGACACGGTGGATCCGGAGAAGCTGGAAGCGTCGGGACGCACGACCCGAGACGGCCCTCTCAGCGCGGATGATTACCTGGGCGTCGTTGCGATGCTGAAAGGGTGGGGCATCCGTCTGAAGATCAACACCGTGGTGTCGCGCAGCAATTGCGAAGAAGACCTGACCACCTTCGTCGCCAGAGCGAACCCGGAGCGGTGGAAACTCCTGCAGGTGCTTCCAGTTGAAGGGCAGAACGACGGCTCGGTTGACGACCAGGTCATCACTCCTGAAGAATTCGCCGGCTATGTCGCCCGCAACCGTGGTGTGGAGGACCTTGGCATCGTGGTGATTCCGGAGGACAACGACCTCATGACTGGCAGCTATGTGATGGTCGACCCGGCAGGACGATTCTTCGACAATACGGCCGGCGCTCACGCGTACAGCCGGCCCATCAATGAGATCGGCGTCGATGCTGCGTTCCGGGAGGTGTCAGTTGACGCTGGCAGATTTCTTTTGCGAGATGGCCTGTATGACTGGTGATGAACACGAGGGGGATAAGATGGAACGCGAAGTGATGCCCCGTCTACCCACCAGTGGCCAGATTATCGGAGCGTTGGTTACAAGATTGGGCATCAGGCATCCTGTCCTCCAGCATCGAAACGCACGCCGGTATTTCGCCGCTGACCCGGAGCGCTTGGTCAAGGATTCCACCAAGGCGGAGATCATCGATGCGCTGGCGGAGGTGTTGACCGGTGCCGGCTTCGTCTCTCCGGCGCCTGAGAGGGAGAGCAACCACCAGTCAGCGCCCGCGCTGTCTTCAATGCTGCAGTGGCACACCGACCATTGGGACCTGATGCGGTCGGGAACCCGCCGCCGGACCGTGAGCGTCGAGCCTAGCCACCTGCCCCAGGTCTGGGAAGCGTACGTCAGGCTCGCCGTGATCGACTTGGCCCTCAGGGTGGCCGCCCACTTGCACCTTGCCGGTGCGTCCCCCGAGGCACTGGAAGTGCTCAACTGGGTGAGTGTCGATACCCGAGGCGACTTTCTAAACCAGAAACGCCGGCAAACTTCACTGACCCTGGAGGACCTCGCCGAGGCTCTCGATGTTTCCGACCACACCGTGGACGCATGGCTGTACGACGGCACCCGGCCGTCCAATGAGAACCTTACGAAGCTGGCCGAGACATTGGCTGAGCGTATTGAAGGCTCGGACGCGGCAAGCGTCGGTCTTGAGTTGCGGGCTCTCTACTGGGTCAGCGACGTCGCCGCACTGTTGGCAGAGTACATCGGAACCGCAGCCGTGGCCGACATCGTTGGGCGGTTGCGCAAGTACGCTGAGGAAGCCTATCGCATTATCGACGACCAGATTCCAACCCAAGACCGTCCGACAGATCTCACCGTGTTGGCCGATTTGGGCGTTGGCGCGCGCATTGCGACGCCCCTGCTTTCGGGCTTGATTGCACGGGAATCAGACGGAGAATGGCGGGAGGACTTGCGGTCCATAGGATTGCGTTGGATGAACCGCGTCATCTCCGTCAATATGCGCGCCCGCCTGGCCGCGGAGGACGCGCATATCCAGGAGACCGAAGGGCACCTGCTTGAAGACTGGGACGTGAGCAACCCGGAAGCCTATGCCCACTATCGACGCAGCTTTGAACTCCAGATGCAGGGCAAACCCCACGAGGCTCTCTCAGAGGTCGCGATTGCGGCTCGTCTTGACCCACTGGATCCAGCGAACCACTTCACGCTGGGATCGGTGAAAACCAGCATCGGCATCGCGCGTCACGACATTGATCTCGTGAACGAAGGCATGGAGGCGTTGTGGCTCGCGGTGATGCTGGACCCCAAATGGATCCTCCCCTGGACCGAGATAGGTTCGACCCTGTATTACACCGACCGCCCGGAAGAAGCGGTCGCACACCTCCGCCGGGTGAAGCCGGAATGCGGGCCGCCGGATTCATACTATTACAGCACGTTGGGTACCGCAGAGTGGAAGCTGGACGAGTTGCCTAGAGCGTTGGCGGCATTCGAGACAGCGCTCGAACTGGACCCTGAGGAAACGTCCGTTTTGCTGGCCGCCTCGGAACTCGCCCTGTTGACCGGGGATGGCAAGAAACACCGGCGATATTTCAGGCGGGCCCAGCATTTCGGCGCCGAGGAGGGTACGCTCCGGTTCTGGGCAATGCTCAGGGAATTTGGCGAAAAATACCACGGCAACGCTGGCCCTGACGAATACGACCGGAAGATTGCAGTCATGGACGCCGTGATCCGGCTCAGTCCCGATGACGACTATGCCCACGTAACCAGGGGCCTGGCCCATTTCGCCAAGGGCAATGATGATCTGGCCATCGCCGACATGGACGCCGTCTTGCAATTGGACCCAGACCATGCGGCCGCGTATATGCTGCGGGGCATTCTGTTTGGCTACCGCGAGCAGTGGAACCGGATGGTCGCCGACATGACCGAACTTATCCGGCTCAGGCCTGCTGATGCTCAGGCCTATTACCAGCGGGGAGCAGCGGATGGAGAACAGGACCTGTTTGACCAGGCGGCCGCCGACTTGTGCGAAGCGATACGCTTGGAGCCCAACCACGCCGATGCCCACCGCGTTCGAGGCGACTGCCTTCGTCAACAAGGGGACTACGACACAGCAATCGCCGATTTTGGGACCGCATTGCGGTTGGACACTGAGAACGCAGCGGCATACCTGGGCAGGGGAGCGGCACATCGCATGAAGGGCGATCTTAGCCAGGCCATCGCCGACTACGACGCCGCGGTACATCTCAAACCCGACGAACCACTCGCCTATCGGTTCCGTGGGGACGCCCGCGTCGCCAATGGCGATTACGAGCTGGCGATCGCGGACTGCAACAGGGCATTACAGCTCGGCGCCCATGACCCGATAGCTCATTTCACGCGCGGTAACGCACACCTCTTCGGCGCGGAACTGGAACCGGCGTTGGCTGACTTCAACGCAGCAGTTGAATTGGACCCCTCCAGCGGCCGTTACACCTACGGCCGCGGCCTGGTCCGGCTGTTGCTGGGGGACGAAGATTGCGCCGAGAAGGATTTTCAACTCGCCCGCGAACTCGGCTACGACGATCAGGACCCTGAATGCGAAGATTGATGGAAGTCGCTACGCCAGTACGTGTAGCTATCAGTTGCGCGAGCGGCGTCGGTGAGGATGCCGCCAGCTCCAATTGCCCACTGAACGGGCCGGATGATCTGGCCGGGACAGCCAGGCGAGGCTGGGTACAACCACCACGCCTGGGGTCGCACTCCCGTAGCCATCTCCGGTGGTGCGATGCGGTAGACAGGGTTGCGCCAGCGACCTACTGTCGAGGTAAGACTGGAGCGCAGGACACTCAAATGCCGGTGCGTCCCGCCTTAGTAGAACGTTACGGCCAAGCGGATAAGTGCCCACTAGAAATAGCACAGGCAAAGGTGGAGTGGACCGTATGAGAGACGCGTTTTTGTTGGGTGCAGGTTTTTCCAAGGCAATTCACCGGAAGATGCCAACCATGGACAAGCTGTTTAAGAAACTGGAGCCTTTGGTTGGCGTGGACAATGGCATCAGCGCGGAAGCCTACGAATACGCGTCCAGGTTTGCCAAGGTCGAAACGTTGCTTTCGTACTACGCCGTACCCAATCCGTCCGATGACTACATTGAAGTGTTGCGCAAGCGCATAGTCACTGCACGGCTCGAACAGAAGATAGGGTCGATTCTCCAATGTCTCGAACGCCACATGGACCGGCTCTCCCCTAGCGCTTGCGCAAAGCTTGGTCAAAAGCTTGTCGGCAAATGGATGGAACAGGACAGTCATGTGCTGACGGCCAATTACGACACGTTGGTGGAACAATTGGCAGGTGCACTTGATGATACGCAGGTCTCGGCTCTGTACCCGATTCCGGTCGTACCGTCGCCAGCAATCACAGGGCACAACCCGTATGGGACGATCACTTACTCCAAAGCCTTGACGCTTTACAAACTGCACGGTTCGGTCAGTTGGTACATTTCGCAAGGCGAAACGAATTCCGACCCCATCTATGGATATATCGACTTCGGCGCTGGGCATTTCCACTCCCGAGAGAAGCTGCTGGGCGACAAACGCCGCCTCATAGCGCCACCAGTCCATGATAAATCCACGCTGCTGGGCCATGAGCACATGCGCAACCTCTGGCGGCAAGCCAAGAACAACGCACTGGCACCGGCAGACAACCTGTACGTCATCGGGTACTCTCTTCCAGAGACGGACATGGCGATGCGGACGTTATTATGGGATTCCAGGCGGCGTCAGGACCGAAAAATACCGCTCTATCTGGTCGATACAAACCGCTGTCTCTCCGAACACTACGGCAAAATGCTTGGAGACCATTACGAAGTGAAGGACACCTACCTTGGAGATGGCGCTTTTGAGAGATTCGTGAATGACTATGCCGGGGGTTGATCCTCAAATCGCTGGGGATTAGGGGTTATCCCGGCGACAAGGTTCCATTTGAAATTGCGTAAAGGCCGGCGTACACCAGACGAAGGACGGTGAACAAAGTGAACAAGCTCCTATGGGCAGGGTTTGAGCTGTTACCGTTAGCGAATCTGTTATTAGTCGCGAGGCAGGCAATCTGTGTATCCGGCGGGTACTTCTACGCCGTTAACGTCAAGTGTTTCGCCATATTCGGCGCGATCCTCGCTCTGACAATCAAAGCAGCCCTGCTGCTGATCGCCATAGGTTGCGCTGTCAAAATACTGCGGAGGGCGGAAACCTGACTGGTGTGAATGAGCAATCATATATCACCAAACCGAGCCACTGACAGTTGCTCATTAACAACAGTCGCGGGCGTGTTTCATGATACGGTGTAAGATACGGTAGGTTCTTACAAAGCGAAAACAAAAAGGGAGCCACACGTATAACGAAAAAGCCATTTCAACCCCTGAGTCCGGCCGCCCTCTACGCCCGGGCGTCCAGTGACCGCCAGGACGTGGACCTCTCCGTCGCCGGCCAGCTACGGGCTCTCCGGGATTACGCCGACAAGAACGGCTACTCCATCGCCCGCGAATACACCGACGAGGCCGAGAGCAGCCGCATCGCCGACCGGCCCCAACTCCGCAAGATGATCGAGGAGGGCGGCAAGACCAGCGCTCACTTCGAAGTCATCCTGGTCTGGAAGTTCAGCCGCTTCACCCGCAAGCGGGAGCACACCGTGGCCTTCAGGTCGATGCTCCGTAGGAAGGGTATCCGCGTGGTCTCCACCACCGAGCACGCCGACGACTCCCCCACCGGCAATCTGATAGAGGCCATCATCGAGTCCGTGGACGAGTTCTACTCGGAAAATTTGGCAGCCGTATTACGCACAAAACCAAGGACGGGAAGAAAGTATGCCGAACATAGTCTACGCCCTCACAAATCCGGCAATGCCCGGTTTCGTGAAGATAGGGATGACCGACGCTTCTGATGTTCAGGCTAGGATGAGCAGCCTTTACTCAACCGGGGTTCCATTTCCCTTCGAATGCGCAATCGCCTGGGAAATCGAAGGCAGGAGTGCGGAGGAGATTGAGGCCGCACTCCACACTGCCTTTGGCCCTCAAAGAGCCAACCCCTCAAGAGAATTTTTCGAGATAGATACGGAGCAGGTGCAGGCAATCCTGCGGGTCATGCCCGGACGGGACGTTACACCTGTGAATGCGGCTGCGGCGGGAGAGTCCAGAGACGAGGACCAGGACGCCGCGTTCGAATACAAGGTACGCCGGACTCGAACCGACGAATTCCAATTTCTGGAGTCGTTGAACGGCCCTGGCAGGAGGTTTTACGAAAGGGTGTTGGCGCTCGGTAGGCCGGACGACATGCTTGTCAGGTGGGGGCAGAAAGGATTTTCCCTGAACGTGCTCGCAAATGGCAAGACGATCGGCATCTGCTATGGATACCCGCCCTCGGCCTACAATCAGGGCCTGTACACTGAGTTTGCTGGTATCAAGGATAAGACGCCAATCTCATCAGACGCGATTTCAACCCTGAGATCGAATGCGATGGCCACCGGCCTATTCACTCCGGTGGGACGCGGCCACGATCTGCGATGCGCGACCGACAACCATCTCGACGAACAACAGTTGGCCAGTGTGGTCGACTGGTTGGCCGGGGTTAGCGCAACCATCAGGGAGCTGGAGGCGGCGAACGAATAGAGAGTCGATGCGTTGGCGGCATTGGGTCCACGTATTTCCCAAAGTGTCGGACCGTTCGCCACGGAATGTACACAATGGGCAGGGCAAATCCCGCTTACTGGTTTTCTCCCCACGCGGCGGTCCCGAGTCGACTGACCATCGCGGAGGTGGTGAAATGAATCCAAAGTTGACGGAACTCATCGCGCACGCCCCCTGGCGCGAGGCAGTGACTTATCGGGAGACTTGGCCCCATGAGTACGTCCTATCCGAAAAGGACGAACAACGTGAACTCCTTGAAGCCATATGCGAGCGGTTCAAGGCTGGTGAGGGCGTGTCGGCTCGGTTCTTCCGCATGAATAACTCCTACCTTTTCATAGGCGGCCACAAGTATTGGCTGATGTCGGACTACAATCACATCGACCCGTATAACGACGAGGGTGACTATGTAATAAATCGTGCCCGCCTCTACCGTGACCGGCGCGACTTTGTAATTCAGCCCGGTGATACCGGGATCCCCGAAGATTACCCGGTTAACCCGCCACGTCGAATGTAAAGGTACACCGGGCCGAGGAGGTATTTCCGTGGTTCAAGAATCGACTTTGCTAGCGTATCTGGTGCCCAGATTGACAAGTCATGGGGAGGACACAGCGACAGATGCCCTGTCCTTCATTCTCAACAAATCTCCCGCTTGCCGCGAGGCGTTGGATTTCCTGCTTCGGGATGGAGACTTCCACGTGGGCCCCTTGACTAGGGCGTGTTCACACTAGCGCAGGGCATCAACGATGAGCGCGAATGAGATG
>CAZCZB010000103.1:0-10578 GCA_964502995.1 uncultured Dehalococcoidia bacterium
CCTCCATCCCAAGAACATCCCATGCCAGTTTAGCCCATTGTCACACACCCTCTAACTGGCGAAAATGCCTTCAGAATGATCTGTCGGCCCGGCGTCGAGGTGGCCCAGACCGCGTCGACGGTCCTGGCGAGCAGTGACCTTATAGGAGCCTGGCTTCAAGCCCCATCGCAGTTTTGTCCGCTCACCTGGCCGGCACGCCATCTTTCAGGAGGTAGAGATGACAGAGGCCTTTGGTCGCGAAGGCAATGGCGTTGTTCAGGTGGTCATCGGAGTTGATACTCACCAAGACCAGCATGTGGCGGTGGCCATTGACCGGCTAGGCGTACGCTTGGGTGAACATCGCGCACTGGCGACTACGTACGGCTATGCTGAGCTCGAACGCTGGTCCCGGAACTTGGGACGGGTCCGGGCGTTCGGGATCGAAGGCACCGGTTCCTACGGCGCTGGGGTTGCCCGCTTCTTAACTGGTCGGGGTCATACCGTCGTCGAGGTCAATCGTCCTGACCGGTCGGTGCGCCGTCGTAAGGGGAAGAGCGATCCCACCGATGCGGAAACGGCGGCACGGGCGGTGCTCGCCGGTGTAGCCGACGCTACTCCCAAGTCGGGCCAGGGAGAAGTTGAAATGATCCGCATGTTCAAGAGTACCAAGGACTCGGCGATGAAAGCCCGCACCCAGGCCGTCAACCAGATGAAAGCCCTTATCCTCACAGCCCCGGCCGAGCTTCGTGAATCCCTTGATGGGCTCGCCGCCAACGCTCTCGCTACGCGGTGCGCCAGATTCCGCCCTGGTAGCATGGACGGCCCCAAAGCGGCGGCCAAGTACGCTCTTCGCTCGCTGGCCTGCCGCTACCGTCAACTCAGCACGGAGATCCACGACCTGGAGGCCCACCTGAAGTGCCTTACTCGGGCGGCGGCACCGGCGCTGGTCAATATCTTTGGCGTAGGGCCCGACACCGCGGCGGCTCTCCTGACCGCCGCTGGGAGCAACCCTGAACGCCTTCATTCTGAGGCAGCCTTCGCATCCTTGTGTGGAGTGAACCCCATACCTGCGTCCTCCGGCAAGACAAACCGGCATCGACTCAATCGCGGCGGCGACCGCCAGGCTAATGCGGCCCTCTATCGCATCGTTTGCGTCAGGCTTCGCCACGATCCCAGGACCAGGACCTATATGCTCCGGCGCACCAGCGAAGGAATGAGCAAGAATGAGGTCATTCGTTGCCTCAAACGCTACGTTGCTCGGGAGGTCTTCCCAGCACTGCCCAGATCAATCGGGTCAGTCAACTGCCCAGCTTGACATCTATAGGAGCATCATTCTTCGGCGAGGCAACGGGGCGGCGCGCGTCCGCGCATTGTTGCATTTTCCCCGGTAGGTGATGCGACCATTCACCAACTCTCGGATCAAGCCGGTTCAAACCCAACTCAAACGTGAATAGCCGAAAGCGGCGATGGCAATGGTGTGGATTGCGGGGAACAGTGGCGGAAACGGGACCACGCCGGGCCGGTCACAGTCGTGGGTCAACCGGCTCGCTCTCCAGAGCAAGCACGGCGAAGGCACACTCGTGTACGCGGTAGAGGGGTTCGCGATCGACGAAACGTTGCAGGCCTTCCAGCCCCAGGGCGAACTCCCGTAGGGCCAGGGAGCGCTTGGTGGACAGGCCACGCCTGCGCAGGCGTTCAAGGTTGTCGGGCAGGGTGTACTCAGGGCCGTATATGATGCGTAGGTACTCGCTGCCCCGGCATTTCATGGCCGGTTGCACCAGACCTCGCTTGCCAGTGGCGATGAAACTTACGGGCTTGACCACCATGCCCTCACCGCCAGCGCTGGTAACCTCCTCCCACCATTGGATGGCGCCATCCTCAGCTGATGTGTTGAGTTCAACCACTTTGTGTCCGGTTTCATGGAACAGCCCGGCGTCGGCCTGGCGCATTCGAGCGGCAACGTCCAGGTGCCACAGGTGGTCTTTGTCGGTATGCACGGTTCCTTCGCTGGCCAGCAGATGGAAGGGAGCGAGCCTGATGTCGTCCAGGGACGCCACCGGCCAGCAGTACCTGCCGTAGGCGTCGCGGTAAAGTTGCGCCAGACGGAGACGCTCGTTGACCGACGGCAGAATTTCGCCGACGTCAATACCGCGGGCTTCCGCCTGATGCAGCAGCGCCTGCGCCGAGGACAGACCCGTCTCCGCCGCCGTGCCCACCGCCGCGTACTGCTCCCGGAGCAGTTCCTGGGCCTTCATGGACCACGGCATCACCTCGCAGTCCAGCACCACCCAATCGGTCTCCAATTCCTCCCAAAGCCCGGACGCGCTCAGGGCTTCGCGGACGCGATGCAGGAACCGCCTCTCCAGGACCGGATCGTCAAAGAACCTGCGCCCAGTTCGCGTGTAGCACGCGCCGGCGCTGTCGCTGGCGATGCCGAACCTCCGCTGGATGGCCTCGGCGTCGCGGCCCGCCGCCACCACGGCGCGCGACCCCATGTGCTTCTCCTCGCACACCACGCTGGATACGCCGTTGCTGCGGTAGTAGTCGAACACTTCCGCCGGGTGCTCAAGGAGGCCAGGAAGCTTGCTGGTTTCGCACGGGGATATTGTGGGCGGAAGATACACCAGCCACCGGGGATCCAGGGCGAATCGGCTCATCACCTCCAGGGCTGCCGCCGCGTGTTCCTCTCGGACGGTCACGTTGCCGCGGAGACGGGTTGCCACCACTCGTTTGCCCATGACGTCGTCGATATCCAGCAGGTTGGCGACCCGGTCGTCCGTGGCCGCGACCCGACCTGCGTCCTCGTCATCGCTGACCAGGGGGCGCACCGGTTCGTAGTAAACCCGCGCCGCCGGAACCGACACCAACTGGGTTTCGGGATAGCGCAATGCGGTGAGCCGTCCGCCAAAGACGCAACCGGTATCAACATTGATGGTGCGGTTCAGCCACGCCGGTTCAGCGACCGGCGTGTGTCCATAAACGACCGTGGCCCTACCCCGGTAGCCGGCGGCCCAGTCGGCGCGGACGGGCAGGCCCCATTCGTCCGTCTCTCCAGTGGTTTCGCCGTACAGGCAGAAGTCCCGGACCCGGGCGGAGGCCCGCCCCTGGTACTCCTCTTTCATCCCCGCGTGGGCGACCACCAGGTTGCCGCCGTCCAGCACGTAGTGGCTGATCAGGCCGTCCATGAACTGCGTGGCCCGTTCCCGGAACTCCGGCGTTTCTAACTCTAACTGCGCCAGAGATTCCGCCAGCCCATGGGACACCTGAACGTTTCGCCCCTTCAGCTTGCGGACGAGCTTGGACTCGTGGTTGCCGGCGACGCACAGCGCCGTGCCATCCGCCACCATCGACATCACCAACCTCAGCACGTTGGCGACACCGGGGCCACGATCCACCAGGTCGCCTACGAATACGGCCTTGCGTCCCTGCGGGTGATCCACCGAAAACCCGGCACCTCCGGAGCCACCGACGCCGGTCTGGGTGATCCGGTACTCCAGTCGCTCCAGCAGCGCCACCAGTTCGTCGAAACAGCCATGCACGTCGCCAATTATGTCGAAGGGTCCGGTCTCCTGCTGGCGGTTGGTCCACGACGGCACCCGCTCGATGCTGGCTTCCTCCACATCTGCCGGAGTATCGAGGACGTGAACGTAGCGGAAACCCTCGCGTCTCAGCCCCCGGATTGACCGGCGCAACTGCTGGACCTGACGTCGCACGACGTGATCGCCAAAGTTCCGGTCGTCGCGGTCCCGGTTGCGGGCCAGACAAACCGCCTCCGGCATGTTCAACACGATGGCCACCGGCAGACAGTCGTGCTCCCGGGCCAGTTCGACCAGCGATTTGCGAGCCTGGGGCTGCACGCTGGTGGCGTCAACCACGGTGAGGCGTCCGGCGCGCAGGCGAGTGGAGGCGATGTAGTTGAGCAGGGCAAAGGCATCGGGAGTGGCCGTCTGGTCGTTGGCGTCGTCGGCTACCATGGCGCGGCAGGCGTCGGATGACACCACCTCGGTGGGCTTGAAGTGCCGGGCCGCGAAGGTGGACTTTCCGGAGCCCGACGGCCCCACCAGCGCCACCAGGGACAGCGCAGGGATCTCAAGATTCATCGGGTGAAGACCCCCATCTGTGTCGGCGCGCCGAAGGTGGGATGTTCGGCGCCGACGTCCTGGAAACGCACATTGTAGTGTCGACGTTCCGCCACCCCACCGGCCCACGCTTGAAATTCCTCCCGAGTCCACTCGAAGCGGTGGTCCCGATGGCGGAACTCGCCGGGCGGCAGGTTTTCAAACAGCGCGTTGTACTCGGAGTTGGGCGTGGTGATGATCACCGCGCCGGGTCGCGCCGAGCCGAACACCACCGCCTCCAACGCCTCCAGACGGGGCGGGTCGATATGCTCGATAACCTCCAGGGCTACTGCAGCGTCGTATCCGGCCAACCGCCGGTCCCGATAGGTGAGCGAACCGTGGAGCAGCGTGATCCGCTCCCTCTGCGCGGCGGGCAGGGTGTCCAGGCGCAGGCGGGCGTGGGCCGTTTCCAGCGAGCGGTGCGACACGTCCATGCCGGCAATTGAGCGAAAACTGGGTTCCCCGAGCAACTCTCGCAGCAGGTTGCCCTCCCCGCAGCCCAAATCAAGTACCGTGGTCGCGCCGGCCTCTCGCAGCGCGGTCAGCACCGCCTGGATACGCTGCTCTCCCAACCGGATGGGCGTTTCCAGCCGCTCCTCATCATGCTGGTATCGCTCGGTCGCCGCGTCGGAGTCGGCATGGCCGTCATCCGACAGTTGGGCCAGCGCCTGGCGCACCAGGCTGCGCTGGCGCTTGAGGTATCGTGAGGAGATCAGCTCCTGGTGCGGATGATCGCCCAGCCATCCCGCGCCGAACCGCAGCAACTTGCCCACCTCGTCATCGCCCACCCAGTAGTGCTTGGCGTCATCAAGCACCGGCAACAGCACATACAGGTGAGCCAGCAGATCCTGCAGCCTCACCTCTCCCTCGAGACTCACGCTGAAACACGGGCTGTCTCCCCACTCCGGAAAGTCCGCATCCAGGGCGTGTTTCTGGATTTCAACGGCGTATCCCAACGGTTCGAACAACCGGCGTATGAGCTGCGGCCCCTCCCGGGACGGCAGCGTGGGCAGCTGGGCCTCCAATGGGATCGCCTGCCTCGCCAATTCCGGCCGTTCCCGGCTGTTGCCGGCCAGCGCGCTGTTGAACACCGAGGCGATGGCCACGCTGAGGTGAGACGAAGCCACATAAGGGCGGTCGTTGACATATTGCTGGAGCCAACCGGCGGCACTGGACGCGCCGGCTCTGGGACGCGCCAAACCCACCGGGTCGATGTCCAACAGCAGGGCGACGGTGCAGCGCGCCGCCTCCGCGACCGGATAGAACACGTCGGCCCTCCCGAAGGGCAGCCGGAACGACTGAAGCCGCCCTGGGTTCTTGTGCAACAGATAGCCGAGGTCAGTTGCGGGACGATGCGTGGTGGAAACGGTGAGCAGCATATCTTCAATGGTACGGCACGCCGCGACCGGCACACAAGACACTGAACCCATGACACGCAGGCCTGACGGTCGAGCCCGAGTTCTTGGCCACACCATCCGCCAGCCGGGGACCTACGCGTACCTGTCCCACAACCTGATTGAGGCCTTTGCCTACGACGCCAAGGCCATCCTGGTGGCGGAGGGCGAGTGGAACGACGACCTGATGGAGCAGGTGAAGCCGCCCGGCAGCATCCAGTAGTCGGCTCAAACACCGCCGGTGATTCTGGGGTGGCTGGTTCCGGTCCGGCCATCCTGTCGGTCGGCGGCTGACCGCGTCGCCCTCGCTCGCCCGCACTTCCTCCTGAAGTCTCCTCTGACGCATCCCGAATGCAGAATAGGTAGCCGTGATCGTTGGCGGCGGAGTCTCTCCGGTAAATTGCTCCGTTCGGTGGCAACCTCGCTGTGGCAATCGTCTGGTGAAGTGTTGCTTGCGATGTCAGGGTTGTCCGGCGACATTCGCGCGCTGCTGGCGGCTCGCTCCGCAGGTGATCTACAGGGGGACACTCAACGTTTTGCATCGTCCCGTGGCACCCAATTCGTTCCCTGGACGGCCCAGCGGCCGCTTGCCCGACCCCAACCTCTGATACATTAGAAAGTAAGCGTTTGCCTTTCAAGATCTGACCCTTCCTCTGTAAATCGGTGAGACAAATGAGCGCTGCAATCTCCGCTCTGCCCGCAAAGTTGCCGCCAGGTCCGATGGGCCTGCCGGTGTTCGGCTCGCTGCTGGCGCTGCGTCGCGACCCCCACTTGGGTATAGACCGTCTGGCCAAGCGCTACGGCGACATCTGCCTGCTGCGCTTCGGCAACGTGCCGACGGTGGTGATCAGCCACCCTGACCTCCTGCAGGAAGCCTTCGGCAAGCCTGAACTGGCCGACCGCTGGGTCAGCGGGATCATGGATATTCTCAGCAGCGGGAAGGACCTGGTGCTGGCCCCCTACGGCGACCGCTGGCGGCAGATGCAGCGTTTCGCCAACCGCGAACTGCTCAGCGCCCGCAACCTCGATAACGTGCGCGAGCGTTACATCGAGAGTGTGGTAAACGGGTTGGTGGACGAGATGGCCGCAAGGGGAGATGCCGGCGAGCCGGTTTCGCCGCCGGTGATGGTGGCCCGTAGCAACTCCGAGATGATGTTCCGCGCCGTTTTTGGGCAGCACGAAGACGGCTCCGACGAGTTCATGAAACAGCGTGAGGCGCTGCTGGAACACGTCGACTGGATCTTCGCCAACGCCACCGCCACGAACCTGGCCGACTACATTCCCTGGATGAAGTTCCTGCCCAACAATGCCATCAAGGAGGCCGTCCGGCAGTCGGAAATCGGCTCGGCCATCATCAATTCCCTGGTGGAGGGCGCCCGCAATCGTCCCGGCCTCGACCTGTCGGCCCCGATATGCCTGGTGGAAGTGATGCTGGCCCAGGCGGAGACGGGCGAGATCGAGAGCGACATGATCAACGACCTGTGCATGGATCTGCTGGTCGCCGGCACGGACACGTCGGCGCAGACCGTCAACTGGACGCTGCTGCTGCTGGCCAACCGCCCTGAGGTCCAGGCCAAAGTCCACGAGGAACTGGATGAAGTCATCGGCCCCGACGCCCTGCCGACCGTGGACGACCGGACGCGGCTGCCCTACACCTTCGCCTGTCTGGCGGAGTCCATGCGCTATCGGACCATCGGCCCCCTGGCGGTGCCGCACCAGGCCACGGAGGACACCGAAGTCGGCGGTTACCTGGTGCCGGCGGGGGCGCAGGTGTTGGGCAACATATACTCGATCCACCACGACCCGCGCTTCTGGGACTCGCCCGATGAATACATCCCAGAACGGTTCCTGCCCCAGTCGGACGGCTCGCCGGCCGCCGCGCTGACCGGCAACGCCTTCATACCCTTCGGCACTGGCCACCGCCGCTGTCCGGGACGCCGCTTCGCCGAGACCGCCATGTGGCTGCACCTGACCCGAATGCTGCACCGGCTCCGCTTCGGGACACCGGACGGCAGGACGCTGTCCGAGGACGAAGTGTTCGGCCTGGCGATTTCGCCCAGGCCCTACGCCCTGCGGGCAGAGCGGCGACGGTAGCACCCTCGCCAACGGATTGATAATGCTGAAAGCGGCTGGCGCGATTGTCGCCATCCCGTTCGAAGACGCGGTGGGCGCCGATTTCGGGCCGGTGATGCCCGGTCTGGTCCGGCCGGCGTCCTTTGCGGAGCAAACGCCGGATTGGGTGGCCGGATCCACGAGTTGGATCGAGAGAGGGGTGACGATGGACGTGGTGATGCCCACCGTGACCACACTCGGGCTGGAAACGGTCGCAGTGCGAGATCCGGCGACCCTCCTGCCGGTAGACACCCTGGGCTTCGTGGTCGGCGCATTTGATCCCAACGTCGACAACTGGCGGACGGCGTTGCGAGAGTATGACCTGGCCGGCCTGTTACCAGACCCGTTGTTGATTGATGAGATCAACGCCGGCGTAGCGGACATTGCCGATGCCAATCCGCCTGAGCTGGACGCAGATGCCACGCTGGCAGACGTGCTGGATCTCGGGTTCCGGCTGGTTGAGGAATTCACTGGCATCGACCTGGAGGCCGACTTCTTCGATCACCTGTCGGGGCAAGCCATCCTGGCGGTGCGCGACTTTGACTTCGATGCCGTGGCTGACGATCCGATGGCCAACGCCATCGACGTGGTGGCGATGCTGTCCCACCGGGAAGACGGCCAGGACGGACTGGCCGACACGATGGACGTGGTAGCAGGCCTGCTTCATGATCACGTCGGCCTGGAGGCGGCCGCGGCTGACGTGGGAGCTGACGATGACGCCACAGTGTTTGATCCCGGCCTCTTGGGCATGATGATGGGCGGTCCAATCGGCTACCGGCCCGGCTACGTGCTGCACGACCAGTACCTGACCCTTGGCACCACCGAGGACGCGCTGACGACCGTCGTCGCGCTTCTTGCCTGTTCCGGGAGGTCACTCCAGCACGGAATGTGCGTCTCAGACCACCTGCGACCCCTCAAACCTGAACGGCTACCGGCTGACCGGGCGGTTTAGGCCCATGCGATTTATCGCGCAGCGCATGGGTGTTCGCAAGGAGCAGTTTCCGCCGTCGTTGGCCTGACCACGGCGGGCGGCAAAACCAACTACGGCCCAACGTCGGTGTCACTCCGAAACGCCGAGCGGACTGGCCGATGCCGACTACGACGTGTTGTCCTGACCGGGTCCGCGCTGCTCGCATTTCCCGCGGCTGCCGACCACCGTCATGGCCGGCCCACCATCTCCAAGACCACGCTAATTCAGCTCCTTAATAAATCACAATACGGCGGTAAAACCGGTCCCCATTTAGTTGGCAATTCTTGTTCGCATTTGCGTCAAAAGCGTGTGTTACACACTGTGTTTTTACCGCTCAATGGACCGTCGACGGTGGTCGACCATAGCGCTCCTGCCCATCGTCGCCGGTATGCTACCATGTCGTAAAATGCCTTCGTCAAACTCGCCTAGCTCACCTTGCTACTCAGGAGGCCCCGCCAGATCCGGTATCCCTTCGTGACGGCCACCAGCCTCCCGCCGTCCCTCCGGTGGCACACATCTTGACCGGAGAGCCCACCCGGCAGCGAGTTTCCGCACCGGACGCAGAACCTCTCCCCACCCCACGGCTGGTGAGCCTGGCAAAATCAGAACACAATCCTGACACCACCTGTCGAAAACCTTGTGCGGAAACGTGTCGGCAACCTGTCTAAAAGTGTCGAAAACCTGCTGACAAGAATGTCGGCATCCGAACCGTGGGCCCGTGAGCGAAACTCAAACATCCCATCACTTGGGGGGACGACCCTCAGCCGTGACCGCTGAGCACAGGGCCCTCATCGTCATGATGCTCCTCCACTCGCGGACGACGGGTGGTGCCCACACCCCCGGCAGCCTCGCCCGGCTGTTCGGCATCGGCCGGACTACCGTCCACGGATATGTGAAAGATCATGCCGACGAGCACCCCGACTGGCCCTTGATGGCCGCCGTCTGGCGGTATAAGCAGCTGACGGCGGGCAGGGAAAAGGCGAAGCGAGGACCCGGCAGGCGGAGCCGGCGCGAGCTGGAGATCGAAGCGCTGGCCGCGATGGTCGACCAGATCGAGCGCGACATCCCCGCCGATGAGCGTGAGCGGTACCGCAGCTACCATCGAAGCTTTGCTGCGACGGCCCTCCCTAGGCCTGTAGTGAGAAATCCAGGGCAGCGCCGCCCGTCTTCCCAGGGCGGCCGGATGTCCGTGAAAATCGCCGGCCTAAAGACCCTGAAAAACCACACGCAGGCGGTCAAATATGCGGTCTATGTCGCCCCCAAAGGCGCTCCGGCGGCGGCGCTGACGGCTGGCGGGCGTGTCGGTACATACCGACCAAAAACGGCGATGTACCGACACTCCCGGTGACGCTCAATCCGTGCTCAGAATCTGTGCGCGTACCGACAAACCCATGTGTGCAGCCACGCCCGCAATATCCTAGTGAATCTTGTCACCATTTTACCCCATTTTCCCCGTGTCTGCGCCCTCGACCGGACATCCTCGAATCCTGACCCGCCAGGGCGAGCTACGGCGCCGCCGCGGCGAGGCTGGACGGCGAGTTGACTGCGACGGCGAGGCGGATCTCAGACCGGACGGGACCACGCCGGCCCGGTGCGTCGCCCAGGAGGACCAGCGCCGCGAGGCGGTGTCCTGATCATCCGCGTCTGCGCCCCTTTCGTGTTGCCCGACGATCCCGGGTCCTCATCCGTTCCGCTCACGCCGCTGGCCACCCGGGCCAGCGCTCACTGTGCCTCCCGCGCCGGTCCGACCGGTGATCCGGCGTTGTCCCTTGACGCCTGCCCTGCGGACTCCCTGGCGGGTCCGATCCAAGGACGTGGGCGACGACGCACGAATCCGCGCCGGCGGTGGCGGCGAATCGTCCACGCTGGGACAGCCAGCAGCGGCGGTGGCGCGATTTCCCGACTCAAAGGGCCATGGTGTCGTCTGATCGCAGTTCAGGGCCTGTACGGGCCTAGGGCGTGTTCACACTAGCGCAGGGCATCAACGATGAGCGCGAATGAGATG
>CAZCZB010000104.1:0-10501 GCA_964502995.1 uncultured Dehalococcoidia bacterium
GCCGTGGCGCCCGTTGGTTATCAGGCTCTTGGCCCCGTTCACCACGTATTCGTCGCCTTCGCGGACGGCGCGAGTCTCGATGGCCTGGACGTCGCTGCCCGCGTTGGGCTCGGTGATGCAGATGCCGCCCCGCTTCTCGCCGGTCGCCATCAGGGGCAGGAATCGCTCCTTCTGCTCCGTTGTTCCGTGGGTCGTGACCATGTACGCCATGATCAGATGGGAGTTCAGTATCCCGCTCAGGCTCATCCATCCCCGGCAGATTTCCTCGATGACCAGGGCGTAGGAGGTCACATCCAGCTCAAGCCCGCCGTACTCTTCGGGAATCACCGCGCCGAACAGGCCCAGCTCCTTCATCCGCTCCACCAGCTCGAAGGGGTACTCGTCGGCGTGTTCCATTTCCTGCGCGACAGGCTGGACTTCCCGGCGGACAAACTCTCTGATCGTGGCGACCATGCCGCGCTGCGCTTCCGTCAATTGAGGCAAAACCGCTCCTGCAACCGGGCTGATTTCGTGGCGGCATTTTAGCACGCGCCGGTCACAGCCAGGTTTGACACCCCAGGGGCGGCGCACTAGACTCGCCCGCAACCGCGCTGCCGGACGATCATCGGCGAGTTCTTTATCGTGAAACGACGGCGGCAGGCGCGTCAGCTTCCTCCCCCGCACGCCCAACACAGTGAGGTACCCCAATGCCGGACAAGCCAGAATACGTAGACCTGCTCAACGACATTCGCCTGCAGGAGTACCGCGCCGGCGTCTATCTCAAGGCGTGGGCGGATAAGACCGAGCATCCGGGGCTGAAGGCCTGCCTGTCCATGGTGGCCGAACGCGAGACCAGCCACGGCGACATCTTCGACCGCCGCATTCGCGAGTTGGGCGGCGTTCCCGAGGACAAGGACGACGCCCTGTACGCCGAGCGTTTGCGGGTGGCCGGCTCGGAAATGACCGACAGGGAAAAGATCGTCTGGATGCGCGAAGCCCAATCTCGTGTGACTTTGCCCACCGTGCGCCAGCGATACGAGGCCGCCTCGGTTGATGAGTCGGTCGACCAGCTGACGCGTTCACTGATCAAGTGGTTCACCGAGGTGGAGGACGACTCCGGCGCCTCCATGCGGGCGGTGTACGCCGAGATTGAGGGGGAGGACTGACCGGATGCAATTCGGAGCCTTCTTCGTCGGCCAGCGTCCCCTGCTGCACGAACAGTACGCCGACGAGCGCAAGAGCAATCCCAACCCGGTCAGCCGCACCGACGTCGAGGTTTACGAGGACATTCTGCGCGGCGCGGAATTGGCGGAGGAACTGGGATTCGACTCGGTCTGGATTGCCGAGCACGCTTTCAGCGAACACAGCATCATCAGCTCGCCCCACAGCCTGCTGGCAGCCATCGCCGCCAGGACCAGGCGAGTCAAGGTGGGCGTGGCCTGCACCATAGTCCCGTGGCACGCTCCACTGCGGCTGGCGCAGGACATGGCCACCCTGGACATTATCAGCAAGGGACGCCTGGTTGTCGGGGCCGGCCGCGGCTACCAGCAGCGGGAGTTCGCCATCTATGGCCTGGACATCGCCGAATCCCGCGACCGTTTCATCGAGGGCATGGACATCGCTATCAGGTCGTGGACGGAGGACACCTTTTCCTACGACGGCGACCATTTCAGCTTCCCGGAAGTGCGGGTCATTCCCAAGCCGGTGCAACAGCCGCATCCGCCCATATTTATGGCGGTCACTCACAGCCCGGAATCGGTGGAGATTGCCGTCCGCAACCGTTGGGGGTTGTTCACCGTGGGCAGCAGTTTCTTCCCCGCCTCGCCGGACGCTGACCGGAACCTGATCAACCTCTACCGCCGGCGGATGCTGGAAGAGGGTACGGCGCCCGATGACATCGAGGTCGCCGCCGTCCGCAACGTTTATGTGGCTCCCACCGACGAGGAAGCCATCGAGCTGCTCGTGCCGCGTCTGCAATGGGCTGGCGACATGGGGGACTTCCTGCGCCGCCCGCTCTCCGACGTTGTGCGGGCCTCCGGGGTCCGTGGCTATGAGCACTACGTCCAGGATCCCTTTATCGAGCCGGATCTGGCGGCCGAGCGGGGCAAGGAAGGCATGGCGGCCATCGGCAGCCCCGAAAAGGTCACGGCGGCCATCAGGGCGCTGGAAGAGAACCACGTCACCCACTTCATCAGCTACCTGGATGTCGGCGGCCTGTCTTACGACCAGGTGTCCAGTTCGCTGCGGCTGTTCGCGGAAAAAGTGATGCCCAACTTCTGCTAGCAGCCCGTCAGAGGAATTGATGGCGACTGCTGATCGGGCCATGTGTCGATCGCCGTCAGTATGGTTAGCGGGCGTGGCGGTATGGGATCGGCCAACAGACTCCAGTCTCGGAACAGTTCGAGCACGTTGTGGCCGGCGCGGATCAGCGACCGCGCGCCTTAAATCATGGGCGATCCCCGCAGGGCGGCATCCCGTAGCAGTGCAGGAACCGTCATCGTTGCCGATGTGGTTCAGGCAGCGGCCTCCAGGATGTCGCCGGCCGATAGATTCGCGGCGTCGGGTTCGTCGGCGAACGTGAGGCAGGAGCGGCCTTCGGCCCATTCGTCGCGCTGCCCGGCCAGCGCCGCGTCCACCAAACGCCGAGCCGCGACCCGATTGGGGTATATGCCCACGACGTCAGTGCGACGACTGATCTCCTTGTCAGCCTCGTGGCGGCCGCGCCACCGACCCCGACGATTATCCCGCCGAGCCGGGATGCTGACGGTCAGGTGTAATGAGGCATCACTTCGGACACGAACAGTTCAACAGAGCGCATCGTCTCCGCATGGGAGAGATGACCCCATTGGAAAGCCGCAACGAAGTAGTTCGCTCCCGTTTCCAGGTACTGATCCATATAGTCCCGGATGGTATCCGGCGATCCGGCGACCACGTTGAATCCGCCGCCGCCTCTGGAGGCGTGCTCCTCGAACCCCCTGGAACCGCCGGTTCGCGGCGCGACAGATCCGCTGGTTTGCGCTTCCCGTTCGGGCAGGTTCGACGGCCTGGGATTGGCCTCGCCCTGCAGGAATTGGGTTAGACCATGCCGCTCGGCTTCCAGTCGTCTGGGAGCGGCCAGGTTCCACTTGTACTGATCCCAGGCCGGTTGGGCGATCGCCACCGCTTCTGCGTCCGTTTCCGCAACATACAGGTGGTTGACCAATCCGATTTTGGGTTTCTCACCCTGCGCGTTCAGAGCGCCGGGACCCTGGTGTTCATCCCAAAGTTCGTGGTAGCGATCCACGTTGGCCTGAAACGAGTCCAGGTTGCCTACGATGATGGTGTGCATGCCGTGCCTGGCCGCGGTTTCCACATTCCGCATGTACCAGAACGGTGGGTGAGGATCCTGCTTGGGGCGCAGCCGCATCGGCAGATCGTCGAATTCATAGAATTCCCCCCGGTAGGTCAACGCATCGTTGGCAAGGCCCTCTTTGACAACCGCGAGGGTCTCAACGTATCGGGCGTAATTCACTTCCACGTCGGAATCCTGCCCCCAGAAATGGGCTTCGATCACTCCGCCGCGACCCACACCGATGTCCATTCTGCCGCCGCTGATGTTATCCAGCATGCAGATTTCTTCGATCAGTCGTATCGGGTGGTGCAGTGGCAGCACGTACACGCATGGTCCCAACCGCATGGTACGGGTTCGCTGGGCCGCTGCGGCCAGGAACACGTTCTGAGATGGCGCCAGGCTGTGAACGGCCGGCGTGTGGTGTTCCGCCAGGTGGTAGGAGTAAAAACCGACGGAATCCAACCATTCGATTTGCTCCAGGCGCTCCCCGTATATTTTGTCCAGCGGTTCCCCGGGAATGGGTTCGATGTGATCGAACACTCCGAATTGCAATGACATTTAGCAGCTTCCTCGTTCAGTTCATGGTCCCGTAAGTGGCGCGATTCGACGCGACCGGACTCCGGTTGCCCAATCAACTCTATTGCCACCCTGCTTCCAATGTCAAACACCGCATCGGGGCGTGCTGTGAGTCGCCGCCTCGCGTGGGAGATGGATTGCCACGGCCCGCAGGATCGCCCGACCATTCCGATGGGTTGCGCCAGTCTGTCCGCCGTGATCCATCCATGCCTCTTGCAATAATCGGCGCCGTTTCGCGGATCATGTTGATGCGGGCCCCTCCGTGTGATCGCCTCGCCGTTTCGGCAGAAACCGTGGTCAAATGTAGTTCTACTTGTCATCCTGATCTTGACGCAGCGGTGTTGCGCGTACCAGTAAAGATGGCATAAATGTGTCTACACCGCGACGCGTAGAAATGTCGGGCGACCCGGCATTTACTTGTTCACTGCAAGTCACAGTATGACTGTGGTTTGTGTATCACCAGCGTTTGTGTTAGCATCCGGCGCCGAATGTCGACAGTTCATAATGTTAGAGTCAGGGGATGTTTGTGAAAGCGGCCAGAGGCGAGTGATTTCGGCGCACATCATTGCAGGTGATATGTTGTCCGACGCTGGCAGCGCTGACATTACATGTGTTAATTGTATTCTCAGATTTGTGATCTATGGTGCATCGAACCTAATGCCTGCCTTTCACGAAACACGCTCCGGTCGTCCCGTTTATGGTCAAATCGATGCCGAAACGGCCAACAGTGGCCTGCTCAGGCTGAACGACGCGATCCTGGGCGTCGGCAAGAGCATCGAACTCGAGCAGGCGCTGCAGGCAGTGGCGGATGGAGCCCGTTACATAACCAACGCCCGATACGGAGTTGTGGCGCTGACCGATGAATTCCGGGATTTTCAGCAGCTGTTCACGTCGGGCGTAACCGCAGAACAACTGCGCCGTATGACGACCCCGCCCGTCGGCCGCGGGTTGCTGGGCTATCTGAATGAGATTGATGCTCCGTTGCGTGTGGCCAACATCGCAGAGCATCCTCGTTCAGTCGGCATGCCGGATGACCACCCTCCCATGAAATGCTTCCTGGGCGTTCGGGTCCTTTATGAAGGCGAACACCTGGCGAACATCTGCCTCGCTGAAAAAGTGGGAGCATCGGAATTCTCCGAACTCGACGAAGAATTGACGGTCCAATTTGCGGAACACGCGGGGGCCGCGATTGTCAACGCGCGCAGATTTGAGCGGGAACGCGCAATCAAAACCGATCTCAAAGCGCTGGTGAAAATCGCTCCGGTGGGACTGGTGGTGTTTGATGCCAAAACCGGCGTGATCCTTGCCTCAAATCAGGAGTGTTTGAGGATTGCTGGGCAAGCGGGCTCGGAAGCTTTTTCATGGGAAGAAATTCTGGGCAAAATGACCATGCGCCGGGCCGATGGGAGGGAAATCAAAGTAGGCGACCGGCCTTCGTCCCAGGTGATGCGAAGCGGCGAGGTCGTGCGCGGCGAGGAGATCCTGCTGTGTTTCAACGACGGGCGGCAGGTGAGGACGTTGGTGAATGCCGCCCCCATATACTCCGATCGTGGAGAGATAACGTCGGTAGTGGTGGCTGTCCAGGATCTGACCCCCCTTCAGGACGCGGGGCGGATACGGGCGGAATTGCTTGGAATGGTGAGCCAGGAATTGCGGACTCCCCTGACCACGATCAAGGGTTCCACGGTTGCCCTGTCCGATATGCTTGGACCCTCCACCGCCAACGAAACCCAGAAGTGGCTGCAAATTATCGACCACCAGACTGAGCTGATGCGCGACCGGATCAATAGCCTGATCGACCTCGGGCAGATCGCGGCCGGAACTTTGTCGCTTTCCCTGGAAAGCGCGGACACTTGTGACCTCGTCAGCCAGGCCGCTCGTGAGTTCCGCATCAATCATTCAGGAATTTCCATAGAACGGAAGGTGCCCGAGAACCTGCCTGCCATTTCCGTAGACAAAGGTCGTTTCTCTCAAATGCTGCGCGACCTGTTCTCTCACGCTTTCAAGTTCGCCTCTGAAACATCCACTATTTCGTTGAACGCGGAAACTGTCGGGCCATTGGTGCGGTTCACGCTGGTCGCCGGCAGTGGTCGGGCGGGCGGCTACCAGGCGCCGGAACTGTTCCAGAAAATAGCCGAATCATATAGCGTGAAGGACACGCCGGACATTGACGGTGATGGCCTCGCGTTGACCGTCTGCAAAGGGATTGCTGAGGCACACGGCGGGCAATTGACCGCAGAGCCCGGCCCCACCGGGCAGGGCATGGTTTTCACGTTCACCATCCCGATTGCGTCGGATGCACAGCCAGAACAAACCCAGGAACCACATTCCGCTGACGGAACTGAAACCGGGTTGGATAGCGGTGTCGCAACTGTCGTTGTGGCGTGGAACGATGAATCAACCGCTGCAAACATCCTGGAAACTTTGGATGACGCAGGTTACCAACCCATCGTGGTCAACGACCTGTTTGATATCGAATTTCTGATTGCGGAACACAGACCGCAATCGGTTTTGCTGGACTTGTCCAGCGCAGGCAGGGACGGATTCGAAACGCTGGGACGCATAGTGGCCGGCCAGAATGTATCCACCATTGCCGTAGTGGATCAGGGAGATGGAGCAAGAGCGGCGCGAGCAACCGCCATGGGCGTTGACTGGTGCGTGGTAAAACCGATTTCTCCGACAGAACTGATCGGACGGCTGCGCACGCCGTTGAGGCGCGTGGTGGGCAACCCGTCGTCACTTCCTGCGGCGGATTATGCCATCGGCCCGGTTTCGATCACCTACGACTCACATCGCGTCACGGTAGGGGGAGAGCCGGTTCAATTGACCGCCACCGAGTTCAAATTGCTTTACGAACTGTCCAACAACGCCGGCCGGGTGCTGACCCAGGCAGAGTTGCTGAAACGGGTGTGGGGTTCTGAATACACCGGCGAAATGCAACTCCTCCGAGCATACGTGAAGACCCTGCGTCAAAAGCTGGGCGACAATGCCAGGAGCCCTACATACATTTACACCGAACACGGTGTGGGTTACCGGATGGCAAAGCAGTAAATGGCGTCCGTCCCGGTTTGGCAGGTCGCCCCCGGTTGGGGCCAGGGCCTTTTCAAAGTTGCGCGATCTTCTTGCATCCGCTCGTCCTGAGCCTGTC
Source organism: uncultured Dehalococcoidia bacterium (assembly GCA_964502995.1). Lineage (GTDB taxonomy): Bacteria > Chloroflexota > Dehalococcoidia > Lucifugimonadales > UBA3495 > Bin87. The sequence goes on from CAZCZB010000104.1 coordinate 7,035, forward strand.
GAAGGACGTGCTCGTGGTTCGACAGGCTCACCATGAGCGGGACGTTTGGAGACTTTGGAAAGGCCCTGGGTTGGGGCCTTGGCATCTGGTGTTCGTGCCAGGCAGGCGGCTGAAGCGGTCGCCGCTTGTCCTGCGCTCGCGCGGTTCGAGATTCCAGCCTCGGCGCGACGCAACACGACCAGCGAAATATCCGGGCCTTCCCGGCGCCGGTGAACTGGGCGCGCCCCGAGCAAAATGTCCATTGCGACACGATCATCGTTGCAACTTGCAACGGTGGCTGGCCCGGGAGTTGCCTATGCGGTGCAACGAGTCGGCCGTCGGTGCCGACGAGTACCGTTCGGCATCGTCAGGCGCAGCGACGCCGGCCCGCTTTTGTTCCGGCGCCTTGCGGTTCTCCAAGCGTCGGCTGTTCTTAACCCGCCAGCGGTTTTACCCTGCCGCCTCGCGGCTCAGTGCCGCTGGATTTCGTCCAGGTCTTCCACCAGGGTTGACATGGTTTCCGGGTCGGGGTCTGCCGGCTGCGGGCCGTAGAAATACCTCTGGAATCCCCTCACGATTCGCACCATGGGCCGTTCCGGCAGCGCCTGGTCCACCTGTCTGCGGTGTTCCTGGGGCGTTTGCCAGCGGAGCCGGGCGTGTCCCACTGCCCGGGCTGCTTCCAGCATCCGGTGATACACCTCGCGGGGATTCGTTGGAGGTGGGCGGCGGCGATACAGATTGGACGCCCAGTTTAACCAGCCGGCGAGAGCATCCGCGACATCCTGCCCTGCGGTCTGCAAAGTGAACGTGGACTCGCGCGTCTCAAGCTCCGCGTCGTTGTTGCCGGTCAGACGCCGGCGTCGGAACATTCGGTAGAGAATCCAACCGGCCAGTGATACGGCGGCCAGAAAAGCCGCCCATTTGATCACCGTCAGGATCACGTTGGGCGGGCCCTCGCCTTCGACCTCCCGCAGGCTTTCGTGAAACTCCTCGATTTGCAGGCGCGCCAATTCGAGCCCGCTGAGGTCTCCGCCTCCGAACAGGCTCGACACCCAGTTGCCGATGGCGACCAAACCGGCGGCGATGAGGCCCAGCAACAAAAGCGCCGGCCTGATGGTCCACAGCCCCAGAAAACCCACGCCGCTCACCAGGGCTCGGGCCAGGTCATCGAGGCCGCCGACCCCGGCCGCCCCGGCAATCAACGCCAGTACCATGACCAACCCGATGCTGGCGACAATGGCCAACATCCAGCCCCGGTTGATTCGGCCGATGCTCGCATCGATTGCAAAACGGCTGAGAGCAAGGCCGCCCAATCCGATGCTGAAGAAGACGATCAGCATGACCAGGCCAATGATATCGCCATCGACCAGCGGGTTGGCCGCGACCGATACAATCACAATCACCACGCCGCGTACGAATGCGTTGCGTATCACGTCCAGCGTCACGTCGTCCCGGGCGATCGCCGTGCCGCGCCACCACAACAGCAGCACCAGCGTGACGCTCAACCCCAGCGCCGCCATGATCCTCAAATCTCCGGTTAGGACTTGCCCGATGGGGAACCAACCGGCGCCCATGCTGATGCCGGCCAGCGCGAGCACCGAAAACGCGCTGATCGTCAATCCGATCAAGCCCCGCAGGTTCAGGGAAAACCTGATGATCTGGATGTACCACGAAAGGACGAAAGACCAGCCGATTGCCAGCATGGCCAGCGCCAGCGGCACCGATGCGTCGGGCAACCGGATGGCATGGGACACCAGCCTTCCAAGCAGATACACCGCGAACCCTTCAAGGAAGAGTGCGATGCCAACGATGATCGCTGCCCTTGCGAATGACGTCATTGGCCCGAATCCGGGGTTGCGCTGCTGCCCTCCCCAATCCAGTCCTGACGCAGCAACTCATCCAGATGGGTCAGGGCCGGCCCGGCAATGAACAACGGCACGTCCGGGGAGAGTCGGTCGGCGAAAGGGCCCGGACCACCGTCGCCCGCGTAAATGACGATAACCCGGTGTCCCCTGCGCCGAATCCCCTCGGTTTCCAGCAACACCGCGGTTGAAAGGAGGGCGGTAACCAGGACCACAGTCGCCCTGGATTCCAGGACGTCGGTTTCCGTGCGCAGGATCGAGGACAGTTCGGTTACCCAGAAAGGACCCGCCATCGCCAGGGATTCAAGCACCGACTCCAGTTGCAACCGACCGGATCCGGGCGGCACCGACATCCACTTGCTGGAGTACGACGCGATGGCGTTGCTGACCAGGCTGAACGTGTAATCCTCCCGCTGGGCGAATTCGGCGACAGAGGCGGCCACGGTTACCGCGCGCTCGAACAGGCGCCGGTTGCTCCCCTGCCACGCCGCGTCGCCGGTCCTGGCGTTGAGGGCGATCAGCATGTGGCGCGTGGCGGCGGGTTCGTAAATCCGGGCCTCGACCTTGCCGTGCCGGGCGGTGGCCTTCCAGTCAATGCGTTTCAGGGGATCCGACGGCAGGTAATCCCGCAAACCCACGAATCTGCTGGGATCATCCTGTATCAACCTGCGGCCTCTGCTCTCCCCCAGGGGTCTTTCCCACGGCATCATCAGGCGCTCCAGGTCCACGATGCGTGGATACACCAGCAGGTAATCAACGTCGTTCACGCTGTGCTCGGCAGACGTGAGGCCGAACATATCCCCGCTGCGCATCCGCACCGGACCGATTCGATGGTAACCCCGGGCGCGACACCTCACCCGGTAACGCCAGGTTACCCGTTGATAGGGCAGCAAGGACGTGGTGATTCGATGGTCGAGTTCCGCCTCCGCTCCGATGCCCCGCTGAAACGTCCCCGCAGTCTGAAGACCCAGTGGGAAGGTGTCGGAGATGTCCAGCCAGATCATCGGCAGCAGTTTGTCGTTGTTGACCGTGATGTGGTAGTCGATTTCGTCGCCGATGAATGCGCGCCGTCTTTCCAGGCTGCGGGCGTACGAAAGGCGGCGGAACGCGTATCGTGGCCAGTATTTGCCGGTGATCCAGATGAGCAACACCAGAACGCCCACGAAAATCAGCAGAACCTGGCTCGCCAGAAGCCCGGCAGCTATAAGGATGGCCGCCGCTATAACCCACAGGTCGTTGATCATGCCGGCAGGATAACCGAAACGCATGGCGCTGGCATAGGGCGACGGTGCGGCGCGAACAATTTCGGGATGAAACACCCGCGTTGATCGCGTTCCGGGAGCCCAACGCGCCGCGCCGGGACGCCCTGGCGCGTTTTGGCGGTTGCCCGTGCGAATGCGGTGGGATTGGCGATGTGACGGCGATTGTGTGAAAATCGGGGCAAGTTGGTGTTGACAAGCCATCTGGGATGGAGTAGAGTCATTGAACGCGCCCGCTGTCGAAGGCACCGCGCCTCCGGTGGGAGTGGGCACCTTAACAGCTGAATAGTGGAAGGAAGTAAGGTTCTTATTAAGAGAGTTTGATCCTGGCTCAGGGTGAACGCTGGCGGCGCGCTTAATGCATGCA
>CAZCZB010000105.1:0-6033 GCA_964502995.1 uncultured Dehalococcoidia bacterium
CATCTGGCGGCGCATGGCGCGCATCTGACTGGTCTTGGCCTGCGCAACGTCCGTGCCGTCGAACATGATCTGGCCGTCGGTGGGCTTGTACAGACGCAGGATGCAGCGGCCGGTGGTCGTCTTGCCGCAGCCGGACTCGCCCACCAGCCCCAGGGTCTCGCCCCGCAGCACGGTGAAGTCAACGTCATCAACAGCCTTGATGTGGGCCACCGCCCGCTGGAACAGGATGCCCGACGTGACGGGGAAGTACATTTTGAGTCCCTTGACGTCGAGCAGGACCTCGCCGTGGCCGGAATGACTCTCGGCGGTCTGCGGCATTTCGGCAGTCGTCATCGTGATACTCCTTGGGACGCGGCGACGGCGTTAGGCCGTCCCCATTGCATAGCTGAGGGCCTGTACTCCGAGAACCTCGGAGCGCCAGCAGGCGGAGACGTGAGGCTCTTCGCTGTCGGTTTCCACCGGCATCAATGGCGGCGCATCGGTGGCGCACTTGTCCACGGCCCAGCGGCAGCGGGCGCGGAACGAACAACCCTGGGGCAGGTTCACCAGGTCGGGCGGCTGGCCTTCGATGGGCACCAGTTTGGCCGCGTTGCCCGCTTCGTCGGTCAGGCGCTGGTCCAGGCGCGGCACGGAGTCCAGCAGGCCCACGGTGTAGGGATGGCGCGGGTTGGTGTAGATCTCCAGCGCAGAACCGCGCTCGATGATCTTGCCCGCGTACATGACGTTCACCCGGTCGGCATACCGCGCCACCACACCCAGGTTGTGGGTGATGATGATGAGGGCGACGCCCAGCGTATCGGTCAGCGACTTCATCAACTCCAGGATCTGCGCCTGAATGGTCACGTCGAGGGCGGTGGTCGGCTCGTCGGCGATGATCAGCTTGGGATTGCAGCTCAGCGCCATGGCGATCATCACGCGCTGGCGCATGCCGCCGCTGAACTGGTGAGGATACTGCCGGATGCGCCGTTCCGGGTCGGGTATGCCCACCTGGGCCAGCAGATTCACCGCATCCTGCCGGGCTTCGTCGCGCGACTTGCCCATGTGGAGCTGGATGGTCTCGGTTAGCTGGCGGTCCAGCGTCAGGACGGGGTTCAGCGAGGTCATGGGTTCCTGGAACACCATGGCCATCTTGGCGCCACGGATGCGGCGCATATCGTCCATGTCAACGTCGAGGATGTTTTCTCCGTCGAACAGGACCTCTCCGCCCACGGTTTTGCCGGGAGGGTCCGGGATCAGACGCATCAGCGACAGCGCGCTGACGCTCTTGCCGCATCCGCTCTCGCCCACCAGGCCCAGGGTTTCGCCCGGCATTACCTCATAGGTGATGTCGTCGACGGCTTTGACGATTCCTTCGTAGGTAAAGAAGTAGGTTTGCAGATTCTTTACTTCAAGCAGCGGGTCCACAGCGGAGCTCCTAGCCCAAATAGGGGTGCGTGTAGTTCGCGCCCGTTATGCGACGGCGCGATTTTGATGGAAACAAAGTACCATACGCCGCATACGACGGCAAGACAGGCAGCGTCTCATGCGTACCCGGTTTGCCATTGCGAGCCCGCCACAGGCGGATGGCAATCCCATCCGCCTGGCGCGGGCAGTTGGTCGTAGTCGTTAGCGCCTCAACGAGATTGCCACGTCCGCCTGTGGCGGACTCGCAATGACAGATTATCAAAGTGGGCACGCGTGAACAGATTATCAAAGTGGGTACGCGTGAACAGATTATCAAAGTGGGCACGCGTGAGAGGCAGCGTTGCCGGATGGAGTCTGGCATTGCGTTGGGGATTTCTGGCGTTGGGGATTTCTGCGTTACAATGGGGCGTGTCTGAAAGCGTACTGCCACAAGTATCCCCGCAAACCGCGAGGCTTGCCATGACCACCAAACCAGTTGCAGCGCAGCCCGATAGCGCAGTGGACGGGCCTGTTGGAGAGTTTCCCGAATACCCGCCCCGGGATGATATGCAAAACGCGATTCATCTTCACAAGCCCAGCCACCAGACCGCGCTGAGCCGGCATCTCGGCGACGAAGACACCACCATCGTGCTCAGCGAAATGCCCCTGGGGCGGAACCCGGAGCATACGGCCGGCGTTTTGGTTCCGGATCTGTTGGTTGCTTTCAACGTTGATCCCGCTGCCGGCATCGCGCAGTGGGGTTACGCCATCAACGACCAGGGCAAACCGCCCGATTTTGTGCTTGAAGTAGCCTCCAAAAATACCGCCCGCAACGATGAGACCAACAAGCGCCGCGGCTATGCCGACTACGGCGTAACCGAATACTGGCGGTTCGACCCCTCCGGACGGTACTACCGGAACCGTCTGGCCGGTGACCGTCTGGTCGACGGGGAGTATCAATCGATCCCGGTGGCGCAAGTGGAAGAAGGGGCATACCGGGGGTTCAGCGTTGCGCTGAACCTGTACGTGTGCTGGGAGCATGGCCTGCTGCGCTGGTATGACCCGGCAACGGAACGCTACCTGCTGACCCACGACGAGGAAGCCGATGGCCGCATCGCCGCCGAAGCCGCTCTAACCAATGCCCAGCAGGGCCGCATCGCTGCCGAACGCCAGCGGGACGCCGAACGCGCCGCCCGCCTGGCCCTGGAGGAGCGCGTCCGTCAATTGGAGGCGGAGCGCGGGTAGAAAATAGCGAGGCGCCCGCCGCCAAAAACCCCCGCCCGGCTAGCGGTACGGCTCAATAGCCGCCAGCTTTTTCGACAACCGGTCCTCGGCGGTTTCCGGGTCATACCGGTTCTGCAGCCCCATCCAGAAGGCCGCGCTATTCCCGAAGAATCGGGACAGCAGCAGCGCAGTTTCGGCGGTGATGGCCCGTTCGCCATGCACGATGGCGTGAATGCGTCGCGGGTCAACGCTGATGGACTTGGCCAGCCGGTATTGGCTGATGTTCAAAGGCGCCAAAAACTCCTCGTTGAGGATTTCACCAGGATGAATGGGCGGGAGCCTGCCGGTTTGATTCGATGCAGTCAAAGTCATGGTTGGCGCTCTTGTTCGCGGAACGGGGGAACCCTCATCGCCGCACGGACGAACAGGGGGCAGCCAAGCAGGCTGCCCCCTTCTGACAGTCGTGCCAGCAAACCGCAAGGCTATCCCACGTCCTCCACGCCCACGGTGGCTATGCCGTAGGTGCCGTAGAAGAAGTTGGCGTAGTGGGTGGAACCGCCCGTCACCCAGAGCAGGTACTGTTCGGGGTCCTCCAGCGCGGGAATGGTGGCCTCGGGGTCGTCGGCCAGGTGCTGAAGCTCGGGGTGAGCCAGCCACTTGCCGTTCTCGTCCGTGGGGATTCCGGAGGCGATGGCGTCCTTGACCAGCACGCGGCAGCGCTCGTGCAGCCATTCCTGGGCGTCGCGCTTGCTCATGCCGGCGTTGTTCAGGATCACCGCGCGCGAGGGGCTGAGCATGATGGGATGGAACGGCCCCTGGAACGGCACGCGCTTGTTGGTGTGGCCGACCTGCGCCGACTGCCGGCCCTTGATCCACGCACCGCCGCCGGCGTGGCGGTAGAACATCATGGACGCGATGTTGTTCAGCGTGTCCAGGTGGTTCCTGGAGGCGTTGTCCAGCACGTCGGTGGGGCCGGTGACCGTTACGACCGTCACCGCGCTCTCGTCGCGACGGTAGCCCTTGTCAACGTGATAGGGCTGCCACGGGCTGACGTCCTCGTTCTCGGCGATGCACATGCCGAACTTGGTGGGCAGCCCGATGAAGTTGGGGTCGCCCGCGCCGGCCTTGCAGTAGCCGATGTTGATGAGGCACAGGCGCAGCGCCCGCCCGATGGCGGTGTTGGCCTTGTTGACCACGCCCGGGCCCATGGCCGACGTGCCGTAGTTGATGCCAGCGCGGTCCGCAATGGGACCGTTGACCAGGATCAGCGGCGCCTCGGTGTGGCCCGACACCTGCATGTCGCGGTGGTTGCTCTCGGGCTGGGCGAGGCACTCGATGGCCGCCAGCAGGATCGGCATGTGTTCGGGGCGGCATCCGGCCATCACCGCGTTGATGGCGATTTTCTCCACGGTGGCCAGGCCGAACCCCGGCTCCATGACCATCACCACGTCCTGAGGGGCGCGGCGCGTGCCTTTCAGCATCGCCTCCACCGCCTCGGGAGTGGGCGGAATTACGGGCAGCCCGTCGCTCCAGTCGCGCTCCTCCATGAAGCGGTTGATGGCATCGAGGCCCCACGGCGAATCATCCAGCGTTACGGTGAACACGTCGGTCTCGGTGTGGCCGTTGCTCATGCTGGTGAGGTCGGCGGTGGTGGACACCCGGGTGAGACCCTGGATGATGTTGTCGATCTGCTCGTCAACCATCGAGTGGATGTAATCGGCCTGCTGTCCGGTGCAGGCGTGGGGGATGGTGACAAACGCGGTGGTGGGCTGACCCCAGCCATCCACGCAGGACTGCCAGGCGCGGGCAAAACTGCGCGCCGCGATGCCGACGGCGGGGATACCGGCCTTCTCCATCGCTACCATGTCGTGGGCAAGCCACGACGTGCAGCCCCCTCAATGCGCGGCGGCGCCCACCATGGCGTCCACCTCGGACGCGATGATCGCCGCCTCGTCCTCATCTATATGCACGCCACGGCTCAGCACGGGACGTCCAGGCCTCCGGTCGCCGCCGTAGCTCTCGAACCTGACGTTGGAGTAGCGACGGGCGATGTGCTCGGCGACGCGATCAACGGCAACGCCGGCGCCGCCGGTCATGTTGTCGTACAGGCCAATGGTCTTGCCCTCCAGCGTGTCGAGACGCGGCGCCGGTGTAACCTTGAAATCCACCCGCGCGGCGGCGGGCGACATTATTCGCACTTGCATATTCGTCAGCACCCTCGTTGAGTTTGGCCGATTATGGCACGGAGTAACCCGGTGGGCAACTTTGTCGGGCGGCAACCTTATTGGCAGGGGCGAGGCATGCCTCGCCCCTACATTCCGCACGACGTATCCTCCGGCCCCACTCCCAACGCCAAGCAACCCCCTTCGCGTCTCTGCGCCTTTGCGTTCAATATCCGCTCAGTGGCCCGCTGGGTAACTTTGTCGGGCTGCACCTTTTGGCAGGGGCGAGGCATGCCTCGTCCCTACGCGCCACACGACGCATCCGCTGCTCCGGCCACCCTCCGTGTTATCATTCGTCGGGAATCCCGAAACTGACATCACGACGAAAGGCCAAGGAGGCACGGCAAATGGCGACAGGCGCGCAAGCATGGACGGATGAATTCGTAGAGGCGGCCGGCGTCAGCCTCCGGATGGTCAAGGGCGGCAGCGGCGCGCCCCTGCTCATCCTGCACGGCGAGTTGGGACACCAGGGCTGGCTGCGTTGCCACGACGCCCTGGCCCAGGAACACACTCTCTACATTCCCACCCATCCCGGCTTCGGGGCAACCCAACGCCAGGAATGGATCATGAACATGCGCGACCTGGCCGGCTGGTACATGGAAGCCATCGACGATCTGGGCCTCGAAGGCGCGAACCTGATGGGATTCTCCCTGGGCGGCTGGCTCGCCGCCGAGATGGCGACCATGTCGCCCGGGACGTTCAACAAGCTGGTGCTGGTGGCGCCCGCGGGAATCAGGCCGCCGGAGGGCGAGATCTACGACATGTTCCTGGCGGTGGCCAAGGAGTACATCACCGCGGGGTTCTACGACACCGCCAGCACGCCGGAGTTCCTGGACGTGTGCCCGGACGAGGTGGATCCCGAACTGGCGGAGGCGTGGGAGATCGCCCGCGAGGAAGCGTGCCGGCTCAGTTGGCGCCCCTACATGCACTACCTGGCCCTGCCCAACCTGCTGCACCGGCTCAAGCGCATGCCCACCCAGATCGTCTGGGGAAGGCAGGACGAGATCGTTCCCGTCAGCGCGGCCCGGGTATTCCACGAATCCATACCCGGCTCCAGCCTGGCGGTGATTGACAACTGCGGCCACAATCCCCACATAGAAAAGACCGACGAATTCCTCGCCATCGTTCGGGGATTCCTGGCCACCTGAGCAACCCGCTCATGGTGAGCCGGTCGAACCACCAAACCAACCCGCTCATGGTGAGC
>CAZCZB010000105.1:6133-9920 GCA_964502995.1 uncultured Dehalococcoidia bacterium
CAACCCGCTCATGGTGAGCCGGTCGAACCACCAAACCAACCCGCTCATGGTGAGCTTGTCGAACCACCAACGGGAAGAGACATGACCGCCCACGCCATCAAAGCCGATCCGCTGGCATTGGCAGTAGCCGAGGCCGTGCAGCGATCCGTTGCGCCGGCGCGGGTCATCCTGTTCGGCTCACGGGCCCGGGGCGACTACCGGCCCGATTCCGACATCGACCTTATGGTCATCACCGACGCCGCCGATACCACCGCCACGGAGATCAAGGCGAAACTAACGGCCCGCGAGTGCCTCCTCTTGCAGCAAACGGATCTGGGCGTGGACGTGGTGACCATGACTGTCGAAGCATTCCGTCGCGCCTGCCGGGCCAACCAGCACGTCGCCGGCCAGGCTCACAATCATGGAATCCGGATGAGCAGCGAATCTCTCGATAATATCGCCCCCGAACCCGACGGCTATCCCGACCACTGGCCGGAAACGGTGCGCCGTCTGCAAACGGTTGAGGAATGGCTGTACCACGTCAACGATATGCTGGACCAGGAATCCGGTCCCCAGCGGGTTATGGGGTTCGGCGCTCAGCAGGCCGTTGAAAATGCGCTGAAGGCCTGGTTATCCACCCATAACCTGCCACGAAACTACGGACACGATCTCAGGCCTTTGTGGGATGAAATCCGCAGCCTGCCGGAAACGTCCACTTTGGACGCAGCGACAGCGTTTAGGGCAGTAGATGCCCTTTTCGCTTACACGCGGTACGAAGCGCCGGAATTTCCCGGCCTCCAGCTGGATTGGTTGAGCAAGTATGCCGTGGACTACCGCTACGCCGGAGTGTCCCACACCATGACCGCAACGGAACGCGCTGAGTTCAAAGAACTGCTGAACGTCGCCGTATCGGAGATGGTAGCGCTGGTTCACCAACGCAGCGGCACTGCCCCCGCGGACGTCTGGCCGGAAGGCGTCAGACCTTGGTAGGTGGCGCTAACCCACCCGTCCCCTGTGTTAGAATCGCCGCATCAGCCGGAACCGGCCATCGAACCCGCCTGAGGGGACGCCACAAGGAGACTCGCAATGTTCATCGGATACTTCACCGAAAGGCCGTACCAGGACCCCAAGTCGGGATACTTCGGGGCCACCGGCAAGCCCATCATGGACCTGAACGTCAGCAACGAGATCTATGACGCTCAGCTGGGCTCCAGCCTGTACAACCGCTACCTGGACGAAAAAATCTATGCCGAGGAGATGGGATTCGATGGGCTGATGCTCAACGAGCATCACAGCACCCCCTTCTGCATGGGCGGCGCGATGAACGTCGAGGCGTCCATCCTGGCCCGCATCACCGAGCGCGCCAAGATCGTGCTGCTGGGCAACATCCTGCCCATCTGGGACGACCCCCTGTGGTTGGTGGAACAGTTGGCCATGATCGACATGATCTCCCAGGGCCGGCTGGTGTCCGGCTGGGTGCGCGGCACCGGGCGCGAGAGCGTGGCCCACAACGTGGAACCCCACTACAACTGGGAGCGGTTCAAGGAGGCCCACGAGCTGATCGTGAAGGCGTGGACGACGCCCGGCCCGTTCCGATGGGAGGGCAAGCACTACCACTTCCGCCACGTGAACCCGTGGGTGCGCCCCTACCAAAAGCCGCACCCGCCCATCTGGCTGCCCGGCGTGGTGAGCCGCGACTCGCTGATGTGGGCCGCCGAACAGCGCATCCCCTACATCATGCTGGCCACCGAGATGGAGCCCACCAAGCAGGCCTTCCAGCTTTACCACGACACCGCCGCCGACCTGGGCTATGAGTCCGGCCCGCAGAACATCGGCTACCTGTGGAAGGTTCACGTTGATGAGACCGAGGAACTGGCCGAACAGGCCGGGCGCAAGTACGTGCAGGGTCCCAGCAACCCCTTCCTGGCCGGCAATGAGGGCACCACCAACCAGGCGCTGCTGCAGCTGCCGGGTTTGACCTCACGGCGGCGCGTGCTGCCCACCCAGTCGGTGGCAACGGCGGCGCGCGGCGGCAGCGCGGGTCCGGGCGGCGTGCTGTCGCGCCCCTACGAGCAGCAGATTGAGGACTACACCATCATCTGCGGCACGCCCAAGACCGTCATCCCCAAGATCCGCCACGTGCTGGAAACCATCCGGCCGGGCAGCATCTTCTTCTGGGACGGCGACGGCGCCATGACCCACGACGACGCGATGCGCAGCCTGCGCCTGATGGGCGAGGAGGTGCTGCCCGCCGTGCGCGAGATTGCCGACGAACTGGAACTGCCCGGCCCGTTCGAAACGGACCCGGCCACCGGCAAGCCCTACGTGGCCGACCCGCCGGCTCCGGTTCCCGCCGGCGCTGCGGGAGACGGCGGCGACGCGTAACCCAACGCACACTACCACGCGAAGGGGGCGGCTTCCGGTTGGAAGCCGCCCCCTTCGTTTAAACCGCCGACCCCGCGGAGGCGTATCAGTAGTGTTATGCCCGAAAACTGCGACACTGCCGCCAACGCGATAATCCGGCAAACCAAAACAATTGCGGAACTCGCATCCGTTTCACCATTTGGCTTTTGGATTCCTCCCCTGATCCGGCGCGGTATCAATTTTTCCGGCGCGGTGGGAGTGATGTTGGTCCCAGGCCAGCGTCTGTTGACTCCATGCCGGAACGACAGGCAGTGGCCCGATTTCAAAATTCGCCGCAACCTGCGAATCGGGGCCGGATAAATCTTGCGCCGGATCGTGTTATTATGTCCATCCATGGCTCATGATTCCGGTATGTTATGCAGCTATGCAGTTTGTGATTTATTATAATTGCATTGCGGTCATATATTTGGGCTTTACATTCCCGTACACCAGAATGCAGTGTCCGACAAAAACATAATTTATTTAGTATTCGCAAGCACGGGCGAGGTTGGTTGGACACAAAATCGTTGACCGCGATTTTATGACTACCCACGTCCATCAGGCCAAACGAACAGTTAGTTAGCTTTCTACTGTCGCCAGAGGAAGATGCAGGGGATGGGTTTGCCCAGCAACATCAATCGGGTTCGCCTGGTCGTCTTCATCCTGGCAGCCGCCGCCCTGGTCGCGGCCTTTTTGGCGCTGGTCCTTTCCGACGCCCTCACTCCCCGCGCCAACGCGCAGGCCGGCAGCAAGTGCCTGAAAGTAACCATGATTGAGGGCCAGGCTGATTTCCTGCTCCACTTGGTGAATGAGGACGAAATGCGTCTGGGCCTGGACAATCGCCAAATCGGTCAATCCATCACGCTGAGGAACGTCAGTGGCGTTGATTACAAAATTTATATCCAGCTCGACCACACTGGCGAAACCATCAAAAATCCGAACAAATGGCAAACCACTATAATCAGTCAAACGCACCACAGGGTTGGATATGAGGATTTCGAGGACGACGACTTCAACGATGCTGTGATTGATAAGGAAGAAGTGCCCTGCAACGGCAATGGCAACGGCAACGGCAACGGCAATGGCAATGGCAACGGCAACGGCAACGGCAACGGCAACGGCAACGGCGGGGATACAGACCCGACGCCCACCAACACGCCCACTCCCACTCCTACCCACACGCCTACTCCCACTCCTACCCACACGCCTACTCCCACTCCTACCCACACGCCCACGCCCACTCCCACCAACACGCCCACGCCCACTCCTACCCACACGCCCACGCCCACTCCTACCAACTCACCCACTCCCACTCCTACCCATACGCCCACGCCCACGCCTACTGTCGAAGGCGGCAACGGCGGCGGCGGCGGCAACGGCGGCGGCGGCGGCGGCGGCGGCAACG
>CAZCZB010000106.1:0-9727 GCA_964502995.1 uncultured Dehalococcoidia bacterium
GCGCATACATGGGGCGCGAGCGCATACATGGGGCGCGAGCGCATACATGGGGCGCGAGCGGCTATGTGGAGTGATAATCGAAAGGCCCCAGGGGCGATCCATCCTCCGCCACTGCGCAATTGAGCGCCTCATGCGTACCCCCAGTTTGTCATTGCGAGTCCGCCACAGGCGGATGGCAATCCCATCCGCCTTGCGCGGGCAGTTGGCCGTAGTCGTTAGTACCTCAACGAGATTGCCACATCCGCCTGTGGCGGACTCGCAATGACAGATTATCAAAGTGGGTACGCGTGAGATTTGAGCGCCGGTTGTGCATTACCGGTGTGGATGACCGTGAATGAAGGCAGGGGCGAATGATTATTCGCCCCTGCGTTACATTTGGTGTGGTAGAGTTACGGCCACGAACCAGTTTACGATTTCACGCACGCAAGCGCAGGTGCAGCATGGCCGACGTCCCCGATATGCAGATGATTCCCTACCTGCAGGCCACTGAGCCGCGCAACTTCGTGGAGCAGGGGCTGCAACGCTACAACGAACTGCTGGAGCAGCTGGCCGGGCAAATGGACGAACTGCTGGCGATGGCGCGGGACGGCAAGCCCATCGACGCCGACTTGGCGAACCAGATTGCCGGTATGCGCGAGGCGCTGCGCCCGCGGCATGGTTTGTGCATCGACCGTGCTTGCTTCTCCTGCCGCGTCCACGAGGAGGCCATCAAGGAGCACGTGCTGCTCTACGTGGACTGGAAACTGCCGGGAACGGTGCAGCAGTTGGAACGGCTGAAAAACCGGAACTAGGCTGAGCGGATGGTTCGATTCCGCTAATCGTTGGTCAGAGTCCTGATTAGCCGGCCGCCGTCCTACCGGGCCTTTTCGATTGTTGCCACACTGGCCGGCAGTCCGCTCATGGTGCGGAACGTCCGCCTTTGGCGGGAGCCTGCCGTAGGCCCGCCCGTGGAGGGTCGAACCATGAATCCCATCCTTCGACAAGCTCAGGATGAGCGGACAGGTGGGGCGTGCGCGGACAGGTGGGGCGTGCGCGGATACATGGGGCGCGAGCGGACACGTGGGCGTGAGCGGACACGTGGGCGTGAGCGGACAGGTGGGGCATGAGCGGACAGGTGGGGCGTGAGCGGCCAGGCGGAGCGACAAACGAAAGCCCCTGCCGTCCTACCGGGCCACCCTGACTATGTGGTACATGTGGCGGAACAGTTGGAACGCGCCGCGGAGCAGCGACGTCCACGCGGTATCTGCGTCGGGGCGCACGTGGCGGAATATGTCGGTTTCGGTGTAATACACCGCCACGTCGGGACGCTCGCGCTCCAGCGCCGCCACCAACCGGCGGGACTCACCAACGGGAATCAACGGGTCGCCCCGGTCGTGCATCACCCGCATCACGGTGTCGGGACTCCACAGGGCGACGTGATGCGACGGCGAGATGGATTCCACCTCGGCGCGGAACGGTTCGGGCAGTTCGGCATACGTCTTGCGGGCGGCGGCAATGGAATCGGGGCCGGCCAGCAGGGACTGCGCGGCGGCATCCGGCAGCGGCTTCAGCATATTGTCGAACACCCGGCGGGTCAGCGGGTCCACCTCCCACGGCGAGTCCAGGCCGTTTTCGATGGCGCGGCCGGCGGCGATCTGCACCAGCAGGTCCTCGGTGTGGTAGTACCCGCCGAAGGCGTTGACGAAGGCGATGTCGTCGGCGATGGCCGGGTCGGCGGCGGCCACCAGTGCGAAGGACGCGCCAACGGAGAACCCGGCGATTCCCATGCGCTCGGGGTCCACGTAGTCCTGCTGGCGCAGGTGGTCGAACGCCGCGACCAGGTTGCCAACCTCCCGGGCGTCCACCTGCGCCCGCTCACCCATGGTGGGCGACCAGTAGAACATCACGGCGAATCCGGTGCGCGCCAGGGCCTCGCCCAGGTTGATCACGTCTGGGTCGTCGGCGCCGGCGGCGTTGGCGCCCAGGAAGATCAGGACGGCGGCGCGGCGCTTGCCATCGGGGATCACGTACACGTCGCCGGCGCCCTGTGTTCCGTCAACGCGGGGGAACGAAACGACGCGACGCTCGGGCTCGGAGGACAGCCAGCTTTGGAACTTGACCGGGCCGGGAAGCACCTGCGTGGCGAATCCCACGGTGTGGATCGACGCCACCAATGGCCGGGACAGGACCAGCGCCGCCGAGATGATCACCCCCGCGACTATGGCGGCGAGGTACACGCGATACGAGAATCGTCCCAGGGCAAAGATCATGCTGCCCAGAGATTGCCACGTACCGATGCCGATGGCAACGGCCGGCGGTTGCTCATGCGTACTCACTTTCGTCAGAACTGTCATTGCGAGTCCGCCGGTGGCGGACGCGGCAATCTCGCCGAAGGAAGAATTGCCCGCCAGCCAACGGGATTGCCGCGTCGCTTTGCTCCTCGCAATGACAAACTGGGTACGTGTGAGCTGGCGGTTGATATTGAACGGTAACGGGAAGATTAACTCACGGTAGGGGCGAACAATTATCCGCCCCTGCACCTATTGGCAATTTGCCGGTGGGAATCACGCACACCCGACCGGGGCCTCACGCGTACCCACTTTGATAATCTGTCATTGCGAGAATGCCGTCAGGCATTCGTGGCAATCTCGTTGAGGCGCTAACGACTACGACCAACTGCCCGCGCAAGGCGGATGGGATTGCCACGCTACGCTCGCAATGACAAACTGGGTACACATGAGCGACCGGGGCGGGTTTGAAACCCACCCCTACGCCGCATGAGGCAGACCATTCTGTCCACTGGCAACCTTCATGTAGGGGGCAACCTTCATGTAGGGGGACGAGAGTATTGATTTGCCCCTCATCCCGTTGCTGGATGGCGGCTAGTGTTGGTGGTCGTGGTGGCCTTCGGGCGCGCCCCAACCTCCGCCGCCGGGAGTGCGGATGCTGAGGATGTCGCCGGCCTCCACGTCCAGGGTCTCCTTACCGGCCAGGTGAATCTCCTCGTAGCCGCCCTTTAGCAGCACGTTCTCGCCGTGGTGACCGTGGTGGCCGCCGTGGTAGCCGGGAGGCGCGTAGCGGCGACGCTCGGAAAGCACGGTGACGCGGGCGGGGCTGAGGAACTCCACGTCTCGGATGAGGCCGTCGCCGCCCTTGTGCATCCCGTCGCCTCCGGAGCCACGGCGCAGGGCGTAGCGGCGCAGGCGCAGGGGGAACGCGAACTCCAGGGCCTCGACCGGGGTGTTCATGGTGTTGGTCATGTGGGTGTGGATGCCGGAGATGCCGTCCTTGTCGGGGCGCGCGCCCATGCCGCCGCCGATGGTCTCGTAGTACACGTAGGGCTTGTCACGGGATATGTCGTGGCCGCCGACGATCATGTTGTTCATGGTGCCCTGGGACGACGCGGGAATCCGGTCGGGCATGGCCTGACTCATGGCGGCCAGCAGCACGTCGGTGATGCGCTGGGATGTCTCCACGTTGCCGCCGGCGACGCCGCGCTGGGGCAGCGGATCCACCAGGCTGCCGGGACGGGTGATGACCTCCACCGGACGCAGGCATCCCTGGTTGGCGGGGGCCTCGTCGCCGACGACGCAGCGGACGACGTAGAGGCTGGCGGACACGGTGACGGCGCGGGGCGCGTTGATGCAGCCGGGACGGTGATCGGCGGTGCCGGTGAAGTCGAAGGTCAGGCGGTCGCCGGCCACGGTCACCGTCACGCTGATGGGCACCGGTTCTTCCGTCTGGCCGTCGTCGTCCATGTAGTCGGTCACGCTGTAGACGCCGTCGGGTATGTCGGTGATGCGGCGGCGGGTGAGCCGTTCGGAGTAGTCCAGCAGGGCGGACATGTGCTCGTGTGTATCAGCGAGGCCGTAGCGCCGGGCGATTTCCGACAGGCGGATTTGGCCCACGCGGATGGACGCGATCTGCGCGGCGAGGTCGCCCTGCCGATCGTCGGGCGTGCGGGAGTTGCGGCAGATCATGGCGATGAGTTCCTGGTTGATGCGTCCCGCGTCCGACAGCTTCAGCGGCGGGATGATCATGCCCTCCTGGTAAAGCTCGGTGGACAGGGGCATGGAGCCGGGGGCCATGCCGCCGACGTCGGAGTGGTGGCCGCGGTTGCTGACGTAGCCGATGAGTTGCTGGCCGTCGTCGGTGTCGATGTACGCGGCCGCCACCAGGGTGATGTCGGGCAGGTGTGAGCCGCCGAGGTAGGGGTCGTTGAGTATGATGATGTCGCCGGGCCGGAGGCCGTCGGGGAACGTCTGGAGGGCGGCCTGAACCGATGCGGGCATCGCGCCGAGGTGAACCGGCTGGTGCGCGGCCTGAGCGACCATCTCGGCGGCGGGATTGAACAGCGCGCAGGAGAAGTCCTGCCGCTCCTTCATGTTGGTGGAGTAACTGGTGCGCTGAAGGGCCACCCCCATCTCCTCGGAGACGGAGATGAACATGTTCTTGAAGACTTCGAGGCTGATGGCGTCAACGGGCATGGTGGTTGGTTTCCTTTGGTCATGGTGCAGAGCACGGAGATTTTAGCAGATGTGAAATAAATGACATTCTGCGCATCGAGTTGGTGGGCGCGCGGGTTATACTGCCTTTCCGGCGCACGTGTACGTGGGCAGAAAATTCATGATGGCGAGAGATCCAGGGCAATGGTAGTGGCGGTCATAGCATCCGTTGGGGCTTGGATTTTCGTTGCTGTTGGAACAGTTGGGGCGAGTGAGCCTGCTGTCGGTCAGACGCAGATGGGTGCATCCATTCTCGGAATGGTGACCGATGTGGCCAAAGAATGGCTCCCCGTCGTTGGCGTCGTGGTTACCGCAGTAGCAGTAGTGGTGGGCGGGGTGATCGCCAGGCGCAACTCGCAGATATTCCGCGCCAAAGCGCCGCATGTGATCGTCAGCCACGAAATCTCCCACAGGCAGGTCGGAACGAGATACGTGCATATTTTCGTAACGGCAGTGCTGCACAACAGTTCACGCGTGCATATCGAGTTTCTTGACGGGTTTGCCACGATCCAGCAGGTTCGGCCGGTGTCGGATGGCGATATTGAGCGGCTATATGAGCAGGTGTTTGTAGAACGTGAGCAATACGGATTTCAATGGGCCTATCTGGATTGGATAAGGAACAGGTGGGGGAAAGACCAATTGCATGTGGAACCGGGCGAAATCGAAACCGAAACCTTTGATTTCGTGGTACAGCGGAACGTCGAATCAGTTGCCGTAACCACGTATTTCTATAACTCCCGAGTGGTCGGGAATCTGTCCGATCACGCTGACTTGAGCGGAGCCCAACGCCGGGGGCGGCTGTTGGGGCGTTGGCTACTGGCGAAGGGGCCGCTGGGTTGGGGCAGGACCACGGTTTATGATATGGTGGCAACAGGAAAATCAGGCGAATGTGCCGGCGGGGAGTGATACCATGCCAGCAAAGAGACGGGCAGTGCTCAAGAAAGGCAGGAATCCAGGGACGATTCCACCGGAGAATGTGAATCCGACGGGCAAGCCACCGGGCGCGAAGACCCTGGACGGAAAACCGATGGCGAAGAAGCCTGCGTCCGGGTCTGACAGCGGCAGGTAGGCGTCAAGCGTAGATGAAATACGACGATTAAGGGGCGACCACAAGGGTCGCCCCGCTTTGCGTCCGTGTTGGGGGCTTGAGGTGGACGGACGTGATGGATGGGTTGCCGGCGTCACAGCTCCGCCAGCAAATCCGTTGCGCCGGGTGGTGCGGCGAGTTGGTAGTATTCGGTGCCCATGAGGCCGGCCATTATGTCCTGGGGCAGTCGGAAAAAGGGGCCGTCGTCGCTGATCTGGGTGCGGTGACATTTCAGCGACGCGATCTTGGTATCGACGTGTCCGGCCACGTCCACGGTGGTGGTTACGTCGTCATCGGGCGTGCCCAGGGAGTCGATGGCGTCCACGGCGAAGGGCGGCTCGATGCCCCGGTCGAGCATCGCCTGCCACCAGCGCTGGAACACGCCGCGGGGGAAGCACACGTAGTACAGCAGGGGCGTGAACCCGTCGGGGTCCGATGCACGCGCCACGGCGGCGGTGGCGTGATCGGACATGGTCTTGTGGTCGGGATGGCCGTAGCCGCCGCTGGGGTCGTGGGTCAGCACGATATGGGCGTTGACCTCGCGTATTGCATCGGCCAGCAGGCCGATCACCGCATCGGAGTCGGCGTTGCAGTAGGCGTTGGGGTGGTTGTTGTCGTCCCAGCCGTCCATGCCGCTGTCGCGGTAGTCCAGGAAGCGCACGTCGTCGATGCCGGTCACGGTCATGGCGTTGCGCAATTCCTGCTTGCGTACCTGCCACAGGTTTTCGGGAGTCGCCAGCGACGGGTCGCTGATCTCGCCGATGTCGCCGTTGGTGGCGCAGACGAGGGTGACACGGGCGCCGCCGGCCGCGAGTTTAGCCAGCAGGCCGCCGGATGCGAAACCCTCATCGTCGGGGTGCGCAAAGCAGGCCAGGACGGAGAGGCGGGAAATGGTTGGGTCGGGCATATTCTCCACACTTGGGGTTGCCGGAGGTGGGCTTGAATCTCATGCGTACCCACTTTCGTCAGAACTGTCATTGCGAGTCCGCCGGTGGCGGACGCGGCAATCTCGCCGAAGGAAGAATTGCCCGCCAGCCAACGGGATTGCCGCGTCGCTTTGCTCCTCGCAATGACAAACTGGGTACGTGTGAGGGCTTAAATGAGTTTACAGCACACAACAGACAATGTTAGATTATGGTATTGCTGTCAACATTGGATGGATTTAATGACCACAACCGTTGATTATCACATTGCGCAAAGTTGGCATTTTCTGGAACTGGTGGATGATGAGGTTGAGCGTGGCGAAATGGAAGAGGCCAGCAACAAAGTATGGGGCGCGGCTGCTCATGCCATAAAGGCGGTGGCGGAGCGTCGGGGATGGCCTCATGGCTCGCATCGTGACCTGGAGGAGGTCGTGATGCGCCTGGTTGACGACGAAGGCGCTTCACCCATCCTGTACACCTACTACACGTCGGCGAACTGGTTTCACTCACGATTCTACGGCGGCCCTCCCGACCCAAGCATTATCCAACATGGGACACAACAGATCGCTGATTTCATCCGTTTGCTGGAAAGTCTTTAGGCCGGCTCCAGGATCAGGTTGCCGTAGGGGTCGATTTCGCCGTTCCAGGCGGGGGGCACCACGATGGTGGTGTCCAGTTGCAGCAGCAGGGCGGGGCCGGCAATGCGGTTGCCGGTTTGCAGCCGGTCACGGTCGTACAGCGTGGTCTGGACAGAGCCGCCGGCGAACACCACCTCGGCAGAGCCGATGACGGCGGCGGATGAATCCGCGCCCCGGGATGTCGCCGGTTCCAGACGGGGCTTGTCCACCGCCAGTTCCAGTTTGAGGCGCAGGTTGACGACCTCGATGGGCAGGTCGCGGTCGGCGTATCCGAAGCGCTGCAGGTGCGCGTCGTAGAAGTCGCCGGCAATGCTGTCGGTGAGATTCCCGGCGACGCCAAGGTCGGGACAATCCACCGTAAGCTCGAACGACTGGCCGACGTAGCGCACGTCCAGGAACCGGCGCGGCGTCATGTCGTCGGCGGGCAGTTCCTCGTCCACCAACTCGGCGCGGGCCAGTTGCTCCATGCCCCGGAACTCGGTATCGAGGCGCGCCTGGTCGAGATCGTCGCCCCGCAGCATCACGGTGCGCGAGTAGTCCTTGACCACGTCGGCGATGGCGACGCCCAGGGAGGACAGGATGCCCGGGTGTCCCGGCACCAGCACTCGGGGGATGCCAAGCTCGGCGGCCAGTTCGCAGGCGTGCATGGGGCCAGCGCCGCCGAAGGGCACCAACGTGAACTCGCGGGGGTCGTAGCCGCGCTCCAGCGAGATGGCGCGGATGGCCCGCTCCATGTTGGAGTTGACGACGCGGATGATGCCCAACGCGGTGTCGGTGGCCGACGCGCCGATGCCGCCGGCGAGGTCGCCCAACAGGCTCTGGGAGCGTTCGAGGTCCAGGGTCATGCGGCCGCCCAGGAAGCCGTCGGAGCGCAGGCGTCCCAGGGTCAGGTTGGCGTCGGTCACGGTGATGCGGTCGCCGCGCCCGTAGCAGGCCGGGCCGGGGTCTGCGCCGGCGGACTGTGGGCCGACGACCAGCGCGCCGCCGGCGTCCACGCGGGCGATGGAACCGCCACCCGCTCCGACCGTGTGGATCTCAATCATGGGGACGCTAACGGGGTAGCCCCCCAGGTTGGCCGACGTGGTTTCCTTGATGCGCGACGGGCACAGGGACACGTCGGTGGAGGTGCCGCCCATATCCAGCGTGATGATGTCGGGGTATCCGGCCTGAACGCCGGTGTAGAACGCGCCGACCACGCCGCCGGCGGGGCCGCTGAGGATGGTGCGGACGGGCTGCTCGGCGGCCAGGCTGGCGGTGATGCTGCCGCCGGAGGACTGCATGATGCGCAGGCCGCGCCCCAGCACGGCTTCCAGCTGAGTGAGGTAGCGGGCCATCACCGGGCCGACGTAGGAGTTGACGACGACGGTGCTGGTGCGCTCGTACTCGCGGAACTCGGGGAGGATCCTGGAGGAGATGGAGATGAACGGGCTGTTGGGCAACTCTGCCAGGCGTTGGGCCAGGGTCTCCTCATGGACTGGATTCAGGAAGGAGAACAGGAACGAAACGGCGATGCCATCGACCTCGACGTCGCTGAGCAGGGACAGGAGGGCGTCCACGGACTCGGGGGTAAGGTCTTCAAGGATCGCGCCGGTGTAGTCGATGCGCTCGGGCAGGCCGAAGCGGAACTGCCAGGGCGCCAGCGGCGTGGGCCGTTCCATAGACAGGTCATACAGGTCGGCGCGGTTCTGGCGTCCGATTTCCAGCACGTCCTCGAATCCGAGGGTTGTGACCAGGGCGGTACGGCCACCCTTGCCCTCCAGCAGGGCGTTGGTGGCAACGGTGCTACCATGTATGAAGTCGGTGTCGGCGATGCTGACGCTGGTTTCCTGGATGCCTCGGGTGATGCCCTGGGAGGGGTCGGCGGGAGTCGAGGGGAGCTTGTGGACGGAGAGGCGGCCGTCCTCCAAGATGGCAATGTCGGTGAACGTGCCACCGACATCAATACCGACAATGGTTCGTGGCATGTGGGTTCAGTTCTCCGTGGCGTCGTCGGAAGTGTCGGGAGGCGCTAGGCCGGCGGCGATTTCCAGGCGGCGGATGCGGTCGGCGAATTCGCCGTTCTGCTCGGCGCGCAGGCGTTGCAGTTCGGCTTCGGCGCGTTCGGCCCGCTCTCGATACTGTTCGGCCTGCTGCTGAGCTTTGGCAGCTTCCTCCCGCGCCCTGGCGGTTTCCTCCTGTGCTTTTCTGGCACGATCATCCTGCAAAATGCCAAAAACCAAAGCGACACCTCCTAACCCGTTGCCGGTAATTGATACGGCCAGTTGGGCGATCCCGGCCACCATATCGTACTGGATCGCCAACCAGGCGAGCGCCGCCGTCACCAGCAACGCGCTGGTGTAGATGGCGAAGGCTATTATATACAATCGGTATCTTGGGTTCATGTTTCAACCGTGAGAAATTGCCAACCCTCGTGGGACACTGACGTGTCATTATGGCGCACGCTTGCGCCCGTCGCCACTCGCATTTGTCAGTGATTGGGACAGCAAAAAACCCGGGGAGTTGCGGCTCCCCGGGTTGATTTTCGGGATATGGAGTTGTGGCCTAGGGCGTGTTCACACTAACCATACGGAGATGGTATCATCCCCGCATGGAGAT
>CAZCZB010000107.1:0-9701 GCA_964502995.1 uncultured Dehalococcoidia bacterium
GCTCCAAACTCCATCGCCTCTATCCCTATCATTCCTAGATTGATCCGGTACTAGGTAACGCATTTTTGTCCTCCAGGACGTCCCGTGGTTATTCGATGAGCACGATCGCTTGATGCGTGCTTTTTCATATGCCTGACTCGGCACATGCCATGACCAGCAGATGCGAACGACTATAGTTGCGATTAACTTTAATTGCAATAGATTGCATCAAGATGAATATCGCAGCCTTGGGTTCGTTGATCCATGACTGGCAGGCCGTCTGAGGATCAGGGCGTTTTCACGCCAACCATGCGGAGGCGTTATCGTCCCCGCATGGAGATTGCACAAGCACAGTACGAACGTATCGGCCCAGCGCTGCCGGTGCGGCGGGGCAACGTCAAACGCCAATCTGCAAGAGTGAAGACCACGGAAAAAGGAGGCCCAGGGGTTACGCCGCTGGCAAGCGGGTAACCGGACGCAACCGCTCCTCCGGAGGCGGATGGTGGATACCATGGGGCTGCTGCTGGCGGTGGGCAAGCGCAAACCGGACAGCCACCACTTCGAGGTGTTACCCGGGCGTTGGGGTCGTGGAACGCGCCCTGGCCCGGCTGAGCCGTTGCCGACGGTTGAGCGGGGTTGCTTTTGCCCGTCACCCTGGCCCACCACCTGGTGCTGGGTGATCCGGTGGAGAGCCACGTTGATCCGGGAGATGCGCCGGGCCGGGCCGATGCTGGCGACAAGTTGCCGACGCTGGTTGCGTCGGCGTTGGCCGGTGGCGACTGCATCGACGACGCCGATGCGCAGCGCGCCGGCGGGACGGGGCAGGCGCCAGGCGCGTGGTCAGGGCGCCGTCCACCCTTTGCCGCCCGGCTCCCGCCGCACCGCGTGCGGGGACTTTGCGTGGTGCGGGCACAAACTATTCACGAAACCTTTATGGAAATCACCCCGTTTTTCACACGAAATTCACGTTCGCTTGCTACTATGGTTTCACTGACTCCATCGGGACTGTCCAACCGACAAAACAAAGGCCACAATGGTCCCCGCGGGTCATGCCCATATCAACCTGCGTCCGGTACGCTACGGCAGCCTCGATAACTGCCGCCGTAGCCGCCGGACATAACATTTGCCCCAACTCATCCGGAAACGACAGGTCGCGCGAACCTGCAGGCGGTGTATACAGTGAAACCCATGGATCGGTCGGTGACGACCTCCCGCGTGCTGCTGGCAATTTCCTCGGTTGCGATGGTGGTTGTCATCTGTTTGCTTGTGGTGGCTCGCGACGCCGCTCAAGTGCCGCCGCCTGAATCTCCCACCGGAACCGAACTGGTCCTGGGACTTGAACCCGGCGAATAGCTCGCGAACGGGTTGATGCGCGCCCGTTCCTCGGTTGGTTGTCCTCGGTTGGTTGTCCGAGCGCGCAGAACGGTGCAATCCCACCGGACTTGGGCTCTTGCGGCGATTGATTTCAGCAATGCCGGGGCGCTGACCGAGTGACCGAACTGTGGAACCGTGTTGCCGTCCGGGTCGCGGATGGGGACTCCGTGCTGTGGTTGCGCGCGGGGCGGGAATCAGGGTTGTTGGGACAGTAGGGGTGTGGGCGATCCCGGGTGAGTTTGAAGCCGCCGCCGGTTCTCACCGCCACTTTTGAGTCGGTGGGATTGCCGGGCGCGCCGGACCACGAAATCGGCCGGCGCCGCCCGTGTAAAATACATGCCAGCCGGGAGCCTTGCCGGACTGTATTTGCACGTGCAGCGGGCGTTTGCTCCACGCCGGCCGCACCCAGGGTTAGTCGTCCTAGTATTTCTCTGCGACATTCTTCTCGATGTGGGCTTTTGCCCGCTCAGGTGCAACCGCCGCGGCCTGGGAAACTTTCGGGGCATACCCGGCCGTTCCCGCCCCGGCTGACGCAACCATAAAGGACGATGGCCCGCTGAATGCGTGCGTATAAACCCGACGTATTTGTATACCCGCCGCGTGCCGGGCGGATAAAGCGTGTCGCACGGATTTATAACAAGGGGGTTGCGACAAGAGGGGTGCGAAATTATTCGGCCGGCCAATGGGCCAATGGGCTTTTTGTCTGATACGCGCAGACCTGAGCAATGGTGGCCATCGGCCCGAATGGAGTGTTTGGCGCAATTCGGCACGTGACGATCACAAACCGCAATTGGCAACCTGGCGTAAAGCTGGGAGACAATTGAAAGCAGCGAACGAAACTTTGCCGCCGCCGCTCGCCGTACCGATATCCGCGTGGCATGGTTCGCACCAAACGCGCCACGTGTGTAGCGTCAGCGGCGCCAACGAATCCAGTGGGAGTGATCATGAGCAACGTAGATTATCCGATTCACCTGGTCGGGAGTGTTCCCCTCGCCGATGCTGAAACGGTTTTCCGTACCGTCAGCGCATCTCTCGGCCCCTTCCTGCCGCGCATCACGGACGGAGAAACGGGACGGCGCGGCAGGTGGATCTGGTTCCAACGGGAGATGCTGCTGGAACATCCCGGCATGGAGGTGGATACCGACGAACCTCCCTTCGCGCTGTACCAGTGGGACGGGCAATTGCTGCGGGAAACGCCTTACATCCGGTTCAGGGACGGCGTGGATCCGGCATCCGTGGCGTTCCCCACCGGATATGCAGAGGCGGCGGTGGAGTCGTTCGACGTGTACGAAAAGCTCCGGCGCGGCGGTACGATTTCGCCCGACGCGCGGTTCCAGGTTTCGCTGCCGACGCCGATGGCCACCGCGTACATGTACGTGAGCCCCAACGCCCGGGAGGCATACATCGCCGCATACGAAAAATCGCTGCTGGGCGCCCTGGCCGAAATCGTCGCCGCCATTCCCAACGAACGGCTCGCGATCCAGTGGGACGTTTGCCAGGAGGTGCTGCTGTTTGAGGACTACTTCTCTCACCGGCCCGCCGATTACAAGGCCCGGGTGTTCGCCCAACTTGGTCGCCTGGGCTCCGCCGTGCCGGAGTCCGTGGAACTGGGATACCACCTGTGCTACGGGTCGCCGCGCGATGAACACCTGGTGATGCCGAATGACATGGCAATCCTGGTTGAGATTGCCAACGGGATCACCGACGCGCTGGATCGGCGGCTGGATTTCGTCCACATGCCTGTGCCGCAGGATCGGTCGGACAATGCCTATTTCCGGCCGTTGGGAACACTGGCTCTGCCGGAGGCCACTGAGGTCATGCTGGGCCTGATCCACTACGACGATGAGGGGGGCGATTGCGACCGCATGGACGCGGCGCTGCGCTACCTGCCGTCGTTCGGCGTCGCCACCGAGTGCGGCTGGGGTCGAACGGACCCGAATCGGGTGCCGGGCCTGCTGGTGAGCCATCGCCTGGCGGTTGACTACCTGATGTCCCGGTGAGGTGGCGGGCTCGCTTGATTGGGTGTGTTTCGGACAGCGCCGGCACCAGGGGTGGGGGCGAATAATTATTCGCCCATACATCGGGTGGTGTCCTCATCCGGCGCGTTGTGATTTGGTTGGGTTGCGATGGGTCGGCGCTCCCATCGGCTACAATCCGGGCAATTTGATCACTGGCAGGATGTAATCATGGACGTACAGGGCGGCGTATTCATCATCACCGGCTCGGCCACCGGGTTGGGCGCAAAGGTGGCGCAGATTCTGGCCGGCAAGGGCGGCCGGGTGGTTATCAACTACACGCGCAGCGAGGCTGAGGCGAAGGAGACGGCGGCGGCGTGCCGGGACCTGGGAGGCGAGGCAATTCTGTGCCAGGCCGACGTGTCAGTGGACGACGACTGCCGGCGGATGGCAGCGGCGGCGCTGGACCAGTGGGGACGCATCGACGGGCTGGTGAACAACGCGGCCACGTCGGTGATCGTGCCGCACCACAACCTGGAGGGCCTGGATTCGGACGACTTCCGGCGCGTCCTTGACGTGAACGTGGTGGGCGCGTTCCAGATGGCGCGGGCGGTTACCCCGGCCATGCAGGAGTTGGGCAAGGGCGCAATCGTGAACGTGTCGTCGGGCTCCGGATTCAGCGGTTCGGGCAGTTCCATTGCCTACGCGGCGTCCAAAGCGGCGTTGAACGTGATGACCTATTCGCTGGCCCGCGCGCTGGCGCCGGAGATACGGGTCAACGCGGTGTGCCCCGGCGTCATGCAGACCCGCTGGTGGCGGGACGGCCTGGGCGACGGCTACGACGCTTTCATCGAGCGGTACGCGGAATCTGCCCCGTTGAAATCGGCCGGCACCACCGACACGGTGGCCGACCCGGTGATCTGGCTGCTGGAGGGCGCGGAACACGTCACCGGCGAGACGATCCTGGTGGATGCCGGGTCGCACCTGGGGCCATCCCCGCGCCGGTAGGGCGGTTGGCCTGCGTGGGCTGTCCAGCGTAGATTGCCCGGCGATCGACGGTGTAGGGGCGACGCATGCGTCGCCCCTACGTGCCCATGCAAAATTACCGGAACCGGGGCAGATAGCGGTAGGGGCAGGTTTGAAACCTGACGGGCATTTCGATTATCACTCCGCATATCCGCTCATCCTGAGCTTGTCGAAGGATGTGGCTCATGGTTCGACAAGCTCACCATGAGCGGACTACTGACCGGTGTGCCAATAATCGAAATGCCCCGTTCAAACCCGGTGATACATTTGCGGGTTGGCTACGAGGGACGAATGGTTATTCGCCCCTGCGCGGTGGGTTGAGGCTGCAACGGCGCCCTTTACTTGAACAGGGCGGCGATGCGTTCGCCTACGGTGATCTCCTCGCCGGGGTTGAGGCCGAACATGTGGATGGCGATGAAATCATCCTCGTCGCGGACGCGGGTCCAGACGGGCGGGTCGCCGTCCTTGAGACGGTCGCGCAGGTCGTAGATGTCGAAGCCGGCGACGGCAGGATCGACCCAGAGTTTCAGGCCGTAGGGTTGGTGTCCGATGACGTTGTCGATCATCTCGGCACGCAGGCCGGGGACGCCGGCCACCGCCGACAGGATCGTGCGGGTGCGCCGCTCGGAATCGGCCAGGCGGTCCTCGTGGTTCATGGTCATCCAGTAACGCACGGCGGCCACCGCCCCGATCATCTCCTGCCGGTCAACCTTCTGGGGACGACCGACGCCGCGCACGCGACGTCCTTCGTAGCTGGCGAAGGCCTGCAGACCGATCTTGCGGATCATATCCTCGGAGCCCAGGGCCAGGCCGGTTGACTGGGGCGAGCCCATGTACTTGGCGGCGATGCACTGGAAGTCGGCGCCCATGCGCACGTACTTGCCGAAGTTCTCCAGCGGGTAAATTTGCCCCGCCGCGTCCACGGTGACCAGCACGTTGCGGGCGTGGGCGATTTCGATGGTGTCCTCCAGGGACAGGGCGTTGGGGTCGTACTCCTGCTCCACGGCGTAGTAGTGGACGGCGGCGGTGTTGGGACCGATGGCGTTCTCCAGGTCCTCGCGGGTGGTGCGCTCCTCGGAGCCGAACATCACCAGCCTGGCGCCGGCCAGTTCCAGGCAGCGGTCGTACCAGTACCGTTGCCGGGTCTGGAGCAGGATTTCGTTCTTCATGCCCTCGGTGTTGGGCAACTGCTGGATGCGGTCGTCGTCGTCGCCGGCCATGGCGGCGGCGGTGGCCAGCATCAGCGCCGACCCGGCGCCGGAGGTGATGTAGGCGGCGGGCACGTTGACCATGCGGGCGACGGCCGCGCCGGCGGCTTCCTGCAACTCCATGAGGGGGATGTACGCGCCGTCGGCCTGGGCCATTGCCTCGCGCACCTCGGGTATGGGCGTGGAGCCGCCCAGCATGGTGACGCTGCCGGTGGCGTTGATGACGGGTTTCGCGCCCAGTTCCTTGTAGATGTTTCCCCAATCGGCGGTGGTCATGGATGGACTCCTTTGGGTGTGCGCCGGCTAGCGGCGGCGCGGTTGGATCGGGTCGTTGCCGCCTTCGGGCGGCACGGCCCAGGGGTTCTCGCCGGTCAGCCTGGTTATTGCGTCGTAGATGCGGCTCAGGTCGTCGGTGACGCAGTTGGCCATGTCGGTGTAATCGGTAACGGTGGTGAGCAATGGGCCGTAGCGATTGCCGCCGGCGAAGTTGGTGAGCTGCGCCAGGTCGCTGCTGTATCGCAGGTTGAGGTTAGGGTTGTTGGCATTGATGTCAGCGGCCAGCGCGTAGAGCCGATGGGTATGGGCGTATTCGTGCCCCTGTGCCGAAATCAGCGCCTTCATCGCGTGTTCCAACGTCTGTTGCGCGTTGTACATGGTAATTTTGTCAGTCAGGCCCAAATCCATCATTCCGTGCATGGCCCGGTAGTGTGTATTCGCGTCAATAATGCGCAATGCACGCTCGTCCGGCTCGTCGCTGGCATCCACTTCGTATCTCGATCCGGCGTCTTTGATGAAGCCTTCAGGATTGCGCGGCGCGGGGATGCCATCCCGACGGGCGAACCGTGCGACGTGGTTCAGGGTGTGGAGGCTCTTGCGCTCGTATTCGGCGCGGGAGAGATAAACGAGGTCAATGCCGACGCGGTCCGGGTAAGCCAGGCTGGCCAGTTCCTCGGCGGTCTGCTGAATCTCGCCCATGCGCGGTAGCAGTTCGGACGTATCCGGCTGGATGATCATGAGGTCGATGTCCGACCGATCCGTCCAGTCGCCCCGGGCGCGGGAGCCGAACAGGATGACGCACTCGACATCGGTTGCATCGCGCAGGGCTTTGGCGATGTGCAGGGCCCTGGCGTCCGGCCCGACGCCGGCGGTTGGGGCCTGCGCTATGTCGGAAATTGCGGCGGTCATGTGGTTATTCTATCAGCGCGGCGCTATTCTCCGGTGAAATTCGGCGGGCGTCGCTCGCGGAAGGATGCCGCGGCCTCGGCCACGTCGTGGGGGGCGCGGCGGGCGAACACGATGCTGTGAGTCTCATATTGCAGTTGGTTGTCCAGGTCCACGTCGAGGCTGCGGTGCATGGCGCGGCGGGACATCTGCATGGCAACCGGCGGCCAGAACGCGATCTGGCGGGCCAGTTCCTTCGCGTCGGCCAGCAGGTTTTCGACGGCGCTCATGCGGTCCAGCAGGCCGAGGCGATGGGCCTCGTCGGCGTCCACGCTGCGGCTGGTGAACACCAGGTCCATGGCGCGGCTGACTCCCACGATGCGGGGCAGGAACCAGGACAGGCCGGAGTCGGGGCTGAGGCTGCGCTCGATGAACACGGTCTTGAACCGGGTGTTCTCGCAGCCCACCCGCATGTCGCACGCCAGGGCCAGTCCCATGCCCGCGCCGGCGGCCACGCCGTTCACGGCGGCGATGGTGGGCTTGTCCAGGTCCCGGTGGATCATCATCGCCTGCTGTCCCACCCAGTTGTATTCGTCGAGACGCTCGGCGCGGCTGGGGTTCTCGGGACGCGAGCGGTCGGCGGTGAGGTCCGCGCCGGAGCAGAACCCGCGGCCGGCGCCGGTGAAGATGACAACTCGGATTGCGTCGTCGTCCCGCAACTCGCGGCAGGCATCCATCATCTCTAGGTGGAGGCTGCGGTCGATGGCGTTGAGTTTCTCGGGACGGTTGAGGGTGACGACGGCGATTTGTTCGTCGCGTTCGAGGGTCAGGCTTTCGTAGGGCATTGGGCGTTCCGTGATAATTGCAACGCGAGGGCGCGGAGGCGCGGAGGGAGTCCTATTTTTCGGCGAGCATATCGACAGCCAGACCCAGCATGATCTTGGTGCCGCTGACCAGGCTCTTGATGCCGATGGACTCGTTGGCGCCGTGGGTGTAGTTCAGCATGGGGTCGTCGTCGGGGTGTGAACCGGAGAACCCGTAGGTCACGGTGCCCAACGGGCGGGTGAACCGGGAGTCGGTAAAGCCGTTGCTGATGGCCGGCACCCACTGGATGTCGTTGCGCTGCAGGGCGCGGGCCGTTACCGAACGGATGCTGGTGGACAGGGGCGAGTCGAAGGGCGACGAGTTGGGTCGTGCCATGTAGTCGATCTCGTAGGACACGCCGGGTATGTCGGAAAGCACATCGTCCAACTGGGCGCGCACATATTCCTCGTCCTGGTGAGGCAATGTGCGCACATCGCACGTCAGCCGTATGGACTCGGGGACGCTGTTGGACTTGATGCCGCCGCGCACCATCGTCGGCGTCAGGGTCATGCGCGAGAGGGCGCGCAGCATGGACGCGAAGCGGGGGTTGTCGGGCTGGATCTCTGCGATGATGTCGTCCACGTTTTCCGACGAGGGCTTGTGCTCGATGGCGAAGGTGGACAGGTGGTCGAAGATGCCGGTGGTGGTGTCCCGGTCGGGTTCGTACTGCTCGATGGACGAGAGGGCGCGGTTGAGGCGATACAGCGCGTTGGTGCCCTGCCAGGGCAGGGACGCGTGGGCGCTGACGCCCTTGACGTCGATCTCCACCTGGAGGCGGCCCTTCTCGCCGACGCCCAGGATGTAGGTGAGCGCGCCGGCCGCGGGTATGGGCGTGCCGCCGCCCTCGTTGACGGCGTATGGCGCGGCCAGTTTGTCGGGGTGGTTGTCGGCGAGCCAGCCGAAGCCGTAGCGTCCGCCGTGTTCCTCGTCGGCGCCGGCGGCGAGGATCAGACCGTCCTGCAGGGGAATGTCGTTGCGCCGGAGCAGGCGGCAGGCCATGAGTTGCGCGGTGAGCAGGCCCTTGCAGTCCGACGCGCCGCGGCCGAAGATGCGCCCTTCGGCGATGGTGGCGCTGAAGGGATCGAACCGCCACTCGGCGGGGTCCTCAACCGGCACAACGTCGGTGTGGGACATGAACATGAGGCCGGCGTTGCCGGAGCGTCCCTCCATGCGGGCGATGAGGTTGCCGCGGTTGGGCGCGGACTCCAGGATCTCGGACCGGATGCCGTCCTGGGCGAGAAAATCGCGGGCGAGTTCGCACACGGGGGTCTCGTCTCCGGTGGGCATGAAGCCGGTGTTGACTGAGGGGATTCTGACGAGGGCCTGCTCCAGGGCGATAATGTCATCCTGGGCGGCGTCAACCTGTGCGAACAGATCGGCAAGGTCGGGAATGGCCATGACCGGCAACCTCCAGCGGTGTGCTACGGGCAGCGTGGGGTACGGACGGTGGGATAGCAGGCCGCAGTGTACGGAGGGCGCGAAAGGGTGTCAACGCACGGGGGTGTGGTTCGCGCCGCTCATCCTGAGCCCGTCGAAGGATGCGAGCCCGTCGAAAGATGCGCTGGATGCTGGTGCTGTCGGTCAATTCACAGGATGGACAGGATTATGGGGATGGACGGGATTGGCGAATGAGAGAAAAGGGCGCTGGTGTACAATGCTTTTGGATACGACAGGAGGTCTGACGCCATGCTGTTCCAGGTTGACGCTTTCGATTTGCCGGCTTGGGCGCACGCCGAGTTGGAGGCGCAGTGCGCCGACCGTGCCATTGGCGTTGCTGAGCTTGTGCGGTACTTGGTCTGCGCTCATATAAAATCCATGGCGTTGCCGGCCGGGACTGAATTCACAGTGCCCCACGAGATGGAGGCCAGGTTGGTAGCGGAAGATTTCATGGTGGTGCGCCGGAATGCCGACGGCGTGGTGTTGACGCCATGCGACCCGATGTCGTTCAGCGACGCCCTGGCTGAATTCAAAGCCAACGGCTGCACAGAGGACGACGTAATCCGCGCCCTGGCGAATTAATGCCGCTGCGGGTGGTCTATGACACCAGCTCAAGACTTGTTTCAAAGAAGGATACTTTATGTAACCATTGGTGCCGGTTAGTGTTCAGAGGGTGAATTGAGCGATGGAGAGATGG
>CAZCZB010000108.1:0-9696 GCA_964502995.1 uncultured Dehalococcoidia bacterium
TCGTGGTTCGACAGGCTCACCATGAGCGGACTGGTGGGATGGTTGTGTATTGCTGTGGGCGGACTGGGAGGATGGCGCGCGGGTTGGGTTGGCGTCCGCTCGTGGTTCGACAGGCTCACCATGAGCGGGCTGGGGGTATGGTGTTGTATCACCATGAGCGGGCTGGGGTGTCGGGTTCGTTTCGGCGTGAGCGGGCTGAGGTGTCGGGTTCGTTTCGGCGTGAGCGGAATGGGGTGGTGGTGTCTGGGTCGGGTTGGCTTCGGTACGGGATTGCCGCGCTGCGCTCGCAATGACAGGAGCGGTAGTTTGGCCTAGCCAGAGGCGCAGGACGTTGGGGAAGGCGGGCGGGTTTTTGCCGCCGATTCCCACTCCGATGCGGTGGAGGGTCATGGCGGGCTGGCGGTATTCGTCGGCGAGGGTGGTGATGATGGCCGCGCCGGTGGGTGTGGTGAGTTCGCCGACGTTGGCGTGGAATGGTCGCTCCGGGGCGATGGGCGCCTGTGCCGCGGCGATGATTTCGAGGGTGGCCGGCGCGGGATTGCTGTATCCGTTGGGTCGGCGGGGGCCGGTGGCTTCGCCCAGCACCAGGGGGGATGCGCAGATACGTTCGACGCCGAGTTGTTCGAGTCCGTGGACCACTCCGACGACATCAACGAGGGTGTCGGCGGTGCCGAGTTCGTGGAGGTGAATCTGGTCGGGGTTGCTGCCGTGAACGCGGGCTTCGGCGGCGAAGAGGGCTTTGAGGACTGCGGTTGATCGTCGCCGCGTTGATTCGGAGAGGTTGTTGGCATCGGCTACGGCGTCGAGCATCTGCCGGGGTGTGTAACGGGGGGACTCGGACGTATCGACGAGGGCCCGGGAGCCGCGTACTTCGCAGCGGATTTCGTCGGCGGTGGCGAGTTGGACGCCCGGGATTTTCAGGTCTGCGACGGCGTGTTTGATGGATTCAAGTGGCAGTCCGGCATCGAGTACCGCGCCGAGGAGCATGTCGCCGCTGGCGCCGCCGACGGACTGGATGTAGGCGGTTATCACTTTGATTCAGTCATGGATGAACAGGATGGACGGGATATTGTCGTTCACTTTCACCCTGACACCGTTACCATCAAGGCGAGGTGGGTTGGGTTTAGAGGACGTCGTTGAGGCTGCCGGAGCGCAGGGGATTGAGGTCGAGTGAGACCCAGAGGTAGCCGAGGGACCTGAGCCGGGCGGTGATTTCGTCGCGGTGGGCGAAGGCGAGTTCCATCTGGTCGGCGGCGACCTCGATGCGGCAGAGTTTGTCGTGGTGGCGGGCGCGGACTTCGCGGAGTCCGAGATCGCGGAGGATGTCTTCGGCGGCTTCGATGCGTCGGAGGGACTCGACGGTTACCGGGGTTCCGTAGGGGATGCGGGAGGACAGGCAGGGTTGGGCGGGTTTGTCCCAAAGGGGGACGCCGAGCCATCGGGCGGCGTCGCGGACCTGGGATTTGTCCATCCGGGCCTCGACCATGGGGCTGCGGATGTTGTGCTCGGAGGCGGCGGTCATGCCGGGGCGGTAGTCGCCGAGGTCGTCGGTGTTGGCGCCGTTTGCGATCCAGGCGTAGCCCTCGGCGTCGGCGAGCGTCACAAGTTGGTCGTAGAGTTCGGTCTTGCAGAAGTAGCAGCGCTGGGGGGAGTTGGCGACGTAGCCTTCGCGCTGGAGTTCGTCGGTGTTGATGATGCGGTGGTTGAGGTTGAACTGGGCGGCGATTGCCTCGGCGTCGGCGAGATCGCGGGCGGCGAGGGCGGGAGAGACGGCGGTGACGGCCAGAGCGCGGCTACCCAACACGCGCTGGGCTGCCACCGCCAGGAGGGTGCTGTCGACGCCGCCGGAGCAGGCGACGATGACAGACTCCATATCGCGGAGGATGGCTTCGAGGCGGGGGAGGCAATCGGGGGGCTTGTTTTTCATGGATGCACAGGATGGAGGGGATTTTGGGTTTGATTTGAGATGATGGGGCTGGTGCGCATTAATTTCCGGCTTCGATGAATTCGCGGAAGCGCGCGATGTGCGGGACAAGTTTCGGGAGGTCGGGGTGGTTGGGCTTGCTGCGGGCGAGTTCCTTCAAGAACCGCAGCAGGCTTTTTGCATTGTGAGTGTGGTGCTCTGCCCACCACTGAGAGCAGACGTAGAATCTGCCTGCGTACAGGTCTTTCCAATACCTGCTGTGGTCATTCACGCTTCTTCCGTGCTGTTGCTCCCTCAGGAGGGCGTGGTTGCCGATTTTGAGTGATAGCTCGTTTTTGCAATAATCGCTGTCCATCAGATTTTGCAAGTTCCGGTCGTCAAGAATCGTTGGGCACTCTTGCAGTAAGGCTCGCATCATACCCTGCACGAGAGGCTGCACCTTGCTATCGGTATCTGGAACTGCTCTCTCAGTAGATGCCGAGAGCCTCTTTGCATTTGGTCCTCTTGCTGCTGGGCACCGAATAGATTGAGCAACTTGGTGGAGCGGACGAACAGTTCGGCGGTGTCGGCTACGGAACCGGCATTTTCCAGCGTTGGTATAACGATTTGGTTGTGGCAGTCTTCGTTGGTAATCAGATGCCAGTCGGTTTCCGAGTACTGCTCACGCAGGTCGGCAAAAGCTCTTTCCAAATCGGTCTGAACTCTCTTGTGCACCTTTGGCGAAACGAAGTAAATTTGCAGCTTGCTGCCAGGCGGGTTATACGCGGCCAGCAGGACGTAGGCACGCAGCATTTTCTTGAGTATTCGGTTAGCAACACCGCCCCCGTAGTTCAGGCCGGCTTCATGGAAAGCAACATCAATAGCGTGGATATTGCCGTCTTGGTCAATGCCGATTACATCGATTTCAGCCTGCTGCATAAACTGCCCTACACTGACGGTCTTTTTGAAAACGCCGCCGTCCACGTCGAACCGTTCGCGCATTTCCTGGAACATGGCTTCCAGTTCGGTGTCGGTTTTGCGCTTCGTCCAGTGCTCGGACGCCTTCCAGTTGGTTTGCACCAGCCAGCAGCCTTTGACGTGCCGCAGGTAGGAATAGCAGAGGGATTCGCCGATTTCGATTTTCATGGGTGTAACTTGCAACCAAGGCTGGGTTGGAGCTGATGGGGTTGTGCCATAATTGTGGTGGCAGTTGGTTGCATAGGATTTGGGGTTTGATATGACGGTGCAGAGTATCAGCGCGATTACGCTGGCGGTGCGGGATATGGCGCGTTCGGTGGCATTTTATCACGATGGGGCGGGGATACCGATTTTGTATGGCGGGCCGGAGGCGGGGTTTACGTCGTTGAGCATCGGGGACGGATATTTGAACCTGATTTTGGCTGAGGACGCGGACGTGCGCTGGTGGGGCCGGTGCATCCTGTACGTGGATGACGTGGACGCGCAGTACCGGCGGATGGTGGCGGCGGGATACTCGCCGGACGGTGAGCCGGCGGATGCGCCGTGGCGCGAGCGGTATTTTCACATCACAGACCCGGACGGGCATGAGATCAGCTTTGCACGGCCGTTGGGGTGAGTTTTACATCGATATACAGGATGGACAGGATTGGGCGGTTGATATAATGCGAGGCCGTTTTTCTGTTGAGAGTTTGGCGTGATGAGTTTTGCGGACAAGTTGCTGGCGGCCAGTGAGGCTTCGCAGAGTCTGGTTTGCGTGGGGTTGGACGTGGACCCGGAGCGGATGCCCGATGTCGTTCGACGGGCTCACGACGAGCGGGGTTTGCAAGATGAGCGGGGTTTGCAAGATGAGCGGGCGGTGGTGGAGTTCAACCGGGCGGTTGTTGATGCTACGAAGGATCTGGTTTGCGCTTACAAGCCTAACATTGCGTTTTATGAGGCGCTGGGGCTGCCGGGGTTGCGGGCGCTGGAGGCTACGGTGTCGCACATCCGGGAGGTTGCGCCGGGTTGCGTGATCATCTGCGACGCCAAACGGGGCGACATTGGGAACACGGTGGAGGCATACGCCAAGGCGTTCTTTGACGTTTGGGGGGTTGATGCGGTTACGGTGAATCCCTGGGGCGGGATGGATACCATTGAGCCGTGGCTGGAACATGGGAACGGCGGGATCATCGTGTGGTGTCGGGGGTCGAATCCGGGGGCCGGTGATTTGCAGGACCTGGCGGTGGATGGCGGCGAACCGGTGTACATGCGGCTGGCGCGGGAGTTGGCGGCACTGGGATCGGATGGCAACCTGGGGATTGTGGTTGGGGCGACTGCTCCGGAGCAGTTGGCGGAGGTTCGGGCGGTGTGTCGGGATATGCCGGTGTTGGTTCCGGGGGTTGGAGCGCAGGGCGGCGACCTGGAGGCGAGCGTGCGCAACGGCGTGGATGCCGTCGGGCGACTGGCGATCATCAACTCGGGACGGGGGATCATCTACGCATCTACCGGTGGGGACTTTGCGGAGGCGGCCCGGAACGCGGCAAGCGAGTTGCGGGATGGAATCAATGCGACGCTGGATGCGATGGGTTTGGGATGGGGTTGAGTTTGGAACTGTTCAGAGCTGGTAAAGTTGTCAATGCGAGTCCGCTTGCGGTCCGCCGGTGGCGGATAGCAATCTCGATGCGTAGCGCCGTTTCTTACCCTAACGGGATTGCCACGTCGGTGCGCTCCTCGCAATGACAATTTTCAACGAGATTGCCACGTCGGTGCGCCCCTCGCAATGACAATTTTCAACGGGATTGCCACGTCGGTGCGCTCCTCGCAATGACAATTTTCAACGAGATTGCCACGTCGGTGCGCTCCTCGCAATGACAATTTTCAACGAGATTGCCACGTCGGTGCGCTCCTCGCAATGACAATTTTCACGAAAGCGGGTACGCATGAGGCTCGCAATGACATTGCCCCCACAACTCTGAACAGTTGCTTGAGTTTTGCATGGATAGACGGGATGGACGGGATAGTATTGATTGAGGATGGCTTGGAGTTCGGCAATCCGGTACGCGGGGGTTATTGTTGCGGGAATGACGGGGGCGCGACGGGATTATGAACGGGTCGCCGCGAGTTGGGGACTTGAGGATTGGGGATGTCGTGCGGCTGAAAAAGGCGCACCCATGCGGCGGTTTTCACTGGCTGGTGAACCGGGTGGGCGGCGATATTGGGCTGCGATGCCAGACCTGCGATCATTGCATAATGATCCCGCGTTTTCGGATTGACCGGCGGATACGGGAGATTGTGCGGGCAGACCCGAACGCCGTTAACGGCAGTTCCCAAGAGACCGAATAGAGTCCTAACGCGTACTCACTTTGTCATTGCGAGGAGGAGAGCGACGCGGCGATCCCGTTGGTTGGCGGAGATTTTTCCTATTACGAGATTGCAGCGTCCGCCACAGGCGGAATCGCAATGACAGTTTTGACGAAAGCGGGTACGCATGAAGGATAGAGTCGGGTGGGCATCAGCCGCCATGTGCCATCGAGACGACACGCCCCCTCATCCCAACCCTCTCCCGACGGGGGAGAGGGAGCATTCGGGCGTTTGCCCTGATTATGACGGGGCGGTTCGGTGAGAGGCGGCGTGAGGGAGGCGCTGGGGAACCGGTATCGGGGTGTTTCGGTTTTATGCGTGGTGGTGGCGCTGAACAGTTTGGGCCTGGGGGTGATTGCGCCGGTGCTGCCGCTGTTCCTGGAGCGCGAGTACGGGGTGACCGCCACGCAGATCGGCATTACCATTGGGCTGTTCGGGTTTGGGAGGCTGGTGACGAGTCTGCCGGCGGGATACCTGGCGCAGCGGTATGGTCGCAAGGGCGTGCTGGGCATGGGCGCGGCCATCAACGTGCTTGGGGCGGCGATGGTGTCGGTGTCGTTCAGCTACGCGTGGCTGACCGGGTGGCGGTTCGTTTCCGGTTTTGGCGGGAGCATCTTCCTGACGGTATCGACGATATACCTGCGGGACGAGGCGACGCCGGAGACGCGGGGGCGCCTGCTGAGCCTGCAGGAGTTGAGCATCCTGGCGGGTCAGATCCTTGGGCCCGTGCTGGGAGGATACCTGGCTGACTTTTACGGCCTGCGGATGCCGCTGTACGCGCAGGCGGTTTTCATGCTGGTGTCGTTCGGCGTGATCCTGGCAGCGCTGCCGGAATCGAGGTGGCGCGAGGAGGCGGAAACGCGGCGGGCGTCGCGACGACGGACGGGCGCGGCGGCGGGAGAGTCTGCGGGCGCGGCGGTGGAATCGGCCAGGGGCGGACGGGGCGGCGTCTGGCGGTTGATGTTGAGTCCGGCGTTCATTTTCGTGGGGCTTTTTGCGCTGATGATCGTGGCGAACCGGCAGGGGGCGCGGTTCAGCGTGATGCCGCTGTTCGGCGGCGAGAAGGGATTTGAGCCGGACGCGCTGGGGTTGTGGATCAGCGTGACGCACTTTCCGCAATTTTTCACCACCATTGCGTCGGGATACCTGTCGGACCGGTTTGGGCGCAAGACGCCGATTTTGCCGGCCATTGCGTTGATCGTGCTGGGTATCGCGGCGTTCATCTGGGCCGGTAACCTGTGGCAACTGCTGCTGTCGGGCGTGCTGCTGGGGTTGGGCGAGGGACTGGGGAGCCCGGCCAGCACGGTGTTCTTTGCGGATATCGCGCCGCCGGGGATGGAGGGCGTGACCATTGGGCTGCTGCGGACTTTCGGGGGCGTGGGGACGATTGTGGGCGCGTTGGCGCTGGGCGGCATTGCGGACGCGGCCGGGTTTTCGTGGGCGCTGTGGGTGGACGCGATGATCCTGGCGGTGGCGGCGTTTGGCGTGATCCTGTTTGTGCGGGAGACCTATCGGCGACGGGGTTAGGGGGCTTTGGGACCGGCAGCGCCTGGAGGGCAATTTGCATGGATGAGCAGGATGGACGGGTTAGTTGGAGTTGGGTTTTGAATGTGATGGCTGGTTGAATGTTGGGAATCAATTTTGGGCGGTGGCGGAGGTGTTGGATTGGTGGTTGGGGTGTTGGAGACGGACCTTGAAGAGGAATGCGCCACCGATTATGAACAGCAGGGCGCTGGCCCCGAGGAGGGCGGTGTAACCGTATTCGGGGCCGAACCAGACGGCGACGAGGTCGGGCAGGGGGCCGATGGCCTTGGCGCCGGCGGCTCCGACGACGGTGCCGAGGTTGACGATGCCCATGTGCTGGGCCTCGCGACCGGCGGCGCCGAGATCGTTGGCGAGCGCCCAGTGGGTGGTGAGGATCGCGCCGACCGCTCCGCCGATGAGGCTGGCGACGATCACGGCCATCAGGTAGGTGTTCACCCACATCATGCCGACGGTGGCGGCGACGGCGAACACCACCGCAACGGCGAGAACGGGTTTGCGTCCGACACGGTCGGATATCCAGCCGGCGGGGTAGGTTGTGATGGCGAGCGCGCCTCCGATTCCTATTATCGCGATGCCCAGGGCCTCGGCGGGGTTTTCGACCATGACCTTGTCGCGCAGGAAGAAGAGGCCATAGGTGGTGAAGATGACGACGGCTGCGATGAACGCGCCGCGTGAGAAGACGAACCATCCGAGGTCGGGATGGAGGCGGGACATGTTGGCGGACTCCGGGAATGCCATGGCGGCGCGTTGGAATGCCGCCGATGCGACGCCTCCGGCCCGCTGCATGCGGTTGAATATGGTGGAGGAACTGGCGGCGGTGGTAAGAATCATGACGCCCACGAACATCGCCAGGGTTGCCCACAACCAGATGAGGCCGTCGGGTCGGGCGTAGTTGGAGATCATGAGGGCGGCGACGCAGAGCAGGGAGGCTCCGCCCAGGGATTCCATCAGGGTTTTGACGGAGGACGCGACGCCCATGCGGTCGGTGGGGACGAGTTCGCGAACGCTGGCCAGGTAAGGGGAATAACCGATGCCGGAGTTGATCTGGATGAACATCCAGATAACCAGGAGGCTGACGTAGTTGAGAGGCATGGCGAGGCCGGCGAGACCGACCGGGATGCACAGGCAGGTCCAGAGGAGGTAGGGGAGACGCCGGCCGAGGCGCGAGCGGGTGCGGTCGCTGGCCCATCCGACGGGCACCTGGACCAATGCGGTGGCGAGAAGCCCGGCCAATCCGACGACACCGAGCAGGGTGTTCTTGGCAGCGTCGGGAGCGACCTCGAGGACGAGGACGGGGAGCACCACAGTGTCCATGGCCAGCAGGAATCCGGCGATGCCGAAGCTGTAGGCGTTGAGCATCACCAGAGCGCGCTTGCTCCAGGGCTGCGCCAGGATACCGTCATGCAGTGTAGTGGCTGGACTCATGGCCGGCTGTTCCCGGTGGTGGGCGACCGAGCTATGGGCAGAGTATATGCTAGAATCCGGGCCGCGACCATGCGGTGGGGAAAGCGGCGGTGATTCGGTTCGGGTGTTTTTCATGGATGGACAGGATTGACAAGATGGCGCCAACTGGGGATGCGGTGGATTCGCACCTGGTCGGGAATGGATAGAGGGCGCGGAGTGGCGGCGTTAGCACAGTAGGCGGATTTGAGCGAGGAGCGAGACGTGATGCGGATTTGTTCTCTGTTGCCGAGCGGTACTGAAATCCTGTTTGCGCTGGGGTTGGGTGACCGGATCATAGGGGTGACCGACCTGTGCGATTATCCGCCTGAGGCGGCGAACATCCGGGTGGTTTGCCGCAGCCGGATTGATCCGTCGGTGATGTCGAGCGAGGAAGTGGAAGCGGAGATGAGCCGCATTCTGTCGGCGGGTGAGAGTCCCTACGATCTGGATGTGGAGTGGCTGATGGACGCGGCGCCGGACGTGGTGCTGACGCAGGATCTCTGCTACTTCTGCGAGGTTGACGCGGGGACCGTGGAGCGGGCGGTTGCGCCGATTGCGGTTCCGCCGACCGTGCTTAATCTGAATCCCCGGACGATTGACGAGATACTGGACAGCTTCCTGGAGGTGGGTGAGGTTTGCGGTGCGCAGGCGGGAGCGGCGGGTCTGGTGGCGGCGATGAGGGGCAGGATTGACGCCGTAGAGGCCAACGTGAAAATGGCGAAGCGCCGTCCGGCCGTGTTTTCGCTGGAGGGGGTGAATCCGCTGGTTATCGGCGGGCACTGGGTTACGGATCTGATGATTCGCGCCGGCGGACGACTACCGGAACGGTTTGGAGCCGGGTGCGCGGCGGAGCGCATCGATTGGGATGAGGTGGTGTCGGCGGCGCCGGAGAAGCTGTACATCGATCTCTGCTCGTCGGATCTGGCGCGGAGCGTGCGCGAGGTTCCGTGGCTGGCCGGTCAACCCGGGTGGGCCGATTTGCCGGCGGTGCAATCGGGCGAGGTGTACCTGATTGATCACAGCACGCTGAGTCGTCCGGGGCCGCGTGTGGTTGACGGGCTGGAATTGCTGGCGGAACTGACGCATCCGGAAATGTTTTCGGGGTTTGTGCCGCCGGACACGGCGCTGAAACTGGACGCGGAGCGGGCGAGCGAGTTGCCGGCGGACAGGATTGGCGAGGCGTTTGCGCCGTGGCCGGAGGCCGTTGCGGACGGGGCACGGCGCAGGGTTGGGTGAGGGGTAGGGCCTTAGTTTTACATCGATGTACAGGATTTACAGGATGGTTTGATGTTCCGGGTTGGGTGATTCGCCAGCCAGATTGGTGGAATTGATGGTTCTGGGGGAATGGTTGTTCTCCCGTACTTGGGGAGTGGTGCGATTTTCCGGGGCGTGTCTGCGACCGATTTCAGAGGGGTGGGAAGGGGCGCGGTGGCTCATGCGTACCCGGTTTGTCATTGCGAGTCCGCCACAGGCGGATGGCAATCCCA
>CAZCZB010000109.1:0-9516 GCA_964502995.1 uncultured Dehalococcoidia bacterium
CGTTGGCCGTTTTCCATCACGAAGTCGGCGTTGGATATCCCCACAGTTCTAGAAAAGCCGAGATAGTCTGCGGGACTGGCGGCAGTCCCGGCGTTCGTTGAAACGCTAACGAAAAAAGTGGGAACGAAGGGCAGGTTGGCTTCGGGTCGGGCGACCAGCTGGA
The DNA here is from genome assembly GCA_964502995.1 of uncultured Dehalococcoidia bacterium. Taxonomy (GTDB): domain Bacteria; phylum Chloroflexota; class Dehalococcoidia; order Lucifugimonadales; family UBA3495; genus Bin87. The sequence goes on from CAZCZB010000109.1 coordinate 164, forward strand.
TTTTGACCTCGCCGGCGTCTTCTGGGAAGGTGTATGAAGGGCTGTCCAGCGCCACCCGCACCGTCAGTGAGCCGTCATAGGGATACACTCGCACCTTGGCGGCGGCAGCGCTGGTGTCGTAGCCGTCCACCATGGCCACGGTGGCGGTGAGGTCGCCGCTCTCGGTCACGGCGCTGGAGAAGTCGTTCGGGATGAGGTCCAGGCTTGCCCCGTCGTCGTCGGCATCGAATGTCACGTTCCATGAAGTAATGGACAGCCAGGGCTGGGTCTGTTGAAGATTGACCGTTACCTCCAGGCTTTCGGAGAGATCGCCGGTGCGGGTGAGGCCGAAGTGCAGGAAGCCCCATCCCACCAGGTAACTGTCTTCGGGAGAGGAGATGGTGATGGTGGGTACCGGGTCGTTGTCGGTGATGGTTACCGGGTAGGGGTCGGCGCACGTGGTGTTGCACCGGTTGCCCTCGGCATCCAGCACGGCGACTTCCTGAGAAGTACCGGGGGCAGGACCAATGTCCAAGTGGAAGGACTCGTCTCCCTCGTGTTTTTTGTCATCAATGATGGTCACGGATACCTTTTTGCTGGCCACCAGGGAGCCTTCAACGTCCTGGAATTCCGAGGAGAGGAACGGAATTTGTGACGAGATCGCGAGATAGTCGGTTAGTGGATCACCAACTGCCCTCGCCGTGGCGCTTTGGTCCGTCGATACGACGGCAATAAAGAACCTAGGTACGTAGGGGAGGCCGGGGGCGGCCCTTGCCACCAGGACGACTTCGGCCTCACCAACGTCCTCATCGAAGGTGTAAGCGGTTTTCTCAAGGGTCACCGTCACTGCCGGCCCCTCTTGGGAAAACACCTCCACCTGTGACCTGGCTCCGCTGGTGTCGTATCCGTCCACCGGATCCAGGGTGACGATCATAAGGCCGCTCTGTGTGACGTCCGACGAGAATCTACCAGGCGCAATAGGGAGGGTTGCCGTGTCGTCCCCCGCTTCAAATGTGACCGTGAACGGGATGGTGGTCAGCCATTTCTGCGTTTGATCCGTTTGATCGAGATTGAGCGTCACGTCCAGACTATCGGTGGTGTCCCCCTCGCGGGTCAGGGTGAACTCCAGGAGGTCAAATCCGACGATGTACTGGGTGTGGCTGGACTCGATGGTGATGTCGGACACCGTTTCGGCGGCCGGACGCGAAAAGTCGATGCGGTAGTCGCCGGTGGACACGCCGTCCTCGGCCACCACCCGCAGCGAGAATGGGGTGATCGCGCCCTCGACGACGTCGACGTTCGTGTCGAGTTGGTTGTCGGGAGAGTCCAGGTCCGTGGTTTCGCCGGCGACGGTAATCTGGTCGATGACAACTTCCGAGCGGGGAGAGACGGCGCTGACGTTGACCGTTTCTTCATTGACGGTAGCCAGGTAGCGCGTGATATCCGGGTCGAAGGCCGGCGTCGGCGTCACCACAGCGGTCCCGGCGATCAGTCTCAGATCGCGCAACCTGGCGTCTTCTTCGGGCGCCACCTGCTGGGGCGCCGTTTCTGAGCGTCCTACGATTTCGGCGTCCGGATTGACCGGTTGCGCCCCGGCCGGGCGGTTGGAAGCAAGCAGCATTGCCATGACGAGCGTTGCTGTGACCAGCGGTATGAACTTGGCCGGCGGATATCCCGCGCGGCGCGGCGACTTATGCAGTCTCATTTGCCTATCTCCCTTTCAGGCGTCGGAATGGAGTCACGGAGCATCGACTACGCAATAGGGAATAAGGGGCATATATTCAGTTGACTAACGGGCCTATGGGTCCTCCTTCCGGGCGTGGTGTATCCGAGCATTGATACGGAGCCATCAACGCGGCGGATTGGTGGCGTGTCGCCGGCGCGGCGTCGGGCGCCGAGTCCCCGTTTGCCGCCCCCTGCCCGGTGCGATATACTCGCTGCGCTTTCTAATCCTTCTTGCTTCGCCCGGCCTACCCGTTTCAGAAGCGCCGCGGCGGGAGGCTTTCCCCTATGGATATGGGACTCAGTGAGATTCAGCAGATGCTGAAGAACTCGGCCCGCGAATTTCTGGCCCAGGAGTGTCCGCTCACGCTGGTGCGTGATCTGGAAGAGGACGCCCAGGGCTTCACCGAAGACATCTGGAGGCAGGTGGCCGGCCTCGGCTGGACCGGCATTCCCTTCCCCGAGCAATACGGCGGCACCGGCGGGTCATTCCTGGACCTGGCCGTGCTGGTCGAGGAGATGGGACGCGCCCTGCTGCCCGCTCCGTTCTTTGCCACCGTCGTGCTGGGCGGACTGACCGTGCTGGACGCCGGCAGCGTCGCTCAGAAGCAGGACATCCTCACCGGCGTTTGCGCCGGCACGGTCCGCCTGACCCTGGCCCTCACCGAGCCGTCGGCCACCACCGAGGCATGGGGCGTTGAGACCCAGGCCAGCGCGTCGGGCGACGGTTACAGCATCAGCGGAACCAAGCTGTTCGTGCCCGACGCTCACGCTGCCGACACCATCATAGTGGTCGCCCGCACGATGCCGGCCGGCGACGACCCTGAGCAGGGCATAACGCTGTTCCTGGTGCCCTCCAACGCGTCCGGCGTGGCTATCGAGCAGGTCAGCACCATCGGCAACGAGCGCCTGTGCGAGGTGCGGCTGGACAACGTGACCGTGGGCGCGGATGCCGTGCTGGGCGAGGTTGGCCAGGGCTGGCCGATTATCGAGCGGTCGTTGGCCCGGGCAACCGCGGCCCACTGCGTCCAGATGGTTGGCGGCGCCGACGCGGTGGTGGACATGACGGTGGAATACGTCAAGCAGCGCACCCAGTTCGGCCGGCCGGTGGGCAGCTTCCAGGCCGTGCAGCACCACTGCGCCAACATGGCAACCGATGTGGAAGGCGCGCGCCAGGTGGCATACCAGGCGGCGTGGGCCATCTCCGAAGGCCAGCCGGCCCGGCGCGAGGTTGCCGTCGCCAAGGCGTGGTGCAGCGGCGCCTACCAGCGGGTGTGTTCGTTGGGCCACCAGTGTCACGGCGCCATAGGTTTCACGATGGAACACAACCTGCAGTTGTACACCCGCCGCGCCAAGGTGCAGGAACTGTCCTACGGCAGCGTCCACGACCACAAGGAAGTGGCGTTGCAGGAGATTGAGGCGGGATAACGCCCGACCCGACAGAGGGGCGAATAATTATTCGCCCCTACACTTTTGCGCATTGCGCAGATTGTTAGGAGCAAACACCCATGACCATGACCCCTGCCCGCAGTTCGCCCTTCGCCGCCATGGCCCGCGACCCGCTGCATCCCGACGTCATCTACCGGGACGAGCGCTGCTTCGTGGTGCGCGACATCAACCCCAAGGCGCCCGTGCATCTGCTGATCATCCCCAACATGCCCATCAACGGGCTGGACTACATCAGCCCCGCCATGGAGGCCACGATGGGCCACCTGTTCGTCGTGGCCGCCGAGATGGCCCGGCGCGAGGGCGTGACCATCAGTGGCTATCGGCTGGTGATGAACAACGGCGAGGATGCCGGCCAGACTATCGCCTGGCCCCACATGCACCTGCTGGGAGGCCGCGCCCTGGGCGACATGGGCTAGTCTCCGTAATTGCGAGCGCAGCGCGGCAAGTCCCCACGCTGGGCAGTTGAGGGTAACCGCGCCATGACCACAATTGAAATCCCCGGCCGCGTCCATGATCGTATCCACCGCAGGATGCGACGTTTGCCTCCGGCCCTGGTGGAGCACTGCCAGCGAGTGGAGCAGATCGCCCGCGCCCTGTGCGAACCGCACGGCCAGGATGCGGACGCCGTCGGCCTGACCGCGTTGGCTCACGACGCCACCAAGCACTTCTCCGGCCTGGAGAACCTGCTGCGCATGGAGGAATATGATCTGCCGCCGGTGACCGAACTGGAGCGGCGCAACCCGCAAATACTGCACGGCATGGTGGGCGCGGAGTTGCTCAAGCGAGAGGACGGTCTGAACCATCCCCAACTGTACAACGCCATCTACTGGCACACCACCGGCAACCCCGCGGGCGCTGACACCATCGGCCACATCGTATTCCTGGCCGACAAGCTGGACCCGGTGAAGCGCAAGCGTTACCCGTGGCAGCCTGAGATGCAGGAGCTTGCGGAGAGCGACCTGGAGGCGGCGACCACGTTGTTCCTGACCAACAACGTATCCCGGTTGCTCGGCAAGGGCGCCGTGGTGCATCCGGCGGCGATCGAAGCGCGGAACACGCTGCTGTTGGCGGCTGACGGAACGCCAAGCGTATAATATCTACCTGGAGGCGCTGTTATGGAATGCGAAGTTGTGGTCTGGCAAGATGACCTATCCGACGGCTCTACCTGCTACGCTGCGGTTTTTCCCGCTCTGAACCACGCTAACGGTCAGGGGGATACGGAAGAGGAAGCGCTGGTTGAAGTTGCAAATGGCATTGCCTGCTTCCTGGAACATATACCGGATAGGCTCAAGATCGGTCAGGCAGCTGAAGATGAAATGTCGGAGCTGGTGGCCGAGTTGACCGCCGAAGGCGTGGAGTATTGGTTCCGTCAGGTTACCCCTCGTCGCACGACTGTAGTTGCATAGCCTTGCCCAGAATCGCTAACGTCAAAGCCCGTGAGTTGATCCGCTTACTGCGTCGTATGAGGTTTATACAGAGCAACCGGGATCATATCTATTTCCATCACGAATGGCTGAACTTGTCGACAATGGTCTCGCACGGTGATAGGAACATTGGCGCCGCTTTGATGGGCGACATCGCCATCAAGCAAATGAAAATGAACAGCGCCGACGAGTTTCGGGCCGCGCTGCGCGGCGAGATTCCCCGCCGTTACCTGGACCCCGACGCTCCCTGGGATGGACAACCTCTGGATTAGAAAAGAGCTGTACGTTCCGGCGGGGCAGTATAATGGCGACAACAGGACAGGAGGCATGGCTTTGGGATACGACGTTGTAGTATGGCGCGATACGCTGTCTGACGGGTCCATTTGTTATGCTGCGATTTGCCCGGCCGTTCTCCGCTGCCATGGGCAGGGGGACACCGAAGCAGAGGCATTGGCAGAGGTGTCGGAGGCGATTGCCTGCCTTCTGGAGCTGGAACCCGACCGGGTAAAGTTGGGACAGGCGGCGCAGGATGAGCTGCGCAAGTTGGTTGAAGACCTGACGGCCGAAGATGTTAAACCCTGGGTGCGTCAGGTGGTTCATCCCGCAATTCCGGCGCCCGCCTAACCATGCCGCGAATTGCTAATGTCAGCACCCGGCGACTGCTGCGTTTGTTCCAACGGATGAGATTCTACCGACACAACCGTCACCACGCCTATTTCTACCACGAATGGTTGCCGTTGACCATTTACATATCCCACGGCGATAAAGAAATCAACGCACTGCTTATGGCAAGATCGCAATCGATGATCTGAAGATGAACAGCGCCGACGAGTTTCGGGCCGCGCTGCGCGGCGAGATTCCTCGCCGTTACCTGGACCCCGACGCTCCCTGGGATGGACAACCTCTGGATTAGATAACATTATGGCCGCAACATTTGAGATTACCCCCGAAGCCACCCAATTCATTCGCAACAAGGGCGGGCGGGCCGTGATCGACCTGATCTGCTGGAAAGGTTGAACCGGCGAATCCGTTGAGGTATCGGTCGATACCAACGTGCGGCGTCGCCGGAACCTGGAAGCCTACGAGAGCGTGGGACATGACGACGTGGAGCTGCTGCTGGCCCCGGGGATCGCGGATTACGCCGAGCAGGTTACGCTTTCGATGAGCCGGTTCCTGCTGTTCCGCAACCTGAAGGCAACGATTGCGCTGCCCGACGGTATAACGCTGGGTCGGCGGGCGTCGCTGGTCTAACCGGCAACGGCCGGCAGCAGGTCGGCGACGGGGCAGGCGAAGCCGGGCAGGTAGTCCCCGCCGTCGAGGGTGTCCGAATCGGTCAGCGTGAGCGGTGGCGCTGTCGGCGTATGGACAGTGAGCGTGCGGGCGTCGATGTCAATGACCCAGACGGCGCTGCCGCCGGCTCCCAGGTATTCGTCGATCTTACTAGTGATCTCGGCCGGCGTGGCGCTTTCGGAGAGGATCTCAACGGCGAGGTCGGGCGCGCCGTCGTAGAGCATGCCGGCGAGTTCGGGTTGTCCGAGGCGTGCGTTGGATACGAAGGAAATGTTGGGCATCCGCGAGGTGGCAGGAGAGTCGGGAACGGTGACATAGCCGCGGTTGCTTCCGTACACTTCTCCCAGCCCAAGGGAGTCAACGTGGATGTCCAGGTAGCGGCCAGTACGAATCACCGTTCGTTCATGATCTCTGGATGCTGCCATCAGTTCAATCAGGACTCCATCGACCAGTTCATAGCGTGGGTGCTTGGGCAGCGCGGCATATTCCTCCAGCGAGACCGGTGGCGCGGCTGTGGTCTGTTGGGTGGTCATGGCACACCTCCGTTGCTATTGGGCCGGCAGCAGGTCGGCGACGGTGCAGGCGAATCCGGGCAGGTAGTTGCCGCCGTCGAGGGTGTCCCCATCGGTCAGTATCACCGACTGAGTTCCCGTCTCGTGAACGGTGAGGGTGCGTGCGTCGATGTCGATGACCCAGACGACGCTGCCGCCGGCTCCCAGGTATTCGTTGATCTTCCGAGCGATCTCGGCCGGCGTGTTGCTTTCGGAGAGGATCTCAACGGCGAGGTCGGGCGCGCCGTCGTAGAGCATGCCGGCGAGTTCGGGTTGTCCGAGGCGTGCGTTGGATACGAAGGAAACGTCGGGCATGCGAGAGGTGGCGGGTGAGTCGGGTCCGGTGACGTAGCCGCGGTTGCTCGTGTACACCCGTCCCAACCCGTTTGGGTAAACGTGAGACGACAGGCGCCAAACTACCAGCGAGCCCGTATGTTCGTGTTCTTCTGAGGCTACCATCTGCTCGACGAGGGCTCCCTTGACCAGCTCATAGCGTGGGTGCTTGGGCAGCGCGGCATATTCCTCCAGAGTGACCGGCGGGGCGGCTGTGGTCTGTTGGGTGGTCATGGCACACCTCCTGAACAGAGAGGTTACGCTAACAGAGAGGTTACGCTTGGCTACCGGGCGTAGCGGAACCCGCCGGTGGGCGTGCGGGCGCAGTTGAGGCGGCGGTTGAGGTGCAATCCCTCCAGCACAAACTCGACGGCGGACGCGATAACCTCGGGCCGCTGGTCGTCGCCGGTCAGCCGCGATACGACCGACGCCAGGCCGTCCACGTTGGATACAGCCGAGGCGTAGGCGGCGGATGGCACTTCGCTGCCGGTTTCCACCGCGTTGCCCAGGTCAAAGGACGTTACGATATCGTCCAGGTCGTCCACGTTGCAGTAGCGCGTGAAAATGGCCAGCGTGGCCCGCTTGGTCAAATCATCGACCAGCCGGTCCTCACGTCCTTCGCCGAAGGTTTCCAGTTCAATCTTGCCGCCCAGCGATGCGATCAGATACGGCAGGTCGCTGATGCGCGGACAGGCCAGGTTTTCGTCCTGTCGGATGCTGCGGCGCAGGGCGTTGCTGATCAGCGTCTCGTAGTTGGCGATGGACACGCGGACGCTGACGCCGGAGCGCTGGTTGATCTCGTTGCTGTTGCGGGCGCGCGCGGTCACCTCGGCCACGATCTCGGTCATGAACGACGGGACGTACACCCGGTCCTCGTCGGGGAACAGGTTGCGCTCCTGCTCCATGATGCCGATTTCTTCCTCGATGGTGCGCGGGTAGTGGGTGTGGATCTGAGCGCCGTAGCGGTCTTTGAGCGGCGTTACGATGCGTCCGCGGTTGGTGTAGTCTTCGGGGTTGGCGGTGGCGACGACGAATACGTCCAGCGGCATACGGATGCGGTAGCCCTTGATCTGGACGTCGCGCTCTTCCATGAGGTTGAACAGGCCCACCTGGATGCGTTCGGCCAGGTCGGGCAGTTCGTTGATGCAGAAGATGCCCCGGTTGGTGCGCGGCACCAGTCCGTAGTGGATGGCGGTCTCATCGGACAGGTGGCGGCCCTCGGCGACCTTGATGGGGTCGATCTCGCCGATGAGGTCGGCGATGGATATGTCGGGCGTCGCCAGTTTTTCGGAATAGCGGCGGTCGCGGTCAATCCAGGCGATGGGGGCGGCGTCGCCCATCTCGTCGACGATGCGCTGACCGTCGGGGCTGATGGGGTTATAGGGGTCGTCGTTCAACTCGCTGCCGGCGATGGTGGGGATCTGCTCGTCCAGCAGGTTCACCATCTCGCGGATGAGGCGAGTCTTGGCCTGCCCCCGCTCGCCAAGCAGGATGATGTCCTGGCCGGCCAGGATGGCATTCTCCAGTTGGGGGATCACCGTCTGTTCGAAGCCGATGATGCCGGGGAAAACCGGTTCCTCGGCGCGGATTTTGGCGATCAGGTTGCGGCGGATCTCCTCGCGCACGGAGACGGTCTGGTAGCCGCTGTCGCGCAGTTCGCCCAGGGTTGCCGGCAGGGAGTTGGTGGTCATGAAGACACGTCCTTGAAGTCCGAACGCTATTGCATCCGGTTATGATGCCGGCAGTATAACAAACGGGGCAGGGGCCGCTGCGTCGCCTCCGCCCTTGCGCGGCTATATCCTTTCCACCCTGGGGAGGGTTGCCATTCGGCGGTCAAGGGTAAGCGTATCCATACCTGCTCGCGAATAATCGTCAGCAATAAGCCGGTCGAAAAGGCCCGGTCCGCCGCTTGACTGGAGCGCCAGGATAACGGACTGCCCGTTCATCGGAGCCACCAGGCCGCTGGTCAGGACGTCAACCAGCGCGGCTCTTACGTCCAGGTCGGATATTCCGTAATGGTGCTGAATGGCAACGTAAGCTTCGCCGATAACCTGGTTGGAAGCGACCACTTCGCTCTCCTCATCTTCGACGAGGGAGCGCAGGGTTTCAACACAGCGCTGGAAGTCCGGTTCCGGCTCTCCGGTAACCAACCTGACCAGCGCCGAAGTGTCAATCCCGCAGGGCTGGGTCATAAGGTCGCTCCCGAAACTTTCGGATGTCAAAGGCAGGACGTTCGTTTGCGATTCTGTCTCTCAAGGTTCCGAGACGCGAATAGTCAATACGCTTGGGGCGCAGGATGAAACCGTCCGGCCCCTCGATAATTTCCAACCGGTCTCCCGGCTGCAATCCCATAGCGTCGAGTACCTTGGCCGGGAAGGTTACCTGGCGCTTTGATGTGATTTTTGCGATCATGACATCTCCTTACGGACAGGCTATTGTACGTAAGGCAAATATGTCAAGTTGTGGTGTGAATGGGAGCGTTCCGATTCGGGTGGTTTGATTTCAGTGAACATTACGGCCGGTTCGGTCGGGGGCGAATTATTATTCGCCCTTAGAGGGTGTGTGACAAATGGGTTCAGGTGGGTTGAAGCCGTTTGAGCATCAG
>CAZCZB010000110.1:0-7307 GCA_964502995.1 uncultured Dehalococcoidia bacterium
GGTGCAGGGGCGAATGATTATTCGCCCCTACGGGCGTCCGGTCGTTGGTGCGCTCAAATGTTACGTGGGTTACCCGGGTCGTCCGCCCATTTTGCCGGGTTGTGGATGGTGTACTGGCGGACGTTGTGGAGGGCGGTTTCGTCGCGGATGACGTGTTCGTAGTAGTTGCGCTGCCAGACGACGGAAATGCCCGTATTGGCCCGAAACCATTTGGTCACACCTACTTTGAACCCCCGTACAATTGAACCCAGGGTTCTGGTTGGCGACCGAAATTGTGTACGTTTGGGTTGTAGGGGCGAATAATTATTCGCCCCTACGCCGGACCCAACACCCTGTATACGATCGGGTGCGTCGTCGCGAATGAAAATGATGCCGTGAATATGGTTTGGCATCACAATGAACGCGTCGGTTTCCGCGTGCGGATGATGATCGGGTATGGCTTGCCAACAATCCCAAACTATCCGGCCGGCCTCGTTCAACCGCATTTCGTCGCCGATGATTTCACCGAATAGGGGGAGCCTGCCGTGAGTACAGATCGTGACAAAATATGCTCCCGTTTGAGCATAGTCATAACCGCTCAAACGGGTTGACCGTCGGCGCTTTTCCCCTGCATTGTTTGGCATATTCATAGTTCTGCGCGCCTTCAAACAAGGGCGAATAATTATTCGCCCCTACGACGGGTGTGAGGCCGCCGAATTATAACAACACCCGTGTGCTACCATAGCGCCCATGCGCGCCCTGGTTGTTTCGGACATTCATTCCAACCTGGAGGCGTTTGACGCCGTGCTGGCGGATGCGGAGGCGCGCGGCGGATTCGACGTGGTGTGGTTTCTGGGCGACCTGGTGGGCTATGGCGCCGATCCCGGCCCGTGCATCGAGCGGCTGCGGAACCTGCCCAACCTGGCCATCGCGGGCAACCATGACCACGCGGTTACTGGCAAGCTCAACCCCGATCGTTTCAACGGCGCGGCGCGTGCCGCCGCCCTGTGGACATCCGCCGCCCTGTCCAACGACGAACTGGAATACCTGGCCGGATTGCCCGAGGTGCAAACCGTCGAATCGTTCACCCACGTCCACGGCAGCCTGCGCGACCCGGTGTCGGAGTACCTGATCAGCGAGCCGGCGGCGCTGGCGACCTTTGCGCTGATGCGGACGCCGTTCTGCATGGTGGGCCACTCGCACTACCCCATCGTATGGACGGAGAGCAATGGTCGAGCGGAGGTGGAACTGTTGGACCCTGCCGCGCTCCTGGCCCTGTCTGGAGAACGGCGCATTATCATCAACCCCGGCAGCGTCGGGCAGCCTCGGGATGGCGACCGGCGGGCGTCCTACGCCGTGTACGACAGCGACGCCGGCGATGAGGGCACAATCGAGCACCACCGGGTCGAGTACGACATCGCCACGGCGCAACGCAAGATAGTCGCCGCAGGATTGCCCCACGTGCTGGCCGACCGCCTGTCGCGGGGGCACTGAGCGCCGAGCCGGCACGGTAGGTTGGGACACCCAACGGTCGCCAACGGTTTTCGGTGTAGGGGCGAATAATCATTCGCCCCTACGGTGGGCAGCAACCTCGTCGGGGCAACCACGATGGTTGCCCCTGCGGTTGGCGGCCGGCGCTGCTCCGGTTGACACTCAAACGGCGTTGCGGCTACATTAGCGCCACTTCAACCTTGTCTATGAGGCTTTACCGATGTTGAAAGACCGGATTCACGACGAGCTGCTCTCTCCCGAGAACCTGCGTAATCCCTATCCGTACTACGCGATGCTGCGGGAAGAAGCGCCGGTGTACTGGAACTCCAAGTTCGACACCTGGGTGGTGACGTCGTACGAGGCGGTGGTTTGGGCGCTGCGACACCCCGAGTATTTCTCGTCGGAGGTGTTCCTGCGCGACGAGAAGCCGCCCAGCCCGCCCATATCGGAGCAGGACTTCCCCAAGTACAAGTACAACCTGGACTACATGAACAACTGGTTCATCCGGCGCGACCGCCCCGACCATCTGCGGATGCGCCGCACCGTCCACCCGGTTTTCAATCCCAAGTACATCGACAACCGCTTCCGCGCGATGGTGCAGAACATCATCCAGGATCTGCTGAAGGACTTTGACCCCGAAAACGGTGAGATGGACGTGCTGCGCGACTTCGCCAACGCCATGCCGGTTCTGGTCATCGCCAACTGGCTGGGGATGCCCGCCACCGACCGCGAGTTCATTCGCACCCTGTCGCGGCAACTGCTGTCGCTGGACCAGGAATCACCCGACCGGCACACCCGCGTTCACGAGGCCATCACCACGCTGAACGACTACGTGAACCCGCTGGTGGAAACCCGCGTCAGCGAGCCGTCGGATGACCTGCTGTCGGTGCTGGCCATCGGCGAGCGCGAGGGCGAGTTGACCCGCGAGGAGGTGCTGGGCAACACGCTGCTGCTGCTCATCGCCGGACACCAGACCACCATCAACCTGGTGGGCAACGGCACCATGGCGCTGATGAAGAACCCCGAACAGTGGAACATGCTCAAGGAGGACGACAGCCTCCTGGTGCGGGCCACCGAGGAACTGCTGCGCTACGACTCGCCGGTGAAGCGCGCGCCGCGCATCGCCCTGGACGACATCGAACTGGGCGGCCAGAAAATCCGCGAGGGCGAGAAGGTCATGGTCATCATCAACGCGGCCAACCGCGACCCGATGGCTTTCGAGAATCCCGAAGACCTGGACATCACCCGCTACCCGAACCCGCACGTGGCCTTCGGCGGCGGCATCCACCACTGCCTGGGCGCGAACCTGGCGCGGCTGGAGGGTCAGGAGGCGTTCCGCGCGCTGACCCGCAAGTTCCCGCCGTTCAAGTTCGCCAGCGACCCCGACCAGCTTGAATACCACAACCTGCTGAACATCCGGGGCGTGGTGAGCCTGCCCGCGAACTGGTAATCACCGGCAGCATCGCTGACCGAACGACGTGGGGCGGGTTTGAAACCCGCCCTTACGTCGTTATCGGTTTCCCTGCCGGCTGTTGTTCAGGCTTTTATGCCATGCCTGGCTAGAATCGCGCCCACGAAGGGCTTGAGAACACGCTCTGCGTCATCGATGCGGACCGCCACTGCTGTGGTTCGGGCATCGTCATCGTCCTTATCGTAAAAGACCAGCACGCCCTGCGCGATTTCTTCCCCGCCAACATGGGGTTCCCCGCTTTCGATCAGCAGAACCTGGCTCTGGGGATTGTACGACACATTCGGCAAGTACACGGGCTCCATTTCAACTTCGACCGGGTTTGCTTTCCCCGGGACCGTCGTCTTTCTGAAGCGCCTTATCATGCGGTTGTCGAGATCGGGATCCGATTCCGGCTCGATGCCGTACCGGGTCAGGACGGCATACACGAAGGGTTTGAGTACCCATTCGGCCCAGTCGATGCGGATGGCGACGACACGAGTGCGAGCATCATCGGAGTCCTTATCGTAAAAGGCTACAACCTGCTCGGCGATAGTATCGCTGACAACGCTTGGTTCCCCGTTTTCAATAAACAGCACTTCATTCGGAGAGCTGTAGATTACGTTGGCCGTGGACAGGGATAGCAAGTCAGTTCGCTTTACTGGATGTCCCATGGCCTGCCTCCGTAAGCATCTTCCAACCTGTGGTCGTGGTAAGCGGTGAGGAACAGTCCAGTCTCCGGATTACCGATGAAAACTACCTTAATCTATTGGCGGGATTCTGGGACACGCCCTACGATTATTGTCCTTGGTTCACTCCCCGGCCGAGTGTCAATGTAGCGGTCATAGGGATTGGCGATGATTTGCATTACCCACTCGGGGCGGATGCCCCGGTGTCGATCTAACGTAGTTTCCCCGTGGCCAGGGTCTTTCGGCATGGCGTCGAAAGCCCGACGCAGACGTTCGATTTCGTCAGACTCTGGTCCCATCCGGCGTCAAGTATAGCACCGGTCAGCCAGTGGCTACGGCTCCATCATCCCATAGCCTACGTTCTTGACGGTGCGGAAGTAGGTTGCGCTGCCCGTTTCCAGCTTGTAGCGCAGGCGGCGGATGTGGACGTCAACGGTGCGCGTGCCGCCGATGTTCTCGACTCCCCACACGTTGGCGAGCAACTGGTCGCGGGTGAACACCTTGCCCACGTTTTCCATCAGGAAGGCCAGAAGCTGGAACTCCAGCCACGCCAGGTCCACGGCGCGCCCGTTGGCCGTCACCTGGTAGGTGGCCGGATTGAGGGAGATGCCGCCGACCCTCACCAGTTCGGCCGCTGCGTTGGCCGACTTGTGCCGCTGCGCCAGGCGCAGAATACGCTTGATCAACTCGGCGGGCTGACACGGGACGGTGACGAAGTCGTCGGAGTCGCAGTACAGGTCGGGCGCGTCGATCTCCTCGTCCGCGATGCAGCGCAGCACCAGCGGCGAGGTGTCGTCGCGGCGCAGGGGAGCATCCATTTCGGAGTCGGGCGAGAGCAGCACCACGTTGGGGTTCGCCGTGTCTGCTGATCGCGTGTCGCAGGATTGCTGGGGCCCCAGGAACACGATTGCGCCGGTGTCGGCGGCAGCGTCCAGCGTGCCGTTCAGGGTGTCCCATCCATCCCCAAGCAGCAGGACACGCGCCGGGTCGGTTGCAATCGCGGGCAACCGCCGCGTGGTTTCAGGTGCAATTGCGCTGGTGGTCATAGCAGTATCGGAACGTGCCGGGTTACAAATCAGGGTTGTACTTACGCTGTAATGTTGACGGTTGGGGATTAACGTGTGATTACGAAGCCGTTACGCTTTTGTTACATGTGGGGCAATTTCTGGATGGCTTCTGCATTGATGGGCTCGGCATCGGCGGGGGCGACGCATGCGTCGCCCCCGCGCCGTCCGAACCGCGCCAATCGCCCGGTTTCGCTTGTCCTCAGCGGGGACACAACCCGCGCAATCGGGTTGTTACAATTCTTTAACCCTCTGGCAACATCGTCGTGGGATGATGGACGTGTTGCAATTTCTGACGCGCGCGCCACGATGCGCCGTCCGGGGGTGGGTAGGCAATGCTGACTGACGCTATGACGGCGGGGCGCTCGTTGAACGAGTGCCTGAACGCCGACGGTTCCGTGAAACCGGTGTATCGAAACCTGGTGGATACAATGGACGGCCTGGGAGTGGACGGGCTGCAGAGCCGTTGGCGCGCCGCCAACGACCGCGCCTCGCTGGACGCCTTCACGTTCATGCTGGACCCCAGGGAGTTCCGCACAGTGCCCACCGACTGGATCCCGCGGCTGATCCCCGCCGACGAATGGGACACGGTGGCCCGCGGCGTGGCCCAGCGCCTCCAGGCCATCAACCGGTTCCTGCTGGATCTGTACTGCGGCGACCAGGACGTGGTGCCGCCCGACGTGATGTATTCCTGCCAGCACTACAACCCCGAGTTGCAGGACTTTCGGCCGGCTCAGGACGTGTTCGTCCACATCTACGGCATCGACCTGGTCCACATGGGCGACGGGCGTTATGTGATCCTGGAGGACAACCTGCGGATACCGTCCGGCATCACCTACCAGATGAAGTCCGCCGAAATCGGCATGGACGTGATGCCGGAGCTGGCGGCGGGTTACGACATCGTGCCCTACGACATCCGCTCCGCCTACCACGATATGTTCACGTCGCTGTGCGAAACGGAATCGCCGGTGTGCGTGCTGCTGACCGACAGCAAGTACGGCTCGGCGTTCTTCGAGCATCGCTACCTGTCGGAGTTGCTGGGCATCACGCTGGTGGAGGGTTCCGACCTGTACGTGGGCGACAACGGCCGGGTGCGGGCCAGGGCAATGGACGGCGATTTTGAAGTTGACCTGGTATATCGCCGCGTGGAGGACCTGGAGCTGTTCGTGCCGGGATTGACGGACGCATACCTCGACCATAAAGTTGTGCTGGTGAACGCCCTGGGCACCGGCGCCGGCGACGACAAGCTGGTGTTCCTGTGGGTGCCCGACATGATCGAGCGCTACCTGGGGGAGACGGCCATACTCGAGCAGGCCGTTAGCTACGACCTGCGTTCACCATCCAACCGGGAGTACGTATTGCAGAATCTGGACAACCTGGTGCTCAAGACGCGGCAGGGCTACGGCGGGCTGGGCGTGTTCATCCTGCCCGACCTGGACAAGGGCTATCGCAGCCGCCTGGCGCAGCAGTTGATCGAACAGCCCCAGGTTTTCATTGCCCAGGAAACGCTGGACTTCTCCCAGCACCTGGTATTCGACGAGTCCAGCGGCGAGTTCGGGCAGCGCTACGTTGACCTGAGGGTGTTCGCCGTGCAGAACGGCCGGGGCGAGATCACGGTTTTCCCCGGCGGTCTGACCCGCGTATCGGAGGCGAACAGCCGCGTCACCAACAACTCATCTGGAGGGTCATGCAAACCGAGCTGGGTGGTCCGTTAGCTCGGGCGCTGGTCCCGGTGCATTTCGCCTACGTGGCCAGGTACGAGTACTCGGACGTAGTGGTGCAGAACGACAACTTTCTGCGGTTGTCTCCGTTCGACGACTGGTATCAGACGCCGGCCAACGGGGGCTGCGAAATCGCCACGGTGCCGGAGGGCCACAAGATCACCTACCCCGACCGGCTGGGCAACGTGGTCAACCGGGTGCGGGTGACCGCGCCGCACAACGAGTTGGTCATCGCGGCCACGGGGCAAGTCTGCCTCAACGAGCGCGGGCCGGCGATTCACGACGCGCCGCTGTCGTCGCTGGACTACGGCCTCGATGCTCGCGAGTTCCTGACGGCATCGCAACTGGTGGACCCCGAAAGTGTCCGGGCGCCGGCGCAGAATGCGGTTGGATCGGCAATCACGCTGCTGGATACGGTGGGCGGTATCGTGCGCTGGATCTACGCGAACATCCGCTACGAGCGGGGGAACACCTCGGTGAACACCACCGCGTCGGACGTGCTGGAATCGGGCAGCGGCGTGTGCCAGGACATGACGCACCTGGGCCTGGCGATGCTGCGGTCGCAGGGCGTGCCGGCGCGCTACGTGAGCGGCCTGCTCACCCGTCAACCCGGCGAGACCCACGCGTGGCTGGAGTTTCTGCATCCCACGCAGGGCTGGCTGCCGGCCGACCCCACGCGCGGCATCATCGAACTGAACGGCACCGACTACCTGAAATTCGCGGTGGGCCGCGACTATTCGGAGGTGCCGCCGGTGTCGGGCTCGTTCGTGTCAAAGGGCGAGGGATGGCTGAACTTCACCACGGCGCAGGTGTTCTTCGACCGGGAAACGGTGACGGTCGGGGACGCTCTGGCGCTGCTGGGTGGTTCGTGATGAGTGGCATACGGATGCCCGCGCAACACGCAGGGGCCAGGCTA
>CAZCZB010000110.1:7407-9416 GCA_964502995.1 uncultured Dehalococcoidia bacterium
TCCTGTGCTGAACCCATGCGGCCAATACCCGTATATCCGCGCAACACGTAGGGGCCAGGCTATCCTGTGCTGAACCCATGCGGCCAATACCCGTATATCCGCGCAACACGTAGGGGCGAATAATTATTCGCCCCCACACCGGTGGAAACAGAACAGTAAAGGAGAACGGTTGGATTATGGTGGAACCGAGGTCAATATCCTTGAGCCCGGACCGGTGGCTGACCGACTCCCGGGTGTACAACCTGATCTGGCTGGGACGCTGGCTGGAACGGGCCGACAACATCGCGCGGGTCATCAACACCTTCGCGCGCATGGCGGTGGAGGCCGGCAGCGACATGGCGACCCTGCAGCAGTCGCTGGGCAACGCGGCGGCCATTCGGGGCATCCGGATCGACGAACCCGACCAGTCGCTGCGGATGCTGCTGAGGGATCACGGGGCGTCGTCCATCTACCACAGCCTGCACACCGCGCGCAGCAACGCGACCCACGTGGGCACGGTGGAACTGATCCGCGCCATATCGGAAACGGTGATGATGCTGGAAGGCGACGGCGCGACGCCACACTCGCCGCTGGACACCCTGCTGCTCACCAACCAGATCCTGGAGCGGCTGGACGGAGTGTATAAGGTGATCGACGATAGCTGGTTCCACCAGGAGGCGCTGTCGGAGGAAGAGGTGTACCGCCGGTTCGTCCAGCAGTAGGCGCGTCCCTGCACATCCCGCGCCCCGCTCATGGTGAGCCTGCCGCAGGCCCACCACCGTATCCGATACTGCGAACTCCGCCGTTCAAGGCTACTTCAGCAGCGTCCTTGCCCCCTATGGGACTATCCTCCGGCGTGGGGATGGTATAGACAATCGTCGCGCTGCCGGGCATTACCAGCACTTCCTTCACGAAGGACCGCACGAAGGCTTTGGTCGCGGTGAGTTCGCTGGTTTTCAGAAACTCGCTCATGTCCCGGGCGAAGGTGGCGATTATGTCGGCGCTATCCAGCAGTTCCCGCCGCTGGGCCAACACGGCCCGGGCTTCCTCGGCGGCGGCTTTCAGTTGCTCCCGCCGGTGGCGGTGTTCCAGGATGCGCTCGGAGGCGTCGGCCATGTCCAGGTCGGTGCTCTCGACTAAGTGCCAGATGCGGTCCACCTTCCGTTTGACCTCTTCCAACTCGGCCTCGATTGTTGCCAGGTTCTGGCGCTGCTCCTGGGCTACCCCGTCCATCTCCTCGTCCACCAGCCGGACCAGGTCGCGGACGTTGGACTCGGTGAGGATGTTCTCACGGATGTTGGAGACGATGATGTCCTCGAAGTCCCCGGCGTTGAGCCTGGGGGTATCGCAGGTTCCGCTGCCGAATTTGAGAATGGACTGACAGACGTAGTAGGTGTACTTGCCGCTCTTGGCTTCGGCGGCGGTGAGGGACTTGGAGCAGTGCTCGCACTTGGCCAGGCCGCTGAGCAGGTAGGGACTGGCGGCGCGGCGAGGGTGGGTTACGGCCGGTGCGCGGGATTCCAGCAGTTTCCGGACCCGCTGGAACTCCTGGTGGGACGCTATTGCTGGGAAGGCGTTCTCCACCCGCACTGGCTCCTGGCCATCACGGGCCTTTAGTCCCCACACCAGGGTACCAGTGTAGGCTTCGTTGGCGAGCACCTTGTGGACGGTGGTCTTGCGCCACTGCTTACCCTTGGGAGAAGGGATGCCCTCGCCGTTCAGGGTCTTGATAATGTCCAGGGAGGTCTTGCCCTGGAGGGCGAGGTCGAAGATGCGGCGGACCACGGCGTCGTGGGGCGGGTTGAGTTCCAGCCTGGGGCGCTTTTTGATCCCGTCTTGGACGTAGACCCGCCGGTAGCCGTAGGGGGCGTTGGTGGTCATCCAGAAGCCCCGGGAGGCGGCTTCCCGCATTCCCCGCGTCACCTCCTGGGCCAGATTTTCCGAGTAAAATTCGTCCACGGACTCGATGATGGCCTCCATCAGCTTGCCGGTGGGGGTGTCGTCGGCGTGCTCGGTGATGGAGACCACGC
>CAZCZB010000111.1:0-1460 GCA_964502995.1 uncultured Dehalococcoidia bacterium
GCCCCATGTATGCGCTCGCGCCCCATGTATGCGCTCGCGCCCCATGTATGCGCTCACGCCCCACATATCCGCGCACGCCCCACATATCCGCGCACGCCCCACATATCCGCGCACGCCCCATGTATCCGCTCGCGCCCCATGTATCCGCTCGCGCCCCATGTATCCGCTCGCGCCCCATGTATGCGCTCGCGCCCCATGTATGCGCTCGCGCCCCATTTACCCGCTCATCCTGCGAAACGTCCGCCGGTGGCGGGAGCTTGTCGAAGGATGGGGTTCATGGTTCGACCCTCCACGGGCGGGCCTACGGCAGGCTCCCGCCAAAGGCGGACGTTCCGCACCATGAGCGGACTGCTAGCCAGTGTAGCAATAATCGAAAGGTCCTGGATCGCCCCTGCATTCAAGGCGCTGCGTCGGAAGAGTCGTTACGATGACAGGTCGTGGAACGCCGCCAGCGCTGCCGTAATGCCGTCGCCCACTGCCGCTCCCAACTGGCGCGTGGATTCCGCGCGGGCATCGCCGCACACATACACCCTGGGGATGCTGGTGCGCATGTGAATGTCGCCGCGCACGTGGCCAAGTTCGTCCATGTCCAGCTTGCCCTGGAAATACTCGGTGTTGGGGTGGAAACCCACGTACACGAAAGCGGCGGCGGTGGCGTAGTCATACACCTCGCCTGTCTTGAGGTCCTTGACGCGGGCGGCTTCCAGCACGTCGCCGCCGACGAACTCCTCAACGACGTGGCTCCACAGCCACCGGTACTTGGGATTGGCGAAGGCCCGATCCTGCAGCACCTTGGTGGCCCGCAATTCGTCCCGCCGGTGGATGATGGTCACCGAGTTGCAGATCCCGGTCAGGTAGAAACTCTCGTCCATCGCGGAGTCGCCGCCGCCCACGACCACAACGTCCTGGCCGCGGAAGAAGTTGCCGTCGCACACCGCGCAATACGAAACGCCGCGTCCGCCGAACTCGTCCTCGCCCGGAACCCCCAGCTTGTTGTGAGACCCGCCGGTGGCAATGATCAACGCCCGGGCCGTGAACTCGCCCTCGGATGTGACGATCAGCTTGCGATCGTCATACAGGTTTTCCACCGACTCTATCTCGGCAAACTCCATCTTGGCGCCAAACCGGTCGGCCTGGTTGTACATCTCGTCGGCCAGTTCCTGCCCCTTCACTCCGTCGCGGAAGCCGGGATAGTTCTCGATCTCATCGGTGATGAGCAGTTGGCCGCCTGGCCCAATGCTCTCTATCATCAGCGTGCTGAGCATCGCCCGGGTGGAATACAGTCCGGCGGACAGTCCGGCGGCTCCGGCGCCGAGGATCACAACGTCGTAGTCGGTTGCCATCGCGGTGGTTCCTCCTGTTGATTGTGGGTGGCCGGATGATGATACGTGGTCAGGTGATGATGCGTGGTCAGGTGATGATGCGTGGTCAGGTGATGATGCGTGGTCAGGTGATGATGC
>CAZCZB010000111.1:1560-9347 GCA_964502995.1 uncultured Dehalococcoidia bacterium
CGTGGTCAGGTGATGATGCGTGGTCAGGTGATGATGCGTGGTCAGGTGATGATGCGTGGCCGGATGATGATACGTGGTCAGGTGATGATGCGTGGTCAGGTGATGATGCGTGGTCAGGCGATTGTGGGTGGCCGGTTGCTGCCTGCGTCGCCGTGAGGCCGCCGGGCCGCAGTCCCTCACCGGTTGGGTACGGAGCGGGCCCGCGCCGACCGGCGCACGCTTGCATCACGCACGTAGTCAACGGATTTCTGCAGTCCCTCCTGCAATGATACGGTAGGTTGCCAGCCCAACTCGCGGAGGGCCCGTGCCGGATCAAGGGCAATTTTCAGCACTTCACCGGCGCGCCTGGGCAGGTACACCGCATCCTCGTGGAAATCGGTGTACTCCTGCAGCATCGAGTAAATGCTGTTGATGGTCACCGGCTCGCCCGAGCCGATGTTGTAGGTCTGGCCGTCGCCCCGGTACATGGCGGCCAGGTTCGCCTCCACCACGTCCGAGACGTACACGAAATCCCGCTCCTGCTCGCCGTCGCCGTAGATGTTGGGGGTGCGGCCCCGCAGCATCAGACCGGCGAATATGGCGATGACGCCCGCCTCGCCGTTGGGGTCCTGCCCCGGCCCGTACACGTTGGCATACCGCAGTATCGTGTAGTCCATGCCGTAGGTGCGGTAGAAAAGCTCAAAGTAAAGTTCGCTGACGTACTTGGACAGCGCGTAGGGAGTCAGTGGGTTGATCGGCTCGTCTTCGTCGCAGGGGATCCGGCTGGGGTTGCCGTATATCGCGCCCCCGGTGGACGAGAATACGATCTTTTCCACCCCCTCGGAGGCGGCGGCCGAAATCAGCGCGATGGTGCCCAGCACGTTGGAATCGGCGTCGGCCACCGGATTCAGCGTGGATTGCCGCACGCTGCTCTGGGCCGCCAGGTGAAAGATGATCTCCGGCCCTTCCCTCTGGATGATCTGGGTGAGCCTGGCGTCGTTCAGCGGGCAATGGTAGAACGTGGCACGGTGGTCCAGGTTCCTCAACTGACCGGAACTCAGGTTGTCAACCACCGCCACCGAGTAACCGTTTTCCAGGAGGCCGTGCACCAGATGAGAACCTATGAAACCGGCCCCGCCGGTTACCAACACTTTGGTGGATTCAGTCATCTATGTGCATCTCTCGCGCTGAGTCTGTGGGGAACGACGCTACGTGTATCGTAATTGAAACGTCCGGTTCGGGCAAGGCGGTCGTTGCCGACAGGAGTAGGGGCGAATCATGATTCGCCCCTACATTGAAGACCAACCCGAGCGCCGTTGGCTATTGATAGCCGGCGCAACTACATCCTAATCTGTCGGGTCGATTGCCGTCAGAACCACACTGTCAGACCCCTGGTTATCCATGGGTCCGAATTGCAGCTCAAGGCCGCTTATGTCTATGGACGTGGTTTCATCAAAGACGTCAAGGAAGCATTCCCTGGTGACGTCAAGGCCGCACTCCTGCAACCTCGCGATGGCCAGGCGTCCCGCGATATAGCCTTCCAGCGAGATAAACCCGGGTTCTGCCTCGGGATCATAGGCGGACAGGGCGGCCCGATAATCGGCAACGAGAGGGTTGCCCTCATCGCTGGGCGAAGGCACCACCTCGGTCACGTAAACGTCGGCCAGGGATTCGCCGAGTTCGCCAAGCCGGCCTTTGAGCTCGTCGCTGCCGACGAATGACACGGCCATGAAGATGGGGTCGTCCATAAGCCTGAGGCGCGTGTACTTGATGAATTCGGCTGTTGGAGCGTTGGACCCGATGATGATGACAGCGTCCGGCTCGGCATTGGCGATACGATAGGCCGCCGCCTTCACCGCGGAGGTGTTGCGGACGTAATACCAGGACCCCACCAGTTCCATGCCGTCCCGCTTGTCCAGGGCCTTTTCCACCCCTTCCAGCCCGTCATGGCCGAAGGAGTCGTTCTGATACAGCACCGCCACCCTGGTTTTGCCAATCTCTTCCAGATGCCTCACCATCTCCTCGGTTTCATCGTGATACGAGGCGCGCACGTTGAGCACGTAGGTTTGATCATCGCGGCGGATCAACTGCGCTCCGGTGAACGCCCCTACGAATGGAACCTGGTTGGTTTCCACCGAGAGCAACGCAGCGCGAGCAGTCGGCGTGCCCACCGCTCCGATCAGCCCGAATACACCCTGCTGTGTAATCAGTCGGTTGGTCATGGAAAACGCAAAGAAGGTTTCGTAATGGTCGTCGAGCGTCTCAAGCGTCAGCTCGCGGCCATTGACGCCGCCCGCCTGATTCACTTCGTTGAAGGCAGCCCGGATGCCGAGTCGCATCCCTTGACCCAACGCCGCATTGGGCCCCGTCAAAACGGCAGACTGCCCGAACTTGATCTCACCGTCGGTGACGCCGGTCTCCCCAACTCCAACTACCGCCGCCTCGGGCATTGTAGAGGGTTGTGGGTCGCCCTGTACTTCGGCCGCCAGGCCGTCAATTTCATCCAGCAACTGTTGCTGAATGTCAGCGGTCTTCGCAACCAGGGCTCTTTCCCGCGCTATCAAGATAATCCGGTCATGCAAGCTGTCAAAGAGGTTGTCATCTCCCCGCCCGCGGTCGAACATTCCCTCAATGAGTTGGAGCACTTCTTCCAACTCGGGGTCCATAAGCGCCCGCAGATATTCAATGTCATGATCTGCGACAGTGGCCCTCCCATCGAATACTTCGGGAAGTTGTCCTGCCACCGCGGCGCTATCCTGCGTGGACGCCGCCGAGAGCATGGTAGTTGCGAGTTCCAGGGTTGCCGCCAGATTTTTCAAGTGAGAGTAGCGGAGCAGGCCTTCCGTGGAGATATCGCCTGAATCGTCCACCAGTCTATAGAATTCATCGTCCAGTCTGTTCTCGGCAATAGGGACTATGTCTAAAGTGCTTTCTCGAGTCACGTCCAGCCGGTTTCGTTGTCCGGCAACGAGAAATGGCCACAATGGCCCCCTGCCTTGTTGTATAACGTCCACGTTGGATTCCAGCTCATTGACTAATCCTCTTATCGCGCTGGTCCGCTCGTCATAACCGGTTCCGTCCAGGATCTCCAGTTGCGCGGCCAGGTCAGCCTTGTGGCTGGCTATCGCGGCCGCGGATTGGACGCGGTTGTCCGGCGTCATCGCGGGGGTGGTGGGGCCGGACAATGCAACCAACTGGCCGGCGAGCCTTGAGATATGAATTGCAGCGGCCAGAGCCTGAGCGTCCCGGTTGGCGTCGCCCTGCACGTCCAGCGCTTGCCACGCCGAGAAATTGGCGGGTTCCGCGTCGGGGCCGCTTTGGCTGCCTACTCTGAACTGGTATTTCACCACTCCGGTCGTGGGATTGCTGACCGTCAATGTATGGGTGGTGGTTTCGCCTCCTTCAACGTCAAGGGACAGCACGAGTTGCTGCCAGTCATGTCCGGCATGATAAGCGTCCCAGGCCGCGTTGTGGTTGAACCAATGGATGCGGTAACCGGACGCGCCGGCCACCGCATCCCAGGACACCACCACCACGCCGGGGTCGTCGCCATTGTCCACGCGCACGTTGGCGGGGGCGGGCAAATCCGTTTGGGCATGGGCCTTGTTGTCCAATACCAGCCAGCCCGCAACGGCGGTCAATGCAGCCACGGCAATAACAGCGACGGCCGGAAGTATGAAACGTTTCTTTCTCATAAAAGATTGCCTCCACCGTGATTCACGGTAATGTAAAAGTCACGTAAGTTTAGCAGATTGAGCCGCATGGGTCGTCGCCATTGTCCACGCGCACGTTGGCGGGGGCGGGCAAATCCGTTTGGGCATGGGCCTTGTTGTCCAATACCAGCCAGCCCGCAACGGCGGTCAATGCAGCCACGGCAATAACAGCGACGGCCGGAAGTACGAAACGCTCGTTCTCATAAAAGATGGTCTCCACCGTGATTCACGGTAATGTAAAATTCACGTAAGTTTAGCGGATTGAACCGCATGGGCCCTCGCCTTGACATACCTGCACCCCTGTAACAGAATATCGCCATCCCAACCCTGCACAGGAACGAGAGCATGACAACAGTTCAGAACGGTTCCCGCACTACCGTAAACGTCAATGGGACCGCCGTCGAAATGTACACGGGCGGCAGCGGCCCGCCGCTGGTGTTTTTCCATGGCGCCGGCGGCTCCAACGGGTGGCAGCCTTACCACGAAGACCTGGCCCAGGAATACACCGTTTTTGTGCCCAGCCAACCGGGTTTCAACGGAACGGAGGCTCCCAATTGGGTCAAGACCATCTCCGACGTTGCCCACTTCAACCACATGTTCATCGACGCCCTGGGCCTGCAGGACATCGTGCTGATGGGATCGTCCATGGGCGGATGGGTGTCGGCCGAAATGGCCGCCATGGACGACCACAACATCGACGCGCTCATCCTGGTCGATGCGGCGGGCATCAGGCCCCGCGACGGCATGATCGCCGAGATATTCATGGTATCCGCGGAAACGCGCCTCAAGCAGCGGTTCCACGACCCCAGCCAGGTTCCCAACTACGAGAACTACGCCCGCGAACTGACGCCCGAAGAGCAGCTGGTGCTCCACTCCAACGCCATCACGGCGTCGCAGCTTTGCTGGAAGCCCTATCTCCACAACCCCAGCCTCCCCCACACGCTGTCCCGCGTCGAAACTCCCACGCTGATAGTGTGGGGCAACGAGGATGCCATCATCCCCGTGGAATGCGGCCACCTCTTCCAGCAGGCCATCCAGGGCAGCCAGTTGCGCATCATCGAAAACTGCGGACACTCTCCGGCCGTCGAAAAGCGCGCCGAATTTGTCGCCGCCGTAACGGGGTTCCTCAACAGCCTGTAGATTTCCTCAACAGCCTGCCGACTTCCCAACAGCCCGCAAATTTCTCAACAGCCCGCCAATTGCCTCAACAGCCCGCGGATTTCCCAACAACCCGCAAATTGCCTCAACAGACCCCGCAGATTTCCGTTTACTGTCCTTTCCCCGCTCATCCTGAGCCTGTCGAAGGATGACATTCAAAGCGGCGCATGGTTCGACAGGCTCACCATGAGCGGATGAGAAAGAAGAAGGAGCAAAATCATGGCGCACGATCTCGAAGTATTCTGGTTCTCAGAACAGCCCTACGGCCACGTCACCGAGGACGACCTGGCGCCGTATGAATCCGGCCGGATGCACTTCCCCAACACCTACTTCGATCCGGAAAAGGCGCACGTCCTCTACAGCAACTACCACGACCAGTACCAGTTGGCCGACGAAGCCGGATTCGACGGCATCATGTCCAACGAGCACCACAGCTCCTACTGGTGCATGAAGCCCTCCGTCAACGTCGATGCCGCCGTGATCACCCAGCGCACCAAGCGCGCCAAGATCGCCATGCTCGGCAACGTCATCGCCGTCAACGATCCGGTCAAGATGGCCGAGGAAATCGCCATGCTCGACTGCATCAGCGGCGGCCGGATCATCTCCGGCTTCGTGCGCGGCACGGCGGTGGAGACCCTCCACGCCGGCTACCCGCCCACCGAGAACCGCCCGCGCTTCGAGGAGGCCCACGACCTCATCGTCAAGTGCTGGACCGAGCCCGGCCCCTTCCGCTGGGAGGGCGAATACTGGCCCCACCGCATGGTGAACCCCTGGGTCGTGCCGATTCAGAAGCCGCACCCGCCCGTGTGGTTCCCCGGCACCGGCAGCCCCGAGTCCGTGATCTGGGCCGCCAGGCACCGCTATCCCTACATGAACCTGGGCTCCCTGCTGGACCTCACCAAGCAGCTCAAGGGCATCTACCACGAGACCGCCGCCGAGGAAGGCTACGAGGCTGGCCCCGAGCACTTCGGCTACCTGATCCGCTGCCTCGTCGCCGACACCGACGAGCGCGCGCAGGAGATCGGCCGCACCTTCCTGTGGACCGAGAACCACCGCAACCGCGGGCCGATGGAGTTCAACGACCCTCCCGGTTACCAGTCCCGCGAGGCCCTGCGCATCAAGATGTCGCGGCCTCTGATCGGCACCGGCACCATGGGCCGCCGGATGTCCTACGAAGACCTGCAGGACGCCTACAACATCGTGGTCGGCAGCCCTGAGACCGTGATCGAAAAGCTGCGGCACATCCGCCAGGATCTCGAGCCCGGCTACATCCTGATCTACGGCAACGAGGGCCACATGCCCCACGAGGACGTGATGCGTTCCGTCGAACTGCTGGGCACCAGGGTGATACCGGCCCTCAAGGAAGGCTAACCGCCTGTCCAACACCAATGCCAAAGGTAGGGGCGGGTTTCAGACCCGCCCCGTTTTATTGCCACACCCTCGGCCCCGAACCCACCGCCGCGCAGTGGCGAATAATCATTCGCCCCGGGCAGCAACCCCCGCCGCGTAGGGGCGAATAATCATTCGCCCCGGGCGCATCGACGGGGATCGTCGATGGTGATGGCGCACACACGCCGGCCCCATCATGGCTGCCGACCCGTCGGAGGCCCTCCTCGTGGTTGCCCCGGCAGACGGTCGCGGCGATACGGCTTCGACCGCGATGGGTTCGCCCAGCGCCTTTCCAAAGTCTCCACCCTTTCCGCTCATGGTGCGGAACGTCCGCCTTTGGCGGGAGCCCGCCGTAGGCCCGCCCGTGGAGGGTCGAACCACGAACTTTGTCCTTCGACAGGCTCAGGACGAGCGGTCACAAGGAGATTACGCAACTTTGTAAAGGCCCTGCCTTCCGCTGATTGCGTGTGCCGGCGTACCGGTTTTTCGATTACCGGCGGCGCCAGATCAGGTAGGCGAACACGATGATTACCAGCACTCCGACGATGATCAGGATGATGATCAGCGTGTTGCGCTGACGCGGTTCCGTTACCACGTTCTCCAGGGCGTTCCGGATGCGCGGCACGGCATCGCCTATGATGGGAATGTTTGGTCCATCCAACTCCGGCGGTTCCTCTTCGACCAGCGACGGGTCCGGCGTTGCCGTCGGCCCAAGCGCAGGCGTCGGGGTGGCCGTCGGAGTCGGCGTTGGAGTTGGCGTGAGCGTCGCAAAAGACGCCGGCGGCAGAGTCGAAGGCACGAGTTGCACCGCAACCGGTGGCAGCGTCGGCGTTGGTGTTGCCGTTGCCGTCGGGGTCGGCGTGAATGTCGGAGTGGCTGTGCGCGTCGTCGGTGTCGCGGTGGGCGCGACGCCGACGCCTCCGGCCCCGCCGCCACCGCCGCCGCCTCCCCCTGGTGCGCCGGTTCCTGGCGCCGCGGTGGCGGGAACCGCAGTCGGGAACGGCGGCGGAGGACCAACGGTGAGCGGGACCGTGGGCGGGATTGTGAGCGGAACCGTGGGCGGCACGGTGAGCTGAATGGTCGGTGGAACCGTGGCCGGCATGGTGGGCGGCACAACCGTTGGCCCCTCGGTGGGCGGAGCCGTTGTCGCCCCGACGGGTGGAGCCGTCGTCGCCTCAGGGGGTGCGTCCGGCGGCTGGGGTGGGGCGTCGTCCTCGTCCTCGTCCTCTTCGTGTATCACGGTGACGGTGTCCGAAGCGGTTTCTGAATTTCCGTTCCCGCAGTCCTGGGTGTACGTCACCGTTACGGGGCCGACGCCAACCCCGGTGATTGGGTAGTCGATGATTTGGTACCCATCGTCGATATCCAGCGACTTTGCCTCGCCGATTGTTATTGATCCGTTTCCTCTCTGGTCGAAATCCGATGGTGAAACCTTTGGTGAAGCCTCGAAGGGAGTCCGCTTCAGTACCAGTGTCGTCTTTTCATTCACTTGGATGACCTGACTTGCAATATCCAAATCGACGTCGCACGTCATGTCATCTGAGCGTT
>CAZCZB010000112.1:0-9286 GCA_964502995.1 uncultured Dehalococcoidia bacterium
GACCACTGACCACCGACCGCTGCCTTCTGCCCTTCCCTAATTCTCCGGAACGCCCTCTGGCCCTGAAGGAACGCCAGGCCCGCCGGGAACGCCCGGTCCGCTCGTGGGCGGACAAGTCGGCAAGGGCGCCGGCGAAGGAGTGCCTGGGCTTCCTGGACCCTCAGGGACGTCGCCTGGGCCTGGCGGAGGTGGCCCAGGGGATTGAAAGTTGGTCTCCACATTGCTTGCGGCCGACAGATCGATACACGGGGCCGGCGTTGGCGTTGCCGGCACAGGGCATGTTGCCCCCGGTGTGTATGTCGGGTAAGGCGTATAAGTAGGCTGAGGAGTCTGTGTCGGGTATGGCGTCGATGTCGGGTACGGGGTATACGTGGCCAATGGCGTGTAAGTAGGGTAAGGCGTATAAGTTGGGTAGAGCGTAGCGGTAACCGTCGTCTCTGTCCCGCCGGCAACAGTCGGAGTCACTGTAGGTGTCGCCTCCGTCAACTCCACAACCGCGTAATCGGACCATTCACTGCTTCTGCCGCCGGAATCGATTGCTCTCACCGTAAACCAGTAACCTTTCCCCCCGCTGAGATTGGAAACAGTGAAGGAGTTATTGATGAGATTCCCGTCATCGAGCCGTTTCCAGCCCTCTGTGCTTTCCCACTGCCACAACTCGTACTTAACTGCGTCATGAGTCGCAGTCCAGCTTAACGAAACCGTCCCGTCGCGATAATCCGCTGTCAGGTCCGGTTTCGCGGCGTCCTGCGCCTGAATCGTTGCTGTGGCCAGCGCGGCTGCCAAGACAAACAGCGCAAATCCTGCTATCGCCCTCTTCATAACACGCCTCCTCCAGTTCGTTCTGCTGGCAGATCGAATATCCCATCTCTCTTCGGTCGTCTACGGCCCGTTGGCCTTTGTCTGAACAACCACCCCCAACTGCAAATCGCGGCGGGTCATCAAAGAGCCGCGCAGTCGCGCAAAGAAAATCCCATACCTCTCTGGTCTCCTCCACATCCCTCCGCGGACAAAGAAGCGCTGCCGTTCCGCCCTTCCCCTTTTCTATCCCGTATAGACAGTAGGAAACCATCCCCTTGAATTCATCCATGCGCATATCAAAACTGCCTCTTGCTGCCGTGTGGCCTGACCGCTCCCGGCTGAACCATCTCAACGCTTCCATCCATCTGCGCCCCACTGCGTGCAACCAGGCGTTCCCCCCACCTGTTGACGCTCCCCCATCCGGGACCGCAAGAGCGCATGCAAGCCCTACCATACAATACCTGTTGTGGCCTTCCCCAACCCCGAACTCTCTTGGACATTTCCGCAACAACGCCCATCACTTCGCCCGCCTGCCTGGGCCGGGCCCCAGTCGCAAGACCGAGATACAGAAAAATAAGGCGCATCAAGACCGGCGCGCCCCCCTCCGCCAGCCGCCCCCCTCCGCCAGCCGCCCCCCTCCGCCAGCCGCCCCCCCTCATCCCCATCCGCCCGCCTCATCCCCATCCGCCCGCCTCATCCCCATCCGCCCGCCTCCGCCATCCGCCCCCCCATCATCCCCATCCGCAAATCCAAAAATCCTAGTAAATCCCAGTCCAAAAATCCTAGTCCATATACCTAGGATTCCCAATCCTCTTGACCTGCAGGCTCCTCGCCCCAAAATTGAGCAGCAATCCAACCTCCAGGTCATACGCCTCCAAATAGCTGATAGCCTGTGCAAAATGAGCATCTTCCAATCTGAATACAGCCTTCAGCTCAACAGCCACCACACTGCCGACCAGGAAATCAACCCGCCGCGACCCCACCTTCTGCCCTTTATAAAATACTGGCATCTCCTGCTCGCGGCTGAACACCAGCCCCTCTTCCGCCATCTCAATTTGCAGCGCTTTTTGATAAATGACCTCTCGAAAACCGTTCCCCAGGGCTGAATGCACCCTCATCGCACAACCAATAATCCTTCCCGTCAACTCCGAATACTTATATCCCTCTTTCGCATAACGCATACCCACTCTCCTCTCCTGCCAACACGAATTCCAAATACCCAATCCTAAGCCCCCCATTCCAAAGCCCTCCAATCCTAACCACCCCAATCCTAAGCACCCTAATCCTAAGACCCCTTCCCCCAATCCAAAAAACTCATCCCCATCCACAAATCCAATAATCCCAGTAAATCCCAGTCAATCATCCCCATCCACAAATCCAAAAATCCTAGTCAATCATCCCCATCCACAAATCCAAAAATCCTAGTCAATCCCAGTAAATCCCAGTCAATCGTAGGTATAACGTACACATATCACCCAACTGCACGAACCCCCCCCGCCCCGCCTACCCGTAACCTCCTGCTCCACCCGCCCGCCCACTGACCACTGACCACCGACCACTGACCACTGCCGTTTGACACCCCAGCCCCATTGCGATAAATTGACTTTCCCTGCCGCGCCCATTGTGGCACAATCAAGAGGCAACACACTTCGCCCGCCGCGTACAGTCCGCATTTTACAGGTTGACACAACTTCCGCCATGGGAGTATAGTTAGGGAGAATCTCAGTTGACACCCGTTTATGCCAATACAGTACCGTATGGCATAATCAAGATTGGCGTATTTGTCGCTTATCCAATCCAGGACGGCAGCTTGCAGTTGCCTTCAAATCCGACAGTCTGCCCCAGAGCGGAACGCATCGGAAAGGAAGAGAAATCCCTATGAATCAAACAATCCGTTCACGTAGCCTTCGTGATACCCTGCCTGTCTGCCTGCTTGCGCTGCTCTTGGCGCTCGTCTTAATCGCTGCCGGGCCCGCCGTCGTATCCGCGCAGGACGTCGGCGATCAGCAGCCCCCGAACCCGCCGCCCGACAATATCGGCGAACCCACCACCGATCCCGGCGGCCCCGGCAACCCCTCGGGCCCCACAGGTGACCCGAACGCCGGCAACGGCGGCAATGGCGATAACGGCGATATGGGCGGCGGCATGGCGGCCCCCATTCCCAAGTCCAACCGCATCGTCCACCACGCTGCCACGCCCGTACAGCTCGTAAAGACCGGCGACGACGGCCTCCACCTCTACTTCATCGGAGCCGACGGCAGCACCTACACCGGTCCCGTCTTCAGCTCCTTCGCCGCCCTCGAGGAAATGCACCCGTCCGGGGCCGCCGTCTCCCTCTTCGACGGCAGCAACCCCTCGACCGGCCAGCCCGTCACCGTGGACTACCTGCCGGACGAAAACAGGATCTTCGTCAAAACCTTCTATCCGGCCGGCCACGACAAATACAACCCGCACAAGGCCTACGACTTCACCGTCGACGACGAATATAAGGTCAAACACGTAAACTGGTAGCGCAGCGATGAAAAACGTGTCCCGGTCTCCGGGCGCAAATGCCAACCCAATATCGTTAGTCAATCTCCAACCGGCCCCGCGTCACACGCGCCGGACCGGTTGGAGCAAGTCTTGTACACAGGAGCGGGATGCCTTTCCAATGCTTCTCCTAAGTATGGCTGCCCTGGGCGAACATCCGGGGAGGAGGGATCGCAAGGATGAGATAACCACCAACCAACCGGTACCAGTTTTCCCGCGCGGTCTGCGCCCCACAAGCGCCCCCGCGCACCTTCGCAACGGAATTCTGAATGTTGCAGGCGGACCAGTCCCTGTTGTACAATGCTCAAATCTGGACTTTACGCCAGTTCATTCTCAAGTGACTGTCCGACAACATGGCGTTCCTAAACGGGCCAGTGAACCGTTTGGCCGCGACCAGGCCAAAGGATCGAACGGTTGCAATCAATGAATCAGGAGAGCCTACTTATGGAGCTTATGACGTACAAGACACGTGCTGTGAGGACACTGAGCCTCCTAATCCTGGTCGCCCTGCTCGCGGCCTTGAATCCACCTTCCCTGACCGACAGCTCTGCCTTCGCGCAGACTGCAACAACGCCGACCTTGTCCTCCTCGGCCGACACCGCCAACCAGGTCGACCTGTCCTGGACCGAGGTGACCGGCGCCGACGATTACGAGCTCTGGCGATGGGAGACCTCGGAAGGATGGGTTGAAGTGGACGACTCCATCGAGGGGACGTCCTACTCAGACACCGGCGTCACCGCCGGCAACACCTACTACTACCAGGTCTCCGCCGACGGCGGGTCAACCTGGTCCAACCGGGTCAACGAGACCGTAGGCGCATACGACGCCTCCACCCTCGCCGCCCCCACCGTCACCTCGAGCTCCGTCAGCCTCAGTTGGGGCGCCGTCACCGGCGCAACCAGCTATGCGCTCTGGCGCTTCGAGACCAGCTGGGCGCAGGTCGGCGGTGCCCTGACCGGGACCAGCTACACCGACGACAGCGTCGAAATCGGCAAGACCTACTACTACCAGGTCATGGCCAACGGCCCCAACGGCGACGGCGCATGGTCCAATCGCGTCGAGGCCGTCGTGCCCACGACCACGCCGGGCGCGCCGCTGAACTTCAGCGCGACCCCGGGCGACGCACAGGTCTCGCTCTCCTGGGATCCGCCCACCAGCGACGGCGGCCGGGCCCTCACCGGCTACCAGTACCGCTACCAGGCAGTCGGCGGAACATGGTCCGGCTGGATGGCCACGAGCCCCGCGTTGAGCCGCACCGCGACCGTGACCGGTCTCGCCAATGAGACCAACCACAACTTCGAGGTGCAGGCCGTCAACGCCAACGGCGCCGGCGCAACCGCCGCCGACGACGCCATGCCGATGTCGACCGTGCCGGGCATCCCCGCAGGTTTGGGGACGACCTCCACCGGTCCGACCGAGATCACGCTCAGCTGGTCCGCCGTCACAGGCGCCGCCAGCTACCAGCTCCAGCGCCGCACCAACGGCGGAGCCTGGGGCACCCCGATGGACGCCGGCAGCCGCACAACCTACACCGACACCGGCCTCGATCCCTCCACGACCTACGACTATGAGGTCCGGTCAGTCAACACCGCCGGCAGCAGCGGTTGGTCCGGTGTCGTCACCGCGTCCACAACCGCGGCAACGGCGCCCGACGCCGTCTCTGATCTTGATGCGATGGCCGGAGCCAGCAGCATCACGCTCAGTTGGAGCGCGCCCGACAGCAACGGCGCCGACATCTCCGGCTACGATCTTGACGTCTCCGATGACGACTCGAGCTGGAGCGATCTTGCCACCTTGGCCGCGACCGCAACCTCGCATGAGCACATGAATCTTGGCCCCGGCACGATGAAGTACTATCGCATCCGCGCCATGAATTCCGTCGGCTACAGCGACTGGTCGGCCTCCGATTCGGCCACCGTGGCCGCTGTCGTGCCCGGCAAGCCCAGCCTGATCGCAACCGCGGGTGACGGCCTCATCATGCTCAGCTGGGTTGCCCCCTCCGCCACCGGCGGCGCGGACATCACCGGCTACACGATTCAGGTCTCGATCAACGGCACCACCGGTTGGGGCAACCTGGCCACCAAGGCCGCCGACGATACCACGCATGATCACACCAACATTGCGCCAGGCACAACGCGCTACTACCGCATCAGCGCGCGCAACTCAGTCGGCTCCGGCGCCTGGTCCGACGTGGCCTCCGCCACCACCGGCGGCGCTGCGCCGCCTGCGGGTGCAGCGACCGACGCCACGTCGCCGCGCAACCTGTCCGTGACTGCCGTCGACATCAACACTGCAACTCAGGGCACATCGACGGCCTCGTTGAACCTCGCCTGGCTCGTGCCGACCGACCCGCCGGATGACGGTGATGGCACTACCAACTTCGGTTATGAGGCTGAGGTCTGGAACCCCGCCACGCAGACCTGGGGCACGGTGATGAATGTGAATGCTTCACCTCCGCCAGCGATGGTGGCTGCCGCGATCACCGTAGACGGCACGACCCAGGGAGGCTCCTTGACAGACAGTGGCCTGATGGGCACGACCGAGTACACATATCGCGTGCGCGCCGTCGACGGAACCATGAAGGGCTCCTGGTCCACGCAGGAGGCCGGGACGACGGTCGCAATCTCTCCGTCCCAGCCCACGCTGACCGCGACCGCGATGGGGACCGACAAGATCGTCCTCACCTGGACCGTTCCCGATGACGGCGGCGACGACATCATCGGCTACGTGCTTCGAGTTGGGCAGACCTCCGGCTCACTCACCGATTACCTGCAGGTAAACGACGCTGGCGAAGTAGTGGTCAGTACCGGCACTGCCGTGTTGCTGGATCCCGCTCACCAGAGCATCACCCACAGCGGTCTGGCTGCTGGGGCGACTTGGTACTATGACATCAGCGCCCTGAACGGCGTCGTTGTCACCGCCGATACGCCTGTCGCAAACGCCGCCTGGAGCGACGAATCTGATGAGGCCTCGGCCACCACCGCTACCGGTGTGCCGGGCGCACCGACGTCACTCGGGTTTGTGAACACCACCGCGGGCCAGATCGGAATCACCGTTACGGCGAACGACAACACAGGTGGCTCGGCCATCACCACGACCGAAATCCAGCAGTACAATGCCGCCAGCGACAGCTGGACGCTCCTCCAGGACAATGCTACGGCGGCCATTACGGTTTCCGATCTTGAAAACAACGTGATGTACTACTTCCGGGCCCGCTCGAAGAACGCCAACGGCGCCGGACCATGGTTTACGGATTCCGTAGTCACGGCCGACGGCCCGGCGTCAGCGCCGAAGCTGACGGCCACGGTCAACGGTCCCAACAGCATCACGCTCAGTTGGACCGTGCCGGAGAATAACGGTGGCAATCCCATCACCGATTATGTTCTTGAGGTGACGGACACCGCGGATGGCACCTTCAGCGTTGATACGACCGCAGGTTCGGGAATTACTGCTGACGACGTGACTGGCTCCTCCCTGACGGCAACCCATATGGGGCTAAGCGCCGGGGACACGAGGTACTACCGAGTCCAGGCCACCACCGAAATCGACGGTTCGGCGACGGCTGGCGCTTGGTCAAACGTCGTGAGTGAGACGACCTCGACGGGTGGAGTGCCGGCAGCGCCCACGTGGGCCGGAACGCCGCTTGCAGCCTCGACGGCGGCGCCGCATACGATCACGATCGACTGGGAGGACGCGGCAGCCAACTCGGACATCACCGGCTACGACATCGCCATGTGGGAAGACGGCGAGTGGGTGATCATCGCCAGCAACATCGCGAGAACGCCGACACAGCATATCCATAGCGACGGTCTGTCAGGCGCGACCACCTACTACTTCAGCATCCGCGCCAGAAACGCCAACGGCGCCGGACCGTGGTCGACAGTACAGTCCGTCCTAACCGCGACCGGGACCCCGGGCAAGCCGGTGCTGACCGCGACGCCTGACGGCGCAACCAAGGTCGTGCTTACGTGGACCGCGCCTGACTCAGGCGGCAGTACTATCACCAACTACGCCGTGCAGGTTTCGACCAACCCCACCGTGGGCTGGACGGCCTTGGACAGCGAAGCGACGACAGCCAGCGACGCTACTCTCACGTCTGGTGGGGCGACTGACGTGCCAACCGCGACAGGCGAGCCGGCTCCGCCGCTGACCGTAACGCACAGCGGGCTGACCGGCATGCAGACGCGGTACTATCGCGTAGCCGCCGCCACCGGCGGCACTGTCTCCGACACCAGTATCGGAGCGTGGTCGGAAGTGGTGAGTGCCACAACGCCCGCCGGCGTGCCGGGCATGCCGGTTGTTGCCGCAACCACATCGGGCGACACCACCCCGTTGACGGACGAGATCAGGCTTACCTGGCCTGCGCCCGACACCGGTGGTTCAGCCATCACGGGGTATCAGGTTCAGGTCTGGAGCAGCGGTGAGTGGATGGACCTGGCCGCAGTGACCTCGGCGTCCTACAACCACGAGGACCTGCCGGGCATGACGACCAGGTACTACCGCGTGCGCGCCATGAATGCCGTAGGCTATGGCCCCTGGTCCGCTACGGCGACAGGTTCCACGGCAGCCGGCAAGCCGGGCGCGCCCGTGCTGCACGCCGACCAGAACGGCTCCTCCGAGATCCGGCTCACATGGACCGCGCCGGAGAACGGTGGCACGCCCATCACCAACTACCAGATTCAGGTCTCGACTGACGGCACGTCCGGCTGGACCTCGCCGGAAGACAGCACCGACATCATAGATGGTGAGCGAGTGACTCAGGTCGCTGCGACGCCGTTGAACTACGCGCACACCGGTCTCGATCCGTCAGTGACCAGGTACTACCGCATCCGCGCCATTAACGCCGCGACAGCTGCGGGCCGCGGTCTGTGGTCCAACGTGGCGATGGCCTCGACGCTCGGCGGCAGACCGGGACGGCCTACCCTGACCGCGACGGCCTCCGGGACGAGCATCATCAGTCTCGCCTGGACACCGCCCACGGGCGACGGCGGCTCCGCCGTCACCGGCTACGAGCTTGAGTACTGGGACGGCTCCAACGGCTGGATGGCTCTCGATACCTTTGAGGACGACGTAACCTCCTATACGGACCGCAACATCGCCGGCGGCACGACCAAGTTCTACCGCATCCGCGCCGAGAACTCGGGCGGCACGGGCAACTGGTCGACCACCGCCTACGCGACAACCGCAACGACGGCCCCGTTGCCGCCGACGCTGGTGGCCACGGCCGACGGTGCGACCACGATCATGCTCACCTGGACGGCCGGGCACGACGGTGGACTGGCCATCACCGGTTACCACCTGCAGGCATCGTCCAACGCCGGACAGAGCTGGGTTGACATCGACGACTCGATTGCGCCAGGCCTGACGATGGAGCACACCGACGACGATCTCACGGGTGGCACGACCAAGCACTACCGCATCCGTGCGACCAACAGCAAGGGCGTCGGCGGCTGGTCGCCGCTGGCCTCGGCCACGACCGACCGCTCCGCACCGGGCAAGCCGACGTTGGAGGTTGCGGAACTGAGCCGGAGACTCATCGTCTCCTGGGATCAGCCGCCGACACCGACGGGTGGCCTGTCGATATCCCGCTATCAGCTGCAGAAGTGGGACGCGGCCAACCGCAGGTGGGTGGACTTGGTGCCAAGCACCACCGCCACCGAGTACACCGACAGAAGCGTGGAAACCGGTAAGAGGTACTTCTACCGGGTGCGCGCCTACAACAGCATGGGAGAAGGCCCCTGGTCGACCCTCGCTGGTGGCACAGTACAGTAGAACGACGCAGCCTGCCTCGGCCTCCGCCTGACGGGGGTCGAGGACAGGTCCGGGATGCGGTCCCGGCTCAGTCCGGGCCGCATCCCCCCATAAGCAAACAACGACCGCCGCAGCGGCCCTCACAGGCAACAGCGGCGGTCGTTTCCTTTCCCCGCCCTCCTCCCTTTCCCGCCCCGCCCCCATC
>CAZCZB010000113.1:0-9092 GCA_964502995.1 uncultured Dehalococcoidia bacterium
CCTCGCGGTTTTCAACCTCGGGATGCGGGTCCCAGCCAACGGAGTGGCGGATACCGCGGAAGCGGTTGGGGCTGGCGGCCTGCAGCGCCTCCAGCACGGGCCGCACGGCGTCGCCCATCTTGAGATCGGCGCGGCCGATGATGGCGGCGGCGGCGCGGGCATCGCCGTAGCGGCCGCTGGCGCTGTCGTCGGCGATTGACTGCACGAACTCCACCTCGCCGACGGGGCGCATCTCCTCCGGCCCGTCGGCGCGGTACTCGGAGCGGGCCTCGATGAACACGGTGGAGCGGACGTTGTGTCCGCTGGTGATGTCGGCGACCAGGTCGGCCAGCAGGTATTGCTGGTAGTCAACCGGTTCGGGCCGCTGCACCCAGAAATGATGGTGCGGATCGCAGATGGGAATTTCGGGTTCCAGGGTTGGTTCGGCGGTAAGGGCCAGCCATTCGTTGCCACGGGGCGGCATGATCACACCTCCTGGGGGTGCAGAGCGACAGCATCGGGGCGAAACGGGCCAATCATAGCACAGCGATGTTCGCCACCGATCATGGCGCCGGCAAACTTTCAGAGGCAGTCAAAACAGGCGTAACCGTCCACCGCCATTTCGCGTTCATTTCCGAATTCCGTGCTCAATTGTCGCCAAATTCGAGGTTTCATTTCCGGCCCATTTCCGGTGCGTGAGCACCCACACGATCCGGGGGCGCCCGACGTTTTCTATACCGGAATTGGACGATTCCGTCGTGCATCACTCCCGTTGACACTCCCATATCGCGCCTATACCATCACGTGAACGCCACGGGTAGCAGTTGACGACTGCCGCCTGAAGCGACGAAAGTCAAAGTGATAGAAGGCTGGATATGCCGTTAAATCGTGAGTTGCATTATTTTCGCCTGCGGGAATGACTGGGATGATCTCAAGCCCAAGGTTGAAGATATGGCCATCTGCCACGTTCACGTCGATATAGCAATAAATAATTGTCAGGACTAATTTGGTTCGCGACCGGATAATTGGCGTAAATGTTGCCGGATTATTGCGGCAATCCGGCAGTCGCCGATTTAGTCAACACTGGTAATCTCAGGCGACTTGTGATGCTGAACCTTGGACTGGAAGAACCCAAAACCGGCGAAACTCTGGGTCTCAACATAGACGATGGGACCGGCCTTCGGGTAGCTCGCGCCCGCTTCGAGTCAGAATCCAGGTTTTCCTGGACCCTGTTCGACGGATACGACCGGATCCGCATATTGACCTACTCCGCAGGGGTGGGAGCGATAGTGAGGCTGCTGGACAGGCACGGATTCAGTGACTTCGAGTGCGTGTTCGGATGCGAGAGCACGCTCCGGACGCTCAAGGACATCATGGCTTTTCAGCAGGTGGCCATTGGGGACACGCGCGCAGCGATAAAGAACCTCCGGGATGATCGCCATGCCTTCATCCTCAATCGTGTAAGAGAGGGGCAGGCACGTTTCCGCGTACTGCGCAAGGAGATAGCCCACGCCAAGCTATACCTTCTTGAGAACACAGAAACCGGCAGCACTCGCGCACTGATCGGATCGGCAAACCTTTCGGAGACTGCATTCGGTGGCCGCCAGTCGGAGACGCTGGTGTGCTTTGACGACGACGACCTCGCCTGGGACCACTATCTGTCCATGTACGAGTCCATCAGGGACCAGGCATCCGATGAGATACCCCTGCCGCCTGAGCGGGTCGAACACGCCGAGATAACCCTGGTTGACGTGCCGGTACTCTCCCCCAACGACCACTCGACGCTGGTGATCCAGGCGCCCGAACCGTCGGCGTCGGACGGCAACGCGGTTCAATTCGATGTCCCCGTCCAGATTGAACGCATTGAGAAGATGAAGGCTGCGATCCCGCCCGTGATATCCAACACCATCCCGCCGCTGCGTAATGGAAAGCAGCAAGTTTCGCAGGAGTTGCGCCGGCGAATCGTTCGGGAGTACAGCCGCATTCGAACAGTGCAGTCTGAGGACGAAACTGACCATCGGGAATTGTCCATAGACAGAGGCGAACAGACCGCCACCCTCTTTGGCGAACCCTTTTCGCTTGAAGCTGACCCCGACGCGGCGCGAAGGGATGCCAGGCTGCTGGTCGAATATTTTGGAAACTACGAGGGCACATTCGAGGGAGGAATGGGGGTCGAAAGACTGCAGCAGGACTATTTCATCCTCTGGTCCTGGCTTTATTTCTCGCCGTTCATGTGCGACATGAGAACGCTGGCCGGTCATGACGGCGACATATTCCGGTTCCCGGCGTTCGCCATCGTGTATGGCAAACCCTCCTGCGGGAAATCCAGCCTGATCGATACGCTGATGACCTCCATGTTCGGCAGGCCCTACGGCATCGACAAGCGGGAGTTCACCAAGAGCAACCTTCGGAATATCCAACACGCCTACAAGCGATTCCCCGCCGTATTCGACGACATCGGCAAGCCCGCCATCCGCAAC
This sequence comes from uncultured Dehalococcoidia bacterium, assembly GCA_964502995.1. Lineage (GTDB taxonomy): Bacteria > Chloroflexota > Dehalococcoidia > Lucifugimonadales > UBA3495 > Bin87. Next base: position 2,460 of record CAZCZB010000113.1, read on the forward strand.
CACGGGGAGGACGCTATCAAGGATGAGAACCCGCTCCTGGTTCCCGAGTTCCCCTGCTTCGTGCTTTCGATGAACCAGGACCTCAAGGCTTTCTCCGACCAGGTCGTCAAGCGCAGCCTGATGATTTACACCACCACGGCGCTGCCATCCTACAAGGAAGGCCTAAGGCATGACCTGCACTTGAAAGTCCAGGAAATGCGCCGGGGTCTGTCCACCAATCTATATCGCGAATATCTGCGAAGAGTTCTCACAGAACTGGACGACAATCCACGGCCAGATGACTGGCTTGAGTTTTCTTCCACCATCCTCTCGCGTCTCATCGCAGACTTGCTTGACCGCGAGCCGCCGAAATGGTGCGCTCCTGTCAGGTGGATCGATTATGCCGAAAAGCGCCACGAAAGAGTTAAGTCACAAATCGATCACCTCCTGCGGCCGGCTACCAAGATGAAAAAGGAAGGTAGCCAACCCACGGGCTGGATACTGGAGGGCGACAAGGTCATCGTTATTGAACAGACTGATAACTTCGGCAGGCGGGAGTTCGAGTGGGAGAACGTCCCTTCCACGTTGATTGATGACAATTCCAGCGTGGGGGGTCGGACCGTCCTGCACCGACTGGAACTTGAGGAGTTTTTAGGAAGAAACCTTGGCCGGTCGCAAAACAGCCTGATCAGAACTATATTGGGACGGTAGGAGCGCCACAACCATGAAAGCATCTTATTTGGGCGCTATGGGCTATGCTCACCGCCGCGACTTCCCGCCCACCTGGCCGACTCCGCCCAGCTACAGCGATCCGGAAACCTCCGTGCAGAGCTACCAGGACGGCATGGAGGAGTGCGAGTTCGCCGAGGAGGTGGGCTTCGAGTGGGTCAGCTTCTCCGAACATCACTACTCGGGACGCATCGCCACCGGCACGCCGTCCGTGATGGCCGCCGCCGTCGCCGAACGGTGCAAGACCGTCAAGATCGCCATGCTCGGCCCGCTGATGCCGCTGAACAACCCCGTCCGCGCCGCCGAGGAACTCACCCTGCTGGACAACCTCACCAACGGCCGCCTTGTCATGGGGTTCCTGCGCGGCACTCCCAACGAGGACCAGGTGTACGGCATCAACCCATCTGAGGGACGCGGGCGGATGCTTGAGGGCATGGACCTCATCCTCAAGGCCATGACCGAACCGCAGCCCTTTTCCTGGGAGGGCCGCTACTACCAGTACCGCACCGTTTCCGTCTGGCCGCGTCCCGTGCAGCGGCCATTTCCCGCCGCGCTGGTCGCCACCCGCAGCGACGACGCCGTCCGGTACGCCGCCGAGCATCGCCTGGGCCTGGGCGTGTCGTTCATACCCGTGGAGGACACCGGCCTGATCGCCGACAAGTACCGCCAATGGTGCGACGACGCCGGCTGGCAGCCCACGCCCGACCAGGTGGTGTATCGCGGCAGCATCTACCTGGCCGAAACCGACGCTCTGGCCCAGGAGTGGTTTGACCGCCAGACCGACCGGGGACGCGCTCCGGGCATGGCCCTGCGCTCGTCAGTGTCCCAGGTGATCCAGGCGACGCGAGCCGGACAGGATGTTGATTACCGCAACGTGTTCGCCGGCAGCGCCAGCGGCGACATTGTGGGCGGCGCGCCCGGCCTCACCTTCGTCGGCGGGCCCGACAAGGTTTTCAACGAGATCAAGGCGTACCATGACCGCTGCGGCGTGGGCGTCATCGACCTGTTCTTCCAGCAGCCAAGCCTGACCCACGCGGACGTGATGCAGGAAATCGACCTGTTCGGGCGCGAGGTGCTGCCCCGCCTCAAGGAGCTTTAACCCATGACAACCGCAGGTTCCAACGGCGTAGTGGTGATACTGCACGGCCCCGACGAGAGCAGTTCCGCCCTGCGCGATGGGCTTTCGGAGCAGTACCTGGTGGTGAGCGCGATGCTGGGCGGAAACGACGCCGCGCCGGAGGAGGACCCGGTCGCCGCCGCCATCCAGGGCACGGGAGCCCAACGGTACAGCCTGGTCGGCATATCCGCCGGAGCCGACGCCGCCCTGCGCCACGCCATGCGCGAACCGGAAAGGGTCGAGGTGTTGGCGCTGATTTCGCCGTCGTCAGTCCGGCCAACCAACGCCGACGCCGCATCGGATCTTGAAAGCCGGCTGGGCGAGGTGCAGTGCCCCACGCTGGTGGTGTTTGGGCAGGAGGACCAGTCGGTTCGGCGGGACGCCGCCAGCATCTACCGCGAGCGCGTCCCCAACTGCAGCATCGCCTTCGTGTACGACGCGGGCCACGACATCGCCGCCGAGCGCCCCCAGGCGCTGGTCAACCTGGTGTCCGACTACCTGGAACGGCGCGAGACGTTCATAGTCCAGAACCGCACCAGCGTCATCAACCCGTAACCTCTGTCGGGCGCGCGTCGTCCTTGCGCCCCGCCGTCATTCCTGCATTCGCAGGAATCCACCACCCGTTGCCCACAAAATATCCGTGGTTATGGCATAAAGATGTTATAACATACCTGCCATCTGGTGTACGTTCTGCATTAGAACTGCATAATTTAGATAGCGAATGCCGGTCTCGATGTTTTGCTGGACAGTCTAAGGGAAATTTTCACTCTGGACAGAAGCACGATCAGCGCCGGAGCCTGAGGGTTCAAATAGTGGGTTCGCCGCAACCATCTACGCACCTATGGTATTGCTGATGCTGGCCAGCGCTGCTCTGGGCTTGGCGCTGGTCGCGCTGACGGTGGTGATGGCGCGCATGGGCCTGCCGCCGTTTGGAGATTATTTCGGCACGGTGGCCTACGCTCTGCTCGGTGTTGGCATCGGCGGGGTTGCGCTCGCCCTGGGGTTCCCCGCGGCCGTGTTTTACCTCGCCAGCAACGACTCGCGAGTGTTGTCGCGGGCGGTTATCCGAGTCCGCGCAGACGCCGTGAATGCACTCCAGGGAGTGGAACGCGGGGTTCCGTTCTACGGCGGGCAGGGGCTGTCCGGGATGAGGCTGCGGAACTGATCGGCCTATTTCCGTCGCCAATGGCGCGCGGTAGGGGCGAGGCATGCCTCGCCCCTACGTTCGTAGATGATCCTGTTCATCCCATGCAAAACTAATTGGTTGATCTACTCTGCTGCGACTCCTGCAATTCGTCGATCTGCTCGCGCGTGCGTCCGTAGATCTGCGGGACGTCCCACCCGTTGAGGCCGGAGTAGGTGTCGATCTGCGAGCGGTGGTGAACCTCGTGCTCAATGAGCATCATCAGGATGCGCCAACCGCTCAGGGTGCCGTCGGTGTCGATCATCCTGATGCGCCGGTTCAGCCATTCGGCCGGCGTGCCGTCCAGCCGGCGGTGAAACTCGGCCTGGGATTCGTTCAGCGCGGGAACCCAGTCAACCTGCCGCTCCGTGCTGGGCACCTCCCAGTCGTACAGCCAGCCCTCGTTGCGATAGGCGCGGGAGAAATACATCCGTGATTCGCAGATGTGATGCACAATCTGGTTGATGCTCCAGGATTTCTCTCCCTCACCCACCGGCGGCGTCCAGTTCTGCGCCTCCGGCGGCAGCGCCTGTATGTCGCGCAGGGTGCGGCGGTGGATGGAGTCAAAAAAGCGCAGAAACTCCTGCGGGTCGGTCAGCATGGCGACTCATCTCCTTGGGTTCCGTAATTGTCGCCGTTTTGCCGGCGCAGGATTTCCCGCAGCCGCGTAACTTCTGACTGGGCTGCGTCGCGCTCTTCCCGGGCAGCATCCCGCTGGTCCCGCACTGCAACGGCGTAGGCTCGTTCCGCCCTCCAATCGCGGTCGTAGGTTCCGGTGGAAGGGTCGTACACCAGCGGCCAGCCGTCATCCCAGCACAGGCTGATTTCCAGCAGCGGGCTGTACACTTTCAGTATGCCGTCGGGTTCGCGCGTCTGCGGCAACTCTCGATACCTTCCGTTAACCAATGCGCCGCCCCATATCGGCTGCCCGTGATATTGCCCGCCGGAAGGGTCAAAGCGCCAAAACTCGGGGACGCCGATGGCAGCGTAGATGCCCGGCTTGCGCTCCGTGTCCGCGTCGGCAGTGCTTTCGGAAGCGATTTCCAGCGCAAGGTCCGGCGGTTTGCCCACTTCCCAGGGCAAGTAGATCTTGCGGGGTCGGATCGCGCCGGCGTCCACGCCGAAAGCCAGATAGATGTCCGGTGCAACGCGCACGTTCAGGTTGCTCGGGTCATAGCAGATGAAAGTTTCATTATCCAGGAACACGTCGGGACGCTCGTTGAAATCGGTGAACCTCGCGCGGAAAAGGCCAAGGATTTCCGCCAGTTCCAGATTCTGTTCCATCGAATCTTCCGTTATGTTCTTCTCATCGGGGTTGAATTCCAGACTGGCATAGTCAATCTCCCCACCACGGCGGTAGGGCAGCATCGGGGCAGCCTTGGGCGATTTGGGCGTAGCCATCAGAAGCCTCCAGTCAAGCGAATTGTATCACTGCCATAACACCCCAATCGTGATAATCCACAAATCCGGCCAATCCTGATTCAGACGATTCTCTCGTGCTGATGTGATATAAAATCGGGCATCCCGAATCGCAACAAGAGGCATCCCCATGAAGTACGACGTTATCGTGGTTGGCAGCGGGTCCGCCGGTTCGGTGGTGGCCAGCCGCCTCTCCGAAGACCCCAACCGCTCCGTGCTGCTGCTTGAGGCCGGGCAGGACTACCCCAACGCCGAACACCTGCCCGACGCAGTGCGCGACGGCTACTCCAACGAGGGCGAGGCCATCGGCTCTCCCGTGTCCTGGAACCTGCGCGGCGTCATCAACGACCAGCAGGGCGAAATCAACATCGCCCAGGGCAAGGTCATCGGCGGTTCCGGCTCCATCAACGGCCAGGTCTACCTGCGCGGACTGCCCGAGGACTTCGAGCGGTGGGCGTCCTTCGGCAACGAGGAATGGACCTACACCAAGGTGCTCCCCTTCTTCCGCAAGGCCGAAACCGACCAGGACATACAGGACGACTTCCACGGTACCGACGGCCCCATCCCCATCGTGCGGCGGGAGAACGAGACCTGGCCCGACGTGCAGAAGGCCTTTCACGCGGCGGCCATGGAGCGCGGTTATTCATACAATCCCGACCTCAACGGCCCCGAATCGCCCGGCATCGGCGCGATTCCCATGAACAACCGGGACGGCGTGCGCATGAGCACGGCCATCACCCACCTGAACCCGGTGCGCCACCGCCTCAACCTCACCGTCAAGGGCAACGTGTTCGTCCGCCGCGTGCTGTTCGATGGCACACAGGTGTGCGGATTAGAAGTCGAAAGCGGCGGCGAGATTTTCACCGTCGAGGCCGACCAGGTCGTGTTGAGCGCCGGCGCCCTGAAGTCGCCCCACATCCTCATGCTCTCCGGCATCGGTCCCAGCGACCAGTTGCACGAGTTTGGCATCCCGCTGATCCGGGAACTGCCCGGCGTCGGCCAGAACCTGTTCAACCATCCAATGGGCAATGTCACCTTTCGCGTCAAGGACCACGTCGAGTTGACCGCCAACGCCGGAGCATTGCGCTGGGGCCTGCGCGTAACGTCAGCTCCGCCGTCGTATCCCAGCGACGTGATGCTGCACACCCTGGGCATCTTCAATGTGATGACCGGCGAGCATCTGCCCGACCGCACGGCGCGCATCGCCTGCGCCCTGGAACTGCCCGACGGTTCCGGATGGGTGCGGCTGCAGTCGTCGGATCCGGCGGTGCAGCCGGCCATCAACTACCGCTACTTCCACAACGAGAACGATATGCGCCGGATGCGCGACGCCGTCCGCCTCGCCGCCGGAATGCTGGAATCGGACGCCTACCAGGACGTGATTGAGCAACGCACGGCGCCCACCGACGAAGCGCTGGCCGACGACGACACGCTGGACGCCTGGATTCGCCAGACCGTCGGCACGTCGCGGCACGTTTCCGGAACGTGCCGCATCGGCCCCGACGACGACCCGATGGCCGTTACCGACCAGCAGTGCCGGGTGCGCGGCGTGCAGGGCCTGTGGGTCGCAGACTCGTCGATCATGCCCCAGGTAACCCGCGCCAACACCAACGCCACCGCCATAATGATCGGCGAGCGCGTGGCCGACTGGATAGCCTCGGCGTAGCTGAGACCGGGTAGGGGCGAGGCATGGTCCGTTCTTGACTATGGTCAATCTGGTATGATAATAGCACTGAATCTAGAACACTGAAAACATGGGCAAGTACAGCGACAATTGCCAAGAGGGGGACCTATGAGTACGTTGGAAACAGTTGTTGTCAACGTCGACGTCATCACACTCAAGCGGCCTAACGACGACGTAATCGTGGCTCGGCTTCCAGAGTTAGGCTTGACGGCTTACGGGTTGTCGGCCCAAGATGCCGAAGAAAACGTCAAGCGTTTATTCAATCGGTTCATCCACGGACACCGCGACGCTGGAACGTTAGAGAGCGTCTTGGATCGTGCTGGCGTAGACTGGTTTAAGCGGGAAGAGTATCCGAGTGACCAACCCGCTTACGAGGACACGAACCTATTGTTCGGCGACCATATCGATTTGGGTCCGGCCATTAGGAACAACCGTTTGAACATGGTATCTGAGATCAAATCTCGCAACCTAGTATCGTCTCAAATCAGTATTAGAAGGTCTTGGTGCTGAGCGGTTGAAGTC
>CAZCZB010000114.1:0-8800 GCA_964502995.1 uncultured Dehalococcoidia bacterium
CGGGAACCCCATGACATTTTCAACCATTTCTCAAACTAGCACCAAAGGTTAGTAGGCGCGGTCGTAGCGGATGGGGTTGCCGGCCGGGTCTTTCAGTCCGCCCTTGGGCAGCACCATGATCGCCCCGTTCATGCCGTGGGTCACGTGCCACGGAACCATCGTTCCGCCGGGCGCGCAGTGGTACACGAACACGCCGGGTTTCAGCGCGCGGAACCGCAGCACCACCTCCTGCCCAGGCCCGACGTTGGTGAGCGAACCGCCGCCCAGCGCGCCCGATGAGGCGTGGAAGTCGATGTTGTGCAGCAACTCGTTGCTCGAAGGGTTGACCAGCGTCATCTCCACGTAGTCGCCCTCGTGCACCACGATGATGGGGCCGGGCACCGATCCATTGAAGGTGAAGGCCCACATGAACGCTCCCGGCGCAACCTCGATCTCCTTCTCTTCCACTTCCAGGCGGATCTCAACGACCCTGGGTTCCGCCGGAGACTCCTGGCTGTGCGCCGGCAGGAAGGGCGGAGCCACCAGTTCCTGAGTCACCCGCTCCAGCGCGCTTACGTCCTCCGGTTCCCACGTCCGGGGGCCGTCCCAGTACGTTGAACTTCGCGCCGCGGTGGCCTCGGCGGCGCTGGTGGCGGGTATGGATTCGGGACTCGGCAGCGCGGTGGGCGCCGAGAACTCCGGTGTCGGTTCGGGTGGCGGTTGGCTGCGGCACGCCACGCTGCCGACGATCAACCCCGCCGCCAGCAGCATCGCCAACGCCAGTGGCCACGCAATCAATTTTGTCCTTGTTTGACTCATGATGTGTCTTCTCCTCAAGTCGCCCCCGTGTGTCCACAGCGCGTGGTTTGACGCTATCACAAATGGGCTTTCGATTGTCGTGTGGCTGCGCTCCAAAAGCTTGGGAAATCGCCGTGTGTCCTTTTGATTCGCCACGAGCGGGGTTATTCACCACGAGCGGGGTTACTCACCACGAGCGGGGTTACTCACCACGAGCGGGGTTACTCACCACGAGCGGGGTTATTCACCACGAGCGGGGTTATTCACCACGAACGGGGTTATTCACCACGAGCGGCTTATTCACCACGAGCGGGGTTATTCACCACGAGGATGGTCGTTCGGTTTGAGCGACGCGGTGTGTCATCGCCGGGTTGGTCGTTGCACGCCTCCAAATGGAAACGGCGCTGGGGACGGGATCGCCCCCAGCGCCGTTGTGATAACCGGCCCGTTCCTTACGCCGTACCGTGTTCGGTGTCGGCGCCGCCGGCGATGTGAAGCCGGCGCGTCTGCGCGGCCTCGGCCACGGGCAGCGTTACGGTAAGCACGCCGTTGTCCAGTGCCACCGCCGCGCCGTCGACGTCCAGATCGCTGGGCAGCCGGATGGCCCGGGAGAAGGACCCGAACCGCCGCTCGCGCATCAGGTATTCCTGGCCGTCGTTGACAACCTCCGCCTGCCGCGAGGCTTTGAGGGACAGGACGCGGTCAGGGCTGATGGATACGTCCACATCGTCCGCGGCGAAACCGGGGAGAGAGGCGGTCACCGTCAACTGCTTGTCGTTGCGGCTCACGTCCATGGGAATCCCCCAGGCTTCGGCGGCGTGGTCAACGTCCTCCTCCAGCGGGTCGCCCCAACGGTGGGCCGTCCACATGGGGTGGTTGAACATCCTGCTGAAGTGGCGCATCTCGCGGAAGGGGTCAAATCGTTGCATCGTCATGGGTTTTCCTCCAGGGTTATCGGCTCGATGGCCGAGGGTTGGTGGCCTGTTTTTGGCCGGTGACGCCACTATACAGACTTGATAATACTCTGTCAACTATTTGTAAATTTTTCCATCATGTGCTATGCTTTGCTACGTATCATAACGATTGCAGGTACAAGCAGCAATGGCCGACTACTACGACATACTCAACGTCTCCCGCGACGCCGATGAAAAGCAGATCCGGCAGGCCTACCGCCGGCTGGCTCGTCAGCACCATCCCGACGTGAACCCGGGCGATGACGATGCCGCCGAGCGTTTCAAGGAAATCAACGGCGCCTACGAGGTGCTGTCCGATCCCGACAAGCGCGCCCGGTACGACCGCTACGGCGACCGCTGGGAGCACGCCGAGCTTTTCGAGCAGCAGCGGGCCGAGGCCGGGCCTGATGCGGATTTCTTCCGCTTCTACCGGAGCGGCGATTTCGGCGGCGGGCCCGAAGGTTTCGGCAGTCTCTCCGACCTGCTGGGCGGCCTGGGCGGGTTCCGCGAACACGCCCGCCGCCGGCCCGCCGTTGACGTGCCGGTGAGCATCACCCTTGAGGAAGCCGATCAGGGAACCGCGCGCCTGATGGACCTGCCCGACGGCCGCCGCCTGGAGGTTCGCATTCCCGCCGGCATCGGCGATGGCGGCCGGGTGCGCATCGCGCCGGACGGCGGCGACGGCCACGAGTTCAACCTGGTGGTGTCGGTCCTGCCCCACGCCCGGTTCGAGCGAGACGGCGGCGACCTGCACACCCGCGTGGACGTGCCGCTGGTGGATGCCATGCTGGGCGGCCGGGTCAAAGTGAAAACCCTGCGCGGCCAGGTCGAGTTGACCCTGCCCGCCGAAACGCAGAACGGCCGCCGGTTTCGCCTGGCCGGCCAGGGCATGGCCCGCCTCAACGACCCGAACGGACGGGGCGACCTGTTCGCTGAGGTCAAGGTGGTGTTGCCCACCGGCCTCACCGACGACCAGCGCCGCATTCTTGAGCAACTCCGCGAAGCCGGCATACCCGAACCCGTGGGATAAATTGCGACCGTGAGATAATGGGAGGCATACCAATGACAAACGGCAATAACTTCGCAGACGAGCCATGTTTCGTCATCAGCGTCGCGGCCCGCATGGTGGGACTGCACGCCCAGACCCTCCGCCACTACGAGCGCGCGGGCCTCATCGCCCCATCGCGTTCGCACGGACGCCAGCGGCTCTACTCCATGGCGGACGTGGCCCGGCTGCGACGAATCAAGACCCTCACCGACGACATGGGCGTCAACCTCGCCGGCGTCGATGTGGCGCTGAGACTCAACGAACGCATCCGGGAGCTTGAGGCGGAAATCGCCCTCATGCGTACCAACTCCCGCTGAAACTGTCATTGCGAGTCCGCCTGTGGCGGACGCGGCAATCTCGCCAAAGGAAGGGGCGTCCGCCAGCCAACGCAATTGCCCCGTCGGTTCGCTCCTCGCAATGACTAGGACATAACCAGGCAGTTCCATAAAATTCGGAGGTGGCAATCAAAATGGTAATGAGCGCAGATCAATTCACCCGCCAGGCCCAGGAGGCGCTGCAACGCTCCCAGGAACTGGTTCGCAACTATCAACACAGCCAGTGGGACGTGGAACACGTGCTGCTGGCCCTGGTCGCCCTGGAGGACGGCCTGCCGGAGCAGATTCTCCGCGAGTTGGGCGTTGACCCCGAGGTGGTCAAGAGCCGTCTGCACCAGGCGCTGGAACGCGCCCCCAAGGTGGTGTCCGGTTCCGCGCAGATTTTCATCACCCCCCGGCTGCAGCGCCTGCTCCAGGTGTCCAACGAGGAGGCCCAGCGGCTGCACGACGAGTTCATCAGCGTGGAACACCTGCTGGTGGCCGCGTCCCGCGAGGGTTCCGGAGACTCGGCCCGTCTCTTCCAGGACCTGGGAATCAACCAGGAGATGATGTACCAGGCCATGCAGAAACTGCGCGGCGGCCACCGCGTCAGCGACCCCAACGCCGAGCAGAAGTACCGCTCCCTGGAAAAGTACAGCGTGGACCTCACCCGCCTCGCCCGCGAGGGCAAGCTGGACCCGGTGGTCGGCCGCGATCTCGAAATTCGCCAGGTCATGCAGACTCTCACCCGCCGCACCAAGAACAACCCGGTGATCATCGGAGAGGCCGGCGTGGGCAAGACCGCCATCGCCGAAGGTCTGGCCAGCAAAATCGTCTGCGACGACGTGCCCGACTCCCTGCTCAACAAGCGCGTCATGGCGCTGGACATGGGCCGGCTGGTCGCCGGCGCCAAGTTCCGCGGCGAGTTCGAGGAGCGCCTCAAGTCCGTAATCGACGAGGTCACCGCTTCCGAGGGCGAGATAATCGTGTTCCTGGACGAGATGCACACCCTGGTCGGCGCCGGCGCCGGCGAGGGCGGCCTGGACGCCAGCAACATGCTCAAGCCCCCGTTGGCTCGCGGCGAGTTGCAGGCTGTCGGCTCCACCACCCTGGACGAGTACCGCAAGCACATTGAGCGCGACCCGGCGCTGGCCCGCCGGTTCCAGCCGGTTTACGTGGAGGAACCCGACCAGGAGCAGGCCATCGCCATCCTGCAGGCCCTCAAGCCCCGCTATGAGGCCCACCACAGGGTGACGATGACCGACGAGGCGCTGGAGGCCGCCGTTCGCCTCAGCGACCGCTACATCACCGACCGCAAGCTGCCCGACAAGGCCATCGACTTCATCGACGAGGCTGCCAGCAAGGTGCGCATCGACGCCGGTATGCTCCCGCCCGAGGTTCAGGCCCGGGAAAACCGCCGCCGGGAACTCATGGACCTGGAGGAACGGGCCCACCAGCTTGGCGACTACGAGACCGTCGCCCGCCACCGCACCGAGCGGCTGCGGCTGGAGGAGGAACTGGCAGCCGAGCACGAGGCCATCCAGCGTCCCGCCGGCTCCGAATTGGTGGTCACCGAGCGTGACATCGCGCAGTTGGTGTCCAACTGGACCGGCATCCCGGCCGGCCAGCTCATGGAGGGCGAGGCCGAGCGGCTGCTGCACATGGAGGAATACCTGCATCAGCGCGTCATCGGACAGGACGAGGCCGTCAACGCGGTTGCCGACACCATCCGCCGCGCCCGCTCGGGTCTCAACGACCCCAAGCGGCCCTTCGGCAGTTTCATCTTCCTGGGCCCCACCGGCGTGGGCAAGACCGAGCTGAGCCGCGCGCTGGCCGAGTTCCTGTTCAACGACGAGGAGAACATGGTGCGGCTGGACATGTCCGAGTACGGCGAGCGGCACACGGTGTCCCGCCTCATCGGCGCGCCTCCGGGATACGTGGGCTATGACGACGCCGGCCAACTCACCGAGGCCGTGCGGCGGCGGCCCCACCGGGTCATCCTGTTCGACGAGATCGAGAAAGCCCACCCCGACGTGTTCAACATCCTGCTGCAGATTCTTGAGGACGGCCGCCTCACCGACGGCCAGGGCCGCACGGTGGACTTCCGCAACACCGTGATCATCATGACCAGCAACCTTGGCACGGGCGACCTGTCGCGCCGTCCCTTCGGGCTGGGGCCCAACGGCGTCGCGGACAAGGAATCCGGCAGTGTAACCGAGGAGCAGAGCCGCGCCGTCCACGAGGCCCTGCGCCGCGCATTCCGGCCCGAACTGCTCAACCGCATCGACGAGACCATCGTGTTCCACCCGTTGAGCCGCGAGCAGATCGGCCAGATCGTTGGCCTGATGGTCAGGCAGGTGCAGGATCGCCTCGCCGAGCGGCGCATCACCTGCGAGCTGACCACCGACGGCTGCAACTGGCTGGTGGGCGAGGGATTCGACGTGACCTATGGGGCGCGTCCGCTGCGCCGCGCCATCCAGCGGCACCTGGAGAACCAGTTGTCTCGCGGCGTGCTGTCCGGCGAGTTCAACGAGGGCGACCACATCGTGGCCGACCTCAACGAATCCGGCGACGGCCTGTCCCTGACCGTGTCAGCGCGCCAGGACACTGCCGCATCGCAACCCGAGCCGGCAGAACTGGCCGCCGTCAGCTAACCAACCAACCCCGTCCACGCAAACGCCGGGGGCGAGGCATGCCTCGCCCCTACCCTGGTTCGATTGCATACGTTGTAGGGGCGAATAATTATTCGCCCTTACGTCGAAAACCGTCATCCATGGGCCACACGAACGATTCCATGTCGCGTAGGGGCGGGTCTCAGACCCGCCCCTACATTTGCAAACCACACCCTCAAATCGACCGACCCCCAATTCGGACACCGCTGGCCCCTACCACAACGCCTGCGACGCCAACCGCGCTCCTTCCGCCATGGACGCCAGCTTGGCCCACGCGATGTTGGCCTCCACCTTGCGGCCCCATGCCGACGTGCCGAACCCGCAATCGCTGTTGGCGATGACGTTCTCGCGACCCACAATGTTGGCGTAGTTCAGGATGCGCTGCGCCACCAACTCAGGATGCTCGATGAAATTGGTGGTGGTGTCCAGCACGCCGGGAATCAGCGCCTTGCCGTCGGGGAGTTTGACGTGCTCCCACACTTGCCATTCGTGGCCGTGCCGGGGGTTTGCGCCCTCGATGGCGAGACCCAGCGGTTTTGCCTGCAATACCGTGTGAACGATCTCGCGCAGCGGCACGTCGTGGTGGTGCGGCCCCTCGGTGTTGCCCCAGCACACGTGCAGTCGCATCCGTTCGGGGTCGATGTCCCGCACGGCGTGGTTGATAACCTCCACGTGAAGCTCCACGATCTTCTTGAACTCGTCCACCGACAGGTGCGAGAACTGCGACACCCGCGTCATGGCCAGGTCGGGGCAGTCCAGTTGCAGCAGCAGGCCGGCGTTGGCGATGGCGTCATACTCGTCCTTCATCACGTCGGCCAGCGCGTACAGGTATTCCTCCTCGGTGGCGTAATACTGGTTGGGCAGGAAGTTGGCGATGACGCCCGGCGACGCTGCCGTCATGAACACCTCCTCCACGGGCGCTGCTGCGGAGGCATCGCGCAGTGTCGCAATGTCGCGTTCCACCGCCGGCCAGTCCTTCCAGCCGATGGGGCCGGTGCAGGCCGGTTGCGGCATATTGCGCGACGACATGTGGGTCTGCGTCGCCGCGTACTCGGGGAAATCGGCGTCGTCCAGTCGGACGTGGGATCGTACCAGACGCTCGCCGTCAAAGCCGGTCAGCCGTTCCTTGACGTAGGTGGCGTACTGCGACCGGCCCTGCTCGCCGTCGTTCACCACGTCGATGCCGGCCCGTTGCTGCCGTGCCAGTATGTCGGCCACGGCGCCGCGGACGCTGGCGTGGAACTGCGCCTCATCGAAATCCTGCCGGTCCTCGCGGACGCGCAGCAGGTCCTGCAGCTCCGGGGATCGGGGCAGGCTGCCCGTGTGGGTGGTCAGTATGCGGTCGGTGCTTCGTTTCATGGCGCCCTCCGTGGATGCGAATGAAGTGAGCTGAATTGTACGCTACGCCAGCGCCCGACCCTGCGCCCGAAGGGGCGAATAATCATTCGCCCCTACCCAAAACCGCCATCCATCGGTCGCACGAACGATTCCATGCCGCGTGCGGGCGGGTTTCAAACCTGGCCCTACACCGAAAAACCGTCATCCATCGGTCGCACGAACGATCCATGCCGCGTGAGGCAGTCTTTCCAAAGTCTCCAAGCGTCCCGCTCATGGTGAGCCTGTCGAACCACGAGCACGTCCTTCGACAAGCTCAGGACGAGCGGACGCAAGAAGATCGCGCAACTTTGCAACGGCCCTGCGCGTGGGGGCGGGTTTCAAACCTGGCCCTACCTTTGATGCCGGTGGGCGCGCTCCGGTTTAACCGCGATCACCCGCCCACAAACCGGTCGCCGAAACTTGCGGCCAGATATACATCGCCGTTCGCCACCGACAGCCGCCGTGTCCGTACCGCATCATCGGGTGTGAGCCGCCCGTACATCACCAGGACGCACGTCTCACCGTCGCACTCGAAGGTCACGTCGGATGCCGCCGGGGACTCGCCCTGCCCGTGCTCGACGATGTCCGCGGGTTCGTCGCTCAAAACCAGGTCCATCACCCGCGCCGACGCGCCGGTGATGCGAAAGCGGTAGCGGAGCGGGCGATCATTCAACAGCGGGTCGGGACGGAATGCGCGGCGGGCGGCGCGGTCCACGGTGTCCAGCAGCGCGGCGACCGCTCCGTCAGAAAGGTGAAAATCGTCCTCCAGACGCGAGCGGATGTCCCACCCGTGCATGGTCAGTTCGGCGATGCGCTGCGTCAGCAGCGTGTCCATGCTCATCGGGCCCGGCGGCCAGTACACCAGGTTGTCCCACTGGTCGGCCTCCACGCGCCGGAACAGCGCGATCGACTCCTCGATGCGTTCGGTGAAATCGGCCAGCAGGCCGTTGCCCAACCGCTCCCGGGCGTCGATGGCGCGCTGGTAGATGCTGCGGGCAAAGGTCGTTTCGTCATGCTGCTCCGGCGGCGGCGAACCCTCCGGCGGCGAGTAATCGCCGTCCAGCCCTCGCAGCATCCGGTTGGCCAGGTCAACGCTGGCGAGATGCCCGATAACGTCCGCGCACGACCAACCCTCGCACGCGCTGTCCGCCGCCCAGTCGCCGGACGAAAGAGTGGCCAGATATCCCAGAAGATCCCGCGATTCGCTCTCAAACAGGTCGATGCGTGTGGCGGCTGTACTCATTCAATCTCTCCAGTGCAACGGTTCGATTACCATACCACCAACGCAACCCCAACGTAGGGGCAACCCAAACGTAAGGGCAACCACAAGGGCTGCCCCTACGTTTGCCTGATACGTACAAACGCATGGGCGGATGATCATTCGCCTTCACCCTGTGCAAAAACCCGCATCCACCAGTCACGCGAAGGGCTCCATGCCGCGCGGGGGCGGGTTTCAAACCCGCCCCTACAATTGATGCGTGCCCGCCCAATGCCATCCGTTGCGGGCGCCGGGTTCGATTGCGTGCATCGTAGGGGCGAATAATCATTCGCCCCTACCTGTAAACCGGCATCCACCAGTCACGCGAACGGCTCCATGCCGCGCAGGGGCGGGTTTCAAACCCGCCCCTACAATTGATGCGTGCCCGCCCAATGCCATCC
>CAZCZB010000115.1:0-8585 GCA_964502995.1 uncultured Dehalococcoidia bacterium
AGCCACGAAGTTGATGCGGGCCAACAGCGCGCCGGAGTTGATCCACTCCAGTCCGGTGTGCCAGCCTTCCACCGACGGCGGGTCCAGGATGGACTGGCCCATGTAGGTGGGCTCTTTGCCGATGTTCAGCACGCCGGGGTCCGGGTTCTCGAAGAGGCCGACCATCCGCAGGGTGCCGGCGACCACTTCGGCCGGGCTCTTGATCTTCTGGAAGCGGGCGTCCTTGAACCACTGCGACAGGAACATGTGGCGCAGAACGGCCTTCACCTCGAAGCCGGATTCCTCGAACACCTGGCACATTTCGTCCAGGGCGTCCTCGTCACGGGCCGGCTCGATGGTCCACGCGGGAACCTGGGGCTCGTCGGCGACGAAGAAGTTGTAGAGGTGGCGGCAGATGAAGCGGGAGGTTGCCGGCTCTTCGAGGATGATGTCGATGATGTCCTCGCCGTTGAAGTTGCCGGTGCGGCCCAGGAAGGTCTTTTCGCCGAAGTCGTGGTCTTCCTCGCGATATTCGAACTTCCAGGGATAGCGTCCGTAGGGAGCGCGCGGCAGCTTGGCCTGAATGGTCCAGCCGGTGAATGCGCGCGAGCACTCGCGGACGTCAACCTCGGTGTAGTTGGAAACGCCCATGGAGAAGAGTTCCAGAAGCTCGCGGCCCCAGTTCTCGTTCACGGCGTCCCGATGGTTTTCGTTGTTGTCCAGCCAGAAAATCATGGCCGGGTTCTTGGACAGTTCAATCAGAATGTCCCGGTAGTTGCCCATGCCCTGCTCGCGGAGCATGTCGATCTGCTCAAGCAACTGGTCGCAGTTGTCGACCTTGGAGTTGCCGGTGGCAAATACGTGGTGCCAGAACAGGGTCATCTTCTCTTCGAGCGGGCGGTCGCTGGATACCATGTTGTACATCCAGTTGGCCTGTCCCGAGAAGGGAACGCCGCCGGGGAGCAAGAAGCTGGGGTGATACCGCAGCAACAGGGCCATCTTGCCGCCTTCGTTTTCCACGGGCGGGTTCAGCAGCTCTTCCACGGTGGCTTCGTAGCCCTGGGCAACGCAGCGCTCCAACTCTGCGCGGTTGGCGCCGAAACCGGCACGCCGCATCAGGTGGGCCATCAATGCCAGGTCATCTTTGTGTGACATCCTGTGCCTCCTTCCTTCAATTTTAGTTTTGCTTTGACCGGAAACGGGCACAATCGACCGCCCGGCCTCGGGTTTGTGGGTAGTTTAAGTTACGCGCAACCGCGTGTCAACCAAAAATCGGCCTTTGGCTCAAAATTGATAATGGTTATAAACTGGTAACCAGTTGCAATCGACGGGTCCTAGTTCCCGCTGGACACTGTCGTCTGGCAAACATCCAGCCCCAGGTCATCCAGGTCGTTTTGGTCCACCTCCAACAGGGCCGGAGGGATACAGCCCGTCAGCGCGTTTCCGGTGGCGTAAAAGATCCTCAACTCGCTCAAATTTGCCAGCTCCGGCGGGATTGCTCCGGTCAGTTGGTTGTTGTCCACGTGCAACTGTTCCAAATTAAACAGATTGCCGAGTTCGCGCGGTATGGATCCGCTGAATCCGTTGTTGTCCAGGTGGAGTTCTTCCAGGTTTTCCAACCGCCCGAATTCGGGCGGAATCGGCCCGTTCATCCGGTTGCGGTTGAAGTCCAATATCCTTAGTTCGGCCAAATCTCCCCACTGCGCGGGTATCGCTCCTTCGAGGTCATTCTCTCGCAGATACAGCCTCCGAAGTTGACCGAGATTGCCCAACTCGGTTGGCACCCGGCCGCTCAACCGGTTGCTGTTCAGTTCCAGATACTTCAGCCGGGGCAAATTGCCCAGTTCCGGCGGAATTTCCCCTTCCAGCCGGTTTCTGGCAAGGTCCAGGAATATCAAGCTGGAAAGACCGCCGAATTCCGCGGGGATGTTCCCGGTGAACCGGTTGTCGTTGAGCGCCAGAGAGCTTAGTTTTGAGAGACTGCCCAGCTCGACAGGTATCTGACCGGTCAACTTGTTCCCGCGCAGGAAGAGCCACCGCAAGTTCGCGATCTGGCCCAGCCCCGGCGGTATTTCTCCAATGAGTTCGTTGTCATGCAGGAGCAGGCCTCTCAGGTTGGCAAGATTGCCCAACTCGGATGGAATTTCACCGGTAAGTTCATTGCTGTGGATCCCCAGGTAGCTCAGCCTGGACAGGTTTCCCAACTCAGGGGGAATTTGCCCGGTGAATTTGTTGTCGCTGAGCCACAGGGCGCCGAGATTGGCGATGTCGCCCAATTCGGCCGGTATTGTGCCGGTGAGTTCGTTGTCATCAAGGTCGATGGTCCTCAGGTTGGACAGGCCGTTTATCTCCGGTGGTATCTCCCCGGTCAGTTCGTTGTTCCACAACTCCAGATCGGTAAGATTGCTGAGATTGCCCAACTCGGGCGGAATCGAGCCACTGAATTCGTTGTGATCGAACGACAGGACCGTCAGGTTGGTGAGGTTGCCCAGTTCGGGAGGGAGCACGCCGACAAGGTCGTTTCCGTCAAGGTCCAGTGTGTCCAGGTGGAGCAGATCACCAATCTCAGGCGGCAACACTCCACGGAGCCCGTTGTTGTCGAGGTAAAGTACCACCACGCAACCCTTGGTGTCGGTGGACACTCCGAACCAGGTGCCCACCGGATCGCCGCTGAGCCAGTTGACATTGTTCCTCCACCTCGGTCCGTTGGTCGAGTTGTACAAAGCGGTCAACGCCTCTCGTTCACCGGGACAGCCGACCAACGTCACCGGCGCCGTCCACCGCGACCAGGAATACTCTCCGTATCGCCCGGTGCTCGCCCCCACCCTGAACGCGTATTTCTCCCCCGGGGTCAGGTCTTGCGCGGTGTAGGAGGATTGCCCGGTATTGGGCACGCTCTTGTACGTGATGGAATCCCGCCAGTTGCGGCCGGCCTCATTGTCGGCTTGATAGTCCGAGTAGGCAATCCATCCAATATGGTAAAAGGCGGCCAGTTCAACCGGTTCCCAGGAAACAATCACCTCCCTGGGGTTCTCCCCGAGGACTGCCTCCGGATTCTCCGGCGCTGCGAGTTCACCTTGGGCAGAGACCGGCGGGGCGGTGGCTACCACCGCGGTCACAAGCACGACAAGGCACAATGATGCAAAAATGGCTGAAAATTTTGTGAACATCCGCGATCCTCTTCAAAATACATACGAACGGGCCGATCAGTTATGAGTCAATCGGCGACCGCCGGCGGGTGAACTACCCTGCTTACTTCGGCACCGCCCAGGCCGGCGGCGGGGCGTGCGTAATCGCCGGGTCGTCGTCCGCGGGTATCTGGGCGATCAGACGGCCGTTTTCCACCTTCACGTCGTGGTAGAAAAGCTGCGCGCGCGGCCCGTTTACGCAAACGCCCTGGGTTTCCTCGAACCGCCAGCCGTGGTCGGGACACAAAAAGCTCTTGTCCCATTTGACCACCCGGCCGAACGCGTGAGGGCACACCATGGACATCAGGCGGAACTGCCCGTCCCGGCCCTTGGCCAACCAGTATTCCTCACCATTTTCCAGCCTCACCCGCGCCGGCAGTTCCTGGAAACTCGCCGCCGCGCCGATGTCCACCTTGCGAGCCGGGGCCATCTTGTTCTGGCCGATGTCCGCAGGGTCGGTCACCATGCGCCGCCGACGGTGGTAAATGTTTTCGCTCATTGCGCGTCTCCTGTTGCGGTGGGCGTCAGTCGGTGGTCGTCAGTCGGCGGGCAATCCGCCGAAGGCCGCCTCCATGGTGATTATGGGGAATATATCGGTGCGGTTCCAGGTGGCCAGGCCCATGTCAATCACCGCGTCATCTACGGCGTGGGCATCCGGACCATCCAGAATGATCCAGGTCTGGTGAGACGACTTGCCGACCCAACCGCCTCTGTACTCACAACCACGGCTGGCCAGAGTGTCGTGCAGTTCGGCCGACATGCGCAGCACGCGATCCCTCACACCCAGGTCGACGCCGGGGCAGCGTTCCGGGGCGTGTTCCAGCGATACCATATACAGGCCCATCGGCGCGTTCCTCCTGATGACGGGTTACCGGACGGTGGCCGGCTGAGTGGGTGAGGCGAGCCGGAATATCCCCGGCCGCGTCAACCCGTCGAATAGTTCCGGGCGCATGGCTTCGGCCAACCCTTCCAGCACGTCGATCACGCGGGGTCCATGCCGGCTTGGGATCTGTCCGTCGAACAGATACACCCGTCCCTCGCGGACCGCGTTCAACCGGTTCCATTCCGGCCGTTCGGACAACCGCGCCGTCTCAAGGATGGTCCGGTCCATGTTGAACGCACAGGGCATGACCATCACGTAGTCGGGTTGATAGGCCAGCACTTCGTCCCAACCCACTTCACGAGACTTGCCCCACTTTTCGGCCAGTCCCTCCTCGCCGCCGGCTATTTCGACCAGTTCCGGCGTCCATTGCCCGGTGTTGCGGAGGGGTTCCAGCCAGTCGATGCAGAACACCGTGGGACGGTTCCCGTCCGAAATCCGGCTGGCCACATATTCAGCGCGGCCGCGCAGTTGGTCCAGAAGCGAAGTCGCGCGTTCGGACACTCCGGCGGCGTCGCCGATGCGCCGAATGTTATGGAATATGTCGTCCAGACCGGCGGGCCTGATGCTCAGGATTTCAGGGGTGTAGTCCAGGGACTTCGCGGCAGTCTCAAAAACCGAGCCGGCGCCCACGGCGCAAACTTCGCACAACTCCTGAGTCAGGATGAGGTCGGGCCGCAGTTGTCGCAGCAGGTCGCCGTCAATGATGTACAGCGGGTTGCCGGAAGCGCGGGCCTGCTGGATGATGGCGTCGATTTCAGCGCTGGAAAGGTGGGACTTGCTGCGAATGCTGCGACTCACCACCGGCAGACCCTTGGCCTCAGCCGGGTGGTCGCACATGTGCGAGACTCCAACAAGCGAGTCTCCCAAACCCAGTGCGAACACGATCTCGGTGGCGCTTGGCAGCAACGATACGATACGCATGGTCGGCATTTTAGGCCCATTCACCACCAATGGCAAACCGCGCCGCAATGGTATGATAGCCTGATACTTCAGGCTTGCGCCCCACGGAGGACGCCCAGCAGCATGACGACTACAGCGAAACCGGTCATCGACTCCGTCGCCAATCCGCCGGAGGAGAGCAGCGTTGTTGCCGAGCCCAACGGGACCATCCGCCTCAAGCTGGCCCCCCTGGGTATCGATCACCAAGCCGACGACTTCCCCGTTCGGTTCATCGAGTTCTGCGAACAGAATGACCTCTACAACATGGAAGTCAACGCTCAAGGAGAACTGCTGATACTGCCCATGACTGGATTCCGCGGCAACCGACACGAGTACCATTTGGCCGGGTTTCTTTTTAATTGGCAAGTTGCCAACGGAGGGATCGGAGCATCCCAAACCAGCCGTTTCCATCTACCGTCCGGCGACATCCGTGGGCCTGACGCCGCCTGGCTGACCCGAGAGCATTACGACGCCCAAACCTCGCTGCAGCAGGAAACCGTAATCGAAGGCGCCCCCGCCTTCGTCGTCGAGATCCGCTCACGAACCGACGACCTGCCTCCTTTGGAAAGAAAGATGACCCTCTGGATGGAAAGCGGAACACTCCTGGGCTGGCTGATCGACACCCGCAACCGCCAGGTCCTGATCTACCGCGCCGGCCAGGACGAGCCTGAGACACTGGACGATCCCGAGTTCCTGGACGGCGAGGAAGTTCTGCCCGGTTTCGCGTTTCCGGTACGTCAGTACGTCTTCGACCTCGAATAGCAAGTGTTGCGTGATGACCGCCCGCATTATTAACGGCAACGAACTGGCCGCCGACCTACGGGCGGAAGCGGCCGACGGCGTGGCAGCGCTGTTCGCATCCTCCGGCGTAACGCCCGGCCTGGCAGCCGTGCTGGTTGGCGACGACCCTGCCTCCGCGGTGTATGTGCGCAACAAGGCCCGCGCCTGCGCCGAAGCCGGCATTTTCTCCGAAACCTTCAATCTGCCCGACGATCGCCCCCAGGAAGAACTGTTGGCCCTCATCGACCGTCTCAACGCAGACCCGAAGTTTCACGGCATCCTGGTGCAGTTGCCGCTTCCCTATCACATGAACGAAGGGGCGGCCATCGAACGCATCGACCCGCGCAAGGACGTGGACGGCCTGCATCCCGTCAGCCAGGGCCGGATGCTCCAGGGCGAACCCTCATTTCTGCCCTGCACGCCGGCCGGCGTGCAGCAGGCGCTGCTGCGCTCCGGTTACGACCCGTCCGGTCAGCACGTGGTGATCGTCGGCCGCAGCAACATTGTGGGCAAGCCTCTGGCGACCATGCTGATGCAACGCAACTCCGGCGGCAACGCCACCGTCACCGTGTGCCACACCCGAACCCGCGACCTGCCCGACATCACCCGCCAGGCCGACATCCTGATTGCCGCCATGGGGGCGCCCCGCGCCATCGGCGCCGACATGGTGCGCGATGGCGCCGTCGTGATCGACGTGGGCATCAACCGGGTTGACGACGCCACCCGCCGCCGAGGCTACCGTCTCGTCGGAGACGTGGACTTCGAGCCGGTGGCCGCCAAAGCCGAGGCCATTACGCCCGTGCCCGGCGGCATCGGCCCCATGACCGTGGCCATGCTCATCAGCAACACGCTGCACGCCGCGCGGGTCAGCGCCGGGCAGGCGTAACCGAAACCTCCCGCCTTCGCATGACGCTCCGCACCAGCGATTTCGACTACCACCTGCCGCCGGAACTGATCGCCCAGACCCCCGCCGAACCCAGGGATTCGTCGCGCCTGCTGGCGCTGGACCGGGCGCAGCCCAACGGCGTTGAGCACCGCACATTCCGGGATCTCACCGAATACCTGCGCCCCGGCGACCTGATGGTGTTCAACCGCAGCCGGGTGATTCCGGCGCGACTGCACGGCAACGAGCAGCGTTCCGGCGCCCGCGTCGAGGTGCTGCTGGTTCGCCGGCTGGAGCCGGGAATCTGGCAGGCCCTGGGTCGCCCGGGCCGCCGGCTCCGCGTGGGCGCAAAGGTGGTCATCGGACCGCCGGACGCCGACACTCCAATCGATGCCGACACTCCGATTGATGCGGACGCTCCGATTGACGCCAACGCTCCGATTGATGCCGACGCTCCGATTCACTCGGTGGAAGTCGAAGTGCTGGAGAGCCACGAGAACGGACTGCGCACCGTCCGCCTCTCCGACGAATCGCGCATGGACAACCTGGGCGAACTCCCTCTGCCGCCGTACATCAAGGAAACGCCCGACGATCCCGAGCGTTACCAAACCGTCTATGCCGACGCTCCCGGCAGCGTCGCCGCGCCCACGGCCGGGCTGCACTTCACCGACCGGATGCTCGCCGACATTCGCGCCATCGGCGTCGAAACGGCATGGGTGACGCTGCACGTGGGCCTCGACACGTTCCGTCCGGTGCATGGCGAGGACATCACGGAGCACAAGATTCACACCGAATGGTTCGATCTGCCCCAGGGTACCGCCGATGCCATCAACCGCGCGCGGCGGGACGGCAGCCGCATCATCGCGGTGGGCACCACCAGCGTCCGCACGCTGGAACACGTGGCGCGCATCTGCGGCGATGAAATCGCGGCCACCACCGGCGACGCCGACCTGTTCATCGTCCCCGGCCATCAATTCCGCCTGGTGGACGCCATGCTCACCAACTTCCACCTGCCGCGCTCAACCCTGATGATGCTGGTATCCGCCTTCGCCGGCCGCGAGCGCATCATGGCGGCGTATCAGGAGGCGATCGAGCAGCGTTACCGGTTCTACTCCTTCGGCGACGCGATGCTGATTGTTTAGCTAAAAGCACATTCCGGAGGCTTCGAGAATGACCTTAAGAAATGAGATCACCCGCCCCGTCTGGTTTGTTGGCGCCGGTTGGGGTGGCACAGACGATCAAACCGAGCGATTCCTGCGAAGTGGGATTTGGGAAAACGGGTATAGGGATGGAGAATTCTACGACCAGGTTAGGGCAGTCAAACCGGGAGATCGGATCGCCATCAAAGCCAGGTACGGACGTAGGCAAAACCTACCGTTCGATAATCATGGCGAATACGTGCCGGGGATGCTAATCAAGGCAATCGGCGTAGTAACACGAAACGCAGGAGACGGACGTTTCTTGAGTGTCGATTGGACCAGATGTAATCCACCCAAAGAATGGTATTTCTCGATGTACGCCCAAACCATCCACGCCGTATACCCAGGAGATTGGAAGACTGACGCTTTAATAGCGTTTACGTTCGACAACCAACCACAGGACATTGAACGTTGGCGCAATGACCGGCAATATCAGGCAAGGTTCGGTGATCAATTGACAGTAGATGCACGTTTCGGTTGGACAAATTTCTATACAGAATTTGCTGATAAGTTACTCCAGTATCGGCATGACCGGGAGCCATTAACGCAAGCAATAGCCAGCATCGCCAGCCGGCGGCCCGAGTTGCCTCTAGCCATTACTGACCAATTCGCTGACGGCACCTCCGGCCCGCTGATAGACATTTGCCCTTTCACCACCATTGGAATTTTCAACCGCAACCTTAGAGGGTGTGTGACAATGGGCTAAACTGGCATGGGATGTTCTTGGGATGGAG
>CAZCZB010000116.1:0-6409 GCA_964502995.1 uncultured Dehalococcoidia bacterium
GACGGGCTCAGGATGAGCGGGGTTTGGGCACCGACGGGCTCAGGATGAGCGGGGTTTGGGCACGGCCTGAGCGCGGTTTTTTTTGATCCGGTGACATTTGGTCGTTGACGTCGTGGCGGCGGATGGGCGAACATGAGTTCGCAAATGCTGGCGGTCTTTTGATTTTCGACCGCCGGCGGGGAGCGACCAACTCATGCTCATCAAGCGGACGCCCGACCGTTATGACAAGCTGTACATCCTTGGGGGCATGGCCGCGTCGGACGATATTCTGACCGCCGGCAAGGTCAGCAATCCGTCGTACGACGGCAAGTTCGCCAGCGGATACGCCACCAGCGGCCCGGAGCGCATCGCGTACTCGGACCCGCGCAAGAATCCGGCGCCGGGCGTGTACAAGGCCAGCCTGCCCAACGGCAAGAAGATCAACCTGATGCGGGTGATGTTCACCGACTTTTGCAAGATGGACTGCGCCTATTGCCCCAACAGCATCTACGTGCCCCGCAAGCGCTACGCCTTCAAGCGGGAGGAACTGGCCGACACCTTCATGGAACTGCACAACCGGCTGGCCGTGGACGGGCTGTTCCTGAGTTCGGGCATCGCCGGCGACGGCACAAAGACCACGCAGCACATGGTGGAAACGGTGGAGATCATCCGCCGGAAACACGGGTTCCGGGGTTATGTCCATCTCAAGATCATGCCGGGGGCGTCGCGGGAGTTGGTGGAGCGGGCGCACCGCCTGGGCACGCGGCTGTCCGTGAACATCGAGACGCCGGAGCCGGACATGATGCGCCGGATCAGTCCCCACAAGGACCTGCAGAGGGACATTCTCGACCCGATGGCGTGGATCAACGAGTTTACCGCCGCCAGCAGCGGGGGCGCAGTGGGCCAGGCGACCCAGTTCGTGGTGGGCGCGGCCGACGAGTCCGACCGGCAGATCTACGGCCGGGTTGACCAGATGTACACCGACTGGAACCTGAAGCGGGTGTATTACCCGCCATTTCGGCCGGCGCGGTTCACGCCGATGGAGGAAAAGCCGCCCGTTCATGCGGGCCGGGAGCATCGGCTGTACCAGATGGACTGGCTGCGCCGGGTGTACCGGTTTTCAACCGACGAGATACACATGGCGTTCGACCATGCGGGGTTCCTGTCGCTGGAGCAGGATCCCAAGACCGTGATCGCGATGGAGAACCTGGACACCTTTCCGATTGACCTGAACGCCGCCACCAAAGACCAACTGCTGCGCATCCCGGGCATTGGGCCGGTGTCGGCCGGGCGGATACTGGAGAACCGGCGACGCCACAGCATCGACAACTGGCGTGACCTGCAGGCGATGGGGGTGGCCCGCAAACGGGCGTGGCCCTACGTGGTGTTTCCCGGGCAGAGGCCGCCGTCGGGTCGGCAGCTTCGCATGGACCTGTTTGGCGAGGCGAAGGACCGCAGGGATGCGGAGGCGGCGGGCGTCGCGCTGCCGCCGCCGAAATCGAGCGCCGTCGCATCGATCATGGAGACGCCGGCGGCGTACACCACCGGGGAGTCATACGACAGCCACGAATGTGTCCCCGGCAGCCGGGGGGCGATGTGCGCGGGGTGTCCGGTGATGGGGCCGGGACCGGGAGCGACGGCGTGATAAACTGCGAGAGAGGCGCGTTCAAACTGGCGCAGAAGGATGACACCATGCCACCGTCCTACATCGACAGGATCACGATAGAACCCGGCAAGCGCAGCGGGCAGCCCTGCATCCGCAATATGCGCATCACCGTGGATGACGTGCTGGGCTACCTGGCCGGCGGAATGACCGAGGACGAGGTGCTTGCGGATTTTCCGTATCTGACGCCAGAGGACATTCTGGCCTGCCATGAGTTTGACGCGCTCCGCAACGAGCGGATTGTGTACGCGTCCAAATACCGGTCGCAATGACGTCTCCGCGACTGCTATTCGATCACAACCTTTCCCCAAATCTGGTTTCGCATCTCCAGGACATTTACCCCGAATCGTTACATGTTCACGAAATCGGGCTGGCGGAATCTGAGGATATTGCGGTCTGGGAATACGCGGCAGTTAACGGCCTGGTGATAGTGACCAAGGATGCGGATTATCTTTTGCTGAGCGCGAGACTCGGTCATCCGCCCAAGGTAATTCGGATCGGGCTGGGCAACTGCCCAACCGGTGCAGTCGCTGACCTGCTCCGATCCAATCATGATGAACTGTTGCAATTCCATGATGACGAGCGCGGCGCATTTATAGAGTTGCGCTAGATGCTCCCGGAGACCTGCGCACCGGATAATCGGTGCGCGTTGCGGCAACAGGAACGCCGCTTGTGAGCCCATCGCAGCGAATTGGCGGCGCGGGTTCGTCGGGCTGATATAATTCAGCGCGATACCCATCTGACGCCAGCGGAGGCCATCACGCCGTGAAAAGCTACTATTTCTCCGAGTTTCCGTACCACGAATATCCCGACGAAGAGGGCGACAAGTACCCATCGCTGCGCCTGACTTTTCCCAATACGTGGTTCAACCCGAACACGGCCAACGGCCTCTTCAAGCGTTACTTTGACGAGTGCGTGTATGCCGACGAGCTTGGGTTCGACGGGATCATGCTCAACGAGCACCACAACACGCCGTCGTGCATGAACGCGGCGACGAACCTGTCGGCCGCCGTGCTGGCGCGCATCACGCACCACTCCAAGATCCTGCTGTTGGGCAACATTCTGCCCATCCACGACAACCCGGTGCGTCTGGCGGAAGAGCTGGCGATGATCGACGTGATCTCCGGCGGGCGGCTGATTTCGGGATTCGTGCGCGGGACGGGAGTGGAGACGGTGTCCACGAACAACAACCCCGTGGCGAACCGCGAGCGGTTCGAGGAATGCCACGACCTGATCATGAAAACCTGGACCACGCCGGGGCCGTTCCGCTGGGAGGGCAAGCACTACAACTTCCGCGTGGTCAACCCGTGGATGGTGCCCATCCAGCAGCCGCACCCGCCCATCTGGGTGCCCGGCACGTCGTCGCCGGAGACGGCGCAGTGGTCGGGCGAGCATGGGTACACCTACGTGGCCTTCCTGACCGACTTGGACGTTACCGAGGAACTGTTCGGGATGTACGGCGAGGCCGCCGAGGCCGCCGGGCGCGAGGTCGTGCCCGACAACTTCGGATACCTGCTGTGCTGCTACGTTGGGGACACGCAGGAGGAGGCCGACGATCAGGCCAGGCACTTCATCTGGCGCATGGGGCCGACCGTGCGCGGCCCGCGGGAGTACATGGCTCCGGTGGGTTATCGTTCGGCGGCGGGGGCGGCCATCGCGGCGCGGCGTTCCGGCCTCAAGCCGCTGAACATGCAGACGTTCGAGGAACTGAAGGAGAACTACCACATCGTCTGCGGAACTCCCGACACCGTGCTGGAAAAGCTGGAGTATCTCCACAAGCGGCTGGGGATGGAGCACCTGGTGTTCTACGGGCAGGAGTCCCGCATGGATCACAAGGCCACGATGAAGAACATCGGGCTGTTCGGCAAGGAAGTGCTGCCCGTCATCCAGAAGTGGTAGGCGACACGCCGGGTCCAACCACCCCTGAGAGGAAATCATGACCACGCAGTTGAAACCGGAAACCGCCGCGCGTGTCGCCGCGCTGGCTGAGCGCCTGGGTTACACCGGGCCGGACGCGACTGACCGCATCCTGGAACTCGCTGTCGATAATCTGGCGTCCAAGATAGGGTTGCCGCCACGCAAACTGGCTCCTGCCGAAATGGAAGCCGAAAAGAAATACTGGGCAGAGGTTGGCAGGCGTAACCGCGCTTTGTACCCATTCGATAACGCCGATCCCCCGTCCAAAGTCTGGCAGGACGAACTTTACGATGAGCGGGGGCTTCCCAAGTGATGGTCGCCGACACATCCGCATTGATGGCTGTAGTGAATGGGGAACCCGAAAATCAGCTATTTTGGGACGCCATGGTAAAAGACGGCGAAGTGTTGGTTTCTATGGCTACCGCCGTCGAGTTCATGATTGTTACCATCAATAGGGGCGATGCCATCTATCGATCCGCGGTGGAACTATTGGCAAGACCATTCATTCGCCTGGTTCCGGTGGACGAGGAGCAACTCTGGGCGGCCGCTGAGGCGCACCGCGATTTTGGCAGGGGGCGGCACCGGGCCGGGCTGAATTACGGCGATACGTTTGCCTACGCGCTGGCGACCGTGCGGGGTTTGTCCCTGCTGTACAAGGGTGAGGATTTTGGGCGCACCGGCATCGAGCCAGTGGTTGCTGCGGGTTGACCGCGCCTTTGCAGAAGTGTGGGGAAAGTCGGCCGTGTATGCCGGGCGGGATACCCGGTGGTTAAGGCATCTTGCCCGGCGGCGGGACAGGCGATCGGGATTGTCGGGACGCCGGGATGGATATGAAAACGGGGCGGGTTTTGGCCCGCCCCTTGCTTTTCATGACGCTAGCGGCAGGCTTCGCTTACACGGCGGTCAACTCCCGGTTTTCGTCGATGCCGAAGTCTGGCGCGACGTGATCATCGGCGGTCAGCCTCGTGCTCAACGGGCCGCGCACGAGGAGGGTCGGCGCTGACGAATGCCGGACGATGCGGTCGGCCACGCTGCCCAGCAGCGCGCGCCCGATGCCGCGGCGGCCGTGGGATGCCATCACCACCAGCGGGTTGTCCATCTGCCGCGCCAATCCGATAACCTTCTCGGACGGCGATTCCAGGGCGTGGACAGCCTCCAGATCCAGCGACGGGAAGCGGGCGCTCAACATATCGGCCTTGTGCCACAGGTATGATTTGGCCGATTCCGACAACCGCGTCGCCAGGCGGTTGGGGTCGTAGTATTTCACCGCGTCCACGCCGTGGCCGGAGCCCCACTCGCCGTTCACCTTGAAAAACTCGGAGTCGGGGGTGGTGCGGACCAGCGTGAGGCGGGCGCCAAAGGACAGGGCCAATTCGGCGGCGTAGGGCAACGCGTTTTCCGCAAAGTCGGAGCCTTCCAGCGGCACGATCACGTTGTCGAAATGATCGGGCACAACCGGGCACTCGCGCTCGTTGCAGCGGACGATGAGCGTGGGATTGCTCACGGCGCGGACGACCTTGGCGGTGACGCTGCCCATGAGCATCCGGGAGAACCCGCCCCGGCCGTGGGTGGAGATGGCGATGAGCGCGTCGGGATACCGGTGGGCCAGATTGATGATCGACTCGTGGGCGGGGCCCTCGCAGGCGGCCAGGGTGATATCGACTCCCACGCCGCGCTGTTCCAACTGCCCCTTTTCGACTCGCAGCAACGCCTCGACCCGGTTGTGTTCGGCCACCGCCAGGGATCCGCGATAGCGTCCGTGGTCGGTGTCGATCTGCCAGTAGGGTATGGGTTCGTACGATCGCAACAGGGTGATGGGCGCGCCCGAGAACCTGGCCATCACACCGGCCGCCGGCAGAGCCTGGGACGATAATTCCGACCCATCGAGAGGAACGATGATGTTATTGAACAGCGCCATGACGACACCTCCGTTGAATTGATTATGGGTTGAACTTTATCCGTGAATTTCATCATGTGGCGGTTTGAGATACTATTTATTTTCTATGCCGATATTATATCACCCGTCAGAGCGCGACGGCAATGAGTTTTGTCGCTTTTTTGAGACTTTTAATGATGATCATTTGACTGGGTCGAGATTGTCGTGGCGATGGCCGGTCTCGGTGTTCATACATCGGCGGATGAATGGGCCAGGGTGGGGCGAGGCAAGCCTCGCCTCTACGGAGCGCCGGCGCAGGGCGCGTATTCGCCGACAAGAACGCTCACGGGTAGGGGGCAGAGCGGAGGCGAAAGATCGTTCGGGCATACACCGGATGGGTGTGGCGTTCCGGTTGCGGGTGCGTGGGGTTATCGGGGGCGAATGATTATTCGCCCCTACGGACATTGGGTGGAGAGGAGGTCGTCGGGCATCGTCCACAATGAGGGGGGCAGAGTGGAGGCGAAAGATCGTTCGGGCATACCCCGGATGGGTGCGGCGTTACGGGTGCGGGTGCGGGTGCGGGTGCGGGTGCGTGGGGTTATCGGAGGCGAATGATTATTCGCCCCTACGGGCATTGGGTTGAGGGGGTCGGACATCGTCCAACATGAAGCGGGGCAGAGCGGAGGCGAATGGTTATTCGGGCATACACCAGATGGGTGCGGCGTTGCGGTTGCGGGTGCGGGTGCGTGGGGTTATCGGGGGCGAATGATTATTCGCCCCTACGGGCATTGGGTGGAGAGGTCGGACATTGTTCAAAATGAGGGGGGCAGAGTGGAGGCGAAAGATCGTTCGGGCATACACCGGATGGGTGTGGCGTTGCGGTTGCGGGTGCGGGTGCGGGTGCGGTTGCGGGTGCGGGTGCGGGTGCGTGGGGTTATCGGGGGCGAATGATTATTCGCCCCTACGGACATTGG
>CAZCZB010000116.1:6509-8391 GCA_964502995.1 uncultured Dehalococcoidia bacterium
GTGGAGGGGGTCGGGCATCGTCCACAATGAAGGGGGGCAGGTTTGAAACCTGCCCCTACAAACCGTTGGCTCGATTGCGGTGTTGGTAGCTAGAGTTGGCCTATGTAGTCGTCGTAGGCGGCGGCGTCCAGCAACTGGTCGAGTTCGGCGGCGTCGCTCATGGCGACGCGAAGCATCCAGCCGTCGCCGAACGGGTCGTTGTTGACCAGTTCGGGTTCCTGGGCCAGCCGTGGGTTGACCTCGGCAACCTCGCCGCTGACGGGGGAAAACAGGTCCGACACGGCCTTCACCGATTCGATCTCGCCCATCTTCGCCAGGTAGCCGACGCCGTCGCCCACGCCGGGCAATTCGACGTACACAACGTCGCCCAACTGGTCCTGGGCGTAGTGCGTGATTCCCACCAGCACCGTGTCGGCGCCCTCTGCCGCAAGCACCCATTCGTGCTCGCGGGTATATTTGCGATCGTCGGGATTCACCTTGTCAAAACCTCCATTGTTGTCTGGTCAATTGTGGGCGCGGAGCCCGGCGGCGCATGGGTACGAACGCGTTGCGGCCGGTCGATTCCGCGTCGATGATCTATCCGGCGCGGCGGTAAAAGGGCAATTCCACCGTGGTAACGTCTGCGGAACGGCCGCGAATATCGACCTGAAGGGTTGTGCCGGGTTCGGCGTGGGCCGAGTCCACGAAAGCCATGGCGATGCACCGTTCCAGCGTGGGCGAGTAGCTTCCGCTGCTGACGATGCCGACGACGCTGCCGTCGGCCAGCACGTCGTATTCGGCCCGGGGCGCGCTGCGGCCCGGCATGGTTAGCCCGACCAGACGCCGCGCCGTGCCATAGACCCGCTGGTGGTCGAGCACGTCGGCTCCGTTGAATCCTCCGTCTCTGCGGACGAACCGGCTCAGCCCGGCCTCGATGGGGGTCAGATCGACCGACAGTTCGTGGCCGTGCAGGGGCAGCCCCGCCTCCAGACGCAGCACGTCGCGCGCGCCGAGGCCGCAGGGAACCGCGCCGGCCCGGGTCAGCCGTTCCCAGATGGCGGCGGCGTCGGACGACTGCACCGCAAGTTCGAACCCGTCCTCGCCGGTGTAGCCGGTGCGTCCGACGAACACGCGACGGCCGTCGATGTGTCCGCGACCCCAGGTGTAGGGGCGGAGCAGGGACGGTTGGGGGTCGCGGCCGGGGTTTCGGGCCAGCTGGGCGCCGGGGTTGAAGTCCTCGCACAGACCGTCGACGATGCCGGCGGCGGCCGGTCCCTGCACGGCGATGAGTCCGGTTGCCATGGTGCGGTCGGTTATCTGAACGCCGCGTCCGTCGTAATGGAGGGCCAGTTGGCGGTCGAACCAGAAGGCCACGGCGTCGCGGTTGCCGGCGTTGGGGATCAGCAGGAACTCGTCGTCGGACAGGCGGTAAAAGATGGTGTCGTCGATGACGCCGCCGTGTTCGTTGCAGATGAAGCAGTATCTGGCGCGACCGACGCGCAGGGCGGATGCCGAGCCGGTGAGCAGGATGTCGAGAAAGCCGGCCGCGTTGGGTCCGCCGATGTTCAGGCGGCCCATGTGGGAGACATCGAAGATGCCAGCGGCCGTGCGAACCGCCTCCACCTCGGAAATGACGCCCTGGTATTGGACGGGCATATCCCAGCCGCCGAAGGGCACCATGCGGGCGCCCAGGGCGACGTGGGTATCGTAAAGCGAGGTGCGGAGGTTCGGTGCGTGTGAAGTATCAGTGGCCATGTTGTACGTGTCGTTGACGCCTGAAATTACCGGATTTGAAACACTGTGAATCATGATAACCCCAACCCTCTTGCCACGCAATCGCAGCGGCCGCCTCACGCGTACCCACTTTGATAATCTGTCATTGCGAGTCCGCCACAGGCGGATG
>CAZCZB010000117.1:0-8196 GCA_964502995.1 uncultured Dehalococcoidia bacterium
CGTGCTCCCGCTTGCGGGTGAACCGGCTGAACTTCCAGACCAGGATGACTTCAAAGGGCGCCGTGGCCTTGCTGCCCTCGTCGATCATCTTGCGGAACTGGGGACGGTCGGCGATGCGGCCACTCTCGGCCTCGTCGACGTACTCCCGGGCGATGGAGTAGCCGTTCTTCTCGGCGTAGTCTCTCAATGCTCTCATCTGGGCGGCCACGGACAGGTCCACGTCCTGGCGGTCGCTGGAAACCCGGGCGTATAGGGCCGCCGGGGTCAGGGCTTGAAACTGCTGCTTTTTCGTCATATGTGTGGCTCCATTTTTGTTGTCCGGTTTCGTTGTCTGAGTCGTGGTCGGGTCCGTCACCACCTGACTGTTTCAATCCTCGCTTGCGTCTTCGTCAATGGGAACGGCCTGCAGCTGGAACCCCATGGCCAGCAGCACCCGCAATACCGTGCCGATCTCGGGGGTGGCTCCGGCCTTCATGGACTTGTAGAGGCTCTCCCTGCCCAGGCCGGTCTGCTGCGCCACTCGACGCATCCCGTAGGCCCGGGTCATCCGCCCCAGCAGGCCGGTCAGGGCGTCCAGGGACTCCCGCGACGCCGGTTCGACGGCGGCCAGTGCGGCGTTCAGGCCGGCGGTGATCTCCTCGCGGCCGGGCCCCGGTCTGGAGTACCGGGTGGTCGGCATGGTCGTTGCTCCGGTGGTGTTGGGCAGATTACTACGGCGTTCCAGGGTATCCGTAGCGATACCTCTTGCGCAACCCCCAACTGTCATCAGCGACGGTGGCATCCTTTCCACCGGATTTTGCCCTCGGCGTGATTGGGCGTTGGTGCCCCGCCAGCTACAGCCTGGGTGAGATAGTCCGCGGCGAGCCTCAAATCTAGCTTGCGATGAACGATAGCGTCATCACGGGTCAAGCCACGCTTCAGCCATTCCAACCGCTCAGCGGCGCCTTCGATCAGGCGCAGGGTGGTGGCCTTTGCAGGTTCGCATCCCGCCTAGAAATCGCCCCTCTTGGGATCCTGCCAAGGCCGCAATAAAAGACCAACCGCCAACGACTTCCGGGGATGCACTCTGGTTGTCGTGAGGCAACAGGTCAGACGGCGTCGTAAACGTCTCTGCGATGCTTAACGAAAAAGACCACGATCAGGCGTTCTTCGCTGCTAAGGGTATACAAAGCCCGATAATTGCCGACACGTAGGCTAAAAACGCCAGACCATTGGTGTTTCAACGATTCGTGGCGGACCACTGCGACGTTGCCAGACAACCAATCCAACTTGTCGAGGACCCGTTGAACCACTGTCTTGTCCAATCGAGCGAGGTCATCTTCCGCTGAGTCCTCAATCTTGACTCGATATGTTACCAAGACACACCGAGCCTCTGGGCCACCTCTTCCAATGAACGAATAGGGCCGCCATGATCGACTCCTTCTAATGCCGCCTGCAATTCAGAAGAAATTTCTCCACGCAGCTCTAATCCTGCATCTGGGCCATCGATAGGTTCAGCATCAACAACTTCGATGCGACCGAGCGACTTCAGTTCCCAAGCGACCTGAGGGTAGCGGTGCTTTTGCACCTCCGATATTCGGCGGCTGCGCTCGGGCGCTAAGTTTTCCAGTAACTCCTCATCCCGCCTGAGATTGGCTTCCCAAACAGGTATGATTTGCCGCTGTGATCCATCGCCACTGCCTCGGATGCTATCGAGTATGCTCCGGGTTGCCTCTACTTTGTCCTTGGCAACGCGCTCTCTGTAGTCGAACCATTGGTTTAGCCTTAGGACCTCTCTTGCGACCCTTGTGGCTGCTTGCTCCTCTGCTTGCTTTTGGAGTTCCTCTCTCTTTTCATCGGCAATACGGTTTGCCAATGGCTCTAACTCGTCAAGGTTGTCGGGAATCTCTGAGGAATCTATCTCTCTTTCGTCTTCATCGAAATGGAAAGCGCGTCTGACTAGTTTTTGCCCTACACCGTGTTCAACTTTCCCATCGTCACTGACAAAGACTGGTTCAAGGTGCTCCATGGTGCGTACGCCCGGAACATTGAGCTGGTACGTGAAGAGCCAACCAGCGCACGGAGCAAGTTCCTCACTGGCTGGGATTCGTCGTGTTCCTGTAACTCCCTCGTACTCTTCCGCCAGCACACGGTCCACCACTCCATCAACTATCGGATGGCCAAATGCCAAAAACTCGACATCTTCGGAATCTGGGCGACGGTCTGCGCGAAACACCGCCTTACGTTTGGTCCCTCCAGCGAATATCTCTTTTTTGACGTCAAGTATTTCGCCGTTGAACGTCAACTCATAGATGGTCCCAGTTTGTCGTATATACGTGTGGGCGTCCGAAAGTAACTGGCCGATAAACGTATCAAGGTCATAGTTTTTTATCGGCGAAGGCTGGCCGGCGATACGTTCCGCGAGTTCCCTTCGGTAGGATTTCGTATCCATTATGAAGTCGCCAAGTTTCGCTTCGGCCTCCCGAGCGCGACGTACTTCCTCTTCCAATTGCCGTCCGAAAGCTACGAGGGCCTCGACCTTTCTTTCACCGGCGATGCGCATGATTTTCACGATGTCATTTTCAGTATCCCCGAGAATCGGGTCGAGGCCACCCACGGTTTCCTCAAATACTCGGATTCGCTTCTCCAATACATCAAGGACTCTCTCCTCGATAGAGTCCTTGACCCAGAGGTTAAAAATGCTCACCGCCTGTTTCTGTCCGATTCGATCCACTCTGCCAATGCGCTGTTCAACCTTCATAGGGTTCCAGGGCAGGTCGTAATTGACCAGGACATGACAAAACTGGAAATTCCTTCCCTCTCCACCTGCTTCGGTACAAACCAGGATCTGCGGACCAAGTTCATCCCTGAATCGTTCAACAGCGCGATCTTTCTCAAGAGATTTCATTTGACCATGAAACAGATTTACGCCCCAGCCTTTCTCAGTGAGAACGTCTTCCAGATGCCGTTGCGTTTCTCTGAATTGTGTGAATACGAGCACCTTTTCGTTTGGCGATTTGTCGAACAACATGGACAGTTGTTTTACCAGTGCATCTGCTTTGGAGTCGCTCTTTACCTCGTCGAGCGATGTTATGGCCTTCGTAAGCAACGATAGCTCTGCGTCAATTGAGTCGCGTACGCCACCGACGCTCGCTATTACTTCCGTAGCCTCTTCGTCGTTCAGTAATTGCTCCTCCAGTTCATATCCAGTCGCGGGAACTTGTGGATACCCTGCGAGAATTTTCTCCTGACGCCTTCCCAACGACTTCCTGATTGCTGCAATGCTGGATGCCATGAGCTTTTGAAAAGTGACCATCACAAAGCCGATAGGAGTGTCATTGTTCCGCTCGGCGAGTTGGAAGCCGTACTGGACGTAATCCTCAACAGCTTCCAGGGCTGCTTCTTCCTCGGGGGTTAACTCAACCTTCCACCGGCTTACTACTCGAGACATGAAACCGCCAATCTCTGTCTTCCGATTTCTGATCAGCACTTCGCTCAAAAGATGGTGGTCGGCTAGCTCAGTGACAAGCCGCTCTCGCTCTTCTGGTCCTGAGGAGAGACGTGGTCCAACTACATTTGCCGTCGACCCAAGCCAATCGGCGACCTGCTTGATTGTTTCCCCTGGTTCTTCATCAGGCAATGGGAATCCATGGCGGCTCAGCCGTTCGACAAGTTGAGAGAGTCCCGGCACTGCTTTGCGATGCCGTTCAAAGTGGCCCTCGGATGGGAAGAGAGCAGGGTCAAGTAGTTCTACAAGGGAATAGAGTTCGTGGGTGTCCAGCTGCATTGGAGTTGCGGTCAGAAAGAGCATACTGCGCTGGGCGAAGCGCTCCGGCTCTGCTAGTTTGCTCACTAATCGGTAAAGGCGTGTTGTGCTTACCCGGTTGCCGGAGCGGCGGCTTCTGGCATGGTGGGCTTCATCCAAGATAACGAGATCCCAATTGACTCTGGAACACAATTCTGCCCATTCTGGATTGCTGACCCACGATGAAGAACACAGTATGCTCTCTGAAAAAGTAAATGGGTTCTCGAATTGCCTTTGCCCCCGAAGGAACCGAACCGTGTCGGTGTTCAGTACCGAGAAACTCTCATTGAATTTCGTCTTCATTTCGAATTGCCATTGCCCGACTAGGTTAGGAGGTACGATGACCAATACTCTCTGGGCACCACCTCGGGCACGGAGTTCCTTCAGCACCATCCCAGCTTCAATGGTTTTGCCCAACCCTACTTCGTCGCACAGCAGGAACCGGTGTGGGTAGTTTGAGACGACCTTGTGAACAACGGAAACTTGATGGGGCTTTATGTCCACCCCAATCTGTCCCAACGAGACAAGTTCATCATATAGGTGCGAAATCCGATACCACCTGGTGACCTCTTGTAGCCGGTACTGTCGAAGAGAGCCAACGAGGTTGGCTTTGAATCTCCCAACTGGGTCGGTGACGACCAAGGGCCTCAAATCCGCCTCCGGCACGTTGACGGTTTTTCCTCCTGCCGTCGCCACAAAGCATCTCCAAGCTGGCGTGTCTGAAGGGGTTGAATCCAACACGGCGGCGTTTTCGCCCGTCGATATCAAACGGACACGTTGCCCCGCCAGGTCTACCCGCAATAGCGGTGGGTCGGCGATTGCGAATTGAGTCGGGGGACCGGAAGAGTCCCACCGAACATGGATGACTCTGTCGTCAAGGTCCGTGACCACACCATACGTTTTTGCGCCCATCCATTGGACGAGAGAGCCAACTGCTAAAGTTTGATCTTTGAGTGTCATAACCGATTAGTACCTCTCGGCACCCTCCGTGGCTTGACTGCCTATGAGGAAATAACCCTCAATCAGTGGGGTGGAACATATTCCAACTATACCGCAACCACACCCACTTGAGCACTGTGCCTGATCCGGAGCGGGGCCGTCACGTCTTCAATATCCAAAATATGAAGTGGCACATTGCATTCCACACGCCGATGCTATGGGCCGACGTCGGTGGTTTGAATGGGATAGAAAATCTGCTAATGGGTTGGGACCCGCATTTCTGACGTTGTAACTCTCCGCTCTCAAGCTGCGGGAGACTACCCGAACCCTGACCTATCTGCATTTGCCTCTCGCCAAAATCAGACGCGATTTTCCTGGAGCCTAAGCCCCAATCCACCGAAGGGATGAGTGTGGCGGTGCGCTGGAGGAATGAAAAAGTGCTCCCGCGCTTCGGGGATAATGGTTTTTGTCAGAGAAAACCACCTTGAAACGAGGAGCACCCATCGGATGCTACCACGCGAGTGTCCCGGCCGCATCGAAATCGCAATTGATGGTCACCGCCTAGTGTGGTGTATATGAAGGGTGTCGACGTGCCGCGAAAAGGTCCCGACTAACTGGCCAGCGAAAATGTCACGCTATGGAGAATGTGACATTGACCCCAAAGGAACAGAGCAGACTTCAGGTGCTCAACAGCCTGGTAGCAGAGCAGATGACCCTGGACCAAGCCGCCGAGGTGATGGGAGTGACCCCGCGCCACGCCCGGCGCATCCTGGCGGCCTACCGTGAGCGCGGTGCGGCGGCTTTGGCCCACGGCCACCGCGGTCGCCGACCGACCAACGCCACGCCCGAGGGGCTGGTCGCCGACGTGGTGCACCTGGCCCGCACCCGGTACGCTGGCGTCAACCACACCCACCTGGCCGAGTTGCTGGCGGAACGGGAGGGCGTGCACATCGGCAGGACCACCCTGCGACGGGTCCTGCTGGACGCTGGATTGAGCAGTCCCCGACAACGCCGTCCACCCAAACACCGGGTTCGTCGCCAACGGATGCCCCAGGAGGGAATGCTGATCCAGGTGGACGGTAGTTATCACCCGTGGTTGGGCGACTTGGTCCCGCCGTTCACGTTGCTGATCGCTGTGGACGATGCCACCGGCAAGGTGGTGAGCGCGTGGTTCTGTGAGCGGGAGGACGCTCGCAGTTACTTCCTGATGATCCGCGCCTTGGTGGAACGTCGCGGCGTGCCCGTGGCCCTCTACACCGATCGCCACGCAGTATTCAAGCACACGCCGGGATCCGGCCTCCCCTCAGCGCCTACCCAGTTCAGCCGGGCCATGGACGAGCTGGGCATTCAGATGATCTTTGCTCAGTCGCCCCAGGCCAAGGGGCGTGTCGAGCGAACGGCGGGCACCTTTCAGGACCGGTTGGTCGCCGAACTGCGGTTGGCCGGCGCAAGCACCCTGGGGCAGGCGCAGGCTGTACTCAATGAGTTTGTGCCTCGGTTCAACCGGCGCTTCGGCGTTCCCCCGCAGTGCTCCGAGACGGCGTTCCGGCCGCTGGACCCGGAGATGAGCCTGGAGCAGGTCCTGTGTTTCAAGCACCGCCGGAAGGTGGATCGGGACAACACGGTGCGGTTCCACTTGCGGACACTCCAACTGCTACCCTCGCCGGAACGACCCAGCTATGCCGGCGTAGCGGTGGAAGTCCTGGAAGGGCTGGACGGCCAGCTCAGCATGCGCCACGAGGGGCGCATCATTGCTACTCAGGAGGCCCCGCCAGATCCGGTATCCCTTCGTGACGGCCACCAGCCTCCCGCCGTCCCTCCGGTGGCACACATCGGGGTGACCCACTGGGATCAACGCTGGACAGCGCACCTGGCTCCGTTGGTTGCAAGCCAGGAACCCGAGGAGGATGAAGTGGGCGTCGCCGACGGTGAAGTCGCCGCCACGCCATCCGCAACCGTCGCTCCGCGCAAGCCGACCTTCCTTCAGAAGGAACGCTGGAAGGCGGTCCAGAAAGCCCGGCGCAAGGGCATGTCGCTGCGGGCAATCGAACGGGAGTTGGGGATCCACAGGGCCACCGTGAGGAGTTATCTGGAGGCCGGAGGTCCTCCAAGCCGGAAGCAGCGGATGGCGCCCAATCCGCAGACATCAGATACCATGGCAACGTAACGGAGTGACATTTTCGCTGAACAACTGACCGGACATTTTCCCTGAACTACGACAGCCCAAGTGGTACAGTTTTCCGCCGCCCTTGACAGTGGTGTAACTGAAGTTGGTAGAGAAAGTGGGCTTTTTCAGGTATCCTCCGGGCGATCCGACCGGAGGGAGAATGACCATGGCCATTGGACGACCCATGCCGCCGCTGATTTTGGACGACGCGGAACGGGAAACCCTGGAGCGGTGGGT
Source organism: uncultured Dehalococcoidia bacterium (assembly GCA_964502995.1). Classification (GTDB taxonomy): domain Bacteria; phylum Chloroflexota; class Dehalococcoidia; order Lucifugimonadales; family UBA3495; genus Bin87. The sequence continues at coordinate 7,128 of CAZCZB010000117.1, forward strand.
TCGCCGGCCCAAGACGGTGCAGGCCTTGGCGCTGCGTGCCAAAATGGTTCTGGCGTGTGCCGAGGGTCGGAGCAACACTGCGGTGGGCGCCGAACTGGGGGATTCGGATGAAACGGTGGGCAAGTGGCGCTCGCGGTTTGTGGAACAGAGACTGGATGGTCTGTCCGACGAGCCTCGTAGCGGCCGGCCCCGGTCGGTTACCGACGACGACGTGGAGCGAGTGATTACGCTGACCTTGGAGACCACGCCTAAGGACGCCACCCATTGGAGCACTCGGTCCATGGCTCAACGCAGCGGGTTGAGCCACAACACGGTGAGCCGCATCTGGCGAGCCTTCGGGCTGCAGCCGCACCGCACTGAAGCCTTCAAGCTGTCGTCGGATCCCTTCTTCATCGGGAAAGTACGGGACATCGTGGGTCTGTACCTGGACCCACCGGATCGGGCGTTGGTCTTGTGCGTGGACGAGAAGTCCCAGATCCAGGCTCTGGACCGCACCAGGCCATTGTTGCCCATGCGTCCCGGACAGGTGGAACGGCGCACCCATGATTACCTGCGCCGCGGCACGGTGTCGCTCTTCGCCGCTCTGGACACCAGCACCGGCAAGGTCATTGGCCGCTGCCACCAACGCCACCGTGCGGTGGAATTCCGCAAGTTCCTCGATACCATCGAGGCCGAAGTGCCCCCCGACCTGGACGTCCATCTCATCGTGGACAGCTACGCCACCCATAAGACGGCGTTGATCCGGAACTGGTTGGCCAAGCGCCCGCGGTTCCATCTGCATTTCACGCCCACCAGCGCATCATGGCTGAACCTGGTGGAAAGGTGGTTTGCCCTACTTACCGAGAAGCAGTTGCGTCGGGGAGTACACCAGAGCAGCGGTGAACTGGAAGCAGCCATCTACCGCTACCTGGACATCACCAACGACGCTCCCAAGCCTTTTGTCTGGACCAAGACCGCCGACCAAATATTGGCTAACGTCGCCCGATTTTGCCAACGAACTTTGGATACAGGACACTAGTACTCAGTCAACGCTGGAAAGGCAGGGATAGAAGCGACGGAGTTTGGTTCT
>CAZCZB010000118.1:0-2417 GCA_964502995.1 uncultured Dehalococcoidia bacterium
GGGATTGCCATCCGCCTGTGGCGGACTCGCAATGACAAACCGGGTACGCATGAGAATGCAACGCCTCTTGCCACCACAGGGAAAGCGTGGCAACCTGCTTGGTCGGCGCATTTCAAATAATTCGGGAGGATATTCGCGGATGGCCGGATACAAAGGGATTCTTTTCGACATGGATGGCGTGCTGGTGGACAGTGAGCCTCTGTTCCACAAGGCCGTCAACATGATGGTTGAGCGTTGCGGCGCGGCGCCCATAACCGAAGAGGAAAACAACCGCTACCTGCTGGGCACCACCGTCGAGGAAACCTGGGTGCGCGTCAAGGAACTGCGCGACGTGCCGCAGACTCCGGCGGAATTGCTGGCCGGCTACAACGAGGTGGTCAAGGAGGTGCTGCGTTCCGATCTGACCGCCCGCCCCGGCGTTCGCGAACTGATCGCCGAGGCAAACCGGCGTGGCCTTCCCATCGCCGTCGCGTCGTCGTCGTTGCGCGAGTGGGTGAACCTCAAGCTGTCGGTTATCGGCCTCACCGACGCCTTCCCGGTGAAGCTGGGCGGCGACGACATCGAGAACGGCAAGCCCGCGCCGGACATCTACATCAAGGCGGCCCAACTCATCGGACTGGAAGCGTCGGAGTGCATCGCCATCGAGGACTCGCCCATCGGACTGGCGGCGGCGTCATCCTCCGGCGCGTACACCATCTGCACGCTCACCGATTCCACCAGGCACCTCGACCTGTCGGACGCCGACGTGATCATCGAGAACCTGGAGGAGTTCGACTACAGCCTGCTGGCCGACGGCCCCTAGTCTCGCCGGCGGCGCCTTCGCAACCCCGGTATGCCGGGGAACACGCCGTCCTGCAGCACCCACTGCAGCCGTCGAAATAGCGCCCGGCCTTCCTCGGCGTCCATCAGCGTCAACAGTTCGGCAACGTCGCCGGTGGGTGCCAGCAACTCGTCGCAGAACCAGCGCAGCCGTTCCAGCAGGTGTTCGGGTATCGGTTCGTCGCCAAAATCCCATATCACCGTGCGGATCTTGGTGTCCGCGTGGAACGTGAGGCCCTGGTCGATTCCCCATAGCTTGCCGTCGTAGCCCCGCAGCACGTGTTGAGCCTTCCGGTCGGTGTTGTTGGCCACCAGGTCGAAGCAGCAGATCGTCCGCAGTTGGTCCGCCTCGTCATCGTCCAGTTCTTCCCGGGAAATCGTGTAGTAATTTTCCTTCGGGTCGTGGTCAACAAACAGTTGGGCCGACCCGATGCCGTGCGGCCCGTCGCGTATCACGGTCAGCGGTATGAAATCCCAGCCCAGGATGCGGCTCAGCAGGTATGCCGCGCACTCGCGCTTGTACAGCGTGCCGCTGGGAAAGTCCCACAGCGGAACCTCACCCTTGCGCGGTTTGTAGATCGCGTGGCCCTGCCGGCCGTTCAGCGACAACTCGGCCAGGAACGTGTAGTTGGATCCGGCGGGCGTCAGTTCCCAACTGAGGAACTCGCCTCGGGACAGCAGGTCAAGGTCGGAGGTGGCAGCGTCAGACACGAGCAATCCGCGCCGGAATCCGTCTAACCGGTTTCGAACACGGCGTGCCCGTTGGCGCGGGCGCATTGGTGGCCGTCGGGATCTATCGGCGCACCGCACAGGAAGCACGGCGGACGCCCGGCCGCGCAGATGCGCAGGGCCTCGTTCGCCAGGTCGGTACACTGGGTCATCGTCATCCAGAAACTCACCGAGGTTTGCGCTCCCGAATCCGGATCGTCCTCGTCGCCCTCAAAGGCTTGCACCACGAAGCAGTTTGCGTCCTGATCGTATTGCAACTGCATCTGCCGCGCGTGAAAGTCCTGCTCCAGCGGGTCACCCGTCCACGGGGCTTCGCCCGGACTGCTGGCCTTGCCCCTGGCCGATTCTCCAAGTTGCTGCACCGCCTGCTGCAGATACATGCCCAACTGGAGAAGCTGTTCCTTTTCCAACCAGATATAGGATTGCGCCCGGCCCGCCTCGGCGACCAGCCGGAAGGTGCGCCGGCCCGGTCGGCCGAAGGTTTCAGCCGACACCGATTGCGCCGCGCCCATCTTGTAACGTACTTCCCGATCTGCCATGGGCTAATGATAGTCGCCGGCACAATTGCTGACAAGGGCAATCGCATGAGCAACAGCCATTTTCCTGAATGGCCAATACCTGTCAACCAGGCTCAAATCCGGACGGCGCCTGCTATCTCGTGAGAATCACAAACCCGCGCGGGTCGGCCGAAATTGCCTGATCGCCCAGTTGATGTCCACTGAATCGGGCAGTTCGAGATTGGCCCGTCGACTTTCCTCTGGCTGAGTTCGTGAAACTACCGTTGGTTCAGTCGGCGCCGTTTGAACCATTGGTCGTGCTGGGAGGCGGTTCGGTGAAGGGCAGGCCGTTGGCCTCGGCCTCAATCCGAC
>CAZCZB010000118.1:2517-7724 GCA_964502995.1 uncultured Dehalococcoidia bacterium
GGTGGTTCCAGGCTTGCCAGGCAGCGTCCCTCTCGGCCCGTCCTTCCACAAGCCCTTACTCGCGGCCCTCGGCCCTGGCTTGTTCGCGTTGCTTTTGACGGTAGATTGAAGCGAAAACCATAACCGTTCCTTCCACCAGTATCGATGGCTCGATCTGTTCCCCGGAGCAATGGTCTGATGTTCAGTCTGCGCCGTTTGAACCATTGGTCGTGATGGGAGGCGGTTCGGTGAAGGCCAGGCCCTTGGCCTCGGCCTCAATCCGACGGTGGTTCCAGGCTTGCCAGGCAGCGTCCCTCTCGGCCCGTCCTTCCACAAGCCCCTCCTCGCGGCCTTCCACAAGCCCTTCTTCACGGCCTTCCGCAAGCCCTTCCTCGCGGCCCTCTATAAGCCCTTCCTCGCGGCCCTCGGCCTTGGCTTGTTCGCGTTGCTTTTGACGGTAGATCGAAGCGAAAACCATAACCGTTCCTTCCACCAGTATCGGGCTTGCGAGCGCCCAGAAGGCGGCGGCCCGTGTCGTATCTCCAATAATCATCGTTGGCGTCTGTTGCCAGGACGGATTGACGGCGTCCCAAAGGTGTACGAACCCATAGAACACCAGGGTTACTGCAAAGCATACGCTGAACGTCCAGAAATGAGGCCGGACCCTTTCGGCCGGCACACCGAAAATTGAAGCGTACTGCTGTTCTTCGTCCCGCCCGTTCCGTTGGTTCATATGCTATCCATCCGTCGCGTTCCCCGCAAGCCGTTGCCGCCCCGGTCGCTCATCCCAATCCTCGCGCGCGGTACTGCAATGCCTCCGCCAGGTGCGCCGGCCCGATTCGGTCCGAGCCGGCCAGGTCCGCCACCGTCCTCGCCACCTTTACCACCCGGTGCAACGCCCGCGCCGAAAGGTCCAGTTTCTCCGACGCCCGTTGCAGTAGCGCCTGCGCGTCGTCCTGCAACTCGCAGTATTCCCATATCCGGGACCCGGCCATCTCTGCGTTGGACAGTGCCCGGCGCTCCGATTCGCCGGCGAACCGCTCCTCCTGAATGGCCCTGGCCGCCGCCACGCGAGCCCGAACCGTCTCGGTGTTTTCTGCCTGCGACTGCCCCAGCAGGTTGTCGTACTCGACCGGCGGCACCTCAACGAATATGTCGATGCGCTCCAGCAGCGGCCCGCTGATGCGACGACGGTAGCGCGAAACCGCCGACGGGTTGCACACGCACTGCTTTCGGGGATGCGTCGAAAACCCGCAGGGGCACGGATTCATCGCCGCCACCAGCATGAAACTCGCCGGATAGGTCACGGTGCCGCTGACCCTCGTGATGGTCACGGTCTTGTCCTCCAGCGGCTGCCGCAGCGATTCCAGCAGGGCGTGGCCGAACTCGGGCAGTTCGTCCAGGAACAGCACCCCGCGATGGCTCAGCGTGATTTCTCCGGGCCTCAGCATCCGTCCGCCGCCCACCAGTCCGGCGTTGGAGATGGTGTAGTGCGGCGCGCGGAATGGCCGCTGCGCGATCAACGGGCTATCCGGCGGCAGGTTCCCGCTGACGCTGTAGATCTTGGTCGCCTCCAGCGCCTCGTCGGGCGTCAGGTACGGCAGAATACCCGGCAGCGCCCGCGCCAGCAGCGTCTTGCCGGAACCGGGCGGCCCGCTGAACAGGATGTTGTGAAACCCGGCGGCGGCAACCTCCAGCGCGCGCTTGGCGTGATCCTGCCCGCGAATGTGGCAAAGGTCGGTGTTGTCGGGAGGGTTTCGGTTCCCGTTCAGATATACCCCGCTGTGCGGAAACGGCTCAATCGCCGTCTCCCCCTGCAGGTGTGCCAGCAACTGCGCCAGCGTGCTGACCGGATACACCCGCAGACCCTCCACCAGCGCCGCCTCCGCCGCGTCCACCGCCGGCACGTACACCGCGCGGATACCCTGCTCGCGAGCGACCCATACCATCGGCAGGATGCCGGCGGTGTGCCGCAACCCGCCATCCAGCGAAAGCTCACCCAGGAAAATCGACGGTTCCGCCGGCGGCTCGGCTTGCCCGGTGCTGAACAGGATTCCCGCCGCAATGGGCAGATCGTAAGCCGGCCCTGCCTTTTTGAGGTCGGCGGGCGCTAGATTCACCGTGATGCGTCGCATGGGAAACTCGCAGCCGCTGTTCCGCAGCGCGGCGCGCACCCGTTCCTTGGATTCCTGCACCGCCGTGTCGGGCAGTCCCACGATGTGGAACGCCGGCAGTCCCGGCGAAATATCGGTCTCGGCCTGTATGATATGGCCATCCAGTCCGATCACGGCACAGGTTTGAGCGGTCGCTAACATCTGATACTCCAGGCGTTCCAAAATTGGTCTGAAAATAAAACGCACATTCGGAACATTATCATAACCGAACGTCTGTACGCAACACCCCGGCGTCATCAAACCAGGTCCCTTCGATTGTCGCCCCGCCTGTCCGCCCGCGCCCCGCCTGACCGCCCGCGCCCCGCCTGACCGCCCGCGCCTGTCCGCCCGCGACCCGCCTGTCCGCTCATCCTGAGCTTGTCGAAGGATGGGATTCATGGTTGGACAGACTCACCATGAGCGGAATATTGGCCGGTGAAGCAATAGCCGAACGGCCCCTTCCATCAAACTGACCGCGCCCGTCGGGCCGTGTCGCCCGAATGCACGCATGGGATGACGACAAATGTGTCCGAAGATCGCGACCGGACGCGGTCGCTGCATCACTACAATGATCAAATAAGCTGAACACATTGGACATACCGAGCCCCGATCACTGTTGAGAGCGAATATATCGATGGTATGATTGGTCAGCGAAATTATTGACGTTTGGAAGTATTAATGTGACACATACTCGCAAGTATCCCGGATCCTATTTCCGTTGCCCTGATTCATACCCGCGGCGACTTGACCGGGCAATGATAAATCTCAACTACCAACGCGTAAGGCGCTGCGCTGCAATGATTGCATTGTGCATTCTGGCTTCCGCCATCCTTGGCTGCGCCTCGCAACCTGATGGCGCCGCGCCAACCGAACGAGGATTTTCTCGCATCGATGCAGTGACGGAAAAAGGCAAACTCGACTGCGCTACGCAGATCGATATTCCCGGGTTCGGTTTCGTCGATCCCGATGGAAACACCCGCGGATTCGACGTTGATCTGTGTCGGGCGGTTGCCGCCGCCATCTTCGGTGATCCTCAGGCGGTGGAAATCCACCACGTCCGCTACACCGACCGGGGGCCGCTTCTCCAGGCCGCGGAGGTGGACATGCTGGCTCGAACCACCACGTGGACAACCACCCGCGAGGCCCAATGGGGAGATTTTACCGTCATCATGTTCTACGACGGCCAGGGCTTCATGACGCCCAAATCCATTGGGGTGAACAGCGCGTTGGAACTTGACGGCTCCACAGTGTGCGTTGCCGAGGGCACCACCACCAAGCTCAACCTGGCCGACTTTTTCAGGCAGAACCAGATGCGCCTGGAGACCCTCAGCTTCGACGAAACCACCACCACCTACGAAGCCTACGAGGAAGGACAGTGCGATGCCGCCACCATCGACAAGTCCCAATTGGCCGCTGTACGCAGCGGTTTCATCGATCCGGAGGCCCACGTAATTCTGCCCGAAACCATCTCAAAGGAACCGCTGGCTCCCATGGTGCCACGGGGCGATGCCCTCTGGACCGCCCTGGTCAACACCGTCCTCTACGTGTTGATCAACGCCGAAGAGCTTGGCGTCACCCAGGCAAACGTCGAGGAGATGCGTAACAGCGAGGACATCCGCGTCCGGCGAATGTTGGGTTCCGAAGGCACCTTCGGACAGGCTGATCTGGGGCTCAAACCCGACTTCGCCGTCGACGTTATCAGGTCGGTGGGCAACTACGGGGAAATATACGACCGCTACATGGGTCCCCAGGGCGAATCGTTCACGCTGCCCCGGGGTCTGAACAACCTGTGGAACAACGGCGGCCTGATCTATGCTCCCCCCATTCGGTAGCATCGTCCCCGTTCTGCCGCTATGATGGGGGCGCGCGGGACGGTCGCTTCGGAGCAGTCCTTAATTCTCCCGCGTTCGGGCACGATCAGGGAGGAAGGATGGAGCAATTCGACCATGGGCCAGATGCAGATAGTCCGGACCTGAGTTCGTTCGGCTTTGCCGAATCAGATCGTGACGCGGTCTATCGCGCCATTTACCAACGACGCGACGTACGCAATTTCCGTCCCGATCCCATCCCGGACGACAAACTCGCCCGCATCGTCCGGGCCGCGCACCACGGCCCATCGGTCGGATTCATGCAGCCCTGGGATTTCATACTGGTCCAGGACATTCAAAAACGGCGCGGGGTCAAGGATCTGTTCGACCGCGAACGCGCCGCCGCCGCCTGCTTTTTCGACGAACCCAGACGCTCCGCCTACCTGGAATTGAAACTGGAAGGCATCCTCGACGCGCCGGTCAACCTGTGCGTCACCTGCGATCCCACCCGCGCCGACGTGGTGCTGGGGCGCAACTCCATGCCCGAAACCGACGTGTACTCCACCTGCTGCGCCGTGCAAAATCTCTGGCTCGCCGCCCGCAGCGAGGGCATCGGCGTGGGTTGGGTCAGCATCCTCAAACTGCCCCAACTGCGCGGCCTACTTGGAATCCCGCCCCACATCATTCCGGTCGCCTACCTCTGCCTCGGCTACCCCACCGAGTTCGCCAATGAGCCGGGCCTGCAAACCTCCGGATGGCGCAGCCGACTGCCCATACAGCAATTGGTCCATCTGGATGACTGGAACGGCTCCGTGGCTGACGGGCAATGGCAGGGCTTCTGGGACGCGCTGAACCCCGACCCTCCAACAGAGTCGTAGCCACCGCCCGCCGGCAACTGACCGGACCCGACGGCCCGCTTGAGTTCAAAACCGTCATATCGCCAAAAGTAGCAGGCGCGCCCGCACAGGGCCTTTCCAGAGTTGCGAGATCTTCTTGCATCCGCTCGTCCTGAGCCTGTCGAAGGACGAGTTCGTGGTTCGACAGGCCCACCACGAGCGGAAAGTGTGGAGATTTTGGAAAGGCCCTGCGCGCCCGCACAAGGCCTTTCCAAAGTTGCGCGATCTTCTTGCATCCGCTCGTCCTGAGTCTGTCGAAGGACGAGTTCGTGGTTTGACCGGCCCACCCGAGCGGAAAGTGTGGAAATTTTGGAAAGGCCCTGCGCGCCCGCAACTCGCGCTTTACCATCTGCGCCAACCTAATCTATACT
>CAZCZB010000119.1:0-2349 GCA_964502995.1 uncultured Dehalococcoidia bacterium
GGGGATGGGGTGGTTCGACCCTCCACAGGCGGGCCTCCGGCTGGCTCACCATGAGCGGGGACGGGGCACCTTGCGAGGGGATGGGATGGTTCGACAGGGTCACCAGGCGCGGGGATGGGGTGGTTCGGCGGGTTCACCTTGGGCGGGGATTTGTAATGATGGGTGGTTCGATGGACGATGTGGCGATAATTGAAAACCACTGCATCTTGGGCGGGGTAATTTTATCTGCATATAATCCGTGCTAGAGTGTGCGGGCAGCACCCGCACGCGGGATGCCGCAGGAGGGAAAAAATATGTCAACCATCCCAGGGCTGAACCGACCCGGCCCAGTCGCCAACGATCTGACCAAACCCTTTTGGGACGCCTGCAACGAGCGTCGCCTGATTTTGCAGAACTGCACCGCCTGCCAGCGGCTGCAATATCCGGTTACGCCGCGGTGCGACCGGTGCGGCTCCGGCGACTTTTTCGAGTGGAAAGAGGTTGAGGGCAAGGGTCATATTGACGTGTACATGGTGATACGCGACTCGCGCATACGAGGGTTCCGGGGGGCGCAGCCCATCAACTTCGCGGTGATCACCCTGGACGAGGACCCTGGCATCAACTTCCTGTCGAACCTTCCGGGGACGCCTCCGGGCGAAGTGCCGGTGGGAGCGCCGGTGGAGTTGATATTTGAGGAAACCAGCACCGGACAGTTGGTACACGAATGGCGGGTTGCGGACTAGACGGGTTGCATCCCGAACACACGCACAGCAGCGCACACGAAGGAGGGGGCCGAAATGGTTAGCGACAGGGGATGGATGCGAGACCGAGAAGGAATGGGAGTCTGGGAACACCGGGGCAAGGTGGCCGTGGTTGGTTGGGGTCAATCGCACATTGACCGGCGCTGGGACGGGGTGAGCCTGGACCGGAGTTGCGGCGGACTGACCAAGGAGGCGTGCCTGAAGGCGATCGCCGACGCCGGGCTGTCGCTGGACGACATCGACGGGCTGATCACCAGCGCCGAGACCCGCGCCGAGCAGACGTGGGCGCCGCGTCCCTACTTCGACCCGCCCTACGACACCGAAGACGGATTGACCTTCACGTCGGCCAACTGGATCCAGCGGGAGTTGGGCCTGAAGAACGTGCAGTATCTCAAATCGGACGCCCCCTACATCGGCCCGATGATGGGTCTGGCGGCGCAGGCGGTGGGCGACGGCCTGTGCGAAACCGCGCTGGTGTGGTATCCGATGGTCAACCTGTCGGGCCGGTATGGGCACAACAACCCGCAGAACAACAGCGACGAGGCTCCCGGGAACAGCGCGTTCACGCTGCCGTGGGGTTACCAGAACGGCGCGATGTTCAACAACCTGGTGATCTTCCAGCAGTATTGCAAGAGGTATGGCAAGTCGCACGACGGGCTGGCTCCCCTGTGCCTGAACCTGCGGCGGAACGGGCTGCTGACGCCGTGGAGTTACTACGCGCTGCACGAACCGTACCAACTGACCACCGAGGACTATCTGAACGGTCGCGTGGTGGAGGAACCGCTGGTGATTTATGACTGCGACCGGCCGGTGAATACCTGCGCGGCCTTCATTTTCACCACGGCCGAGCGGGCGAAAGACCTGCGGCAGAAGCCGGTGTACGTCCTCAATCACTCGCAGACCAACTCCAGCGGCCGGAGCATCATGTCCACCCTGGATGAGCACCAGGAGGCGGTGGCCAGCCTGGCGCGCCGGATGTGGGAAGGTTCGGGACTTGGCCCCGACGACGTTGACATTTTCAACCCCTATGACGGCTATCTCACCTTTACCCAGCAGTTCCTGGAGGGGTTCCAGTGGCACGGCGTCAAGTGGGGCGAGGCCCACGATTTCTACGCCGACGACATACGGGTGGAGGGTCCGCATCCGTTCCTGTCCAGCGGGGGCAACAACGGGACGGGGCGCACGCGCTCCTGCCTGTTCTCCGACAGCCTCGAACAGTTGCGAGGGACGGCTGGGGCGCGTCAGGTTACGACAAGGGCCGAAACCGCGCTGGCGGGGTGCAATACGCCGGACAGCAACGGGTTCATCATGTTCAGCAAGGAACCGAGTTGATGATTGGTTGATTCGGGTTGCCGGGGTTGGCGGTTTTGTGGGCAGGGGCGGGTCTGAGACCTGCCCCTGCGTGGTTGGGAGCGTGGTTAGGGTGGTTGTTGTGCCCGGCGGGTGTGTGTGAGGAGGGTGGGGCGAATGATTATTCGCCCCTACGACGAGGGATCGGGTTGTTTTATGGTTGATTCGGGTTGCCGGGGTTGGCGGTTTCATGGGTAGGGGCGGGTCTGAGACCTGCCCCTGCGTGGTTGGGAGCGTGGTTAGGGTGGTGGTGGTTGTG
>CAZCZB010000119.1:2449-7562 GCA_964502995.1 uncultured Dehalococcoidia bacterium
GGGGCGAATGATTATTCGCCCCTACGACGAGGAGTCGGGTTGTTTTACGGTTGATTCGGGTTGCCGGGGTTGGCGGTTTCGTGGGTTGGGAGCGCGGTGTGGGTCAGTCTTGCAGGAGGATGTATACGGCGCCCGACGGGCTTAGGTCGTGGTGGGAGTGGCCCTTGCCGGTGGTGTCTTCCATGAGGCGAATGTCGCCGGCCCGCAGGGTCCGTTTGGATCCGTCGCTGGCGCCGATTTCGACCTCGCCGGACATGTGGATGATCAGCCGGCGCTCGGGCAGCGGGTGGAAGTCCATCTGCCGCGACCCGTCGAACTCCTGCACGCGCACTTCGGAAACGTTGATCAGCGCGCCGAGTTCAGGGTGATCTTCGAGATTCAGGTCTTCGATGTGGCTCTCGCCGTCGGCGTCCGAGTACACGCGATAAATTGCCATTTCGCCACCTCTGGGGGTTGTGGGTCGGATGTTGTTCGGGCCGGCGTCGGTCACGGGATGCCGGCCCGCGCCAGAGTAGCATATCGTCACGCAACCCATTGGCAAGCCTCACGCCTACCTATTTTCGTTGGAAGTGTCATTGCGAGGAGCAAAGCGACGTGGCAATCTCGTTGCCTGGCGCACGATCCTCTTTTGACGAGATTGCCACATCCGCCACAGGCGGACTCGCAATGACAAAGTGGGTATGCATGAGATTGGCAAGCGGATCGGAGGCGACATCCGTCACTCCGGTTGTTCCACAAACCCAAGGAGGTGAACATCAGGTTCAATCCCCTTGGCTTGGGCTAGTACCTTGAAATCGCCGTATTCGTCGGGGTCGACCAGGGTCATCATGGCGATGCGGCTGAGTTCGGCGCGGGCGGCGGACATTCCCGTCGTCTCGATAGCATCGACGATTGAGTCGAAGCCCAGGTTCGCCAGAAACTCGCGCTGCGAGGTGTAGCCCACGGTGGCGAGGCCACGCCGTTCGCCCGACTGCATCAGGGAGGTGAAATCCACCAGGCAGGTGATGTCCTGCTCGCCGACGTGGAGGTACGGGTCGTTGCCGGCGACGTGCCGGTGGTAGCAGACCAACGTACCCCCGGCGTTGTCGGGCGAGTAGAGGTCGTGGGCGAGGCCGCCGTAGTCGATGGTGAGGACGAACCCGCGATCGAGGGCGTCGGCAATCTGGCCGGCCCAGCCGTCGATGGCCAGATTCACCTCGCCCCGACAGCCTTCGGGCAAACTCATGCCCAGCGCGTTCAGCCGCTCCACAATGCGGGGCGTGGACGGATCGCCCAGCGTTTCGACCAGACTGCCGTTGGACGCTGCGACGTAAACCTCCCTGACCCTGCCGTCCCGGACTTCGAACCGGTGGACGGGGAAGTTGTCGATCAACTCGTTGGACAGGATGCAGCCGGTGATGTTGCGGAACGCGCGGAGTCCGTCGGACATGACGGGTTGAACCGACGGCGGCGCGTCGGGCACGCTGGCGGCGGCGCGGTTTGGCGTCGGGGCGAGATGCGGGCGGTAGTCCGCCGCCACGTAGCGCAGGGCGCCGGCGAATTGCGGGTGAGACCGCTGGCAGGCATCGACGATGGCGCGGGCCAGGCTGCCATCTCCCGAACCCACTTCGACCAGGTGGAAAACCGGCGGGCGTCCCAGCAAATCCCACATCTGCTCCAGTTGCCGGGCGATCAGGACGCCGAAGGCGGGATGGCTGGTGGACGAGGTGCCGAAGTGGGCGTTGATTCCGCCGGCCCTTGCGGAATAGAACCCGCCGTTGGGAGAGTACAGGCAGGTCTGCATGAACCGGGCGAAGGTGATTCGCCCGCGCCTGCCGATCAGGTCCCTGATTTCCTGCTCAACCGGTGAGCGCAACGCTGATCTCCCGGGCGGGTCGGGAGCGCTCCGTCGCTAAATGCCGCGCCGGGAGAACACGGCGTCGGCCTGTTCCAGCGCTTCTTCCACGCAGGGCCAGCCGCGATACCAGCCGGCCTGGGAGAAAACCTCGCAGATTTCCCGCTTGCTCATGCCCAACTCGAGGGCGTAGCCGATGTGTTCGCCCAATTGTCTCATGTGGCCGCGGCACATCAGCGCCACGAGGATGCAGACCGTGCGCTCCCTTGGGGTCAGGTCGCCGCGCGCCCATACCTCTCCGAAATTGTAGGCTTCCACGAGGACGGCCGTTTCGGGGGACAGTTCATGGGCCAGCGTGTTTTCCAGGTTTTCGGCGGCCTGCCGGCCCCAATTGTGATTGCGGATTGCCCGGCCGCGTTCCAACTTTTCCTCGACGGATGCCAGCCAATCGGCCGTCAGTGGTTCGCGGTCTTCGGCCTGCCACATGGGCTGCTCGTTGATCACGCGCTGGGCCTGGGCCAGCGACGATACGGTGGCCGGGATGCCGGCGTAGAAGATCAGCTGCAGGAAGATTCCCTTGACCTTTTGGGGCGACATTCCCAGGGACAGGCCGACACGGATCTGGTGCTGCAGGCCGAACTCCCAGCCGTTGCAGCACTGGGCCGCGATGGTGGCGATGCTGCGCAGCGTGACGTCCAGGCCCGGCACCTGCCAGACGCCGCCCCACATGACCTCCTCCTGGAGCTTGACGTAGTCGGCGCTGATGTCGGGGAGCGCCCCGGTGAGGCGTCCCTGCGGGACGTACTGGTCGATGAAGGCGTGGAGGTTGGCGGCCTTGCGGGCCAGGTCGGCGGCGCTATCCATGTGAACTTCTCACCGGTGGTTGGTTGACGGAACGGGTTGGTTGGGGATGGCTGGTCAGGCGTTGCGCGAATCCAGAACCTCGCGCAACTGGGCCAGGGCATCCTCGACGCAGGGCCAGCCGCGATACCAGCCGGCCTGGGCGAATACCTCGCAGATCTGCTTTTCGTCGAGGCCGGCGTCCAGCGCGTACCCGATGTGTCGCCTGAGTTGGTTCATGTGGCCGCGACACATCAGGGCCGCCAGGATGCACACCATGCGCTCCTGGATGCCGAGATCGGCGCGCCGCCAGACTTCACCGAAGTGGTAGGCGTCCACCAGGCGGGCGGTTTCGGGAACGAGCCGGAGGGCGAGGGAGTCTTCGGTGGCGGCGTTGGCCGTTTCGCCCCAATGCCGGATTCGCAGATCGCTGCCCTGGGCGAGCATGGTTTCGATTGAGTCGAGCCAGTCGGCGTCAACGGGAACGTCGCCGGATTTCCACTCCTCGCGCTCGTTGATGACTTCCTGGGCGATGCGGAGGCCGAACACGGTGGCGGGCACGCCGGCGTAGAACATCAACTCGATGAAGATGCCCTTGATCTGCTGCGCGGTGATCCCGACGGTGAGCCCGGTGCGAACCTGGTGCTCTATTCCAAAATCGTACCCGTTCACGCACTGGGCGGTGATGGTGGCGAAGCTGCGCAGTTTCAGGTCCAGGCCGTCGGCCAACCAGACGCCGCCCCACATGAGTTCGTGCTGGACGCGCACGAAGTCGGCCAGCACGGGCGTTGGTCTGGCGTAGGGCAGGTGCTGGTCGAAGAAACGGCGGAGTTCGGCTGATTTGCTCTGCAACTCGGCTACGGTGGTCATGCCGTTGCGCTCCTGTGGTCTGTGGTTCCGATGGGTCTGTGGTTCCGATGGGTCTGTGGGCGTGGTGGTTTTTGGGCGTGGTTCAGGCGCTCGGTTCGTCGAATACGGCCCGGGCCTGTTCCAGAGCGTCTTCAACGTGGGGCCAGCCGCGATACCAGCCGGCCTGGGCGAATACCTCGCAGATCTCACGTTGGTCGAAGCCCATGTTCAACGCGTATCGGACGTACCGGCGGAGTTGGGGCCAATGGCCTCGGGCCATGAGCGCGGCCAGCACGCACACCATGCGCTCTTTGGGCGCCAGGTCGTCGCGGGCCCACACCTCGCCGTAGTTGTAGGCATCGACAATGTCCGACGCTTCGGGCGTCATGCGCTGCGCCAGGGACTGCTCGATCTCGCGGTTGGCGTCGGGGCCCCACAGCGCGGCGCGGATTTCGCCGGCTCGTTCCAGCTTGCCCTCCAGGGTTTCGAGCCAATCGGCCTGGATGGGGACGTCGGCGGCCTTCCATTCGTCGCGCTCGTTGATGACGGTCTGGGCTTGCAACAGGCCGTGTACGGTGGCGGGGATGCCCGCGTAGAAAAGAAGCTGGATGAATATGCCCTTGATCTGCGGGGGAGTTATGCCCATGGTCAGACCCACACGGATGTGGCGTTGCAGGCCGAAATCCCGGCCGTTGACGCATTGGGCCGCGATTGTGGCGAAACTTCGGAGCCTCAAGTCCAGGCCATCCGCCGGCCAAACTCCGCCCCACGCCAGGGACGTCTGGATACGGGAGTAATCGGCCGAGATGGACGGGAGGTCGCTGTCGGCAGGGAGGTAGTCGGCCAGGTCGTTGGCGCGTCGGGACAACTCGTCGGGGGTGGTCATCGGCGGTTCTCCTGGGGCAGCGTGACTTCAGGACGCAATTCTACCTGAGCCTGGAGCGGAGGGGAAACGGCGAGCGCGGCGGCGCAGGGAAATCGAGTCTCAATCAGGGACCGCACCGGCACCGGAATTGGCAGCAATTGACGGTGAACTTTTCATGGATAAACAGGATGAACGGGATATTTTGATCCGGGGAATTTGAGGGTATGCACCATATTTCAGGACAGCAAGACACCGAGTGGGACGCCTGACTACCACTCATTGCGATCCAGATGGCGTCCGATTACCCCTTGCGGCTTTGCGTTAAATTTCGGTGGCGCGGTTCGGCTGATTGGTTTCAGCCGACAAAGTGGGTACGCGTGAGCGCCTGGGTATTTCGATTATCACTCCACCCATCCGTTCACGCCCCACCTGTCCGCTCATCCTGAGCTTGTCGAAAGATGGGGTTCATGGTTCGACAGGCTCACCATGAGCGGACTGATGGCCAGATGAGCGGACTGATGGCCAGATGAGCGGATTGATGGCCAGTGTCGCAATAATCAAAAGGTGGGGCGTGAGCGCGGCGGGCTCAGGCGTACCCACTTTGTCATTGCGAGTCCGCCACAGGCGGATGGCAATCCCATCCGCCTTGCGCGGGCAGTTGGTCGTAGTTGTTAGCGCCTCAACGAGATTGCCACGAATGCCTGACGGCATTCTCGCAATGACAG
>CAZCZB010000120.1:0-1534 GCA_964502995.1 uncultured Dehalococcoidia bacterium
GGTGGGGCGTGAGCGGACAGGTGGGGCGTGAGCGGACAGGTGGGGCGTGAGCGGATAGATGGGGCGTGAGCGGACAGGCGGCGCGTGAGCGGACAGGCGGCGCGACAGACGAAAGACCCTGGGCATCACCACACTCCCATCGCCACCGGCCCGTCCTGCCGGAACGTCGCCTCGAACCGCACCGGATCTCCCGCCCGGCTGATGATGCGGTAGGACAGGCACACAAATCTTCCCGACACCCGCCGTTGCCCGGCCGCGCTGCCCACCGGCCCGTATTCCACCTCAACCGTCCTCCCCACGATGCCGGCCAGCACGGCGTCAGGCCCGATGCCCGGCGTATCGTCCCACCGGCCGGCCAGCGTGAACTCCTGGGCGAGTGCCGGTCCCGCCGCCGTCCGCGCCGACCCGTCGTTGACTCCGGTTACGTCCCGCGCCTCCAGCTCAAGCCCCAACGGGCCAACCTTCTCGACCCAGGGCGACAGGTCCCGCAGCGTGCCGGCTGCGTCCGACACCGCCAGGTAACTGCGGCCCGCGCTGGTGTATCCGGTCATGCTCACACCCCCAGCGCCGCGCTGCGACGGCGGTAGGGCGCGAGCAATGTCCGCACCGTCGCGGAAACGCCCGCGGCCTCTCCTCGACCATCGGCCTCCGGCGGCCGGAACGGTCCAGCAAACCGCTCCCGCCACCAGAGGGCGGCCTGCTGCAGGCACGCTTCCGCCACCGCCTCCGGGTACCGGTACCGCGAGATTGCAGACCCAACGACGTGGGCCGACGCCTCGGTACCGTTGGCTCCGCGCCGCACGGCCAGGGTTGTCGCGCCCTGGGTGTCCGTGGACACTACCGCGACGTACAGTTGCTCGTCGCCGACGCGGATCGTGTTTCCGGCGGACAACGCGGCGGCCCCGTCCACCGGCGCGGACACCGTGAGCGTGCCGGCGACGGCGGTCATCGCAGCGTCGCCGCCGACGGTCAGGCCCGTTTCCTCCCGCACGTCGCCGTACCCCCACACTCCCGTCACCGCCACGCCGGCCCGGTTCAGCGGGAATCGCCGCCGCGCGCCCGACGCCAGCATGATGCGCGTGTAGGGTCGGCCGCCCGGGGTCGTGGGCGCGGCGTTCAGCGGATACAGCAGCCAGTCCGACGACGACCAGGCGACCCACTCGCCCGACGCCTCGCGTACCCGCACCTCGCTCACCGCGATCAGATCCGGCGCCGTCAGCGACGCCCGGCCCGTGCCGTCGAATCGCCATTCGCCGTGGAATGCGCCGAACTGCCGCCCGCAATAGCCGTCGGTCCACCGGGACGCCGCCTCCAGCATCCCCAGCAGCCGGTCATCGTGCGCGTCATCCGGCACGTTCAGGACCGCCGGCGATTTCAGCGTCGCCAGATCAGCATAGGCATTGGTCATTCAAACTCCTCCGTAAAAACATGGGTGGATGCTCACGTAGGGGCGAAAATTATTCGCCCCTACACCTATGGGGACACCGATATACGCCTGCCGAAACGTCGCGCTACACGGTGATGTTGTATTGCA
>CAZCZB010000120.1:1577-2936 GCA_964502995.1 uncultured Dehalococcoidia bacterium
GCTCCATGAACGCCAGCCGCATGCTCACGACCATCACGTTCTGGCGTTTCTGGATGTCCCGCGTCGTCTCGATCATCAACTCACGCCGGAAACCGATGCGCCACTGGGTGCGGTTGACCGCCAGCAGCCGGCCCTTGGTGTTGGTGTTGCCGCCGTCGGTCACCTTGCCGTCGGCGTCCGACTTCGCCATCTGCTCGGATACGATGACGGGGATGCCGTCCACCTGGGCCAACTGCCCGTTGAGCAGCGTGGCCTGGGGGCCAAGCTTGTCCAGCGTGCGAAACTCGCCCACACCCAGCGACTTGATGTAGGTGCCCACGTCGGCGACATAGGCCAGCTCCGAGGGGCGCACGCCATACTTGCCCAGCAGCCCGCGAACCTCGTTGAACATATCGGCGCTGGGAGCCGCGGCATGGTTGTTGCCCTGCGTGGCGTTGTCCACCAGCGGCAGGTGCAGCAGCCCGTCGAATCCCAGCAGCCAGTGCGCCTTGCCCGCCGATGACGCGCTGATGGTCGCGCCGTCGGCGTTGATGTTGTTCTGGGCGGTGGTGTCGGCGTTCAGCAGCACGTCGTCGATCACCTCAACGGCGTTGCGCACCAGCGTGCTGCGGACCTCGGCGGCCATGGCGATCACCGCGTCCTCGTCCAGCGTCAGCGACCACGGCACCTCGGCCACCAACTCATGAGCCGTCAGCGTCTGGCGCGCCGTGGTGAGCGCCGTGTCGGTGGCGGCGGTGTTCTCCACGCCGGGGTACCAATGCACGTCGCCCAGTTGCAGCGGTATCTCAAACGGGTTGGTGGGCATATCGACCCGGGTGAACAGCGACGCCACCAGGGTGTCCACGTTGATGTCGGCCCACAGCGCCGCCGCCTCGCCGGTGGCCACCAGTTCGTCGCCGGCGCCGGCGGTGGTGCTGTCCATGGCGGCCTTCAGGTTCGCCTGCCAGTCGGCCAGCAGCCGGGGGTTGGTATCGCCCGGCTCGCGCTGCTGGGCGGCCAGCACGCTGCGGACGCAGGCCAGGTCCAGCGCGTCCATGCCCACGTACTTGCCGAAGGGCACGCGGGGCCGGTCGCCCACGCCGCCGAACCGCGCCAGCATCGCCTGGCGCTCGCCGGCCCGCTGCTTCTCCGTAATCTCACCGACGGCGCGGCTGAGGCGGCCCAACTCCTCCTGCAGCGGCGGAATGTCGGCATCCAGCCGCTGGCGGTAGAAGTCGCGCACCTCCGCAACCTCGTTCTTGATGGTTTCCAGTTCCCATGTTGAAAGGGTCATAGATTGCATTTCTCCTTTGCAATTGCAGTGATTATTTTTGAGATTCGTTAGCCTCGGCAAGGCAGGGGCGAATGATTATTCGCCCC
>CAZCZB010000120.1:3036-7310 GCA_964502995.1 uncultured Dehalococcoidia bacterium
TACGCACGTAGTTGACGCAGCATCCCCACCACCACCGTTGCCACGTCCGCACGTTTGAGATTCGTTAGCCTCGGCAAGGCAGGGGCGAATGATTATTCGCCCCTACGCACGTAGTTGACGCAGCATCCCCACCACCACCGTTGCCACGTCCGCACGTTGGGTCAGCAATGCGCCTTGATTCGCCGGCACGGGTACCGCGCTGATCTCCAGCAATTCCTGCTCCAGGAATCGGATGCCGAGGAACGCGCCCGTGCGCGGATCACGCCGTTCCTCGAACCGCAGCGGACGAAATCCCACGGACACGCCCTGCTGGAACCCCTGGCGATACAGACCCTCGACCTCCCGGGCGAACGCGGTGTCCGCAAACTCCAGGCGGGCCAGCAGCGCGCCGCCGTCCCGCCACACCGACTGCGTTCGACCGATGGCCGGCCGGCGATAGTCGTGGGCCCACAGCACCACCGGATTCTCGCGGTAGGCGTCCAGCCGCCAGCCCTCCGGCGCGACGGTATCGCCGTGCCGGTCAACCGCGCCCGTGGACGCCACAAACGTCATCGGCCCGCCAGGACCGATTTCCTTGTCATTGCGAGCGGAGCGTGGCAATCCCACACCCGCAGCCTCCCGCTCATGGCGAGCCACAAGCCCCTCATGGCGGGCCACAAGCCCCTCATGGCGGGCCACAGGCCCCTCATGGCGGGCCTGTCGAACCACGGCATCCGCCTCCCGCTCATGGTGAGCCTGTCGAACCACGGCATCCGCCTCCCGCTCATGGTGAGCCTGTCGAACCACGTCATCCGCCAGCGTCCCCCACTTGCACACCATCGGAGCATCCCCGACGCCGCGCCCAAAGGCGGCCAGCGCCCGCAGCAGGGCAGCGCGGGATGCCGCCGCCGGATCCGAACCGGACTCCAACACCGGCGCAAACCGCCGGCCATCATTCATCATCGCAACCTCCTCGCGTGAGCATCGCATCGCATCACGCCGGCGCAACGACGAATCGGAAACCTCCAGACAGCAAAAAGCCGGCGGAACCGACCCGGCATCAGGTCAGTCCCACCGGCAAACGCAACGCGAACGCGCAATTGATTTAGTTCAGGTTAGATGGGCAGAGGCGAGGGTGTCAACGGCGGGGTGTCACCGGCACGGAGATTCGCTAGCAGCGCACCTTCATCGGAGGCCAGCGTTGGTTATTGCCGAGCGCACACCGATTGCCGATCTCAGTACCCATTGATCTTGCGACAGACGGCGGCCCCATTTGCGATAATTTGAAAAACCGCAATTATGCTGCACATGATCTGCAATTAATGTGCAATAATACGGGACGGTAATGATAGCAGGATTATTCGGAATCCGGTCGCCGTTCCGAGGGTGTAGATGTTATGGATTTAAACCAATTGCGCGCAGGATAACTTGAACCATACCGACCCTGCAAACATCCGAACGAGGTTCAAGGTCTGGACAATCCGTAAGCTGTGTAGACCATCAAGGAAGGATTATGGATATGCTAACATTTATTGATGAAAGCGGGCACCCTCATCCCAACGACCCTGCCACACGCCCGGTTCTGGCCTCCGTTTCATTCGCCCAGAGGGATTCACGGGCGATCAGCGCGAAAATATACGGCATCAAGAGGAACTTGTTGGGGGTCGAAAACGCTGACAAAGAATTGAAAGCTCGGGACTTGTTGAACGCCCGAACATTCAAACGTCGTCCCGAACTACGCGAACTGGTGGAGTCTGTATTCGAACAGTTGCGTTCTCTCCCTCTCACCATTTTCGGAGTAGTCATGGAAAGCCCTGAGCGGCCACTGCCCAGGGATGACGGGAGACTCCCACGCCAATATAGGTATTTGCTACGGCAGGTAGACGCTTTATTGCACGACCATACTTCCATGTCGGTCGTGCTAATCGACGGCGACGGCAGTCAATATGGTGGGCTTTCGGCGAAAATGGAACAATATCTGCACCGTCACGGCGAAGGCCAGGCTTTGAGCAAGGTGGTCGATTCACCGTATTTTGTGGACTCGCGGTACACGGTGGGGATCCAATTGGCCGACATGATCGCCGGCGTCCTCCGTCAATACCACGAACATGAGCTATCAAGACGGAGCGGGTTGTCGGATCCATACCTCTCTGCGATTGCCCGCTACTATCGGGTAATTAGCGATAAAGCGCCTGACACGCCAGACCCGTCAGGCGGCCAAGATTGGCACGGGATTTATCACATGTCCGAGCGCCGACACTACTACGACAACGAAGACGGTGCGCTTGGAATGGAGGCTTAAAAACCGAGCGCCAAATGTGACACTTCGGAAGCGTCACAGTCTGGCGTCTCGATGATAGTACGTGAAGTGGCTACTTTTGTCAACAATGCAATTTAAATCGGTTCCCGGAAAACTTGACGAATCCGTAGGTAATCCTCCCCCTTACCCCCGGCCCACCACCACGTGCCGTTGCCATTCCTCCGACGGTTCCGGGAAGTCCTCCCGGTGGTGGGCGCCGCGGCTCTCCCGACGCTGGAGCGCGGACTCCACTATTAGACGCGACGTCAACAGCATGTTGCGCAGTTCGTAGTCTGACGCCGTTTCCGGTGGCGGCATGGTGCGCTGCCACAGGTTCAGGATGCGCGCGGACAGCAGCAGTCGCGTCCCGTTGCGCGTGATGCCGGCGTTGCGCCACATCAGGTCCTGCAGGTTCTCGCGGCCGCGTTCCGGCACCGTGGCGCACACCATCGCCCGGTCCGCCAGTGGGATGCGCACGTTGTCGTCGTCATCGGGCGCGTACTCGGGCGCGTTGCCCAGCGTGGCGTCCACCAGGCGACGGGAGAACACCAGCGTATCCAGCAGCGAGTTGCTGGCCAGCCGGTTCGCCCCATGCACCGCCGCGCATGCCGCCTCGCCGCAGGCGTACAGCCCGCGTATGTTGGTGCGACCCCAGGTGTCGATGCGCACGCCGCCCATCATGTAGTGGGCCGCCGGCGCCACGGGAATCGGCTCCCGCGTGATGTCCAGGCCGTACCGCCGGCACTCGGCGTAGATCGTCGGAAACCGGCTGGACACCGTGGCCGCCGGCAGGTGCGATATGTCCAGCAGGCACGGCTTGCCGTCCGACCGTTCCATCTCCGCCGCGATGGCCCGGGATACGACGTCGCGGGGCGCAAGGTCCGCCATGGGGTGATATTCGGCCATGAACGGCTGGCCCCCGGCGTTCCGCAAAATGGCTCCCTCGCCGCGCATGGCCTCCGACAGCAGGAATGTCGGCGCGCCCTCCAGCCACAACGCGGTGGGATGGAACTGGTAGAACTCCATGTCCATCACCTCCGCGCCGCCCAGAAACGCCAGCGCCACGCCGTCGCCGGTGGCAACCTCCGGATTCGTCGTGTAACGGTACAGTTGACCCGCGCCGCCCGAACTGATCACCACCACGCGGCCGCCATATGTCCGCCGTTTGCCGTCATCGCCAGCCGCGCCGCTCATGGTGAGCCTGTCGAACCCCGTGCCATCATCGTCAGCCGCGCCGCTCACGGTGAGCCTGTCGAACCGCTCGCCCGCGTCGCCGTCCATCACCTCCACGCCCGCCACCGTGCCGTCCGCCACGCAGATGCCGATGGCGTGGGTGTATTCCAGCACGGTGATGCTCGACGACGCCCTTACCCGGCCGGCCAGGGTGTCCTCGATGTGCTGTCCGGTGGCGTCGCCGCCGGCGTGCAGGATGCGCGGGATGCTGTGCGCGCCCTCGCGGCCCAGGGCAATCTGCCCGTGCATGGTGTCGAAAGGAACGCCCCACTCGATGAGGCTGGCGATGCTGTCCGGTCCCTGCCCGGTTAGCACGGACACCGCCTCGGGATCGCACAGGCCGGCTCCGGCATCCAGCGTGTCCCGTTCGTGCAGGCTGGCCGAGTCGCCCGGCCCGATGGCGGCGGCGATTCCGCCCTGCGCGTAGCGGCTGTTGCAGTCATCAATGCGACCCTTGGTTATCACCAGCACGCTGCCATGCCCGGCGGCCAGCAGCGCGGTGTTCAGCCCGGCAATCCCGCTGCCGATGATGATGTAGTCGTAGTCGGTCTGTGCGACGAAATCCGTCATGTTTGTCCGTTTGCGTGAGGTGTGTCGTCTGGCGGATGATCGGCGTCCGGGAATAGCAGGCGGCCCAAAACGTGTAGGGGCGACGCATGCGTCGCCCCTACGGCGTATGGAGTTGTATGCGACGTCGGTTTAGTCGTCGTCGCCCACTGCTGCCGGCTCGGCCTCTTCGATGGGGTCAAGCTGCCAGGGGAAG
>CAZCZB010000121.1:0-7308 GCA_964502995.1 uncultured Dehalococcoidia bacterium
TCCACCCGCCGGCGCTGATGGCCGGGCTGGCCGGCATAAGCATCCCCATGGCGTTTTCGCTGGGCAACCTGATCGGAGGCAAGGGCGGCGACGAGTGGATCGACGCCGGGCGAGCCTGGGGCGTTGGCATCTGGGCGCTGCTGGCGTCCGGCCTGCTGCTGGGGTCATGGTGGGCCTACACCATCCTGGGCTGGGGAGGGTTCTGGTTCTGGGACCCGGTGGAAAACGCAGCCTTCATGCCCTGGATCGCGCTGACCGCCTTCGTCCACTCCATCATGGTGCAGAAACGGCGCGGGATGTTCCGCATGTGGAACGTGGTGCTGATCAACGTCGCCTTCGGCCTGGCGCTGTACGGGATGTTCATGAACCGGGGCGGCCCGGTGCCGTCGGTACACTCGTTCGGCGCATCAACCCTGGGGTGGGTGTTCCTGCTGTTCCTGGCGTTCGGCGTGATAGTGCCCATGGCGATATTCTTCTGGCGGTACGACCTGATGCGCAGCGCGCAACGGCTGGACTCCATGCTGTCGCGGGAGGCCGCGTTCCTGATCAACAACCTGCTGCTGCTGGGCATCGCCTTCGCCACCCTGTGGGGCACGGTGTATCCGCTGCTGTCCCGCCTGTTCGCCGAGCAGGAGATCACGGTGGCGCGGCCCTTCTACGACCAGGTGAACGGCCCGCTGATGCTGGTATTGATCCTGCTGATGGGCGTGGGGCCGCTGCTGCCGTGGCGTCGGGCCAACCTGCAATCGCTGCGGCGCGCGCTGATGGTTCCGGGCGCGGTTGCGTTGGTTGCGGCGGCCATCCTGCTGGTTGTTGGAATCCGCCAACCCTACGCCGTGGTCGGGTTCGCGCTGTGCGCGCTGGTAACCACCAGCATCGTCGCTGAATGGACGCGCGGGACGATCGCAAGACGGCGCAGCGTGGGAGACAACCCGGTCGTAGGATTCATCCGCCTGATGATGGCGAACCGGCCGCGCTACGGCGGTTATGTTGTCCACCTGGCCGTGATCATGGTCGCGCTGGGCGTGGTGGGCCAGTCTTTCTACGGGGTGCAGCGCGACGTGGTGATGTTCCCCGGCGACGAGGTGACGGTGGGCGATTACCGGATGGTGTACGTGGACACGACGACGCTGGCCTTTGCCGACCGCACCGAGTTCCGCACCACCGTCGAGGTGTATCACAAGGGCGAGTTCCTGGAGACCATGCAGCCGCGCCGCACGTTCCACCCGGAGCAGAACATGGCGTCCACGCTGGCGGCCATCCGCTCAACGCCGGTGGAGGATTTCTACGTGGTGCCCAGCGAGAACCGCGAGGATGGCGCGGTGGGGTTCCGCATTTTGGTGAATCCGCTGGTGTGGTGGATGTGGGTCGGCGGCCCGGTGATGATACTGGGCACGGTGATCGCGCTATGGCCCTCCCGCGCGCCGGCGCGGCGTCCCGTGGTGGCTGCGACAACTCCCGCCGCCGCAGACGACTAGCGTACCCGATATGCAGCTTGGTCTGGCGATTGCCGTCGCGCTGCTGATCGTCGCCGTGGTGGCCTGGCCGCTGGTGACGCGGCGACGCAGCGCATCCCGGGCGCCCGACGGGCTGGAATCGACGCCTACGGTTGACCACGCCGCCGCGCTCAACGCGGTGTACGACGCCATCCGAACCCTGCAAACCGACCACCGCCTGGGTCGCGTCAACGACGACGACTACCAGACGCAGTTGGACGAATACCGCCGGCAGGCAGCCATGCTGCTGAGGGAGATGGACGAGGCCGACGAGGGATCCAGGGGTGGCTGAATACACCGGCATTCCTCCCGAGGGTGAAGAGCGCAGGATTGCCGATATTGCAGAGGTTGTCTGGCTGCCGGCTTTGCTGGCGCTGGCCACGGCGGCGTCAACGTGGCTCATCTGGTACTATACTCACACGGCTTGCACGCTCGAAATCGCCACGTTAACGGGGTGCAACCCAGGATCCATTGCCAAGTACATCAACGTTGATATTTTCGGGAGGATGCTGACCTACGGAGGGTTGGTCGGTGGTATCGGAGGATTTTGGCGGTACGACATGATCAAAAAGGAACGGGCCGCGAGAATAGCGGCACAGATGCAAGTGGCTGAACTGCAAAAACAGCTGGAGGAGCAGCGGGCGATGAACGCTGCCATCCGCGAGGAGGAGCGCCGGCAGGCCGCCGAGGACAGACAAGCCTTCCTGAGCGCCCTCTCCGACCTCACCGCCGAACTCGCGTACCTCCGCCAACAACGGAATGGCGAAGCCCATAACGGCCAGTAATCGCGCCTTGCTGCTCCGATTGGCTGCTCCGGCCGTTTTCCTGCTGATTGCGCTGGTGGCCGCAACCGCCGGGGCATCGCACGCGCAATCCCCTTCGATCTCTACGGTATCCGGCGTTCTGGTCAACGGGACGCAGGGCGGCCCCACGCCCGCCGGCGCCACCGTGCTGCTCCACCAGTTCGGCGTAGATTCCGGGTCGGTGGACACCTACGAGACCATCGCTGACGCTGACGGCGCGTTCCGTTTCGACGACGTGCCGCCGACTCCCGAAGGCGGCAGCGCGGCGTTGGTCGCCATCTACGGAGAAACCCGCTACAGCCGGGTCATGTCGCCCGCCGACGCCAGCGAACCTCAAACGCTGACGGTGTATGAGTTCACCCGCGACGTGGGCGTCGTAACCACCGCCGAGCAGTCCATCATCATCGCCGGCGTGGACACCGCCACGCGGCGTATGGCCGCCGTGCAGTTGTTCACCCTGGAGAACCGCAGCGACACCACGCTGGTGCCCGACCTTTCCGCGCCGCCGATCATCGGCCAGTTCAGCTTCCTGCGCTTCTCGCTGCCGCCGGATGCGACGAACCTGGACGTTTCCACCGACCTGGTGGGCGGCGAGGTTATCCCGGTTGGCACCGGCTTTGCCATCACCGCGCCCGTGCAGCCGGGCCGGCACCAGGTCAGCTTCACATTCACCGCCCCCTATGAGGGCGACGCACTGGCATGGCGAGACAATACCCTGCAGGGCGCGGAATCCCTGCGTCTGCTGATACCCGACGACCTGGGCAGCGTTGGCGTGGGCGGATTGGCCGCGCTGGAACCGCTGACCCTCGGCGAAATCACCTACAACGTCTGGGGAGCCGATAACCTGGCCCCCGGCGCGGGCGTTGACCTGCAACTGTCGGGGCTGCCGGAACCGTCGTGGATCACCCGCCTGGGCAACCCGCTGTCGGAAGCGCGGTTCTGGTACGTCGCCGTGCCGGCGCTGGTTTCGGCCGCCCTGGCGGGACTGCTGGTGTGGGGCGTCTGGCGACGCCCGGCGGAATCCGCCGCCTGATGTCCCGCCGCAACTGGATAATCCTGGGGACGGCTACTGCGCTCATCCCCCTGTTCGCACTGCTGGCGTGGGCCGCGTCCCAGCAGCGAGGACAACCGGCCGGCGCGGGCATCAACCAGCAGTTCGGTGAGATCAAGATCGAGCAATCCCGGGCCGCCGATTTCGCGCTGGAATTGACGGATGGGGATACGCTGCGATTGTCGGATCTGCGTGGCAAGGTTGTTCTGGTCGATTTCTGGGCATCCTGGTGCGCGCCGTGTCGCCAGGAATCGGGGGCGCTGAACCGCGCCTACGCTGCCTACGCCGATCAGCCCGTGGAGTTCGTGGGCGTCAACGTGTGGGACACCGCGAACGTCGCCGAGCTTTTCCTGGTCGAGTTCGGCGTCGCCTATCCCGCCGGCGTCGATGCCAGCGGCGACATCGCCCTCAACTACGGCGTGCGCGGCATACCCGAAAAGTTCTTCATCGACGCTGACGGGGTCATCCGGCGCAAGTACGTCGGCCCCATGCCCGAGGACGTACTGCGCGAGACACTGGACGAACTGCTGGCGGAGACAGCGCCGTAAGGCGTTGAATTCGCGGGCGGTGATAGAATCAGTGTAACGGGCGCGCCCATCCGGGATACTTGCTCTGGCAACAGACCATGACCACATCACAAGTCGACAACACGCAATCGCCGGTCGCGCTGGCGATGGACTGGGGCGGCACCTGGGCGCGCGCCGCCGTCATCGACCGGACGGGCGAGATACTCTGGCAGGGCCGCGTTGCCAACGCACCCGACGCTTTGCAGGATGAACTGGTCGCCGCTGCAGGGACCCTGCTGCGCGAGGCACGGGACAACGCCGGAGGGCGGCCCATCGTCGGCGCGGGCATCGCGCTGGCCGGGTCCATCGACGCCGCCACCAACATGCTGCTGTCGTCGCCGAACCTGCCCGCCCTGAACGGGGTTACGCTGCCCGAAGTCTGGCAGCCCATGCTGGATATGCCGGTGTGGGTCGGCAACGACGCCAACCTGGCGGCGCTGGGCGAGTGTTACTACGGCGCGGGCCGACCGCAACCCCCCGACCACCGGTCGGCCCGCACGCTGGCGTTCGTGACGTTCAGCACGGGCGTGGGCGCCGGCGTGGTTGACGGCGGCGAGATGTTCATCGGGGCCGCCGGCGCCGCCGCCGAGGTGGGACACATGACCATCGACTGCCGCGCCGACGCGCCGCCCTGCGCCTGCGGCAACAGCGGATGCCTCGAAGCCCTGGCCTCCGGAACCGCCATCGGGCGCGCCGCGCAGGCCAGGCTGGGCGACGCAACGCCGGGCGCGCCCCTGCAACTGGCCTACGAAGCCAACGCGGTCATCACCGGGCAGGACGTGTTCGACGCGGCCGAGCGCGGCGATTCGGTGGCCGTCGAGGTGGTCAACGCGGCGGTGGGCGCGATCATCGTGGGCATGGGCAACGTCCTGAACCTGTTCAACCCCGACGTGGTCGTGCTGGGCGGCGGCGTGACTCAGGGTCTGTTGCAACTGGACCTGCTGGGTCGCATCGAGGACGGCATGCGTAACCGCGCCATGAGTTCGGGACACCGGCGGTTCCGCCTGGCTCCCGCCACGCTGGGGGACAGCCAGGGACTGGTTGGCGGCGCAAGCCTGGTGTGGGCCAGGACCGAAAGCGCCGCCGCAACTGGATGACCCGGAGGATCAGACGATATACCGGCCGCCCACCACGTTCATGCGGTCGCCGGTGATATAGGCCGACTCGTCGCTGGCGTAGAACAGGCAGGCGTTGGCGATATCCTGCACCGTGCCCTGCCGCCGCATGGGGATGGACTTCAGGTGGTCGGACGAATTCCGGTCCACTTCCTGAAACTCGGGATACCACTCCGGATGCGCCCGGAACGTGTCGGTGGAGCCGGGGTTGACCAGGTTGGCACGCACGCCCTGCCCCGCATATTCGGCGGCCACCGCGCGGATCAGTCCCAGCAATCCCGTCTTGGCGGTGGTTACCAGGGCGGTTTCCGGCCGGCCGGTGATGGCGGCCTGCCCGCCCAGCGCGATGATGCTGCCGGAACCCTGTTCCAGCATACCGGGCAGCACGGCCCGCATCAGGTAGAACGAGGCGTTCAGGTTGGTGCCCATGACGTCCTGCCACTCCTCGACCGACACGTCCAGCAGCGGTTTGTGGGGACGCACCGCCACGTTGCTCACCAGCACGTCCACGGTACCCAGGGCATCGATGCCCTCGGATACCATGTCGGCCACACGGTCCGGGTCGGATACGTCGCCGATGACGGTGTGGGTACGGACGCCCAACTCGCGGCACTGGGCGGCCACGGCCTCCAGTTCCTGCGCGGACTGGCGCGTGTTCAGGATCAGGTTTGCGCCTTCGCGGGCGAAGGTGCGGGCAATCTCGGCGCCGATGTTCCTGCTGGCGCCGGTGATGAGAGCGGTCTTGTTTTCCAATCGCATATCGTGTTCCTCAATTTAATCTTCTGGAATTCTTCTCAATAATCTCCGTCCAACGGGAATGGATATGGTTACCAGCAAACCCAGCAACCCGGTTCCCGCCCCAACAACACCCAGGAGACGGTCAATGCTGAAACTTCCAACGAGCCAAACCACGACCAATACCAATGCAGTCAACGATAGTGCGGCTAAAACGATGGCGACAGTAACCAGGACCAGCGCCACAGCCGGGAGATGCCATCGTATCATTCACAACCCATTCATTCACAACCCATTTCTTGCATGAACGATCAGGACAGCTCCGGCGATCCCCAGGACAATGCCCGACACGCTCATGGTCAGCATGCCGGCCGGCAGGGTGACTGCCGACCAATCAGGCAACAGAAACAACCCAATCAGAAATACAAGGGTTCCGATCAGGAACAAAATAGACGAGGCGGCAAAAATACGGTCCAGCATGTCAACTGTCCTCATCACAGCCTGAAGCCCGGGGTCATGACCAAAACTATACCCGTGATTATCCCAGTCCCACCTCCGGCGAAGCACAACGCAAGTCCCAACGGCACAGTCACTTGGGGCCATACCTGCGCCCACTGGTCGCCGACTAGCAGGGCAACTATGCCGAAGAAGAAAGTCGCCGTGGATGCGATATGTACCTTCTGCCAAAACGGCATTTTGCCAAGTCTTTCCATGGAACCAGCATAAATCCCCGCGCTGGGCGTGTCAAAACGAAACGGGGGCGACTCGATGGTCGCCCCCGGTACACGTCAACGAGCAGGTCAATCAGTTCAGTAAGGGCCGTACCCTGGCACGTTGATGCACGCTGCGATGTGGTCGGGCCGCACTTCCCGGGCTTCCGGTATTACCCGCGAGCAGTCGTCGGTCGCCAGCGGGCAGCGCGGGTGGAATACGCAACCGCTGGGCGGATTCAGCGGGCTGGGCACCTCACCCGACAGGATGATGCGCTCGCGCTGGGCGTCCAGCACCGGGTCGGGAATCGGCACCGCCGAGAGCAGCGCCCGAGTGTAGGGATGCTGCGGGTTCTCGTAAATCTCGTTGCGGTCGGCGATCTCGACGATCTTGCCCAGGTACATCACCGCGACGCGGTCGCTGATGTGGCGCACCACCGACAGGTCGTGGGCGATGAACAGGTAGGTCAGGTCGTAACGTTCCTGCAGGTCTTCCAGCAGGTTGATGATCTGCGCCTGGATGGACACGTCCAACGCCGACACCGGCTCGTCGCACACGATGAACGACGGGTCAACCGACAGGGCGCGGGCCACGCCGATGCGCTGGCGCTGTCCGCCGCTGAACTCGTGGTTGAACCGGTCGGCCATGTAGGTGTTGAGTCCCATGTTGTTGAGCTGTTCGGCCACGCGCTCGCGGTATTCGCGCTTGTTGTTGACCAGGCCGTGCACGGCAAGCGGCTCGCCGATGATGTTGCCGGCGGTCATGCGCGGGTTGAGCGAGCTGTAAGGGTCCTGGAAGATGATCTGCATCTGGCGGCGCATGGCGCGCATC
>CAZCZB010000122.1:0-7219 GCA_964502995.1 uncultured Dehalococcoidia bacterium
CTCCATCCCAAGAACATCCCATGCCAGTTTAGCCCATTGTCACACACCCTCTTACGTCTAGGTTTCTCGCTGTTATGCAGTAGCCCATTGCCAAGTTGATCCGATTGGCTCTGGGCAGCAACGGACCTGACCACCGGAGGCGGCACACACGTTTGCCTGGATTGGTCATCACTAAGCACCCCGCAAAATGGAACAGAACGCGAGAGTCGCGCAGAAATTCAAGCGCGATTTAAGAATAGCACGGAGGATGGTTCTTCTCCGGGCCGTGTTTCAGAGAGGCCAACCGGTTTTGCATGAAACATAAAATTAACTGATAAGCAACAGTTTGTTAACGGGGTCGCAATCACCGGTTAACACAACGCCCATAGGATGACGTTGGTCACATTCAACAGGGACGCCGCCCACAGTCCGCCCCGGCGGACGCGACGACGCCTCAACGAACATCAGGAGGCAAGAAAGTTATGATTGCGGCCACGAGATCTTTATTCAGCACCAGCGTTTTGAACCACGGTGCGGCAGCGGTGAGGGAGTATCCCTTCTCCGCCCGCCGGACGTTGCTGGCCCTGGCGGTTGGACTGCTGGCGGTGGGACTGCTGGCGTCGTTCAACATCGCCTTCGCGCAGGACGACGCGCCGACCACCGAGTGGCTGAACGGCTACGCCGACAACATCGTTACGGTGGTTGCGGCGGCGCTGGTCTTCTTCATGCAGGCCGGTTTCGCCTTTCTGGGCGCGGGCCTGATTCGTTCCAAGAACACGACCAACTATCTCACCAAGTCTTTCATGGACTTTGCCATCGCGTCCCTGGGCTTCTGGGCCTTCGGGTTCGCGTTCATGCTGGGCGACACCGCCGGCGGGTTCATTGGCCTGACCGGGTGGTTCCTGACCAGCGGGGACTATGTGGGCTGGATTTTCCAGATGGTGTTTGCCGCCACCGCCGCGACGATTGTGGCGGGCGCGATGGCCGAGCGCACCAGGCTGCAGACCTACCTGGCCTACAGCTTCATCGTATCCGCGCTGATTTACCCCATCTACGGACACTGGGTGTGGGGCGGCGGATGGCTGGCCGAGCTGGGCGCGCTGGACTATGCCGGTTCGGGCGTGGTTCACGCGGTGGGCGGATTCGTCGCGCTGGCCGGCGCCGCAGTGGTCGGCCCCCGCATGGGCAAGTTCGTCAACGGCGTGGCGCAGGAGCTACCGGCGCACAGCACCCCGTTCGTGGTGGTTGGCACGTTCATCCTGTTCTTCGGATGGTTCGGGTTCAACGTGGGCTGGGGCGACGACATTGGCCTGAACGCGGTCAACACGCTGCTGTCGGGCGCGACCGGCGCGGTCGTGGCAATGTACATGTCGCTGATTTTGAAGGGCAAGGCCGACATCCTGATGGCGTGCAACGGCGCGCTGGCCGGCCTGGTGGGCATCACCGCGCCCGTGAACTTTGTGGACCCGTGGGCCGCCGTGGTCATCGGGGCCATCGCCGCGCCCATCATGTACGGTTCGGTGATGTTCGTGGAGCGGGTGCTGAAGATCGACGACCCGGTGAGCGCGATCAGCGTACACGGAGTAACAGGCCTGTGGGGACTGTTCGCCATCGCCATCTTCGCCAGGGACGGCGGCCTGGTGGGCGGCAGCGCGTCGCTGATCGTCCCCCAGATCGTCAGCATGGTTGCGGTGCTGGTGTGGTCGCTGGTTACCGGATTCGCCCTGTTCTTCCTGCTGAAGTTCTCGATGGGCGTGCGGGTCAGCGAAGAGGAAGAGGCGCAGGGTCTGGACATCTCCGAGCACGGCATCCAGACGTATCCGGAATCGGCTGCAACCAGCTAGATTCAACGAACGATTTTCCTCTCCTCACGCGGGAGTCGGGGGTTGTGGCCACCCTCGGCTTCCGCATAATTTTTGCGGGGAATGACAAACGATGAGTGCAGGTGTAGGGGCGGGTCTGGGACCCGCCCCTACGGGTGCTGGCGCGTGCGTGGTCGTGCCGTGTTTGGGGGCGAATGATTATTCGCCCCTACAGCGGCGGCGGTGGTTTGTCGGCAAGGGGCGGGGCTGAGACACGCCCCTACGGGTGTGGCGCGTGTGTGGTCGTGCGGTGTTTGGGCGTGCATGGTTGATCGCCCCTACGACGGGCACGGCGGGCGGTCTGTGTAACAAGTTTGTAACATTTCCGTCATTCGTACGTAACACCGGAAATCTACGCTTGGGCGGTACTTTTGCGCGCTGGCGTGTTTTGAACGCATTGCTGATGGGAAGGCCATCCGCACCCGTGCGGAATCCCGCGGTGCAGCAGGCCTGGGCGCAACCGAAATCAAGGCAGTGAGGAGATAGCAGATGGAGTTCACCGATCTGGAAGTTCTGTCCTTCCTGATATCGTCGGCGCTGGTATTCATCATGGTGCCAGGGCTGGCGTTGTTCTACGGAGGGCTGGTGCGCCACAAGAACATCATTGGCACGATGATGCACTCCGTCGCTGCCATTGGGGTGGTGAGCATCATCTGGGTGCTGTGGGGCTACAGCCTGGCGTTCGGCAACAGCGTGGGCGGGCTGGGCTTCGTGGGAGACCTGACCAAGTTCGGGATGATCGGCGTGTCGCCTGATGAGCAGGCGTTCATGGTGTTCCAGGGAATGTTCGCGATCATCACCGTGGCGCTGATCGCCGGCGGCTTCGCCGAGCGGTTCAAGTTCCTGTCGTATCTGATATTCGGCGGCCTGTGGGTGACCATCGTGTACGCGCCGCTGTGCCACTGGGTGTGGGGCGGAGGCTGGCTGGGCAACCTGGGCAGCGTGCTGGGGATGAGCGAAGCGGGATTCGCGCTGGACTTCGCCGGAGGCACGGTGGTCCACATCGCATCGGGCACGGCGGCGTTGGCCGCGGCGTTGATCATCGGCCGGCGGGTCGGGTTCGGCGCGGTGGCGATGGTGCCGCACAACGTGCCGCTGGTGCTGCTGGGAGCGGGACTGCTGTGGTTCGGCTGGTTCGGATTCAACGCCGGCAGCAGCTTCAACCTGTCCACCCACGACGCTGCCAACGCCTTCGTGGTGACCAACGTGGCGGCGGCGACGGCGATGTCGTCGTGGTCGTTCGTGTCGTGGTTCTTCACGCATCGCCCGTCGGCCAGCGGCGCGGCGGCGGGAGCCGTGGCGGGACTGGTGGCGATCACCCCGGCGGCGGGATTCGTGGGCGTGATGCCCGCCATCATCATCGGCGCTGGCGCGGGCGCGGCCTGCTTCTTCGCCGTTGAGCTGATCCACAAGCTGAACATCGACGACTCGCTGGACGTTTTCGGAATCCACGGCGTGGGCGGAATCTGGGGAGCCATCGCCACGGGCCTGTTCGTAGGCATCGGGTTCGGCGCGCTGGAGGCAGACGTGAGCCGCGTGGAACAGGTGCTGTACCAGTTGATCGGCATCGGCGCGGCGTTCGCCTGGTCCTTCATCGTCTCCAGCATCATCCTGCTGGCGCTGAAGTTCACCATCGGGCTGCGCGTAACCGAAACCGAAGAGGAAGTTGGCATCGACCTGGCCCAGCACGGCGAGGGAATGACGCAGTAGGAGGGCCGGCATCCGGAATCGGTAGGGCGCCCGTCCGGCAACGGCCGACTGGACGGAACGGACTATCGGCTCCAGGCCCGGTGGTACAATTGCCACATACCGGAACCAACAGCGTAGGGGCGAATAATCATTCGCCCCTATCCATCGCGCAATACCCTGGCTGTTAGTCGGGGCGAATCGGAGGCCGAGGGTGATGGCAAAGTACGAGGTGATCCTGGTCAAATACCCGAATCTGGAACCTCCGGACAACCTGTGGTGGACGGCGTTTGCCCGGCAATGCGCGGCTGCGTGTCCGACGGCCAGACCGTAGAGGAGGCGCTGATGATGATTGCGGACGCTATGGCCCTGTATCTCGAAGAGGCAGATGGTTGGAAACCCGTGGTTTTTGACGAAGAGCAGACCGAATACGAGAAGAAGGTCAGTCTGGCTGAATGCCAGGAAGAAGGCGGAATTACCGAAGTGCATTGGGTTGAGCCACGGTTTATGACTGAGGAGGAGATGCGCAGTAATCCGCGCTTTGCGGACCTTTACGACCCAGTTTCCTGATGCCGCCGTATTTTCGGAATCTGAGCATAGCGGAAGTCCTGTCTGCATTCCTGAGACTCGGCTTCCGGCCGGAAGGGAGCGGCAGAGGACCGCACAATAAATTGACGCAGAAGGGCATTGGGCAATTGCAGTTTCCGAGGGTCCAGTAGCAGCAGGGAGATTTTTGATGTTGACCGATCACCACGCCGCTGAGCGCGAGTATGTGCTGAGGAGCGCCCGCGACTCCGACGTAAAGTTCGTTCGTCTTTGGTTCAGTGACATCCTGGGGAACCTGAAGGGGTTCGCCATTACGGTGGACGACCTGGAGGACGCGCTGGAGTTGGGCGTCGGTTTTGACGGGGCGGCCATTGACGGCTTCACCACCGACGAGGAGAGCGACCTGCGGGCGTTCCCCGACCCGACCACCTTCCAACGGCTGCCGTGGCGTCCCCGTGAAAACGCCGTGGCCCGCATCTTCTGCGACATCCGCACGCCCCGGGGCGAGCCGTTCATCGGCGACCCGCGGCAGGTGCTCAAGCGCAACCTGGAGCGGCTGTCGAAGCTCGGGTATATCTATTACGTTGGGCCGGAGCTGGAGTATTTCTACCTCGAGAACGCCGAATCGGTGAAACCGCTGGACACCTACGGATATTACGACCAACTTTCCACCGACAAAACGGCCGACCTGCGCCGGGATACGGTGCTGAACCTGGCCGAGATGGGAATTCCGGTCAAGTATTCCCACCACGAGGGGGCGCAGAGCCAGCACGAGATTGACCTGCAATACACCGACGCGCTGACCATGGCGGATAACGTGATGACGGCGCGGCTGGTCATCAAGGAACTGGCGCAGCAGCAGGGGGTGTACGCATCCTTCATGCCCAAGCCGTTCCAGGACGCGAACGGCAGCGGGATGCACACCCATCAATCGCTGTTCCGGGGCAACGCCAACGCTTTCTACGACACCGACGACGACCTGCACCTTTCGGTAACGGGCAAGCGTTTCATTGCGGGTCTGCTGCGGCATTCGCCGGAGATAACGCTGGTGACCAACCAGTGGGTCAATTCCTACAAGCGGCTGGTTCCGGGGTACGAGGCTCCGGTGCATGTTTCGTGGACCATGTCGAACCGGCTGGATTTGATCCGGGTGCCGTCGTACAAGACCGGTTACGATACGTCGCTGCGGGTGGAGTACCGGGCGCCGGACCCGGCGTGCAATCCCTACCTGGCGTTCAGCGTCCTGCTGGCGGCCGGACTTAAAGGCATTGAGGACGAATATCCGCTGCCGTCGCCGGTGACGTCCGACGTGTCGCGGATGCCGGCGGAGGAGCGGGCCGCTCGCGGCATCACCGGGCTGCCGACCAACCTGGGCGAGGCGATCGCCCTGGCGGAGAACAGCGAACTGCTGCGCGAAACCCTGGGGGATTTCGTGCATGACACCCTCATCCGCAACAAGAAAAAGGAGTGGCAGGAGTATAGTTCCACCGTCACTGACTATGAAATTGCGAGATATCTGCCTCTGTTATAATCGCGACTCCCCACCGCCCAATCTGATAAGGGGTGACACATAATGCAGTTTTCGGGAAAACTGGTCATCATCGCCGCCCTTGCGGTTACGGTGTTGCTGATCAGCAATATCATTGCCACCAAACCGGTATCGCTTTTTGAGCTGCCGTTCAACTTCATTGGCAGCAATCTTTTTGTGGTTTCGGCCGCGATTATCTGTTTCCCAATCGGCTACATAATCAGCGACATTCTGACCGAGGTGTACGGGTTCCGCGTGGCGCGGGGCGTCATCTGGCTGGGGTTCCTGTGCAACCTGCTGATGGTGTTCCTGTTCTGGGCCGGCGACCTGATTCCGGGCGCGGTGTTCTGGTCGGCTGACCCGGTGGTGATCACCGACGACGCCGGGAACGTGGTTGCCAACCTGCCCAGCGAACACGCCTACGAGGCCATTCTGGGCGCGACGGGCTGGATACTGTTGGGCTCGTTCGTGGCGTACATCGTGGGCGAGTTCACCAACGCGGCGGTCATGGTGGTGCTCAAGAACAAGACCCAGGGACGGATGCTGTGGCTGCGGACGATTTCCTCCACCGTGGTTGGTCAGGGAATCGACTCGCTGCTGTTTTTCACCATCGCTTTCGGCTTTTCCGGCCTGTGGATCGGCGAGGACGGATCGTGGCTGCCGGTGTTCAACGCGGCGGTGTGCGCGTGGATCGCCAAGTCGGTGTACGAGATCATCGCGACGCCGCTGACCTACCTGGTGGTGGGCTGGTTGAAGCGCACGGAGCGCATGGACGTGTACGACCGGCCGGGGTCGCTGAATCCCTTCGGCGTGTTCGGGAACGCTCCGGCCGGGGCGTCGGTCAACCGGGCCTGATTGCGGGCTGGCCTGATTACCGGTTGATCCTGACAAGGGTGGTTGCGACATGAGCGATCCCGACGGGCCAGCGGAACACGGGCATCATCACGACCATCATCACGACCACGGGCATCATCACGACCACGACGAACGGCCCAACACGCGATCGGCGATCGGCAACCTGCGTGGCACGGGACTTCCCTGGACCAGGGTGCTGGCGCAGATCGCGTCCAACTTTCGGATCAAGGTGGTTACCCGGAGCAACTGCTGCGGGAACATCGGGCAGCCGGGGTGTTGAAAGCAGTAGGGCGCGCCGGCGTTGCCGGCGGGGACGGGCCGGAGCGGGTTCCGGAATTGGGGCACGGTCAGGCCAGCCGTGACTATCAAGCCGCCCATCGCGTACCCGTTGACGGGGTTGTGGCGAGGGATGACCAAGTCCACCGTACCGTTGGTCATGATGATGTGCTTGCCCTCTCGTTCGACCCAGTACCCCGCTTTCATGAATGCGCGGACAGCGCGTCGATGGCTGACGCCGGGGCAGTTAGGCACTTATGCGGCCACCGTCAGGTCTATTTCCACCGCATCCCACTCAATGCGGTGGCCTTCTGACTCCCCCTCCTCCTCCAGTTTCCTCTTCCGGGTCGCGGCTTTTTCCGAAAGGTAATCCAGATATTCGGTTATCGCGTCCCGTATGTTGCGTACCGCTTCCTCTCGGGTGTTTCCCTGAGAGGGTGTGTGACAAATGGGTTCAGGTGGGTTGAAGCCGTTTGAGCATCAGGTT
>CAZCZB010000123.1:0-6867 GCA_964502995.1 uncultured Dehalococcoidia bacterium
CCCCTACATTGCGGCATTGCCAATCTTGCGGATTCATCCCTGGACAGGCTCCCAACACCGAACAGCCAACACCCGCAACATCCGTAGGGGCGGGTCTCAGACCCGCCCCTACGCAGTGCAAACCACACCGCACAGGGACGTTACGCCCAACGCCGCCAACTGCGTAGGGGCGAATAATCATTCGCCCCTACCCATTGCCAACCACACCGCGCCGGCGTCAACAGTCACTCACCCCTGCATCACTTTCGGTTACTCCCGAACTAACCCGCCGCAACCCAGTCGGCCACCCGTTCGGCAACCATGATGACCGTCGGGTGGATGCCACCGGAGCGCGGCACCCGGGGCATCACCGAGGCGTCAACCACCCACAGGCCGTCCACGCCGCGGACGCGGCAATACTGGTCGGTAACCGCCATGTCGTCGCCGTCCGGACCCATGCGGCAGGTGCCGGAAACGTGACGCGCCGTGCCCACCGTCTGACGCGCCCAGAGATCCAGCGCATCATCGTCGTTCAGGATGTCGTCCGTGGGGTTGATGCGGAACTCGCACACATCCTTGAAGGCCTCGGACTCCAAAATCCGTGCCCCGAACCGGATGCCCTCGCGCACTCGGCGGGCGTCGTTGGGATGCTGCAAATACCGGTAGTTGAACTCAGGCTGCGAGTCCGGGTCGGCCGACTGCAGCCGCACGAACCCCGAACCGTCGGGCAGGCCCAGGGTGCAGGAAATCCGCGCCGCCCGGTCAGCAGGAACGTCGCCCGTGTTGTAACGGGTGCGGACGCCGGCCACCTTTTCCTCCCGTTCGTCCACCACGGTGTTGGCACGCAGCACCATGTCGTTGGTGTAGCCGCCGTTGCCGCTGTAGTGCAGTCCGAAATGCGGAGCGTCAAGGTCGCCGGTCAGCGTCTTGCCGTCCTTGACCTTGTAGGTCACGTGAACGCTCAGGTGGTTCCAAAGACCCTGGCCGACGCCGGGGCTGTCGTGAATCACCGGAATCCCGTATTGCCGCAGGTGGTCGGCGGGCCCGACTCCGGACAGCATGAGCAGTTGGGGAGAACGCAGTGCGCCACTGCACAGGACAACCCGCTCGGCCTCCACCGTGAATACCTCGCCGCCGCTCGCCGCTTCCACGCCCACAGCCCGGTTGCCCTCAAATATGACCCGGCGGACGTAAACGTTGCCGCGCACGGTGAGGTTCAGGCGGTGGCGCATGGGGTTCAGGTGAGTCATGGCCGCGCTCATGCGGATGCCGCCCAGGTTGTTGGTGGGAGACACGCCAACGCCCGTGGGATTCGGCCCGTTGGTGTCCTCAACGGCCGCGTAGCCCTCGGCCAGGCAGGCATCGTGAAACGCCTTCTGGATGTCGGCCCACGTGCCCGACCGCCGCCGGCGAACCGGCATCGGCCCGTCGGTGCCGTGATAGTCGTCCTGAATGTCCAGGTCGTTCTCCATCTTGCGGTAGAAGGGCAGCACCTTGTCGTAGGACCACTCGCTGTTGCCCATGTCGGCCCAGTTGTCAAAGTCCTCGGGGAACCCGCGCTGCATCGCCTGTCCGTTGATGGACGAACCGCCGCCGATGACCTTGCCCTGCGCCACGTGGATTTCGCCCTGCTCCTCGGTGGGAGTGCCGCGCAACGCCCAATTGTGTATGGAGTCCTGGGCCTCCGCGTACCGGGTGCCGCCGAACTTGACGTCGTCAGGCAGCACGGTTGGGTCGGGGTAGTCGTTCCCCGCTTCCAGTAGCAGCACTGATGTGTTGACGTCCTCGGCCAGCCTGCTGGCCAGCGTCGATCCGGCAGCGCCGCCGCCCACCACAATAATGTCGTATTTCATGATGCCTCCAAAGGCTCAATGCGCGTGAGAATTG
Source organism: uncultured Dehalococcoidia bacterium (assembly GCA_964502995.1). Lineage (GTDB taxonomy): Bacteria > Chloroflexota > Dehalococcoidia > Lucifugimonadales > UBA3495 > Bin87. The sequence continues at coordinate 1,867 of CAZCZB010000123.1, forward strand.
ATTTTGAGTGGCCCACATTATAGCGAAAAACAGAGGCAGTTCTTGCCTGCGCCTCGTCCACCCACAACCATTTCCCAACCCACCAGCCAATATAAACAGGATAGACAGGATTCGACGTGACATGAGATTGTCGCGACAACAACACCTTTCGTCCGTAGGGGCGAATAATCATTCGCCCCCATCCGGAAAAACGCGAACGCCCGCAGGTGAGAACGCATCCGCGTCGATTGTTCCAACAACAACGCCTTTCGCCCGTAGGGGCGAATAATCATTCGCCCCTGCACCACCGCAATTTGAGCCACGCAACGGGCTTCGCGCTGCTCCACCAACGTAAGTGTTCAGGATCCAGGAGGTTGTCATTGCGAGACGCTCGCGTCGTGGCAATCTCGACGCCGTAGCAGCAACGTCTGGCCCAACGGACTCCCCTGCACCGACGAGATTGCCGCGCTGCGCTCGCAATGACACTTGCCCCGCGACTCTGAACAATTACCCACCAACTCCCCGCCTTGCCCGCATCGCATGGCCCCGCTACAATCGCCGCACTGTTACCCGCGCCAGCCGGAGGATACATGCAAGCAGCCACTCCCGCCGTGCCCGGTGGCGCGGGGATGAAGGGCAATCGGGTTTTCGTACTCAGCAGCCTTTCCGTGGGGCACGGCCTGTCCCACATGTTCGACCAGGGATTCCCCCTGCTCATCACCGAAATCGCGGCGGCGATGGGACTCGGAACATTCCGGACGGCGGTGCTGTTCGCAGTACGCCAGGGCGGTTCCAGCGCGACCAGCCTGGGCGGCGGCCCGTTCATCGACCATCTCAAGGCCTATTGGGGCATCATCCTCACCGCGTGCATGCTGGGGCACGCCGTCACCTTCGCGGCCATCGGCGGATCCCCCACCTTTGCGCTGGTCGTAGTCGTGGTGCTGTTCATGTCGGTCCCCGGATCCCTGTGGCACCTGCCATCGGCGGCGGCCATATCCCAACGGTTCCCCGACCGACGCGGTTTCGCCATCTCAATGCACGGGTTCGGCTCCAACATCGGCAACGTGTGCGGCCCGGTGGTGGCCGGCGCGCTGCTGGGCGTCGGATTCCTGATCTGGCGGCACATATTCTTCATATACGCCGGCCTGGCCGTTTTCATGTCTGTGTTCGTCTGGTGGTCGCTGAAAGGATTGGGCCGCGAGGACGGAGGGCTCACCGGACGCAGCCTGTCCCAGCAGTTCGCCAGCGCGCTGGTTCTGCTCAGAAACCCCATCGTAATGGCGCTGATCCTGGCGGCCCTGCTGCGCGGCGTCGGACTGAACGCGCTGTTCAACTGGACGCCCTTCTACCTGCGCGAAACCCTGGAAATGGGCACGCTGCAGGCGGGGGTGTACTACGCCCTGCTCACCGGTATGGGAATCATATCGGCGCCGGTATTGGGCTGGCTGTCCGACAAGGCGGGGCGCAAGGCCGTGCTGGTTCCCGGGTTCATCGTCGCCGGCCTGCTGTCGGTGGCCGTGGAGAGCGCGGGCGGGTCGCTGATGCTCATACCGATCCTGGCCGGACTGGGACTGTTCAGCTTCGCGCTGCACCAGATCATCCAGGCATCGGTGCTGGATTATGTGGGAGCGGGCACCGAGGCCACCGCCATCGGGCTGTTATTCGGCATCAACGGCGTGATCGGCATTGGCTCGCCGTTCCTGGCTTCCTTCATCATCGAATACTTCGACAGCTACGGCGCGGTCTTCTACTACGCCGGAATCCTCACACTGCTCACTGCCGCGATAGTAGCCGTAATCCCCCTGCGCAACCCGCAACAGATGGGATAGACAACCGAGGGGCAGGGTTGATGGTCGCCCACGAGCATCCGGCCATAGGGTCGGCTCGACGTGTAGGGGCGGGTTTCAAACCCGCCCCTACGTATGCCACAACCACCGTCGATCACGGCCTGCACCCCACAGCAACACAGGGGCCGATAATCACTCGCCCAACCCCCAACCGCGCTAACCCAGGTAGGGGCGGGTTTCAAACCCGCCCCTACGGACACCCGACATTACGGCTGATTGTGTCCCGCACAACGCGGCGTCGTAGGGGCGAATAATTATTCGCCCCTACAACATCGGCCTACAATGCTCGTTAAATGGTTAATCGTTACCCCCGCCGCAACCGCCCCGGATCAATATCCCCCACGGCCTTGACGCGGACGCGGGTGGCGTTGCTCGGCACGTAGGTCAGCGGCACCTCCTCAACTTCAACCACCTCCACGGTGGCCGGATCCGCGCCGGCCGCGCCGGCCCGCTCGATGGCCGCCGCCGTGCAGTCCGCGATGGAGTCGGTTCGGCTCTCGCTGTCCAGCGAGTACACCCGCTCTACCTGCCCGCTCACCTGCGCGATGGCGGCGCCGATGGCGTTGGCAACTCCGGCATTTTCGGGGCGCAGAACCTCGCTGGCGCCGGCCAACTCATCGCCGACCAGGATGCTGCCGCCGCCAACCAGCGCCACCGGCACGTCGTCGCGGCTCAACTTGACCCGGTCGATCACGGTTTCCACCATGTCCTGTATCTGCGCCACGCCCCGGTCAACAATCGCCCGGTCGATTCCCGCCGCCAGTTGCGGGTTGCCCAGGCTGGCCCGCCCGGCGGCGATCGCCAGGTCGGTCGCAGTCAGAGTGTCGCCGCCAAACACCCGCGCCTCCTCGGCAAGGCGATAGCCGACGCTTTCCGGCCCAATGCGCCACGGTTCCGGCGTAACCACCGTCCCTCCGCCCAACGCTATGGACTCCACGTCGGGGATGCGAAAGTTGGTGCGCACGCCGGCCAGGCTCACCGCGATTGCCGACTCCCTCGGGAACCCGCGCACCAGCACGCCCACGTCGGTTGACGTGCCGCCGATGTCAACCACGATGCCGTCGGCCACGCCGGTCAGATACGCCGCGCCGCGCATACTGTTGGTGGGGCCCGACGATATGGTCAACACGGGAAACTGCCGGGCGAACGCCGTATCCATCAGCGTGCCATCGTTCTGGCTCATGAACAGCGGCGCGTTGATGCCCAGCCGTTCCAGGGCGCGCTCGATTCCCCGCACGGTGGCCATCGCCACGTCGCCCAGGCAGGCGTTGAGCGCGGCGGCGTTCTCCCGCTCCAGCAGGCCGATGCGTCCGTTTTCGTGGGACAGGCACACGCGCAGGTCGGGCGCTTCCTCCGCGATGATCGCGGCGGCCTCCATCTCGTGCGCGGGGTCCACCGGCGAAAAGACCCCGCTGATGGCGACGGCGCGCGCTCCCTTGCCGCGCAGGTCGTCAACCGTTTGGCGAATCTCGGCGCGGTTCAGGCTGGAAATCTCCCGGCCGTCGAACTCGTTGCCGCCGCCAACCATGTAGGTCAGCCCGCCGATGGCGTCCCGCAGACCGTCGGGCCATTCCACCAGCGGCGGCAGCAGTTCGGTGGCCGGCAGCGACAGCCGAATCACCGCCGTGGGAGTCAGGCCGTCCTGCTCCAGCAGCGCGTTGGTGAAATGCGTCGTTCCGACGACAACGGCGTCGATGGCATCGCGCCGCCCGGTCTGCGCCATCAACTCGGCGATTGCCTGCGCGATGCCGTCGGTTACGCCCGGCGTGGTGGGCACCTTGACCGCGCCGACCAGATCGCGTCCATCCATCAGGACAGCGTCCGTGTTGGTTCCGCCCACGTCCACGCCGACGAACACGCTGGCTACCTCACACCGTCAGCGGGATGTAGTCGGTGTCGTATCCGAACGCCCGCGGCCCCGCCACGGCCAGACCCTCCGGCGATGTCCACAACGCCGGCGCGGGAAATCCCAGCACGGCCACGCGCAAGCCGTACCGCATCAACTCGGTGGTGACCGGTTCGCCCGTGTCGGTGGTCACCGAGCAGATCAGGTCGGGAACCGTGCAGACAATCTCGCCGTCCACCCGCGCGACCAGGTTCTCGTTCTGGAAATCAACCACCAATTGCCGCCCGTTCCACGCATCGATGCCGTCGATGGTCAGCGTGCCCCGCGCGAACCCGGCGGTGGTGCGCCGGTCAACGTCCACCACCTTGCCGGTGAAAAGGACGCGGCCGGGGCAGGTCTCCAGAATCGCGGCGATGGGATCGTCCCCGGCGTCGCGCGCCCGTTCCACCGCCAGGCCGAGGTCGCGGGCCAGCGAGATCGACAGCGGCACGGCGGTGCGCCGCACCTGCTCGGCGGTCATGGGCGCAACGGCATAGCAGGCCACGCATCCCATCTGGATGGTGATGGCGCGGGCCAACCGCTCGGCCCATTTGGGACTGATGGTGTCGCGCACCACAACCGAGTTGCCCTTCTCGTCGGCAACGGCCATGGGGCAGCAGGGCACGCCGTACACAAAGAACGTCTTCATCTGGAACTCGGGGAACGCGCGACCCATGCCGTCGGCGTCCACCACCGGCAGGCCGGCGCGCGCGGCGGCGATCAGCGGTTCCACCGAGTTGCTGCCGCCGATCTCGTTGGAGATCAGCGCGGTCGCCTTCGCGCCGGTGAAATCCTCAATTGCCCGCAGCGCGTGATACGACTGCAAATCGCGCACCTTCTCGATGCCCACCGTCGGCGCGCCGATGCCGCCCACGCAGATGACGCAGGCATCGTCCGGCAATTCGTCGGGAGACAGCACATCGACTGCGCCCCATTTCCGCATCGCCTGCCGGGCGCGAAGCTGGCCGATGTGAGGGTTCCCGCCGCCGCCGGTTCCCAGGATACCGGCGCCAATGGCGATGCGGGGCAGGTCTGATTCGGTTACTTGCCACATGATGCGTCCGGACGCGGCCCAGGCCAAACCGTCCGGTGCGAAGTGTAGGGGCAGCAGAAAACGCAGTCAAATGAACCCACAAAGCTAAAGCGTACCCACTTTGACCCCACCGCTTCGGGGCTCGCGCACCATGACACTGAAATGCGCCACCGTAATCCTTCGGACAGCGTCCTGTTGCCCCCATGCGTACCCAGTTTGTCATTGCGAGCGTAGCGTGGCAATCCCATCCGCCTTGC
>CAZCZB010000124.1:0-6614 GCA_964502995.1 uncultured Dehalococcoidia bacterium
CCTGATCGACGAGGCGCGGACGCCGCTGATAATCAGCGGGCCGTCGCAGCAGCCCGTGGAGCATTATTCGACCTGCTCGCGGCTGGCTCCCAGGCTCCGCGAGTACGAGGACTACACCATCGACGACCGCACGCAGGCAATCTCGCTGACCGAGGAAGGCATCGCCAAGGCCGAAAAGCACCTGCGGGTCACCAACATGTACGACCCCGAAAACTTCCACCTGGTGCAGTACGTGGAGAACGCGCTGGTCGCCGACGTGATGAAGGTGCGGGACAAGGACTACGTGGTGCAGAACGGCGAGGTGGTGATCGTTGACGAGTTCACCGGACGGCTCCAGTTCGGGCGGCGATGGTCCGACGGGCTGCACCAGGCGGTGGAGGCCAAGGAGGGCGTCAAGGTGCAGCGCGAGAGCGTGACCTACGCCACCATCACCCTGCAGAATTACTTCCGCATGTACAACAAGCTGGCCGGCATGACCGGTACGGCGGTGACCGAGGCCGACGAGTTCTACAAGATCTACGGGCTGGAGGTGGCGGCAATTCCCACCAACATGCCGATGATCCGCGATGACGGCGGCGACCTGATTTTCCCGACGGACGAGGGCAAGTGGCGCGCCGTGGTCAACAACATCCAGGAACGGTCAAAGTCGGGCCAGCCGGTGCTGGTGGGCACCACGTCCGTCGAAACGTCGGAGGCGCTCAGCGACCGGCTGCGGAGGCAGGGCATCCAGCACCAGGTGCTGAACGCCCGCAACCACGAGCAGGAGGCCGACATCGTGGCCCAGGCAGGGCGGGCCGGCGCCGTGACCGTGTCCACCAACATGGCCGGTCGCGGAACCGACATCGTGCTGGGCGGCGCGGACACCGACCGCGAGGACTGGCAGGACGAGCACGACCGGATCATCGCTCTGGGCGGACTGCACGTCATCGGCACCGAGCATCACGAGGCGCGGCGCGTGGACAACCAGCTGCGCGGACGCGCCGGCCGCCAGGGCGACCCGGGCAGCAGCCAGTTCTTCGTCGCGCTGGAGGACGAACTGATGCAGCGTTTTGGCGGCGACCGCATCAAGAGCGTGATGAACTGGACGGGACTCAATGACGACGAACCGCTGGAGAACAAGCTGATCACCAAGTCCATCACCAGCGCGCAGGTCAAGGTTGAAGGCCATCACTTCGACATCCGCAAGCACCTGCTGGACTTCGACGACGTGCTGAACCAGCAGCGCACGGTCATCTATCAACAGCGGTCGCGCATACTGGCCGGCGAGGGCCTGCGCGAGTCTGCCCTGGAGATGCTGCGCACCGAGTTCGGCGGTTTGATGTCGGCGCACCTGGCTTCACGCCATGCCGACGACTGGAATGTGGACCCGTTCCTGTCCGCGCTGCGGCAGATTTGCCCGCTGCCGCCCGAGTTGGACACTCCGGAGGACGTGCTGCAACTGCGTCGGGAGGCTATCGCGGAAATCCTCGACGAGCACGCCGACACGCTCTATGAAGCGAAGGCGCAGGAACTGGGCGACGAGGGCATGAGCACGCTGGTCCGGCTGCTGATGCTGCGTTCCATCGACACCCACTGGGTGAATCACCTGACGCACATGGAGAACCTGCGGACCGGCGTCGGTTTGCAGGCGGTGGGCCAGCGCGACCCGTTGACGGTGTATCGCACCGAGGGGCAGAAGGCGTTTGGCGAGCTGATGCAGCAGATGCAGCGGGACGTTACCCATACGCTGTTCCATGTAACGCTGGCTCCGGAAGTGCAAATGCAGCGGGAGCGGTCGCCGGCCGAAGCGCCGACGCCGAACCGGGGCCGCGCCGAGGATCGCGCGCCGGTGAGTCCCATGGCCGCGGTGGCGCCGGGACGCACCGCCGTCGCGCCCAGGGGCGGGCGCAAGATCGGCCGGAACAGCCGGTGTCCCTGCGGGAGCGGCCGCAAGTACAAGCGGTGCTGCGGCGCGAACACATAGAGCGCGCAATTGGCCGGAACCAAGTAGGGACGGGTCTGAGACCCGCCCCTACATGTTGTGACGACCGGTGCGGTGTCCGGGGGCGGTAGGACGGAGCCGGTGTGAGGGCCGGCTATACGTGGTGACCGCCCGTGCGGTGTCTGCGGTGGTGAGGCAGGGGCGGGTCTGAGACCCGCCCCTACAAGTTGTGACGACCGGTGCGGTGCCGGGGGCGGTAGGACGGAGCCGGTGTGAGGGCCGGTGCGGTGTCCGGGGGCGGTGGCGCGGGGTGGGTTCGGGTCTGCCCCTGCGGTTGTGGGGTTATTGGTTTCGTCGGAATATGCGGCGTACGATGTTCAGGGGTTGCGGCTGGGGGTCGCCCATGGTGATGGGCTTGTTGCGTCCCGAGGCCCAGCCCTCGGGGTCGCGCTCGAAGGCCACGCGGCAGCCGGGGGCGCAGAAGTAGTAGATCTGACCGTCGTACTCGCTGGTGCCTCCGTTGGGGTTGTCGGTGTTCACCTGCATCAGGCAGATGGGATCGGTTGCGGTCGCCATGATGGTACGTCCTGAAACTAGTTGTCAGCGGGAGCAGGAGCGAGATCAGCGTCCGGCGGCGCGGTGAATACGGCCTGGCCGTCGGGCCGGTGCGAATGATTGACCAGAGCCAGCATCATCTGCTGATGGCTGCGCCTGATCTCATCCAGCACTTCATCCCGACTCTGCCTGATGCCCGCCTGCATTTCTTCCTTGGCCGTGTCTATATCGGCTTTGAGTTCATTGCGAACCTCTTCCCTGGCTCCTCGGACTTCAAGCTTGACCTCATCCCGGGCCTGGATAATCTCGGTCCTGAGTTCCGTTCGCACTTCCTCGCGCGCGCGTCTGATCTCACCCTTGAGTTCGTTCCGGACTTCGTCCCTGGCCTGGGTTATATTCTTTCGCAGGCCGTCGTTTTCCAAGTTTACGTCGCGGTGAGTCGGCGTCCGACCAACGTGCCAGCCCATTGCAATCAGCGCTGCTATCAGCATCACTACCGTATCGCCCTGAGTTCCGATTATAGTGATAACCAAGGGGGTGAATTCAATCTCGCCCATTCCAGCCCTGCCTCCCGTTCCTGGATTGACGTAGCGTTGGCGACTGCCTGAATTGTAACAGCGCCAACCGCGTTTTACACCTTGGGTCGTCACGCCCTCGCGCGCCGCAGCCGCAGCGAGTTGCTGACCACGCTCACCGAACTGAAAGCCATCGCCAGCGCGGCCAGGATCGGGTTGAGGAACCCAGCGTCTCCGAAAAAGAATGACAGGCCGCCCGGCACTCCTCCCAGCGCCGCAAACACGGGATACAGCGCGCCGGCCGCCACCGGAATCAGCAGGACGTTGTAGAAGAACGCCCAGAACAGGTTCTGCCGTATGGTGCGCATGGTGGCCCGCGAAAGGTGCAGCGCGGTGGCGATTCCGGCCAGGTCGTCGCGCATCAGCGTCATGGCCGACGTTTCGCGGGCGATGTCGGCTCCGCCGCCCATGGCGATGCCCACGTCGGCCCGCGCCAGCGCCGGCGCGTCGTTGATCCCGTCGCCAACCATGGCGACCACGTTGCCGTCGGATTGCAGCAGCGCGATGGTGTCCGATTTGTCGGCCGGCAGCATACCGGCGTGATACTCGTCGATTCCGCACTCAGCGGCGACGGCGGAGGCCACCTCGGGCCGATCTCCGGTGAGCATGACGACGCGGACGCCCATGGATCGCAGACCGTCCACCGCCTCGCGGGTGCCGGGCTTGACGTTGTCGGCGACGGCGATGATTCCGACGGCACGGCCATCGCGGGCGACGAACATGGGCGTGCGACCACGCTCGGCCAGCGCGGATGCGGCGTCCGAGAGGCGGTCGTCCATTGCAACGCCGCCGTCGTTCATCAGGTGGGCGTTGCCGACGGCCACGGGCTGTCCATCCAACCGGGCGGTGACGCCGGCGCCGCGTTGGGCGGCAAAGTCGGTTGGAGTCGTGAGCGCTGCGCCGGCCTGCCGGGCGTGTTCCACGACGGCGCGGCCGATGGGATGCTCCGAAAACTGCTCGACGGAGGCGGCGCAGGTCAGCACGTCAGACTCGCCGATGCCGGCGGCGGGCACCACGTCGGTTATCTGCGGTCGCCCCGATGTGAGGGTGCCGGTTTTGTCCACGGCGACGACGTTGACGCGGTGGGCGGTTTCCAGCACAGCGGCGTTGCGTATCAGGATGCCGCGCTCGGCGGCCCTGCCGACACCGACGATGATTGCGGTGGGCGTGGCCAGCCCCAGGGCGCACGGGCAGGCGATGATGAAAACCGCCACCAGCGTGAGCATGGCATACTGCCACGCCTCGCCGGACAGGGCCGCTCCCGGCCCCAGGAACAGCCAGATTACGGCGGCGGCGATGGCGATGAGGCCGACGGCCGGCACGAACCATGCCGAAACGCGATCGGCCAACCGCTGCACGGGCGCGGCCGACCCCTGGGCCTCCTCCACCAGACGGATGACCTGGGCCAGCGTGGTATCCGACCCCACGCGGGTCGCCTGCATGGTGAACCCGCCGGTGCCGTTGATGGTGCCGGTGAACACATCGTCGCCGGCGGATTTTTCGACGGGCATGCTCTCGCCGGTGAGGGCCGATTCGTCCAGTTCGGTCGCGCCGCCGATGATCTGACCATCCACGGGGACGTGCTCACCCGGGCGGACCGCCAGGGTGTCGGCCACGGATACCTGGCTCACCGGCACATCGGTTATGGCGCCGTCCTGGGCCAGCAGGTGCGCGGTCTGGGGGCGCAGATTGAGCAGGCGGCCGATGGCGTCGGACGCGCGGGAAAGGGCGCGGGACTCCAGCCACCGTCCCAGCAGGATCAGCGCGACGATGATGGCCGCCATATCGAAGTGCAGTTGGTGTCCGCCGCCGACCGTCATGCCGGCCGCGCCGGGAATCAACGTCAGCAGCACGACCACCACGCTGTACCCGTAGGCGACGCTGGTTCCCAGGGCGATCAGGGTGTGCATGTTGGGCTGCAGGCGGCGCAGTCCGGCGAATCCGGCGACGTAGAAGGGCCAGCCGGCCCACAGTTGCACCGGCGTCGCCACCACCCAAAGCAGCAGCGGATACCACCAGATACTCAGCAGGTCGTGGGTCCAGGGCAGCGCCGGGAATCCGCCCAGCAGCAGCAGGACGCCCCCACCGGCGGCCACCAGGAACCGGCGGCGGAGATCGCGTTCCTCGTCGGCGCGGCCGGAATCCGCCGGGTCGTAGGTGGCGGTGGTGTCCAGCCCGTACCCGGCGTCGGAGACGGCGCGGGCGAGTTGATCCAGCGGCGGGTCGACGGCGGCCAGCGAGTCCAGGTTGACGGTGGCGCGGGACGTGGCCAGGTTCACCGACACGCCGGAAACGCCGGGGACGGTGCGGATCGCCTCGCCCACGTGGTGGACGCAGGCGGCGCACGTCATCCCCGAAACGGGGAGGATGAGGGTATCGGTGTTCGATTGGGCCATACCGCGTAATTATAGCAAGGGGCAGGTTTGGGGTGTGCGCGGGATGGGGCGAGCGGGTACAACACCCGGCCCTACGCGAGAATCATTGGGCAGGTTCGGGATGAGCAGCGTTTGGGCGCAACACGAGGTGGTGGTCGGAGTAATGCGCGCCCGAGGGAACACGGCAGGGGCGAGGTATGCCTCGCCCCTGCGGGATGGCGATGATGCTGTGCGCGCTTCAAACCCGCCGCTGCATAACGATCGTTACGCCGGGCGGAACATGGGCAGGGAGATGTTGTCGTCGATGTCCTCGAAGACCACCTCGACGCTCATGCCGCACTGGATGGCGTCGGGCCGGATTTCGTCCTCGCCGAACTCGATGCCGACGAGCCACGTCGGGATATGCGGGCCTTCCTCCAGCTCGACCACCGCCGTGATGTAGGGGGTCTTGTTGCGGAAGGCGGGCGTGGGTCCCCGGTGGACGATGGCGAAGGTGTGCAGGGTGCCCTTGCCGCTGCTCTGGATCCAGTCGGTGTCGCGGGAGAAGCACTCGGGGAACGGGCAGATGTCGCGGGGATAGAAGTAGGACCGGTCGCAGGCGACGCAGTGGCGCAACCACAACTCGCCGGCCTTGCACTTTTCCCAGTAGAAATCGGACTCCGGTTGTGGCGCCGGCAGCGGTATCTGAGGAGCGGCCTGGGTCATGTTGCGTATCTCCGGTTGAGGATGGCGGGTGTATCGGCCCCGCGAGCCGACAGCAAGGATACCCACAGACGGGTGGTAGCGCAAGCGCGAGCCGTGTCTGTAACTGTTCAGAACGCGTGAGGTTGTCATTGCGAGTCCGCCGCAGGCGGACGCGGCAATCTCGTTGGCGACGGGAATCCCTTATGGGGTAGGCGTTCCTGCTACCGCGTCGAGATTGCGAGTCCGCTTGCGGCGGACTCGCAATGACACTTTCCCTCAACTTTGAACAGTTACCCGTGTCTTCAGGGCCTTTCGATTATCGCTCCACCTACCCGCCATCGCTCCACCTACCCGCCATCGCTCGACCTACCGGCCATCGCTCCACATACCCGTCATCGCTCCACCCATCCGCCATCGCTCCACCTGCCCGTCATCGCTCCACCTGCCCGCCATCGCTCCACCTACCCGCCATCGCTCCACCTACCCGCCATCGCTCCACCTACC
>CAZCZB010000125.1:0-6613 GCA_964502995.1 uncultured Dehalococcoidia bacterium
GCACCAGGACGTCCGCGAACGCGATTTGCTCGGTGCTTTCGTCGCTTCGGCCGAGTTGCTGCGAGATGTGGGCGGCATCGACGAGGGTGACGATCCCGTCAAGCGCGTACTCCGCGCGAAGCTCGTCATCCATGAAGAAGGTCTGGGCGACCGGCCCGGGATCGGCGAGCCCCGTGGTTTCCACCAGTACATAGTCGAACTTGTCGCGGCGCTTGTTGAGGTTGTTGAGCACCCGAATCAGGTCTCCGCGCACCGTGCAGCAGATGCAGCCGTTCGACATCTCGAAGACCTCTTCGTCGGCGTTGACGACGAGGCCCTGATCGATGCCGATCTCCCCGTACTCGTTCTCGATCACGGCAATGCGCTTGCCGTGTTCCTCGGTCAGGATTCGATTGAGCAGGGTGGTCTTGCCGGAGCCAAGGAAACCCGTGAGGATGGTAACCGGTACTTTGCGAGTGGTGTTCATAAAGAATTCTCCTCCAGTCCTTTTTGATATGACGTATCAATAGAAAGTTGGTAATGTTACATCGCCCCCGCCGTCGCTGTCAATCGGACGAATCGACGGCAACCGTTCAGAGTTGGTGGCGTGAATTGGCGGAGACCCTGGGCGCCGAATCCGACTGGACGATGGTGGGCGCGTTGTTCATCGGACAGCCGGCCCGTCCGTAGGGGTCGGCGCGTACCCCCGCCGATGACGTAACGGCCTGGTTGGGCTGGTTTTACCGGCCAATCTCCAGGCGACTGGCGGCAGGGGGGCGCATGGCGCTCCGTGACGCGGACCGGTCGCCGTTCTGATCGGCTTTGGCGCAGTGCGTTGCGAATTGATCGAGAGGCGCGGCGTCCCAAACCCTATTGGCGCGCCCGGAAATGCCGTCGCCAACGTCGTCGTCCGGGTCGGTCAGGGCGAGCATGTCTGCCCCCGGAATCACCTCCAGCGGGCCGACGCCGAACACCGACGGAGCGATGCGGGGCGAGAACATCAACCGGGGATGCGTGGGGCCGAAGGCGAGTTCGGCGAAGGAATACTCCGGACGGAGCAGCGTGTACGGAGTTCCGTCCTCTTGCCTTGCCGACTTGCCACCGAGGGTGTTGGAGAACGTTTTGCCGAAAACCCTTGATGGAAGCGACCAAGGCATGACGCCGGGCGTGGCCACTCCAACATTAAGCGCCGTCAAATCAGGACGAAGTCTATGGGGCAGGGACAGCCGCGAATGTCTCCCCCACCGCCCAATAGGGTCCCGAGCAGGCTGGCGCGATCTCCGCAAGCCCGCCGTGCTCCCTGGCCTCTTCGTAGGTGAGGTTGAAGGCGTCGAACTCAACCTCATCTCCCACGCGGGCGACCACGCTTCCGGTTCCATCGACTATTTCCGCCACCCCGTCTTCCGCGCTGAGCGAGAAGTCGTGCGGCCAGATGATCAGCGGGGATATTCCGGCGTACACCCGGTCTTTCACTCGAATGACGTCGTCGGCCACCTGCAGGCATTTTCCCCACAGGATCAGCTTTCCGGAGAAGAGCTCCGCTCCATCCTCCGGCGCAAGGGTTCCGTCCTGCTTTGGAAAGTAGACCTCGACATCCGGCAGGGTTTTCATTTTGTTGGCTTGCCAGACGGGCCCGGAACAATCTCCGCTGGTGCGCTCGAAAAAGCCGCCGCCGCCGGCTATTTGATTTCCAACCTGTGCCACGACGCGACCAGCCCCGTTTCGGATTTCAACCACACCGTCGTTGACGTGGGGCGTGAACCCGGCGGGCCAGATGATCGTCGGCCAATGCTCTCTCGGGGAGCTGCCTTTTAACCGCAGGCACGGGCCGTCCAGAATGAGCTCTCCCACGCCGGCCGCTTGCATTAGCGTCTGATGTCGGGCAATCACCGTCGTTTCCCTGAAAAACACGACGTCCGGGTCCGACAGGCGCAGCTCGGTGGCCTCGGACCCGGGATTGAAGGCGGTGACCTCGTCGCCCACCAGGAAATAGGGCCCTGCGCAATCACCTGACAGTCCCTCGATCATCCCCCGCTCCGTGGCCTGCTGGACCGTGGCGGTGGCGCGGCTGAGCCTGATATGGTCCCCGACGTGCGCGACGACATGGCCGAGTTCATTCACGACCTGCACCGTTCCGGCTTCGGTTTCGAACGCGAACCCGTTCGGCCAGACCAGCAACCAGGAGCCTGGATCATTGGGGTCATATTTGGAAGCAACTTCCGCCCGGAGACATCCTTCCCTCAGGATCAGTTTCGCAGCGAAGTACTCGCCGCCTCGGTCCGTTCCCAACGGCGCGTCATGCCGCGGGAATGTCGTTGCTGAAAACGTTGGGGCACGACTTGCCAGATGTTGGTCCGAACGCTCGGGAATCGATGCAGGGACTTGATCGTCCGCTTTGCCGCCGACGCATCCGGCCACCACCATCATCATCATCATCAGCAAGCTGGCAACAGCCAACCGGAGGCTTCCAATCCTAAAGCGGACGGGCGGCCAAACCGGGCCCAAATCGCCGGATGTCTTCACTGATCCAAAGCCTTCAATACCTGCGCCTCTCGCAATGCCCACAAACCATCTCCTGGCAACCTGGTCATTCCCAAGCGATGAGTTGATCGATTGGGAACGCGAACTCCGCCATGCGTACACCGTCCTCAGGATATTTCAGATCCATAGTAAAGTGCCCACACGTGGTGTAACGGAAACCGGGTGGCAAGAAGATGGCCGCCGCGTCATCCCTATCGGAATTACGACAAACCCGATGAGGGAGGATCGCGCCAACAGTGTCATTGGGTAGTACCGGGTGAGCGAAACATATCTGCGCTTTTGTCGCGGCGGCAGGCAATCATTCCTCCTCGTTTTCCACACCATCGTCGTCCACGCTGGTATCAGTCGGTACGAAAGGGCCGTTTTCCTCAACGGCCGGCTCCTGGAACTCCGCCACGGCCGATGCATCGGTCAGCCTCCCTGGCCCGTGGTGCGGGGGTCCAGCAGATCCCGGAGACCATCGCCCAGCAGGTTGAAACCCAGCACGGCGATGAATATGGCCGCGCCCGGCAGCAGCAGCAGGCGGGGAGAGGTCTGCAGGTGCGGACGGGCGTCGTTGAGCATCGCCCCCCATTCCGGCGTGGGCGGCTGCGCGCCAAGACCCAGGAAGTTCAGGCCGGCGATGCCCAGGATGATCCAGCCGACATCCAGGGACGCGATGACGATGATCGGGCCGAGAATGTTGGGGGCGATGTGGCGGACGATGATGCGCAGGTTGCCGGCGCCGGCGGCCCGCGCCGCCGTCACGTACTCCATCTGCCTCGCGCCCAGCGTGACCCCGCGGATGATGCGGGCGTGACCCACCCACCACACAGCGCCGGCCGCCAGCAATACGTTGAACAGGCCCGGCCCCAGCGCGCCCGCCACGGCCAGCGCCAGGATCAGCGAGGGAAACGCCAGCAGCAGGTCCACGACCCCCATCAGCGCCGTATCCGTCCAGCCGCCGTGGTATCCCGACAGGATGCCCACCGTCAGCGCGATGGTCATGCTGAGGGCCAGGGTGACGGCGGCGGCCAGCAGGGTCGTGCGCGCGCCGTGAATGATCCGGCTGAGGGTGTCCCGGCCCAGGTGGTCGGTGCCCAGAAAATGTCCTTCGGACACCGGAAGCAATCCGTCGCGCAGGCTGATTTCGGTGGGATCGGCCAGGGGGAGCCAGGGCGCCAGCAACCCCGCCAGCAGCAGGGACACCACCAGGAACAGCCCCAACGCGGTTCCCGGCTCCCGCAGGAGCGCGGCCCACCGCCGTCGCTGGCGCCGGCGAGCTCCGGCGGCAACGGCCGGGATGGGTATCAGTTCCTGTTGGGTGTCGCTCGTCATGGCGCGTTACACCGGGTCCTTTCCGAAGCGCAGGCGCGGGTCGGCAACGCGCAGGGCGACGTCGGCGGCCAGGTTGGCCAGCAGCACCACCACGGCGATGTAGGTCACGAACCCCTGCACCACGGGGTAGTCCCGCGTCAGCGCCGCGCCCACCATCAACTGACCCAGGCCGGGCCAGGTGAAGATGGTTTCCACGATGACCGCGCCGCTGAGCAGGTGGCCCAGGCTGACGCCGGTGGCCCCGATGGCCGGCAGCATCGCGTTGCGCAGGGCATGGCGGAAGCCCACGGTCTGCTCCGACAGGCCCTTGGCCCGCGCCGTCCTGATGTAGTCCTGCCCCAGCGTCTCCAGCATGCTGGCGCGTATCAGACGCATCAGTTGCGCCATGGGCGCCAGCGACAGCGCGATGGCCGGCAGCACGATCTGGGCGGGAGAGCCGTAGCCCAGCGCCGGCAGCCACGACAGCTTCACCGCGAACAGGATGATCAGCCCATAGGCCAGCGCGTAGGATGGCGCCGCCGCGCCCACCAGCGCCGCCAGTCGCGCCACGGTATCCACCGGGCTGCCCCGCCGCCGCGCCGACAGGATGCCCATGGGCACGGCGACCAGCAGCGCCAGGGCCAGGGCCGCCCCCGTGAGCAGGGCCGTCGGGACGGTGCGGCGGGCCAGTTGACCCGCAACCGACTGTTCGGTGACGTAGGATATCCCCATGTCGCCCGTCGCGGCCCGCGAAACCCAGCGAACGTACTGCGCCGGCAGGGATGCGTTCAGGCCCAGCTCGGCCTGCATGGCCGCGACGGCCGCAGGGGCGAGTACCTGGCCCGGATTGCGCTGGCGCAGCACAATCTCGGCGGGGTCTCCCGGGGCCACGTTCAGCAGCGCGAAGCTTACCGCCGAGATGCCCAGCAGCAGCAGTGGCAGTGTGGCCAGCCGTCGGGCCAGGTATGCTCCCATGTGGATGGTCTAGGTCTGTGCGGAAATGGGGTGACCCGTCACTCGCTCAGGCCGATGCGATGGTCGAAGAAATAGTAATGACTGGATGGGTGGGGCTCGAAGCCGGTGACCCGTTCGCTGACGCCGAACACCATGTAAGGATGCGCCACCGGCAAAAATGCGCTTTCTTCGGTGATCATGCCCAAAGCCTCGCAGGCGATTTCCTTTCGCTGCTCGATATCGGATACGGTGCCAGCTCGGGCCACGATGCCCGCCAGTCCCGAGTTGTCGTAGTGCCCGTAGTTGGTGGTAGACCCGCTGCCGCTGGCATCGGCGCCCACACCGGCGAACTTGCTGACGTTCAACACCGGGTCTCCCGCGCCTTCATCGAGCCCGCTGAACCAGCCGAAGAGATCCCAGGCGGGTTCCCTGATCAACGACCACTCGGTGATGAGCACCTCGACCTTGATGCCCACGTCGGCAAGCATGGCCTGGGCGGCTTCGGCCATGATGGGCAACTGGAACCGCTGAGGGTAGGCTCCGATGATGATTTCCAGGGGCTGTCCGTCCCGGTCAACGAAGCCGTCGCCGTCGGTGTCGGCGTAGCCGGCTTCGGCCAGCAGTTCGCGAGCCCGCTCGGGATCGTAGCTCAGCGCGCTGACTTCGGGGCAGGATACCAGCGCTTCCGGCAGCAGGAGTTCCGCAAACGAGCCCGCGCCTTCGGGAGCGACCAGCCCGGCGATGCCCTCCCGGTCAATGGCATGGACCACGGCCCGCCGCACCAGCGGGTCGGAAAGCGCAGGCCGCTCGAAGTTGACCCACCACATCACTACATTGAACCCGACAGCCGCGGTCCGGCTGTGCAGGTCGGGCCGGGTGTTGATCGTCTGCGTACCTTCCGGTGATATGTTGATCGCAACATCGATATCTCCGGCCTGCAACGCCAGTTCCCGGCTGTTGGTGTCGGGGATGGCAAGGTACTCGATACCGGCCAGCAGCGGAGCGCCGCCCCAGTAATTGTCATTTGCCACGCTGCTCAGGCGTTCCTTCTGGATGTATTCGGTGGGAATATAGGGGCCGGTCAGGGCGCCGGCGGCAATGAAGTTGCCCTCGCCGGCGGCGTCGGCGGCCGCAGCGTCGGTGATGGCGACGGCGTAATCGGTCAACAGGCCCGGCAGTATAGACCGCGGCTCCGTCGTGGTGACGGTAATGGTTTGCTCGTCCTCCACCACTATGGAGCTAATGGCCAGTGTTTCAGCCGACGACGGTGACAATCGGATGCTCCTCTCCAGCGAGGCCTTGACCGCTTCCGCGTCCATGACGGCTCCATTGTGGAACTTGACGCCCGGTCGGATCTCGATTTTCCAGGTCAACGGGTCCACTGGCGTGGCTCCCGTCGCCAGCCATGGCTCGGTACTGAGGGTGGTTCCTGACAGTCGGAACAGGGTCTCCGACATTCCGGCTTGGTAGGCAGCCTCGCCGCCCTCCACGGGATCCAGCGGGCTGGTCAGCCAGACCTCACCCACCTTCAGAGTGGGCCGGTCCGCAGCGGTTGAATCCGCCGGCTGGGCCTGTTGCTGCGCGGGAGACGATGACGCCGTATCCGAAGCCGGCGCGGCGGTGGCGACGGCCTGCTGGGGCACGGCGGCGGCCGGGGCGGTTGCCGCCGCCGCGCTGCCGGAGGTGGTTGCAACCGTTTCGCTGGTCGCGGCGGGAGACCCGCAGGCCACCGCCAACAGGAACAGCACGCCCAGGCCCAATGGCAAAGCGATTCTGGAACTTTTCGAAACTAGTATCGTCTCAAATCAGTATTAGAAGGTCTTGGTGCTGAGCGGTTGAAGTC
>CAZCZB010000126.1:0-6268 GCA_964502995.1 uncultured Dehalococcoidia bacterium
GGGGATGGTCTGGGTGGGCTCGAAGTCCTGCTCGTAAGCCAGGCAGATCACGTGGGGGAAGCGGACCCAGTCCTTCTTGCTCTGATACACGTAGCGGATGTCGAAAGCGGCGATGCCGACTTCGATGAATCCAAGCTCGCGGGCCTTCTGCTTGATGACCTCGGTGACGTCCTCACCGGTGGCGTCGGCAGTGGGCTCGAGGTCGCCGGTCAAGCGGGCGGCCATGACGAGGTTGCGGTTCAGCTTGTCGTGTTCCTTGCGAATCTCACGCATCTCGGCGTGCTGGTCGCGCAGGGTGTTGGCCCAGTCGCGGGAAGCGCGCTCGGTGATGTTCATGGTCTCGACCGGATACTCGCGGGAGTACCAGTCAACTTCGCGCTGGTTCATGGGGATACCGGGAGTGGTTTCCAGCTCTTCCGGCACCGGGATAGTTACGGGAGCGTCGCCCAGATACTTGCCGGGGCGTCGAACCTCATGACCGATCGTTAGCATATCCTCCTCCTTCGGTTGGACTGCATATGTATGGCCCAATTTGGGTCAAGGTTACTGCCGTCACATACGGATGTCAATACTTCGCCCTCTGAATCATTGTATTCTGTTACATGATGATAACTATTTTCGTCATTTTCCCGCGCACGGAAACAACCCCCACGGCCCCGTTCCCTCCACATCCGAGCGCGCAGCGTGGCCGCGAACCGTGTGGCCGCTCCGCCCGCCAACGCGCGACCAACCACGCAGGGCGGGTTCTAAATCCAACCCTTAGATTCAACCCGCCAAAGAAGATGATGAACCGGTCGAAGCGTCACAAACCGCCTCTTACCGGGGGAGGGATACCTCGCCTCTCTCCCATAATCAGCGATGACTCGTGCCCCGTGCCGTCAACGCCGCGCCGGAACCGATTACGACCGGTGCGACTCCAACGCGGACCCCAGCCTCCGCATCCCCTCCGCCAACTCGTCCGTTTCGTACAGCGATATGCTGACGCGCAGGGCGTCGGTGAAGGACCCGGACGCGGAAAAAGCGGTCCCGGGCCGGTACGACACGCCCGCCTCCCGCGCCGCCGTGAGAAGTTCGTCCGTATTTGTGCCGTCGCCCAGCGTCAACCAGTAAAAATACCCGCCGCCCGGAGGCGTGAAGTCGGCCAACCCCGGAAGTTCACCGCGAATCAGGTCGGCCATAGCGTCGTGCCGCTGCCCATACACCCGGCGTAGCGTGTCGATGTTCTCCTGCAAAATCCCCATTTCCAGCGTGGCGTGGGCAATCGTGGCCGCGAAATGGCTGAGGCCGCCGCCGCTGGCCGCCACCCCGGAATCCACGAAACGTCGGATGATCTTGGGATTGGCATGGACCCAACCCAGGCGCAGCCCAGGGGATAACACCTTCGAAAATGATCCCAGGGATATGGCGCACCCGTCCGGCGCGTCATCCAGCATCGCCAGCGGCGGTGGCGGCGGCGCGCCGTAGTGCAGCAACTGGTACACCTCGTCGGCGATGATGGTGAACCCGTGCCGCCGGGCCAGCGCAATCAGGTGGCGGCGCCGGCGCAGGGGCAGCACCGACCCGTTGGGGTTCTGGTAGGTGGGGATGGAGTAGAGGAGTTTCGGCCGCGGCGATTCTCCGGACTCCAGCAAACTCGCCAGCGCGCCGGTGTCCAGGCCGTCGGCGTCTGTGGGCACGCCCACCACGTTCAGACCGTGATCCACAAATATCTGCTCTATCAGATAGTAGGTCGGCTCCTCGACGATAACGGTGTCCCCGGCAGTGGTGTACAGCGTGGTGGCCAGGTCAATGGCAGCCGACGCGCCGGCGGTCAGAAACAGTGATTCCGGTTCCACCGCGCCGCCGTAGGATTCCTCCCCGGAAAGGTATTCGGCCAGCGATTCCAGCAGCGGCCCAAAGCCCTGCACCGCGCCGTACTGCAAGGGCACGGCGGATTGCTGCCCCAGCACGCGTTGAGTCGCCGCCGCCAACGCCTCGGTGGGATGCAGCCGTGGCGACGGATGCCCCCACCCCAGGTCAATAACGCCGTCGGGAATGGACATGAGGAGAGAGGGCAAAAACGCGCTCATGGAGGGTACGCCCGGATCAGTAAGCGAAAATATCGGAAACGGAGCAGGCAAACCCGGGAAGAACCGGGTCACCGGTAAGTGTGTCATTGACTCCGAACCGTTGAACCGTTCCGTCATCGCGGTTGGCGACTACTGCTTTTTCGGCGATATATGCGGTCAAAACCAGGCGCACGCCAGCATCAAGCCACATACGCGCGCGGGCGTTAGCAGCAGTTGCCGAGTAGTCGGGGGAAATCACCTCCACAACCAAATCAGGAATCAAGCCGGCGACATAGCCTCGCCGTGGCAATGGCTCGTGGATGCGCTCGCGAGATATGAGGGCGAAATCGGCCGCGCGGACAGTGTCTGGGCCCTGCTCAATGTAAACACCCACTTCCGAGGTAACGACGAAAGGAAGGTTGCTCCCTCTGACGAAGTTGCTCAACAGCAAGCCAAAGGCGAAGACAACGATACCGTGCATTACTCCCGGCGGCGGCATTTCGATCAGCTCTCCTCCAACCAGTTCGTGCCTTTTGTCGTCGTCGGGCAGCGCCAGCAGGTCATCGGCAGTCATCAGTTTTCTGGCAGTAGTCATATCCGGACCTCCAAAATGGGGTCGTGGTCAGCGAAATCGAATGTTTGCCATAGTATAACGCAGACGTAAAAAAGGCCGGCGGGATTGCTCCCGCCGGCCGATTTGCCGGTATGGCTGGTGAGAACGGGCTACTAGATGTAGTCCTGGTCCTCGGCCATCATCTGCAGGACGTCGCCGGACTGCAGCTGGATGGCGCGCTGGATCTGCACCTTGAGGTCCTCGATCATTTCTTCCGGAACCTCTCCGTCGTTGTCCTTCGCGGCTTCCTTCATGGACTCGAAGGCCCACTCGTCGGAGTTACCGTGAGGCATGTCGAAGAAGTCGCGCTCGAAGACGGGGAGCTCGCCAGGACCGAAGTAGCCCTTGCCCTCGAGGTTGTAGCCTTCGAGGTCGTGGGTGCCCTTGCCAAGAACCTGACCGGTAGCAGCGTAGTGCTCCATGACGTTCTTGAGGCCGTACTTCTGGATCGGGCAAACCTTCATGCAGACACCGCAGCCGAGATAGCGGGCCATGACGGGGCGGCAGCGCTTGAAGTAGAGCTTGTTCTTCTCGATTCCACGCCACCAGATCTTATCGCGCATCAGGGCGCGGCCCGGGCAGCGGTTCACACAGACCTGACACACCTGACAGAAGGCGTGGATGCCGTAGTCGACGGGCTCGTCGTTGGTTACGTTGGCATCGGTCGTGATCATCATCAGCCGCATCCGGTTGCCGGTGTGCGGGGACAGCAGGTATCCGCATGCGCCCAGGGAGCCGAGGCCGGCGGCCACGAACATGGGGATCACGGGGCCGGTGGCGTCGCTGGAGTGGACGACGTGGGCCTTGTAACCCAGGGAGCGGATGAAGTTACCCAGTTCGAGACCCGCCGCAGCCTGCGTCCGATAGGTGCTGGAGTGCACGATCTCGGCGTCAACGCTGGGGATGGTCTGGGTGGGCTCAAAGTCCTGCTCGTAGGCCAAGCAGATGGCCTTGGGCAGAATGGTGAAGCCGCGCTTGCTCTTGTAGTCGTACCGGGGGTCGTAATCGGTGATTCCGACTTCCAGGTAACCCAACTGACGGGCCTTGTCCTTGACCAGCTGGGAGATGTCCTCGCCGGTAGGTTCGGCGGTGGGCTCCATCTCAGCGGTGGAACGGGCGGCCATGATCAGGTTGCTGTTGAGCTTGTCGTGCTCCTTGCGGATCTCACGCATCTCGGCGTGAAGGTCGCGCAGGGTATTCGACCAGTCCCGGGACGCGCGCTCGGTGATGTTCATGGTTTCCAGCGGATATTCGCGGGCGTACCAGTCAACCTCGCGGTCGGTCTTCGGAATACCGGGAACAGTTTCCAGCTCTTCCGGAACCGGAATCCTGATGTCGGCGTCCCCCCAGTGCCTTCCGGGACGGACTACCTCGTGCCCAATGGTAAGCATATTAGCCTCCTCACTGTTGGCTTGTGCCGCTCAAAGGCGGTCGCATTTCCGGCAATTTATACCCTTGCCGTACCTTTGTCAACACTCCCAATCGAGTTCCCCGACGAATCGCCGATGTGTGACGAATTTCGTAATTCTGTCGTCGGAAACGCGTTATTCGGCGTGTCTTGAAACGAATCCCGAAAACGGCGGGGCCGCCAGCCATGAATGGGCTGGCGGCCCCGGAAAGCCGCTTCCTGGCAGCGAACGACCCTATCCGCCCGTCCGCCTGGCGATCATGGCGTCGGCCAGCGGGCTCGCGCCCGATTTCACCGTGATGTTGACCAGCGAAGGACGCCCGGAGTTGATGGCTCGCTCCACCGCCGGGCCCACGTCGTCGGGCTGTTCCACCAACTCGGCATACCCGCCGATGCCCTCCACAACCTGGTCGTAGCGGACGCCGGGGCGCAGCGCCGTTCCCACGTCGCGGCCGAAGTAGGCCAGCTGGAAGGTGCGGTCGATGCCCCAGTTGCCGTCGTTGCCCATGATGCCGGTGATGGGCAGGTTGTGGCGGATGCACGTGTCGTACTCCATCGAATAGAACCCGAAGGAACCGTCGCCCATGAACGCCAGCACCTTGCTGTCCGGGTAGGCCAGCTTGGCCGCCATGGCGTAGGGAATCGCACCGCCCAGGTGGCTGAGCGGGCCAAGACGGATGAAATGGCCCGGCGAGCGGGCGGGCAGGTAGCACCGGCCCCACTGCACGTAGTCGCCGCCGTCCATCACGATGAACGTGTCCTCGTCCACCAGGTGCTCGATGCGCGTGTACACGTCCAGCGGGTGCATCGGCGCCTCATTGGTGGCGTTGCTGCGCAGGTTGTCCAGCCAGGCGTCCTGCTCCTGTTTCAGCGATTCGATCCACGGGCCCACGTTGTGGTTGGTCTTCGCCGCCGCCGTCAGTTGGTCAACGATGGCGCCCAGGTCGCCCAGCAGCCCGACGGCGACGCCCCGGTTGCGCCCAATCTCGGCGGGCGACGGGTCGGCCTGGATCAGCTTGGCGTCGGTGTCGAAGATGCCGCCGTACCGATAGCGGTGGTCCAGCCGCTTGCCCAGCAGCAGCGCCACGTCGGCCTCCCGGAACTTCCGGGCCGTGCGGTTCAGCGCGCCGTCGGCGTATCCGAAGCACAGCGGATGCAGGTCGTCGATGAGGCCGCGCGCCTGCTCCACGGTGAATATCGGCGCGCCGGTGGCCTCTGCCAGCGCTTCCAACTGCGCCGGCTCCACGGAGTAACGCGCCGGGTTGCCCACGATGATCACGGGACGCTGCGCGTTGGCCATCAGGTTGGCGGCCTGCTCGATGAGCGACGGGTCGCCCTGGGGCCGGCCCATGTTGCGGTATTCCTGGGGCAGATAGGGAGGCAGGTCCTCCTCGCTGACGGGAGCCTCCTGCAGGTCGATGGGCAGGGTCAGATGCACCGGGCCGGGGCGTCCGCTCATGGCGGTGCGAAAGGCCGTCGCCACAAACTCCGGGATGCGGTTCTTGTCGTGAATCATCCACGAACCCTTGGAAACCGGAGCGGCCATCGCCACCTGGTCGATCTCCTGGAAAGTCGCCTGTCCCTTCTCGGGAAGCTCGGCGCAACCGGCCACGAAGATCACGGGGCTCTCGGAGGTGTAGATGGCGGGCAAACCGGAGATGGCGTTGGCGAATCCGGGCCCGCCGGTGAACATGGCGACGGCGGGCTGGCCGGTGATGCGGGCGTACCCGTCGGCCATGTGCATCGCCGCGCCCTCGTGGCGGGTGTCGATGAACTCGATGCCCTCATCGGCGGCGGCGTCCACCAGCGGCAGAATGGTATCGCCCACGATGGTAAAAACCTTCTCCACGCCCTCCTGTTTCAGGCACCGAATAAAGAGGTGGCCCCCGTTCAGCTCCGGCATAAACGCAACTCCTTGTATAGGGACAATATCTGCAAACGAACGACCCGAACGAACGGGCCAACCAATCTTATCACAGGGGTTGAGGAACAACCCCGTGCTACAATCAGGCCATACCGTCCTGCGGTGAAGCGGCCATGACTACCAAACCGACCAAAACAACCCGGCTGTCCGGCAACCTTTACGGGCTAACCATACTGCCCGACCCGCCCAAGCCGCCCGATGCCATGTACCAACGCCCCCATGTCGTTGTCCAGTGATTCTGTCAGTTTAAATGGAAAGGGAAAATGTCAGTCTGA
>CAZCZB010000127.1:0-6207 GCA_964502995.1 uncultured Dehalococcoidia bacterium
TCAACGAGATTGCCATCCGCCACCGGCGGACCGCAGGCGGACTCGCAATGACAAAATGGGTACGCGTGAGCCGGACGGCGTCACAAGCCGCTAATCCATGCGTACCGGCGCGTCCAGTTCTATTGATTCATACGCTTTGATCACCACCGCCAGGTCGGCGATGCCTTCCAAGCCATCCATGCCTGGATTGCGACGCTCGCGCACGCTTTGGATGAACTCGCGAGTCATGGGCGCCAATCCGTTGGGATAGTTGTCCACCGGCAGCGCGGTCTCGCCGTTGGCATCCGTAAGCCGCACCCAGGGCTGCCCTGCCTCAAAATACACGGACGCCGCCGAGCCCGACACCGAGACCCAGTTGTTGGGCGTCGGCGGGGCCGCGCTCCAGGAGTGGTTGATGATCCCCACCACTCCGTCGTCGGTGTTGGTGATGATAACGACCCCGTCCTCGCCGTCCAGGCCGGGTTGCCCGGGCAGCACCTCGCGCGCGTACACCTGATCGGGCCGGCCAGCCAGGTACGCGAGAGCGCTCACCTTGTGGATGCCGCCGTCAATCAGCACGCCTCCGCCGTTTTCGTCCCGCCGGTTGCGCCATCCCGTCGGCAGAAACGGAAATTGCTCGTTCAACTGGATCAGCCGGACTCGCCCCAACCGGCCCTGGTCGATCAATCGTCTGGCTTCCCGAACCGCCGGCAGGAACCGGTAGTTCTCCGCCACCATCAGGGTGACGCCGGCGGCGTCGGACTGCCGTACCATCTCTTTGGCGTCGTCCAGCGTCCCCGCGATGGGTTTCTCCACCAGGGCGTGTTTGCCCTCGCGCGCCGCCAGCGCGACATGCTCCAGGTGCAGGTGATGCGGAGTGCAAACGTACACCGCATCCACCCTGGGGTCAGCGGCGGCAGCCTCGTAACTACCGAACGCGCCCAACCCGTCGTAACGGGTCGCATATTCACGCGCCCTGGCCAAATCCCTGCTGGCGAAATACAGATCCACCTCGCCACGCAACTCGGCGATGGAGCGGGCGAAGACGCGGGCGAACGACCCGCAACCGAGTACACACAGTCCGAAACTCAATAGGGCACCTGCCGATACAAATGGAACGCCTGGGGTTACAATCCCGATCGTACAGCAACGGAACGACTCCCACCATTCGACTCGCGAATCGGACCCGTTCCGTTCGAACGGCGGGAGGACACGCAACCAACTATCTGGCGGACGTAATTCAACGAACGCACAGCATCGCAACACGCCGGCCGGCCTGGAACAACCACCCGGCCAAAGGAGTATCGACCATGGCGCGACTGGAAGGCAAGGTCGCATTGATCACCGGCGCGACCGGAGGGATAGGACAGGCGGCGGCAAGGCTGTTCGTCGAGGAGGGCGCGCGCGTCGCGCTGGTTGACCTGGACGAAGCCCGGCTTCGCGAACTGGCCAACTCGATTGGAGCGGACAAGGCCAGCTATACCGCCGGCGACGTCACCCAACCGGAGGACAACCAGGCTTTCGTGCGGGCGGCGGTTGAACGCTGGGGCGGCATCGACGTGTTCCTGGCCAACGCGGGCATCGAGGGGCAACTGTCGCCGATACCCGACTATCCCATCGACGTGTTCGACCGGGTGATGGCGGTGAACGTGCGCGGCGTGTGGCTGGGCATCAAGTATGTGATGCCGGTGATGCGCGAGCGCGGCGGCGGCAGCATCGTGGTCACCTCCTCCACGGCGGGTATCGGCGCCGGGCCCGACATGTCGGCGTACACCACCAGCAAGCACGCCGTCATCGGCCTGATGCGCACGGCGGCGATGGAAGGAGCCGCCGACGGCATTCGGGTCAACACGGTGAACCCGGCGCCCATCGAAACGCGCATGATGCGTTCCATAGAGGAGCAGCGGGTGGCGGCGGCCGACGACTCCAACGTGACGGTGGAGCAGACCTACCGCGCGGCCTCGGCGCGCATTCCGCTGGGCCGCTACGGCCACCCCGAAGAGGTGGCGCGGATGATGCTGTTCCTGTCCAGCGACGACAGCAGTTTCAGCACCGGCGGGGTGTACATGGTGGACGGCGGCAGGTCGGCAGGCTCGCGCTAACCGCGCTCCGGGCAGTTTGCTGCGCCACCCGCGCCCGACGACCCTCCAAACAGGGAACGATCTGCTCATCACGGCGCCGTGATGAGCAGACGGCAGCGTTGCTGGCGACGGGCAGGCGATTTGACGTATCGGGTGTTGAGCAGGGCGTTCGTTTCACCTTCGCTGGCCGGGGCGCCCGATACGCCGCGCCGGGCAGGCATGCGTACAATTTTTGGACTTCGCGGCGATGTTATACCGATTTTGGCGTACAATTAACGCCCGGCGAGTAGTGATGGCCTGAATAGCAAGGGCAAGTCGCAAATAACTTTCGTGCCAACCACATAACCAGGGAGGACCGGAATGTTTGTCGAAGGCGTGATGTTCGAGGCGGTAGCGTGGTTGGGCAGTTTCACGGGCAGCGCCAGTGACATCCGGCAATCGCTGCTGTCGTTGGGTGTCCTGATCATCGCCGCCAAGCTTGCCGAAGGGCTGTTCCGCAGGCTGCACCTGAACGCCATCATTGCCTACGCCGCCGTTGGGATACTCCTCGGCCCGGTTCTGCAATTGGCCGGCGGTTGGCACGTCAACCCGACGGGACACATGGAACTGCTGCTGGCTCTTGGAGTGTTCATTTTCTTTTTCCTGATCGGAATTGACGAAATCGACATTTCCAGTTTCGTTCAAACGCTGCGGCATCACTATTTTCTAGCGGCCATATTGTCCGTGGCGTTCTCCATGGGTGTTTCCATGCTGGTGACCACCGGCGCGGTCTTCAACTTTGGAATCCACCTGGACTTCACCGAGTCGCTGGCCCTGGCGGGTGTGCTTTCCATGACCAGCCTGGGAATCGTCGCTAAGGTCCTGTCGGACGACGGGAGGCTCCGGGACCCGGTCGGTTTGCAGATTTTCACCGTGGTGGTGATCGCCGAATTGATCACGCTACTGCTGATCGGTTTCAGCATTGGCGAGCATGTTCACGAGGTTTCGGTTACCGGAATCCTGATACTGCTGGGAAAAATCGTTGGATTCGCCGCGGCATCGTGGGTGCTTTCGTCCCGCGTCCTGCCTCCCCTGGTTGCCCTGCTGCAGCGGGTGATCCAGGTGCCGCAACTTTCGCTGGGCCTGCTCCTGGGATCCCTGTTCCTGGTGGTGGACGCCGCCGAACTGGTCGGACTGCACGGCACGCTGGGAGCGCTGCTTTTCGGGGCGTCCCTGGCCGGACTGCCCTACCAGGTGCGACGGGAAATCATGCCGGGCCTGCGCAGCACCGCCGAGGGACTGTTCGTTCCGCTGTTCTTCGCATCGGCGGGGCTGCATTTCACGTTCTCGTTCGTCGGGATGCCGGTATGGACAATGCTCGCGCTGGCCCTGATCCCGCTGTGCGGCAACTTTGCCGGCGCGTTCATCGGAGCCTACGTGTCCCGCCTCACGGTGCCCTACGCAGTGGCGTCGGGACTAATGGGCAAGGGAGTGGCCGAGATCGCGCTCCTGCTGGTGCTGAGGGAGACGGGCACCATCGACCAGACGGTGTTCTCATTCCTGGTGCTGGTGATGTTCTGCTACATCCTGTTCATGCCGCCCATCATCAGCTTCGCGGTCAGGCGGGCCAGCAGAAATGCGGACGCGGCAGCCAGCGTAGCAAACATCCCTAGGGGCATCGTGCGCTTCGCCCTCGACGATCTCAACGTCGGCGACATCCTGGACAAATCACGCCGCCACCCGGGACCCACCGTGTCGGTGCGCGACTTCACGGCGCACTGGGCAATCCCGTACCAGTACGACTACGTGGTGGTGGACGGCGATTCGCTGGCCGGGCTGGTGTCCCTTGGGACGTTCCGATACCTGCCCAAATCCGCGTGGTCCGAAACGACGCTGGCCGACGTGATGCGCAGTCAGACTCCGCCGGTGGCGGCTCCCGAAGAGCCCGTCGAGGACGTGCTGCAAAGGATAACCGAAACCGGCGTCACGGCCATTGCGGTGGTGGACACGGACACCGACAAGGTGCTGGGAGTGGTCACCATCCACGACATCATGGAACCCATGCTGAGCGAGAACCACTGACGCGATTGCGTTTCAACCGGTTTCAACCGGCGCGCTCGTCCACAAACTCCAGCGTGCGCGCCGCCAGGACTTCGGGAATCTCCACCTTCATGTTGTGTCCGACCCCGTCGTAGGTTTCCAGCGCCGCGTTGGGCATCCGGTCGGCCATCAGTTGCTGTATCTCCAGCGGCGTGATGGGGTCGATGGAGGCGGCCAATATCAGCGTGGGCGCTTTGATTTCGGGCAGCAGCGGCGTCAGGTCCGCCGCCAGCAGACACGCCTGGAGCGCCAACACTTCCGCCGCCGCCGTCTTGGCCCCCTCATCGGCGTACCACTCAACAGCCTCGCGCCGAGTGTTCGGACCGAAACGCTTGTCGGTGTCGGAGAGGAGCCAGGCGCGGGTGCCCTGCTGTTCCAGCGTGCCGCGCCACCCGCTGGCGTCCATGTTGCTGCCCATTTGCGCCAACCTGGGAGTTGACGCCACCAGCGTGAGGCTGTGCAGTCGGTCTGGGAAATCGTGGGCGAACTGCAGGCTCACAATGCCGCCGGCGGATGCGCCTACCAGGTGCGTCCGGTCGATGCCCAGGGCATCCATGACGCGGGCAATGTCGGCGGCCAGTTCGGTGATGACGAACGGCGCATCGGAGCGTGACGTGGTGCCGCCGTGTCCCCGCATATCGAACCGGTAGGTGGGGTGACGACGGGCCAGCGTGGGAATCCAGGGACGCCAGCGGTTCAGGTTGCCGCCCGCCGAGTGATGCAGCAGTATCGGCTGCGTTTCGCGCCAGGGGTCGGAGAAATCATCCACGTGGTGGTGGAACCGTTCTCCGTTCAATTCTAGTGTGGGCATCATCGCACCTTCATATCGGGTTTGAAATCGAAAATCCGCAAACGCCAGGCGACCCGTCGCCACGGTCGGGAGACGGATTGACATGGATGCACAGGATACACGGGATGAAAAGGATGTGACTCACCGCCGGTCTTCAACCCGGGCCAAACGCGCGTGGAAACGCTAGGCGGAGTATCCATGATTGGGTATTATTGGGCCGATTGCACAACCGGGCAACAACCAATGTTGGTATCACGTACCGATGGAGGACAAGGATGAAATACGACGTTATCGTAGTGGGCGGCGGGTCCGCAGGATGCACAATCGCCAGCCGCCTGTCCGAAGACCCGAACCGCTCCGTGCTGTTGCTGGAGGCGGGGCCCGACTATCCGGATTTTGACCACCTGCCCGAAGACCTCAAGATGGGCAACAACGTGTGGCTGTCGGCCTATGGCCCGCACAATTGGGGCTACACCGCCAGGATCACCGACGACCAGACGGAGTTGGTGATTCCCCGTGGCAAGGCCACCGGCGGGTCCAGCGCGGTGAACGGCCAGGTGCTGTTCCGGGGCATACCGGAGGACTACGACCGCTGGGCCGAATGGGGCAACGACGAATGGAGCTTCACCGGCGTGCTGCCCTACTTCAACAAGCTGGAAACCGATCTGGACTTTGGCGGCGACGACTTCCACGGTTCCGAGGGGCCGGTGCCCGTGCGCCGCGCTCCCCGCACCGAGTGGCTGCCCCACTCGGTGGCCTTCGAGCAGGCATGCCTGAATGAGGGATTCCCCAGGGACGAGGACCAGAACCATCCCGAGTCCACCGGCGTGTCGCCTCGCGCGCGGAACACCATCGACGGCGTGCGCATGAGCATGGCCATCAACTATCTGGACATCGCCCGCCACCGCCTGAATCTGACCATCCGCGGCAGCGTAACCGCCCGCCGCATCCTGTTCGACGGCAACCGGGCCGTGGGCATCGAGGCCGAGAGCGGCGGCGAGGTGTTCACCGTTGAAGCCGACGAGATCATCGTGAGCAGCGGCGCCGTAGCGTCGCCCCAACTGTTGATGCTGTCGGGCGTGGGGCCGGCCGAGCATCTGCGCAGCATGGGCATTCCGGTGGTGCATGACTCGCCGGGCGTGGGCAAGAACCTGCGCGACCATCCCGCCGCGTCCGTACTCTACCGGGCCAAGGGCGAGAAACCCGACGTGCAGGCGCCGGTGATCCAGGTGGGCCTGCGCTACACCGTCGAGGGTTCCGACCTGAGCAACGATATGC
>CAZCZB010000128.1:0-709 GCA_964502995.1 uncultured Dehalococcoidia bacterium
CTTCAACCGCTCAGCACCAAGACCTTCTAATACTGATTTGAGACGATACTAGAATGAGCATTCGGCCGAGGTCGCTGTACTACGGTTGGGTGGTTGCCGGCGCGTCCGGCAGCATCGGGTTTGCCAACGCCGCGTCCGCCATTTCCATCCTCACGATATTCGTCGTGCCCATGTCGGAGGAGTTCGGCTGGGGGCGCACGGAAATTGCCGGCGCAACGACCCTGGGAGCCATCCTGGGAGCCGCGCTGGCCCCGTTCATCGGCCGGCTGGTGGACCGGTTCGGGTCGCGGCTCACCCTGGTGGTGGGCGGCACAATCATCGGATTGGGCTGCATCTACCTGTCCCTGATGCAGACGCTGGCGGGTTTCTACGCGGCGTTTACCATATCGCGGATTGCAGACCAGGGCGGCGTCAAGATCGGCACGTCGGTGGCGGCCGGCAAGTGGTTCCAGAGATACCGGGGACGCGCCACCGGGCTGGTGTTTCTGGTCGAGACCGTCGGGGTCATCCTGCTGGCGCCGATGACTCAACTGGTCATCAGTCAATGGGGATGGCGGTCGGCGTGGCTGATGCTGGCGGCGTTGATGTTCGTGCTGGGCGTGATCCCGTGCGCGCTGTGGATTCGCCGGCAGCCCGAGGATCTGGGACTGGCGATTGACGGCGACAGTCCGCCAGTGGTTCGACAGGCTCACCATGAGCGGACTGTAAG
>CAZCZB010000128.1:809-5795 GCA_964502995.1 uncultured Dehalococcoidia bacterium
CGACGATGCGCGGACTGTTAGCGACGATGCGCGGACTGTTAGCGACGATGCGCGGACTGTTAGCGACGATGCGCGGGCCGACGACGACGGGGAGACTGCGACTGCGGAAGTCGCGGTGGAAGAGCGGTCGCTGACCCTGCGTGAGGCGTCTCGCGCTCCGCAGTTCTGGATCGCGCTGGTGTCGCTGTTCTTGGGCAGCAACGCGATGGCGGGTCCCGGTCTGCACATGGTGCCGTACCTCACCGAGCGCGGGCTGAACGCGACGGCGGCGGTGGGCGCCATCAGCGTCATGGCCACCGCCGGCGCGGCTGGCGCGATACTGGCGGGCATCGCGGCGGACCGGGTATCTCCCCGCTGGATGATGGTTGGGCTGTACCTGCTGGGCATGGTCGCCCTGCTGCTGCTGGTGGGCACCGACACGTTGGTGGAGACCTACGCGGTGGTGATCATCATGGGACTGATCGGCACGGGCATCAACACGCTGGCGCCGCTGATGTGGGCGGCCAACTACGGGCGCGGGTCGCTGGGAGCCATCCACGGCGTGGGACGGGCTTCGCAGGTGTTGGGGTTCGCCATCGGGCCGTTGGTGTCGGGGATTGCCTACGACAGCACGGGCACGTACCGCGAGGTGTTCCTGGCGTTCGCCGCGTTGGTGCTGGTCGCGGCGTGCCTGATGGCGGCGGCGCGGACGTGGCGTCGGTAGGGGCGAGGTGGGGCTGGCCACTACGCCCGGATGTAATCGGTGGATCGTCCCTTACCGAGCCGGGGCGAATGATTATTCGCCCCTACGGGCGGGGTTGGCAGGGGTGGTTACGAATCCCCGGCGGCGCGGACGTGGCGTCGGTAGGGGCGAATGATTATTCGCCCCTACGGGTGGGGGTTGGCGGAGAACGATTGTATGGGTTCGCGGGTAATGACGATTTGCTACGGAAGGGTGCGGGGCAGGTTTGAAACCTGCCCCTACGTGCGGAGGATGTGTTGCAAGTATGGCGAATGATTATTCGCCCCCCGGCGGCCGGGTTGCGGGAGTGGTTATGAATCCCCGCCGGCGGGCGCGGGCGATGTTACCGGTGGCGCGGACTCCGGCGTGGTGGGGATGGTAGGGCGCTTGGCGAACAGGAAGCACACGCCGCCGGCGTAATTGAATCCGGCCAACGCCAGGAAGGCTATGGTGTAGGAGTTCTGCCAGTCGTACATGTAGCCGGCAAAGGGACTGGCGATCAGCAGCAGGCCGTTCATGGGAATCGTGCTGATGCCGAGGATCTTGCCAAAGTTTCCGCGTCCGAAATACTCGCCCCTAATTGACGTGGTCAGCGGGTTGCGTCCGCCGAATCCCAGGCCGAAGATCACCGCGAACGTGTAGAACATCCACGCCTCGCTGCTGAACGTCAGCATCACTACCGCCGTGGCCTGGATGGTGGTGAACACGAAGATGCAGACCCGCTTGGAGAACCGGTCGCCAACGTAGCCGCCGATAAGCTGGGCCCACATCGCCACGAAGGTGTAGGTGGTGACCACCCATTCGTTGTGCTGCTCGAATCCGGCATCCTTGAGGAACAGGCCCAGGTGGGTGAAGATGGCCAGGATGATCATGCTGGTGAGGCCATGCCCCACGGCGATGAGCCAGAAGGCCGGCGTGCGCACCGCCTGCTGCGCGGTGAGTCCTTCGGGTCGTGAGCCGCCGCGCTGTCCGCCACGGGTGGGACTGTCCAGCTCGTCGGCGGATTGCAGGCCCATATCCTCGGGCTTGTTGCGGATGATCAGCGAGAGGGGCAGCGCGGCAGCGAATATCACGATGCCGATGGCCAGGGCAGTGCCCTGCCATCCGATGCGGCTGTCGATGCCGATGCCGATGAGCGGGATGATGACCAGCGCGCCGCCGCGGCTGATCCAGTTGGCCCAGCCCATCGCCCACGCCATGCGGCGCGAGAACCAGTTGTTGATGGTGGTCATCATGGGCACCCAACTGCCCATGCCCTGGCCCAGCGCCATCACCATGTAGGCCAGATAGAACATGTACAGCGGCGCGACGGGCCAGAATCCGGCGTCGATCTGCCAGAATATGAGAAACCCGACGCCCAGGATCATGAACCCGATCAGCATCATCTTGCGGCCGCCCAGCCGGTCGGTGAGGTAGCCTTCGACGGGGCCCATGAGGCCGCCCTCGACGCGGGTGAGGGTCAACGCCAACGACAGGTCGCCGCGCCGCCACATGAAGTGCTTTTCCAGCGCGACCGCCCACAGGGTCATGGCGTGGAACAGCGGCACCGTCGCCACCGTCATGACGAAGCCGGTGGCGACGACGATGTACCAACCGTAGTAGATATTGGGCAGACGGAATCTGGAGCCCGTGCCGCCGGATGGCGGCGTTTGGGTGGTCATGACAAACGCAAAAACAGCGTCCACCGCAGGCAGACGACGATAGCGGGTAGGTGGCGGCGTTTATTCTACGCCTCATGCAAATATGGGCACAAGGCATATTGAGTGATTACGAATATCACGAGCATTGTTACCACTCACGGCGCCGCCGGCATTGGCGCCGGCGACACGTCTGTGCAAACGGGCGGTTCGCCAAGATTTGTAGGGGCGAATAATTATTCGCCCCTACGATTGGGTGACGGGAAAAGTGTGTGATCAAATCGAGGAGCAAAGTCACCAGCCGTCCGCTCATGGTGCGGAACGTCCGCCTTTGGCGGGAGCCTGCCGTAGGCCCGCCTGTGGAGGGTCGAACCACGAGCTTCGTCCTTCGACAGGCTCAGGACGAGCGGAAAATCAGATATACGGGAACTTTGGAAAGGCCCTGGCAAGGCTCCTTTGCCTCTTGCATTTCGCTCGCGTGTTTCGTACAATTGCCCTAAACAGAACACGGGGTCTTATCGAAATGGCAAGCGCAATTGTCCATCAGCAATTCATTGACGAGGCGGAGGCCGCGTTGCTGCCCACGGACACCCACCGGATGATCGACCGGTGGCGCGAGTTGGGCTGCCCGTTCATTGAATTGGAGCCGGGCGTGGTGATCAGCAACCTGGAGCGTTGGTTGTACAATAATGCTCCGCATACCGGCGCGTGCCTGGCGCGGGTGCGCGAATATCTGTACATCGACACCTACGGTATCCGATACACCGCCGCATGATTCGCCCATGACCCTGCGCCTCTACAGCGACCTGGCACACCTCTGGCCCATCATCAGTCCGCCGGAGGAATACCTGGTCGAAGCGCAGGAATGGATGGACGTCATCCGCAGCCGGATCGATCTGGGCGCGCTGTCCAACGGAGGTTTGCCCACGCTGCTGGAGTTGGGATGCGGCGGCGGCCACCTCCTCTCCCACCTGACGGAACACTTCATCACCGAGGCGGTGGACATATCGCCGCAGATGCTGGAAATCTCGCGGCGGCTCAACCCGCAGACCCTGCACCACGAGGGCGACATGCGCGCCATCCGGCTGGACCGGGCCTTCGACGTGGTGGCAGTCCACGACGCCATCAACTACATGCTCACCGAGGACGATCTGCGGGCCGCGATTGCGACCGCCGAGACGCACCTGAATCCGGGCGGACTGCTGCTGCTGGCGCCCGACTGCATCCGGGAAACCTTCACCGGCCCCCGCGTGGTCGAGTGGACCAGGGACGCCGAGGACCGGTCGGTCACCTTCATCGAATACATGGCAAGGTCGCGACCGGACGCCACCACGACCGAGTCCGTGTTCTTCTTCGTGCTGGACGTTGACGGAGAGGTCAGGGTGGAAGTGGACCGGCATACCGGCGGCCTGTTTCCCAAAGCGACCTGGCTCAGGCTGCTGGAGGAACTGGGACTGGAGGCGGAGTACATCCAGACCAATGCCTATGAGGGCGGCTTTGGCGGCAACCTGTTCGTGGGGCGGAAGGCTGCGGCATCCGCGGCGGATCCGTCCGTGTTGCCCTGAGCGTGGGGGCGGGTTTGAAACCCGCCCCTACCGGCGTCTGCCCCTGGCTGGGCCGCCTGCTACGACGGAACCTGGCCTCCGGCGCCGTACCTGGTCAGGAAGCGGCGGATGGCTTCGAAGTACTGGCGGAACCCCACGTACATCAGATCGTTGTGGCCGGCGCCGGGGATGACCACCAGGTGCTTGTCTTCGGCCCGAATGTTGTCGTGCATGGCGATTGCGTCGCCGACGGGCGCGATCTCGTCCATCTGCCCGTGAATCACCAGGGTCGGGATGTCGATGGAGTATGCCTTGGCGTGGTAGGCGTCTTCCAGGGCCTGCGCCGTCGTCGCGTCCAGCCCGACGGTGAACCGCCCCAGGTTGGGCCGGCCGCTCTCGATGATCACGCCGTCGATGCGGTCGGCGGCGTTGACCGCCAACTCAACGGCCGAGTGGCGGCCCATCGAACGGCCCATCACGTAGAGGGGCCCGGTGAACCGGAGTTCGTCCATCGCGCCGCGCAGCCAGTCCAGCACTTTGCCGGCATCGGACAGCATGGAGTTGAAGGACGGCGCGCCGCCGGCCGCGCCGTAGCCGCGGTAGTCCACCACAAAGAAGTTGGCGCCGATGCTGTTGTAGTAGGGCGCGATACTGTCGTAGCCGGCCGCCGTTTCGCCGTTGCCGTAGAAGAACAGCACGGTGGGGTTCTCGCGGCCGACGGCGTGGAACCGGCTGGACAACTGCACGCCGTCGTCCACCGTGATCGTATAGTCCACCGCGCCGTCCGGCGTCTCAGTCCAGTGCTTGCGAGGGTAAAAGGACGTTCCCGACGCATTGGGGTTGTCCAGCACGGAATAGTCAACGGCGGTCATGTTGGCCCCTTACCCGTAAAGGGTGTCGTTGCGAGTCCGTCGCAGGCGGATGGCAATCTCGGTGGTTGCCTCACACGTACCCAGTTTGTCATTGCGAGGAGCAAAGCGACGCGGCAATCCCGTTGGCTGGCGGGCAATTCTTCCTCTGACGAGATTGCCGCGTCCGCCACCGGCGGACTCGCAATGACAGTTGCAACGAAACTGGGTACGCA
>CAZCZB010000129.1:0-5736 GCA_964502995.1 uncultured Dehalococcoidia bacterium
GTAGTAGGTTGTGCCGGCCTCCACGCCTTCGTGGGTAAAGGTCGTGGCGGTGAGGTTGCCGTTGTCGAGCCGCTGGAGGCCGCTATAGGCGGTATGGGTCCAGAGTACGTAGCGGACGGCTCCGGCGACTGCGTCCCAACTCAACTCGACTGTGTCTTCGGACAGGCTCACGGAAAGGGTCGGCGCGGAGAGCGGCATGGGTGTGGAGGTTGGCGTCGGCGTCGCCGTCAGGGCGGAATCTGCGGTGGACGTTGGGGTGGCCGTCGCGGCCTGGCCTGCGGAGACGGTCACGATGACGTTCTCTGCCCAGGGGCCGCCCTGGCCGGCCGCGTTCACGCCGCGCACGGTGTAGTAGTAAGTCGTGCCGACTTCGGGCCCGGAGTGGGTGTAGGAGGTCGCGGTGAGGTTGTCGCCGCCGAGCTGCTGCCAGCCTTCGGCGCTGGTCCAGTAAAAGAGTTCATAGCGGACGGCGCCGGCGACTGCTGTCCAGCTCAGCTCGACTGCGCCGCCGGTGTCCTGCGCGGTGAGGGAGGGCGCGGTGAGCGCTTGGGCTTCGACGGTGGGTGTAGCGGTGGCGGTGGCGGTGGCGGTGGGCGTTGCAGTCGGTGTGGGCGTTGGCGACAGGGTTGCGCCCGGGGTAGAGGTTGGCGTGGCGGTGTGCAGCGGGTCCGGGGTGGGGGTTGGGGTGGGGGTTGGCGTGGCGGTGTGCAGCGGGTCCGGGGTGGGGGTCGGCGTGGCGGATGGGGTCGGGGTGGAGGTTGCCTGTTGCGTTTCGGCGGCGATGGCGGAGACCTGCTGTGACAGCGGGCTGAGCTCGCCGGCCGCGTTCAAGGCGAGGATCTGGTAGAAGTAGGTTGTGCCTGCTGTGAGATCGGAATGGGTGTAGCTGGTTGCGGTGAGGTTGTCGCCGCCGAGCTGCTGCCAGCCGGTATCGACATCCCACCAGGACCAGAGAATATAGCGTGCGGCGGTGTCGACTGCATTCCAGGACAGTTCGACGGCTGCGGCTGCGGCCTGGGCGTTTAGAGTGGGGGCGTCGAGGGCATGGGGCGTGGTAGCGGAGATCTTGTCGGACCAGGCGCCGTTTTCGTCGTCGGCGTCAACGGCGCGGATCTGGTAGTGGTAGGTGATCCCGGCGACGAGGCTGGAATGGGTGTAGGCAGTTCCGGCGAGGTTGTCGCCGCCGATCTGTTGCCAGCCGGGGTCGGTGTCCCACCATGACCAGAGTTCGTAGCGTGCGGCGCCGGCGACTTCAGTCCAGGTCAGTTCGACAGTGCGGTCTGAGGCCTGGGCGGTCAGCTGCGGGGCGGGGAGCGTTGCGTCCTGCTGGGCCAGGGCCGGGCCGGGGCCGGTGAGGAAGGCGGTGACAGCCAGGAGGGAAGCCAGCAGGATCGCATAGATTCGCTGAGAAACGGTGGTCATGGTTTTGCCTTAGCTGGAAGGTTGACGGTCGCGGACTGCTTTCAGGGTGGCAGATGAGATGGCTGTAGAGCAGAGGAACGGGGCCGCGGCGATTGGGCCTTGGATCCATTCCGGTGATCGCTACTCTGTCGCGCCACTGTTCAATATACATTAACTTTCTGCATTGTGACCAATCGCGGCACTGACAGATAGTGTATAAGCGAGGAGAGAGGGAAGAGAAGTGAGAAGTGAGAAACACCAGCGATTTCTGAGCCGGGGTGTTTGCGGCCGGAACCTGGTTCATTCACGGAGGGGCGCGAAGGAAATCTTACTGTCCGCGAAGCGCGTTGGCGCCTCTGATCGGAGGAGGGTTGCTGGCGGAGGGGTTAGGGCGCCCCTACAGGGGGTGGCTGGGAATGTAAAGATTGTGGAGCGGCCACGGGGGGGACCGTATCCGGGATCGGCGGGAGAGGGGGTGTCGTTTTTTCTAAATGCACTTGTGGAGAGGGGTCCAGTCGAAATTTGACGGGATGGCGAAGTTGAGGCCGGAAATGTGGGTTCCGGTTACTTCGAGCTCCAGCCATTGTTGGGCGTCGACAGTTTTTGCGAGGGCGCCTTCTGGCCCGAGGAAGGCGGCGGCAGGGCAGGCGGCGTTGCCGTCGTTGTTGTAGCGATAGATGCCGATCACGATTTTGGGTTTTCCTGCTGGATCGTTGAGGGCGACGTTTTCGACGACGAGGCGTTCGAAGGCAAAGGTCGCGTCGGACCTGCTGACGGCGGTGCTGGCGCTCATGAGTCTTTTGCCGCCGGAGGGGGCGCGCATGCTGAGCTGAAGGACATAGGTTTCGGCAGGGGAGGAATGGCCGCTTGTCATGTTCAAGGCGCCTCTCAAATCGAAGCGCTGGACATCGCAGAAGGTCAGGGGCTTTGGACTGCCGAGGATGTCGGCGACGAAGTCGGCGGCGACGGGGTCGTAGTCTTCGAGCTTCTGGTAGGCGGGGCCGAACGATCCGGCGAATTCGCTGGGCGTGAGCCAGGCTTTGACGATTTCGGCCCAGTATTCGAGGGCGCTGGTTGCCGCGTATCTCTCCTGCCAGAGACCGCTCAGCATGGCAACGTTGTAGGTGCTGTTGAGGCGGGAGATGAAGGCATCGCCGCCGGGGCGCAGTCTGAGGGCGTCTTCGATGAAGTGGGCGAACTCGTGGATCATGGTGTGATTGCAATGGCGGGCGACTTCGGGCGCGCCGGCGACCCAACCGCTGGGCGTTTTGCCGGCGGCGCCGAGGACCCGCGAGGAAAGGTTAAGGCCTTTGAATTCGGGCAGATCGGTGATGAGACCTCCATGTTCGAATCTGTCGGGGTAGATGAGAACGCGGAAACCGAATTCGGACATGGCATTGAGGAGATCCTGGCGGTCGGCGAGGATGGCCAGGATGGTGTCGCGGGTCTGGTAGAGTTCCTCGTCGGTCACAGCATTGGAGGAGAGAATCGGGATTCCGCCGGCATCGAGGTATTTGCGGTAGTAGGGAGGGGCGTTGAGCGATGCGGGCGGCGGCTGCACGCGGGCGCTGGTCGAGGGCGTTGACGCGGGCGTTGGCGTCAGCGTTGGCGTTGGTGTAGACGGTGCGGCTGCGCTTACGGTCGCGGAAACGTTGGCAGACCAGGGGCTGGGGCCGCCGTCTTCGTTGAGGGCGCGTGCGCTGTAGTAGTAGGTCGTGCCGGCGGAGAGCCCGGAATGGGTGTACCGGCTGGCGGTCAGGTTGCCGTCGTCGAGCCGCTGCCAGCCGTCGGCGCTGGTCCAGCACCAGAGCTGGTAGCGGACGGCGCCGGGGACGGCGAGCCAGCTGAGCTCGACGGCGCCCTGGGCGGCGACGGCGCTGAGGACGGGCGCGGAGAGCCCGGTTGCGGCAGACGTTGCGGTGGGCGTAGGGGTTGCGGTCGGGGTGACAACGGGTGTCGGCGTCGCGGTGGGGGACATCCTGGTAAGGATTGGGCAGTCGGCGCGGAAGCAGGCCTGAACGACGTAGAAGTGCGAGAATCTCTGGCCGGCAGGCGCAGGGGGCAGGTTCTGATGCAGGAAGGTCGTGGCCGTCATTTCGGGGCCGATGAGTTCGTAAACGGACCTGAACAGGAGCGAGGACCTGCAGGCGCTGGCGCTGCCGCTGAATGAGAGACAGTAGTAGACGTTGTAATGGATGGCGGCGGGCGCAGGGGTCCATCGCAGGGTAAGGTTGGGGAACTCTTTGGTTATGGTGAGGTTGTTGGCGTGTACGAAGCCATAAGCGGGGCCCGACGGCGGGGTCGGTGTGGGCGAAGCGGTGGGCGTTGTAGCGGGTGTTGCAGTGGAGGTTGCGGTGGAGGTTGCGGTGAATGTCGCGGCGGCGGGCAAAGCGGTCAGGGTTGGCGTCGGCGTTTCGTTGGAGGCTGCGTTGGCGGTTGCGGATGGGGAGGGCGTGGGCGCGGAGGCTGACGGAATGGTGACGTCGACGCGCGGGGACCAGTCGGTGGCATCGCCGGAGGCGTTGACGGCGCGTACCCAGTAGTAGTAGGCGGCGCCGGCGGTGAGGCCGGTATGGTTGAAGGCGGCGGCGGTGAGGTTTTCGCCGCCGAGCTGTTGCCAGCCGACGGCTTCGGTCCAGAACCAGAGTTCGTAGCGTACGGCGCCGGTGACGGCATTCCAACGGAGCGCGGCGGCGCCGGGCGAGGCTGAGGCGGTGAGGACGGGCGCGGCGAACTGGGCGGATGCGCGCAGGGTTGGAATGGGTGAGGGCGTGTCGGTAGGGGTAGGCGCCGGCAGCGTTGGCGTTGGTGATGGTGTTGGAGAGGATGCGCCCGGGATTCCCGCTGAGGGGGAGGCGGTTGGGGAGGGGGAGGGCGTTGTTGTGGGCGTTGGCGATGCGGTGGGGGTGGGGGTTGGCGCGGCGGCCTGCGCGGCGGTGAGCGCGGCGGATACGCGTTCGGACCAGGGGCCGGCGCCGCCGCGCTCGTCGACGGCGCGTAACCAGTAGTAGTAGGCGGCCGCGGCGGTCACGCCGGTGTGGTGGAAGACGTTGCCTGTCAGGCTGTCGTTGCCGAGGCGCTGCCAGCCATCCGCCTCGGTCCAGGATTGGAGCTCGTAGTAGGCGGCGCCGGGGACGTGATTCCAGCGTAGTTCGATCGCGCCGCTGGCGGCCTGGGCAACGAGGACGGGCGGGGCGTCCCCGGTAACGAGCAGGGAATGTGTCATCAGCGGCACGAGGGGCGTCGCGGTTGGCGTCGCTGCAGGGGCGGGCGCGGTCGACTGGGTGGGGGTAGCCGAGGGCGCGGGGGAGGGCGAAGAGGCGGGTGTCGACGCGGCGCCGGTAGGGGGCTGTTGCGTGGGGACGGCAGAGAGCTGCTGGGACCACGGGCCGGCGACGCCGGCGGCGTTGACGGCGCGCGCCTGGTAGTAGTAGGTGACGCCAGGGGCGAGCCCGGCGTGGGTGTATGCGGCGGCGGTCAGGTTGTCGCCGCCGAGCTGTAGCCAGCCGGTGTCGTCGCGCCACCAGGTCCAGAGCTCGTAGCGGGCTGCGCCGGGGACGGCGTCCCAGCTGAGTTCGACGGCGCTTTCGGAAGCGTTTGCGGTGAGTGCGGGCGCGGCGAGATTGGTGGGGAGGGAGAGGGAGATTCGCTGGGACCAGACGCCGACCTGGCCGCCGGCGTGGATGGCGCGTATCTGGTAGTAGTAGGCGGCGCCGGGTGTGAGGCCGGTGTGCGTATAGGCGGCGGCGGTGAGGTTGTCGCCGCCGAGTTGCTGCCATTCGTCGGTGCTGTTCCAGGTCCAGAGCTCGTAGCGGGCGGCGCCGGCGATGGGGGTCCAGGAGAGGGTGATTGCCTGGTCTGCGGGCTGGGCGGTGAGTTCGGGGGCGGGGAGGGGGGATTGTTGGGCGGCGGCGGTGCGTTGGAGCAGAAGGATGGCGAGCAGGGCCAGGAGGAGGGCGGCGGCCGTCGCGCTGGCTCGCAGCGAAGGGCGAGGCATGCTCAGGCCTCTGTTTTGGCGTGGTCAGGCAGGGTGCGCCTGCGAAGTCGTGTTTCCATGTTGGCCGAAGTGAAACAGGGCGGCAGGGTTCGGAGGCGATCCTGTCGCGAGGGGGTCTTGGTCCCTTTTTTGGTGTTCGCTTAGACCGTAGACGATGGGGCGGGGACAGGTGTTCCCGAAATTGGTTAGTTTCGGGAGAGCGGGGGGGTCTGAACGGGGATTTGGGACGGGGATTTGGGGGGATTTTGGGGATGGGGGGGATTAGGGCGGGGAGTGGGATGGGGAGGGGAATCAGGATTTTCCGGATATTTGGATGTCCGGATTACGGGTGATGGGGA
>CAZCZB010000130.1:0-5360 GCA_964502995.1 uncultured Dehalococcoidia bacterium
CCTTCTCCGCGGCCCTGCGCGAGCTGCACGCGCTGTATCTGGCGTATGAGTACTATCCGTCGGACCAACGCGTCTACCAGGCTTTCCTGCGGCAGGTGCCGCCGGAGCGCACCGCGGCGTTCAACGACGCCTATCGCCAATTTCATGGCGGCCCGTTCGTTCCGCAGTAAGAGGACCGCGTGCCAGGAGTGTCGCCCCGCAGAGCCGCGATGAGCCGTCCCGCACGGGGTTTACATGTGGGACCACATGAGGGGTCACATGCTGGGGCTTGCCGTCAACGAGCCGTGCCAATTTACAGATTAGCGCCCCAAGAAGCCACCTCAGCCTGTCTCAGCTGAACTGAGCACCGTTCAGACCAGGTCAACGGCTTGATCTAGCCGCCCCCATCGGTGGTCCAGCACACCGCCTCGCCGTCCTCGCGCAGGCCGCAGGCGTAACCTGAGCCCGTGCTAATGCTCATGAATTCATCGTCAGGTGTCAGGCCCAGCTGACCGGAATCCCTGGGATCCCAGCACCGCGGCCGACCATCCGCCGCAAGGCCGCACGTACGATCCCCTCCCGCGCTTATGACCTCAAATCTCCCTTGCGGCGGCGGATTCAGATCAGGGGTTTGGGACCAGCCGGCGTAATCGTCCCAACAGACCGCCACGCCGTCCGACCGCAGGCCGCAGCTATGATCCCCTCCCGCGCTGATGATCTCGAATCTCCCCTGCACCGGCATTCCATACGGATACTGGCCCCAGCAGACCACCGTGCCGTCTGTTCGCAGCCCGCAGGCATGGTACGCGCCCGCGCTTATGGTCACGAAGCTCTCGTCCTCGGGCGGCGACTCTGACAGGCTAAGATCATTCCAGCCCCAGCAGACCGCGGTGCCGTCGGCACGCAGCCCGCAGGTGCTGTAGCCGCCCGCGCTTATGGCCACGAATCGCTCGCCAGGTGGCGGGCTAGTCTGCCCGCTCCGACCATGCCCCCAGCAGACCGCCACGCCGTCAGCACGCAGGCCGCACGTGTGGTACCCGCCTGCGCTTACGTACTCGAGCGTCTCGTCCGGCGGGTCTGACTGGCCGTATTCATTCCAGCCCCAGCAGACCGTCTCGCCGTCGTCGCGCAGGCCGCAGGCATGAAAGGCGCCCGCGCTTATGACAGTGAATCTCTCGCCGGGTGGCGGGCTTGCCTGGCCATGATCTCTAAAGCCCCAACAAATCGAAAAGACCTCCGCCGCGAAGGGTCTCTCCCTACAGGCGGAGTATCGCCAGGTGCTGACGGAGAAGTGTTCTCCACCGGGCGGGGTGGCCTGGCCGGACTCGTTCCTGCCCCAGCACACCGCCACACCGTCCTCGCGCAGGCCGCACGCGTGGTCCCCGCCCGCGCTTATGGCAACGA
Organism: uncultured Dehalococcoidia bacterium; assembly: GCA_964502995.1. Classification (GTDB taxonomy): domain Bacteria; phylum Chloroflexota; class Dehalococcoidia; order Lucifugimonadales; family UBA3495; genus Bin87. The sequence goes on from CAZCZB010000130.1 coordinate 1,384, forward strand.
ACCGCTCATCCCGCGGCGGGCTTGACCCACCAAGGTAGTCAAAGCCCCAACAAGCGGCCACGCCGTCTTCGCGAAGGCCGCACGTGTGGCCCCCACCCGCGCTTATCGCCACGAATCGCTCATCCTGAGGCGGGCTGGTTCGACCATCCCGATCCCTGCCCCAGCAGACGACCCCGCCGTCCTCACGCAGGCCGCAGGCGTGATAATCGCCAGCGCCTATGGATACGAATCGCTCGCCGGACGGCGGACTTGACTGGCCGTACTCATCGTCGCCCCAGCAAACGACCTCTCCGTCCCCGCGCAGGCCGCACGTGTAGGCGAAGCCCGCGTCAATGGCCACGAATCGCTCGTCCTCAGGCGCGCTTGACTGGCCATACTCGTCACTACCCCAGCAGACCGCCAGGCCGTCCGCCCTCAAACCACAACTGTGTCTGAAGCGTACGGCTAAGGCTACGAATCGCTCGCCCTGGGCCGGACTAGCCTCACCAACATGGTCTGTGCCCCAGCAGACCGCCGTGCCATCCTCGCGCAGACCACAGGAGTGATCCACGCCAGCGCTTATGGACATCAGTCTCTCGTCTGGGGGCGGGCTCGATTGACCCTGAGAGTTCCTGCCCCAACAGGTCACATCTCCGTCCACACCCAGACCGCAGGTGTGATACGCACCGGCACTTACGGCAGTGAATCGCCAGTCCCGCGGAGGGCTCGACTGGCCATCAAAACCAAAGCCCCAGCAAACGGCCTCTCCGTCGTCCCGCTGCCCGCAGGTATGATAGTCGCCTGCGGCTATGGCCACGAATCGTTCGTTCACCGGCGGACTTGACTGGCCTTCATCATTCTGGCCCCAGCACACAGCCACGCCATCGGCACGCAGGCCACAGACATGGTGGTCGCCCGCGCTTAGTGCTACGAATCTCTCGCCCGATGGCCTCGGCCGGCGAGGATGGCCACCAAAGTCTGATCCCCAACACCACGTTGCGCCGTCCGATCTCAGCCCGCAGGTGAAGAAGCTGCCCGCGGATATGGCCACGAACCTCTGGTCCTGCGGTGGACTCGACTCACCATCGTAATCGGTTCCCCAGCAAACCGCCGTCCCGTCCGGCCTCAGTCCACACGTGTGCAGCCCGCCCGAGGATATGGCCACGAACCTCTCGCCCTCGGGCGGGCTCGACTGACCATAGTCGGCATAGCCCCAGCATGCCGCCGCCCCGTCAGCCCCCAGCCCGCAGGTATGGCCAGAGCCTGCGCTTATAGTCTCGAACACCTTACCCGGCGGCGGATCTAACTGACCGCCGAAAACTGCCCCCCAGCACACCGCCACGCCATCCTCCCGCAGGCCACAGGCGTGAGAGTTGCCTGCGCTTATGGCAACGAATCTCTCTCCCTGCGGCGGACTTGACTGACCTTCATCGTTCAGGCCCCAGCAGACCGCCAGGCCATCGGCCTCAAGGCGACATGTATGTCCCCAGCCGGCGCTTATCGTTTCCCCATCCGGTACAGGCACCCGGGGTTCGGTATCGGGCGGCGACCAGATGCGCAACATCAGCTGGTCGCCCGACTCCCAGGGCCGGTTCGTGACCGCCCAGGTCAGGGTGCCCGCGTCCGGGTCAGCCGTCGCCGATGATGCCGCCAGCGACAGGCCGATCGATCCGTCCGTTGAGATGAACTCAAGGTCGTGGCCGCCCAGGTCGGGGAACGGATCCATTGTCAGGCCTACGGACCCGGCCTCCCACCTGAGTTCGGTGACTGTCACAACCGTTCCTGAGACATAGAGTTCGGCCGACGTGAGGGAGCCGGCTCTGGATGAGAACCCGGTGCCGGATGGCAGGTCCGCCGGGTCGAACAGCGCCTCGTGGACCGTGCCCTCGGGCGCGATCACGGTCACGATCCACTCGATGGAGAAGAACCCGGCCGTGAAGCTGCACGGCACGTAACGGAATGGCTGCCGGTGACTGATGACCCTGTAGGTCCCGGCGGGCAGTGGCCGGGCGGTCAGGACAGCGTCGGCGAACCCGGTAGTCGGATTGTCGTCGTAGTCGATGATCTGAGCGGTGAACAATGCGGCATCCTCGCCGCTGACCCACACCCTGTCGTATCCCAGCCGCGTCTTCCTTCCGTACTCGTGGATCGCGGTTCCGGCGGGCAGGCCCGATCTCATCTGGCTATCAAATTGTGACAGCTCAGGCGGTTGCCCGTGATACTCCTCCCAGTCCCGCCGACCGCGCATGTAATCGAGGCTCTCGCGGATGCAGGATTCGTACTCTTCGACTCCATAGATCGTCCCGCCGGTCGGAGTATGTGCACTGCCGGTGACCCACTCGATCTTCGCGCGAAGCTCCTCCAGCGAGATGGTCGGAAAGGCCTCGCCGGACACGGACGTCGCGGCCTTGATGAATCTGGTCGGATTCGAAGGCGACTCGGCGGGCAGCCAGACGGGATTGCTGGCGCCGATCGTGTTGCCTGTGGGCAGCCTCCCAGCGTAACTGGTGGCGTCCGTGTTGTTTAAAGGTTGGTAATCGAAGAAGGTGACCGTGTCGGTGAACTTGAAATCCGCCGGACCGGCACCGTCAACTAGCAGGAACAGCACCGCCTCACGATCATCCCAGGACATGTCGCGGCCCCCGGTCGCTACGGCCACAGAGAATTTCTCGGCGCCGATGCCCATCAGGTATTCGAGCGCCTTGAAACGCAGCAGGCCGTCACCGGCAGATTCCAAGACTGCACGGACGATAACGTCTGACAGGAATATTAGCTCCTCGATAGACGCGATGGCCGCCCCAAAATAGTCATCGTAGATCCCGTGTGCTATCACCTCTACCAGGCTCTCCGTCTCCATATCAGGATCGGACGGGGTTGTAGCCGAGGGGTCTACGATAGATGTTGAATCAGGATCTACGAATTCGCCCTCCTTCCCCACATCGGGATCAGGCGAGGGCGTGGCCGTGGGGTCTACGGGGGACGCCCGGTCAGGATCGACGAAACCGGTATCACGTTCCTCCGACCTCAGTTCATCGTGCTGCTCTTCGTCCGACAAAATGGTTTCCGTCAGCGCCGGTTCCAAATCCGTAACCGGCTCAGGTTTGGAGGGAGACTCGCAGGCCGTAACCACCAGGACGGCAGCCCCCATGAGGGCGCCCAGGATGATAGCTCGGGACCAGGAGGTCAGTTCCAAGAGGATCCTCCCGCGACCCGTCCGAGTGTCAGCGCACCCGGTACTACCGAGAGCCCTGTCACCAATACAACCCGATCCGGCCTGAATCGGTAACACGCCCGCTCATCCAAGGACACCTCCAGTCTGCGGCCGCACTCAGTATCATTGGTGTCCATGCACGATCGCCGCTACATCTGTGTCTCATTTCGCCGTACGGGCGCTCCAGAGATGTAGCAATTGCAGACTTTTGGCGAACTCCTGACCGCTTACATGGAACGGACGGGGATCGGCGACGCCGAGCTTGCGAGGCGCATGCAGGTGAGCCGCCACACCCTTCTCCGTTGGAGGGAGGGTGTTACCGCCCGACCCCGTTACCGGGATGATGTCCTCAGATTCCCGAAAGCACTAATAAAAATGGCCAACGGCAACGTTGGCTATGGACTGACGATCTTACCGACGAACTAAACAACAAGCCAGCCCCGTGTTTCACAGTCGCTGTCAACTCTGTGCCCTGTACTGAAGTGTATTATAGAGCAATAAAGCCTGGGATCATGCACGAAATAATGCATGACTTTGGATTAGAAGATCTGTATCCGCTAAAGGACATAGATCCACGGGTGGCAGCGGTGCATTCATTAATGAACCAAGGTAAGACACTATCGCCGTACGATAATAAACAACTAGAGGGCATATACAACAAACGAGAGGCGCCGACCGGCGGTAATGACTAGGAGGACAGCACAGTGACACGCCTGCTAATACACCTGTTGATCCTGGCGCATGTAATGCTAGTGGCATGTGGGCAGGTGGAAGGACCCGAGACAGC
>CAZCZB010000131.1:0-5055 GCA_964502995.1 uncultured Dehalococcoidia bacterium
ACGTCCGCCTGTGGCGGACTCGCAATGACAGATTATCAAAGTGGGTACGCGTGAGCGACTCGCTGGCCGGAAATGGCGGGCGCAGCCGTTACTCGAGCAGAAAGTCGGCCACGGCCAGCGTAACGTCGGGGAAGGCCAGCGGGCCGATGCTGCCCTCCGCCGTTACCATGCGCCGGCTGCGATACGTTCCATCAACCGGGTCCGAGTACCCCTCGACCTGTCGCGCCCGCAGGTTGACAATCCAGACTTCAGGGATTCCGGCGGCAGCGTAGCGCGGCAGTTTCACCTCGCGGTCAAACTCCAACGACGTGTCGGCAACTTCGACCAACAGCAGCACGTCGGTCGGAGTGGGTCTATTCCGGTGGTAATCATCGCGCAGTCGCACGACCGCGATGTCCGGTTCCGGCAAACCGTAATCGTTCAACCGTACCGAGTTCTGCACCCGAACCCAGGCGCGCTCGTACAGCAAATATGTCAAATCGCTACCCAACCTGGTGGTTCCATCTTCGTGGGCTTCCCCGATTGGCGCCATTACAATAATCTCTCCGTCCAGCAGCTCAACCCGCTCGTCTTCGCACAGGATTCCGGCTTCGGCCATGGCGCAGTATTCATCCACGGTGAACGGCCGGCGCTTCGGCTTCGGTTCCTGCGGAGCCGGCGACGCTGCCATCGCTGTTGGAGTGATTGTTGGAGCAATGGTGGTGGTCATTTTGGAACCTCACTCCCGCAGGAAGTCGGCCACGGCCAGCGCAACGTCGGGGAATGCCAGCGGGCCGATGCTGCCCTCCGCAGTAACCATGCGCCGGCTGCGATACGTTCCATCAACCGGGTCGCTGTATCCTTCGACCTGCCGCGACCGCAGGTTGACGATCCAGACTTCGGGGATTCCGGCGGCGGCGTAGCGGGGCAATTTCACCTCGCGGTCAAACTCCAACGACGTGTCGGCAACTTCGACCAGCAGCAGCGCGTCCTCCGGAGCGGGAGCCCGACGGTGATAGTCATCGCGCAATCGCAGAACGGCGATGTCGGGTTGCAACAGGCTGTTGTCGCTGATGCGGACCGGCCCCTGGACACGCACTCGCGCCCGTCTAAGCAGCTGTTCCTTGAAGGATTCATCCAGACGGTCGGTGCCGTCGGCGTGAGGTTCTCCGATCGGCGGCATTACGATAATCTCTCCATCCAGCAGTTCGATGCGTTCGTCGTTGTCGAACATGCCGGCCGCGTCCATCACATACAACTCTTCCACCGTGAAGAGTCTCCGGGTCGGAACGCATTCCAGTTCGGGCCGCGGCATTGCCGGCGCTGCGATGACGGTAGTCATGGAGAATCCTCCCGGCCTAGATGCTGCCGTCCAGCCGGTTGATCACCAGGCCGGTGGGCAGCTTGGGGTAGAAGAACGTCGATTTGGGCGGCAGGCGGTTGCCCGCGCTCACGATCTGCCGGAAGGGTTCCAGCGGGAACGGTTTGAGCAGAATGGCCATCTGCTGCTCGCCCAGGTTCACCCGCTGGACGATGCCGTCGTGGTCGGGGCTGTAGTCGATGTGCTCCCCAAGTTCGTCGCCCAGCGCCGGCGCCAGCACCCGCTCCTGCAGCACCCACGCCTCGGATACCGCCAGCGATCCCCACGATTGCCAGTCCACGCCGCCGCGCAGCGTGTGGACGCTCGGGGGCGCGTCGGCCCAGAACACGGCGAAACAGTGGGCGTTCTCACCCACGCGGGCCACCTCGGCCACCGCCGCGGCCGGCGTGATGTCGGGATCCAGCGGGCGCGAGTCGAACAGGCCGTCCATCAGGGCGCGCACGTCGGAAAACTGCTCGTCGGTCATGCCGCCGGCCACCCGGTGGTAGGGCAGCAGCAGCAGGCCGGGGTCGTCGAACTCCACCAGCGTCATCATCACGTAGTTGCTGGCGGCCTCGCCGTCCGCGCGACGCTGGCCGTCCTGGTTGCGGCTGAACCGCAGGGCGGCCTCGTAGCGGTGGTGCCCGTCGGCCAGGAACACCGGACGGCCGGCGAAGGTATCGGTGATGGCCGTTTGAGTTTCGGCGTCGGAGACGCGCCACAACTCGGCGGTGCCGCCGGCCGGCGTGGTGCCGGTGGCGTCGGGCGACTCCTGCAGCACGCGGTCGAAAATCTGCTGCAGGTCGCCGTTGGCGTCCTGGTACAGCGACATGATGGGACTGAACTGGGCCTGGCAGGCGTCCAGCAGGGCGACGCGGTCCAGCACCGCCGGCTCGCGGGTGAACTCGTGGGGCAGCACGGCGCCGGCGTCGTAGTCCTCGACCAACACGTCGGCGAACAGGCCCGCGTGCTGGCGACGGCGACCGCCGAAATCGTAGGCGTGGCGCATCAGGTAGAAGCAGGGGCCGTCGTCCTGGCTCAGCGCGCCCTGGGAGAGCCATTGCCGGAACAGGCCGGCGGCCTGCCGGTATCCGGCCTGGGGGTCCACCGGGTCGGGCTGCTCGCCGCCCTCCAGGTGGACGGCGTTGTACTGGCTGCGGGTCTGGAGTTCCGTCTTGAGTTCCGGCCCGATCATGTCGTAGGGCGGGCAGATGACGTCGGAAAGGCTGCCCACGATGGTGGGATCGAATCGACAGCCGCGGAAGGGTTTGATGGTTGCCATTGGGTAGGTGTCTCCGGAAGGTTTGGTGGTCGCATTATACGCCACAGCGATGCGGAGCCACCGAGTTTCCCATCGCCCGAAACGCATGTAGGGGCGTGGCACGGCATATAGGAGCGGGTTTCAAACCCGCCCCCGCGGGGTTGGGTGCGCAATGGTGGGCGATGCGGTGCGCATCTCACGCGTACCCATTTGTCATTGCGAGTCCGCCTGCGGCGGACGTGGCAATCTCGTTGTCCGGCGGGCGCTCCTCCCTTTGACGAGATTGCCGCGCTTCGCTCGCAATGACAGTTTCAGCGAAAGTGGGACGCATGGGAAGGGGCGAGGCATGCCTCGCCCCTGCGGACGGCGACGGCGCGGTATGCAGGGGCGAATAATCATTCGCCCCTACGTGGCCGGCCGCTATACCAGCGTCGATTGCTGGCCCTGGCTGCGGCGACGGCGCGGGGCCTGCCGGAAGGTGGCCGGCGCTCCGCCTCGCGGGTAGGCGACGGTATCCCCGGCCAGCAACTGCTCGATGGTGAGAATCTGGATGCGCGGGTATTGCTGATCCGGGAAATGCTCGGGGGTGTAGATTCCCGCCGACAACGCCCCCTGGCGCATTGGCTCGGTGGGCGGTTCCAGCGTGATGAACACTCCGATGGCGGCGTTCTCGCGGTCCATGTCGCCCTTGAGGGTGGCGATCATGCCCCGGTTCACGTGGCCGCTCTTGACCTGCGCCACGATGCGCTTGGGTTTGCCGCTGTTGTCGTCGAAGAAGTTGATGTAGCCGTCGATGCCGGCGTCGGCGCCGCGCCGCCGGTCGTTGGCCGGCCGGGCGTCCACCAGGCCCAGCGCCCACCACTCGAACTGGTATCTGCCGTCGTGTTCGCTCTCCGTCGCCAGGGCCGCCGCGCTGGCCGCATCCGTGGGCTGGCCGACGATCTCGTAGGGCCGCAGGTCGTCGCCGAAACTGTCGCGCAGGCGGTGGCGCACCAGGGTGATGGCCAGGTGGGTGATGTCGATGCCGATCCAGCGGCGGTTGAGGCGTTCGGCGGCGACGGTGGCGGTGCCGCACCCGCAGAACGGGTCCAGCACCACGTCGCCCTCGTTGCTGCTGGCGTTGATGATGCGCTCCAGCAGGGCCTCCGGCTTCTGCGTGGGGTAGCCGAGACGCTCTTTCGGTTGGACATGAACCGGAGGCAGATCATCCCACCAATCTTGCAATGGTTTGCCGGGTTTTTCGTCCAGATAAATCTTGTATCGTGGCGTACCTGTCCGACTATAGGCGATGCGCCCCTCGTCATCTAACCTTTGCATATTTTCTTTGGAGAATGCCCAATAGCGCCCCGGTGGTGGAAGTTTGCCTTTCCATTCATACCGCGTATCGCCCCCGGCCTTCGCCGCGTGCAAAGGCTGAGTTTGATACCGCCTGCCATCGGCCTCTGTGTAGCGATAAACGGAATCAATGTATTGCTGATCGTAAGGAACATAAACGGTATTCCATTTGGGTTCGGCCGATTTCGAATACATCAGGATTGTGTCATGTATCCTGCCCATGTGACGCGCTCCTTGTTCTGCATCACTATGGGCGCTCGTTCTCTTCCAAACGATTTCATTGCGAAAATTGGCAGCCCCAAACACCGCATCCAGCAGCAGTTTGAGGTAGTGGCTGGCGGTGGGGTCGCAGTGGAGGTAGATGCTGCCGGTGGGTTTGAGGACGCGGTGCAGTTCGATCATGCGCTGGGCCATCATGGTCAGGTAGGCCATCATGTCGTTCTGCCCCAGGAACTGGCGCAGGGCGGACAGCAGGTTGCCGACCTTCTCCGGCCCGTTCACCACCACGTCCTGGTAGGCGGTCTCCGACTCCCAGCCCCAGTGCCAGGTGTCCTCGAAGGCGGTGATCTGGGCGGCGGATTCCTCGCCGGAGCCCTCGCGGAACAGCACGTTGTACGTCGCGTTGGAGTTGAAGGGCGGGTCCAGGTAGATCAGGTCAACCGACTCGTCGGCAACGTGCCGGCGCAGGATGTCCAGGTTGTCGCCGAAGTACAGACGGTTGGGAGGGTTGGCAGCGTCGGTCATTGAGTTTATACCCCGGTGGTTGGGCGCGAATGTCAGCCCATGTTACACCAACGGGTTTGGCGAGGAGGGCCGGGGGTGTCAGTTCCTGCACGTTACCGGGCGATGCTGTACGCATGGGCAGGGGCGAGGCATGCCTCGCCCCTACGCGATTGGACGCGCGTCGGCCCACAGCGCAGGACGCACAGGTGGGGCGTGGCGGACGCAGGGCGTGGCCGGTCGCGGCGGGACGCGGCGTGGTGTGGTTGAGACGTGGAATGGCGCGGCGCAACCAGGGGGCACCGGCCCGCCCCTACGTGGTTGGACGGGCGGGCGACGGCGCAGGTGTAGGGGCGAATAATCATTCGCCCCTACGTGGCCGGGTGCGGCGGACGCAGGT
>CAZCZB010000132.1:0-4663 GCA_964502995.1 uncultured Dehalococcoidia bacterium
GTTGCGGGAACCCCATGACATTTTCAACCATTTCTCAAACTAGCACCAAAGGTTAAAGAAGCCTCTCCCGGCAACAATCAACCCCACGACCTGATGTTCAATATACCGAGGCGAAGCCATTCAATCGTTGATAAGATCATCAAGCCACTTGCGCCCGTTTTCCCGATTCACGCTAAACGCGGTGCAACAAAATGGCTCCCCTGGTAGGATTCGAACCTACGACCTAGCGGTTAACAGCCGCCCGCTCTACCGCTGAGCTACAGGGGAACGGTAGCGTCGCAAGCTTGATGTTTAACATCGGCGCGACGGACATCAATTTTATCACCCAGTAGTTTGCCTAGCAAGCAGAGCAACAACCCGGATTGCGCGTGCTAAAATCGCAGCACCATTTCGGCGACGGCAGGCGTAATCAGCATGGCGGACATATCGGCGGGGCAACGGGTTGGAGAGGTTACCGTCTCGCACACCCGGCGTATCGAGGCCCAATGTTACCGCCTGCACGAGTCTCCGCCCCTGGGCGCCCTGGTGCGCGTCGGGTCTCCGCCAATGTTCGCCCTCGTCAGCGAGATTTGGAACGAGCCTATGGATCCCAGTCGGCCTCTCGCCCCTCGGGGTGAGGGCCTGGAAACCGAGGACGAAATCTACGCCGCCAACCCCCAACTGTCCACCATGCTTACCACCAGGTTCACCGCCAACATAGTGGGATTCGACAGCGGTTCGGCCCGCCGATGGGGATTGCCCGAGCGCCCGCCCAACCTGCACGCATTCGTGGCCCTATGCGACGGCGAGGAGATCAACGAGTTCGCCGGCGACCTGGGCTGGCTGCGCCTTTTGCTGACCGACGGATCGCCCGTGGGCGATGCGGCGGTGGCTGGTTTTCTGCGCCGGTCTGCCGAACTGTCTCCGAATCGCAAGGCGTTCCTGCTGCGGGCCGGGCGTGCATTGACCGAAGAACTGGCCAACGACGCCGGGCGACTGCAATCCGTGTTGCGGGAGTTGGCGCAGTGACCGCCCACAACGGACACTTTGGCAGCCCGCCCCGTCGACTGGGCGTTGTCGTTGGTGGCTCGCTTTCCCGCGGCCTCGACGTTCGCCTGGATGCTGCGGCCGATGCGTCGGTCGAGGACGTCGCGGTGGGTTCGTTTGTGACCATCGTGGGCCGCAGGCAGCGGTATTTTGCGGTGGTGACCGATCTGGAACTGCGCGCCGTGGACGACAGCGTCCGGCATTTTCCGCCCGGTGGCTCCGGTTTTGATGGAACCGAGTCGTTTGTTGCCGAGGTGATGGCCGGCACGGTGGCATACGGCCAGTTATCGGTGATGCCCAGCATGACGGCGCCGTTGGATCCTTCGCCGGTCGCTGCGGTCAACCAGGCCGGCGCCGAGCAGGCCAAGACAATACCCGAGCATTTCGCCGCCGTTTTCGCTGCGTCCCAGGCCGATATCGACGCGGTGTTTCAGGCTCAGGGAGCGGATGCCTTCACCCTCGGTTCTCCCCAGGGCATGGAGTCGGCGTCCATCCGATTGGATCTGGGCACGCTTGCCAGCCGTTCCGTGGGCGTGTTCGGCGCGTCGGGTTCCGGCAAAACTTTCCTCGCTCGGATGCTGCTGGCCGGCCTGGTGAAGGAGGGCGAGGCCGTATCGCTGGTATTCGACATGGAGAGCGAATACGGCTGGCAGGGCCAGGACAACGACCGGCGACACCCGGTCAAGGGACTCAAGCAGCTATTCCCCAGCCGTGTCGTCACGTTCACCCTGGACGAGGAAAGCAGCCGCCGGCGCGGAGTGTCACCCGATGGCGTCGTTCGCATCGGCTACGACGAGATCGAACCCGCCGATATCGAGGTGTTGCGCGACCTGCTGAACCTCTCCGATGTCGCGGCGGCAACCGCCTGGAACCTCGAACGACACTACGGCAGGGGCGACTGGCTGCGCTCGTTCCTCCCATTGAGCGGCGCTGAAGTCGGGGATCTGGCCAACGAGATCGGCGTGAATTTGGCGGCCTTGCAGACGCTCCATCGCCGCCTGGCAGCCTGGGAACGTTTCGGGTTCCTGGCCGACCGGGGCACGGGCAGCGGCAGCGCCGGCGGTATCATCGAGCATCTGCAGCGCGGCAATCACGTCGTGCTGGAGTTTGGGCAGTATGGCCGAAACACCGCCGCGTACGTGCTGGTCAGCAACCTGTTGACTCGCCGCATCCACGAAACCTGGGTGCGGCGCATGGAATTGTCCCATGGCGGCCAGGGAGAAATACCGCGCCCGCTGGTGATATTCATCGAAGAAGCGCACAAGTTCCTGACTCCCGAGGTCGCGTCTCAGACGATCTTCGGCGCAATCGCCCGCGAGTTGCGGAAGTACAACGTCACTCTGATGATAGTTGACCAGCGCCCCAGCGGAATCGACTCCGAAGTGATGAGCCAGTTGGGCACCCGCCTGTCCTGCGCGCTGAATGACGACCGCGACATGAACGCCGTGCTGATGGGCGCGCGGGACGCCGGCCAGTTGCGCGGCGTTCTCGCCCGATTGGACAGCAAGCAGCAGGCGTTGGTGTTTGGCCACGCCGTGCCCATGCCGGTGGTGGTGCGCCCCCGCGACTACGACGAATCGTTTTACGCCGACATGGCAACGGGCAGAGCGGATGGCGCGGCGGCAACGGTAACGTCTGCGTTGGTCGAATCCGAAGCGGAACGGATGCAGCGGGAGATTGACGAGCTTTTCCCGCCGGAGTGAGATTCACATTGTTGAACAGGACGAACGGGATGTTTGGCCATGAGGGTGGTTGAAAGTTGCGCCGAGATGATGGCGATCTGCCGCGAGGTGGAACGCCCGTTGGGTCTCGTCCCGACCATGGGCGCGCTGCACGATGGGCACCTGTCGCTGACTCGTCAGGCGCGCTCCGACAACCGGACCATGGCGGCGTCGATCTTCGTGAATCCCACGCAGTTCGGCCCCAACGAGGATTTTGCAATCTACCCGCGCACTTTTGAGCGCGACCTGGAACTGCTGGAATCCCATGGAACCGACCTGGTATTCGCGCCGCCGCCGTCCGAGGTATATCCCGACGGTTTCGATACTTGGGTCGAGCCGGGCAGAGTGGCGGAGGGCATGGAAGGCGCGGCCCGTCCCGGCCATTTCAGAGGCGTGGCGACGGTGGTGGCCAAACTGTTCACCGTAACGCGGCCCGACCGCGCGTATTTCGGACAGAAGGACGGCCAGCAGGTCGCGGTAATGCGCAAAATGAACGACGACCTCAACCTCGGCGTAGAAGTGGTGACCATGCCGACCATCCGGGAACCGGACGGCCTCGCCCTGAGCAGCCGCAACGCCTACCTGACCGGAGAGGAACGCGCCGCCGCGCCCGTGGTGTTCCGCGCCCTGTCCGCCGCCCAATCGCTGTGGAGCGAAGGAGAGAGGGACGCGGCGGCGTTGCAGCGCGCCGCTCTGACGGCGCTGCAAAGCGAGCCGCAAATCTCGGGCGTGGACTACGTAAGCGTCGTGGACGCCGCCACGATGGCCGACTTGCACACGGTTGACAACGTCCGGCCTGCGATGATAGCGGTGGCAGTGCGGTTGGGGTCGGTGCGGTTGATAGACAACGTGGTGGTGGGGTAGTCTAAAGTAATCGCACTGGGTACAAGAATAGGAGATTTCGGACCATGCCGGAAACCATCAAAGCTAGCGAACAGAATATCGTCGGAATATTTTCCAACGATTACTTGTTTGAAATTCCAGTGTTCCAGCGGCCCTACGCGTGGGAGACAGAACAGATCGACGAATTGTTGGACGATTTGGTTTTCGCAATGCGTCGGGACAACGAAGAACCGTATTTTTTGGGTAGTGTGGTTCTCATCAAAGGCGATGGCCCGGACAGCCAAGTAGTCGATGGGCAACAGCGACTAACTACTTTGACGATGCTGTTGTGCATATTGCGCGACCTAGCCGATGATCAAGAAGTCAAGACCGCTTTGGACACGCGTATACGCCAGCAACGCGACGTGCTGGCGGGCGCCAAAGAGGTGGTACGACTGACTCTCAGGCGACAGGACAGTGAGTTTTTCTACGACAATGTTCAGACGATTGACGGAGTAAACGGATTGCTCTATCAAAGCCCGACGAGGGGTACGGATAGTCAAGAGCGAATCTTCGAAAATGCCAAACGCATTTACGAAACACTGACTGATCTTGATGAGGAGGGGCGGTCACAGCTAGCTGCCTTTGTTGTTCGCCAGTGTTATTTGGTAGTGGTCGCTACATCCGACATGACGTCTGCGTACCGTATCTTTTCGGTGATGAACGACCGCGGCCTTGACCTGTCAGCGACCGACATTTTGAAGGCTGAGGTGATTGGTGACATAGAAGACCAAAACGAGCAGCGGATCTATGCCCAAAAATGGGAAGACATCGAGCAAGAGTTGGGCAGAGATGGGTTTGGTGACCTCTTTGCTCACGTCAGGACAGTGTACGCGAAGGCCAAGCAACGGCGGAGCCTAGAGGAAGAATTCCGCGAGCATGTGCTGAAACAACACTCTGCCATGGAATTCGTCGACAACGTACTTGACCGATACGACGACGCGTACAAGAGCGTCCTCGGCTTGCCAGGTGGTCTCATCTCTAGTATCGTCTCAAATCAGTATTAGAAGGTCTTGGTGCTGAGCGGTTGAAGT
>CAZCZB010000133.1:0-4582 GCA_964502995.1 uncultured Dehalococcoidia bacterium
CCCATCTCTCCATCGCTCAATTCACCCTCTGAACACTAACCGGCACCAATGGTTATGACTCTGATGCGGCTTTCTTACACGTATGACGTTAACACCGATGCCAGGCAGAGGATATTTGACAGCATCCTCATTAATAACGGGGTTGGCAATGATAACGGCGATCTTTATCTAGATGCGCCACTACGAGGACTGCATGAAGGTATTTTACAGTTCGCTGGCTGCATACAAAAAGTATGCAATATGCGCTACTGGGGTCGGGAAATTATCCGTAGTGAGTTTTACGAAAACCTCGGGCACTACATTACCAACGAACTGGATGAATTTGAGCCGAAAGCCGACGTTTCACCGATAGTGGATTATCCGGTCAATGTGGACTGGTCGTTACAACACCGCGATCGCCAATTTTATGTTTTTGGAGTGCGTGGCAATGAGAAGGCCAAGAATGTGGCCATCGCCTTGCTGGAATTTCAGAAAGCTCAGTTGCTCTTCATCAGCCTCGTGGTGCATGAGGATATTGAGGATTTGGGGCGACGAGAAAGGACGTATCTAACCCGGAATGCCGATACTCAATACCCGGTGTTGGGCGATTTCCAAGACCGCGCCGTGGGTGATATTCAGCGATTGGCAGGAGTAGCATCTCACAGGTAGAAGCGGGCAACCTATGCTTCGCTCCTAACACAACGCTGGAGCAACGGTTCAGCGTCTCAAACACCTAAAACAGAACACCTCCAGAAGCCCGGCTTTTCTTGACAGTATCTTGCCCATTCCGTAGCATTGGGCCATAGACTTTACGGATTCAGACGAGGCGATCACGCCAGACTGACCAATCCTTTTGAGGGGGTGAACCGATGGCTAATCGAGAAGACATCGCACTGATGGGCCATCTGATGAGGCGGGCCGGATTCGGCGCCGGTCACGATGAGCTGCAGGAAAGGGTCAACAGGGGATACGAGGCCACGGTTGACGATCTGCTCAACCCCGACCGCTTCGAACCGGTTGACGACGAACTGCTCTACCGATATATGCCCGGCTACGAGGGCGCGCTGGGGCCGCCGCTGAACCAGGCGGAGTGGGTCTATCGCATGATCAACACCGAGCGGCCGTTGGAAGAGAAAATGGCGCTGTTCTGGCACCAGCTTTTCGCCACCGGCAACTCCAAGGTGGACAACCCGCCGGAGTTGACCCAGCAGATCGCCATGTTCCGCCGCGTCGGGCTGGGCAAGTTCCGCGACATCCTGGTGGAGTTGGCGCAGAATCCGGCCATGATCTTTTGGCTGGACAACAACGGCAACCACATGGGCGCCATCAACGAGAACTGGGGCCGCGAGTTGCTGGAACTGTTCTCCATGGGCGTGGGCAACTACTCCGAGGATGACATCAAGGAGGCGTCGCGGGCGTTCACGGGCTGGACCATCGGCCCCAAGATTCCGCGCAACCCGCTGGGCCGCTTCTACTGGAACTTCGAGTACCGCGCCGAGGACCATGACGACGGCGAAAAGACCTTCCTGGGACACACCGGCAACTTCGACGGCCAGGACATCATCGACATCGTGGTGAACCAGCCGGCGACGGCACGGTTCCTGTCGCGGCACCTCTACAACTTCTTCGTGGCCGACGAGCCGCAGGTGCCAAGCTGGAACATCACGCCGCCCAACGACCCCGACGCCATCGACCAACTGGTGGCAGCCTACGACGAGTCTGACGGCGACATCAGCGCGATGCTGCGGACGCTGTTCAACTCCGATTTCTTCAAGGCGGCGCAGTTCAGCCGGGTCAAGAGTCCCGCCGAGCTGGTGATCAGCACGGCGCGGCTGGCGGGCAACTTCAGCGCGCCGCGCCCGGGCTTCAACTCGCTGGCCTTCGAGTGCGCCTACCAGGGGCAGGAACTGCTGAACCCGCCCAGCGTGGAAAGCTGGCACACCGGCAGCGAGTGGATTGACGGGGGCGCGCTGGTGCGCCGGGTCAACTTCGCCGCCAACCTGCTGGGCGACGTTTCGCTCCCCGGCGTCAGGTCCATCGTCAATAATCTGCGCGGGCGCGGCGATCTGAGCGCCGAGGAACTGGTGGAGGCCTGCCTGGAAATGGTGGGTCCGCTGGAGGTGAGCGACGGCACTCGCGCCGAACTGCTCGACCAGGCCCGCAGCGACGGCCAACTGCGCTGGGACACCGACGCGGACGCCGCCGAATCCGAACGACGGATCGGCGTGATGCTGGCGCTCATTGCCGCGTCCCGCGACTTCCAGTTTGCGTAACAACCAGACCGGGGGGCGGATGATCGTTCGCCCCCAAAGACCGGCTTGAGCCGCTCCCAGCACGGAGGAACAAAATGGCAACGACGCAGAAAGACCCGGTGGTGGTGGTGCTCCAGATGACGGGGGCCAATGACTACCTGAATACCATCGTCCCCTACACCAACGAGCACTACTTCGATGCGCGACCCAAGGTGGGCATTCCCGCCGACCAGGTGATCCCCATCGACGACGAGGTGGGTTTCAACCCCCAGATGGGGCCGATCAAGAAGCTGTGGGATGAGGGCAAGGTCGCCATCATTCACGGCATCGGCTACGAAAACTCGCCGCGTTCGCACTTCCGCTCGATGGACATCTGGCACACCTGCGAGCCGGACATCGTCGGCACCGAGGGCTGGGCCGGCCGCGTCATCCGCGACCTGGATCCGCGGGGCGAAAACGTGCTCAAGGGCGTGAACTTCGGCCAGGGTTTGCCTCGCGCGCTGGCGCTGCGGGGGACACCCGTGACCTCCGTGTCCAACCTGGAGTCCTACGGCGTGCTGTCAAACGTGCCGGGCGTCTCGGCGGAGGAGGAGCACAACAAGATACTGGACCGCTTCGCCCGCATGTATTCGCCCACCATCGGCACCGGCGCGACCATGGACTACCTGGGGCAGACGGGCCGCGACGCCCTCAAGGGCGCGGACATCGTCCGCAGCGCGCCGGAGCAGTACACGTCCACCGTGGAGTATGCCGACACGCCGATCTCCAAGTACCTGCGGGACATCGCGCAGGTGTACCTGGCCGATCTGGGCACCCAGATGTTCTACACGCAGCACGGCAGTTTCGACTCCCACTTCAACCAGCCGCCGATGCACACCAAGCTGTGGATCGACATGTCCCGCGCCATCAGCGACTTCTTCGACGACCTGGCCGAGCATGACGCCGGCGACAACCTGATCATGGTGCTGTTCACCGAGTTCGGCCGCCGCGTTCGGGACAACGGAACCGGAACCGACCACGGCGCCGGCGGCGCGGCCTTCGTCATCGGCAACCAGGTCAAGGGCGGCATGTACAGCACGTACCCGTCGCTGCGGCCCGAGGATCTCACCCAGGGCGACCTTGAACCCAACTACGACTTCCGCGGCCTGTATTCCACCGTGATCGAGAACTGGCTGGGCCTGGACGCCGTGCCCATCGTCGGCGGCAACTTCGAGAAGCTGGACTTCGTGTAGGGCGACGTGCGGGGATTCTCTGCGATTATGCCGGTCAATAGGGGCGAATGATCATTCGCCCCTACCTGCACGATAGATAACGAGGGAGGTCAACCATGCTTACCACAGTGGCCGCCGGCCGGGTTTTTGATTACAACTACTGCATCGGCATGTATGGCATGTCGGGCCAGGGTTTCTGGGCGCCCCAGGACTTCGCGCTGGCCGACGACAACCTGGTGTACGTTCTCAGCCGAGGCGCGGAGGAGTTGGGCCAGCGGGTTAGCCGCGTCACCCTAGACCACCAGTTTCTGGGGCAGTTCGGATCGTTCGGGCGCGGCGACGGTCAGTTTATCTGGCCCCGTTCGATTGCGCTGGACGACGACTGCAACGTGTACGCCTCCGACGACTTTCTGAATCGCATATCGGTGTTTGACCCCGAGGGCGCGTTCGTGCGCAGTTGGGGCGAGGCCGGCGACGGCAAGGGCGAACTCAACGGCCCGTGCGGAATGGCCTTCGACGCCGACGGCAACATGCTGGTGGTGGACAGCCAGAACAACCGCGTGCAGCGGTTCACCCACAAGGGCAAATACGTGAGCAGCTTCGGCCGCCAGGGCGACGGCGACGGCGAGTTCAACCTGCCCTGGGGCCTGTGCCTGGACAAAGAGGGCAACATTTACGTTGCCGACTGGAAGAACAACCGGGTGCAAAAGTTCGACGCCGACGGCAACTTCCTGCTCAAGTTCGAGGCCGCTCCCCGCTCCGGCGTTGGCGACCTGAGCGGACCGACGGGGGTTGCGGTGGACTCTGAGGGCGATGTGTACGTAACCGACTGGGGCAACCACCGGCTGCAGGTGTACGCTCCCGACGGGCGGTTCATCGCCTCTCTGGTGGGCGACGCGCAGCAGCCGTCACCGTGGACACAGACGTATATCGACGCCAACCCCGACATCGTGAAGGCGCGGCGTCGGGTGAACCTGGAACCCGAGTGGCGCTTCCGTCGGCCGGTGTCGGTGCGCGTGGACGAGAACGACCGCATATTCGTGCTGGAGGCTGCGCGCCACCGCATCCAGGTGTACGACAAGTTGAAGGACTACGAGGAACACCCGCTGAACCTGTGAGTCAGCTCACCAACCGCACGTG
>CAZCZB010000134.1:0-4507 GCA_964502995.1 uncultured Dehalococcoidia bacterium
CTGATGCTCAAACGGCTTCAACCCACCTGAACCCATTTGTCACACACCCTCTTACTTTAGGTACCACTGACAATGCACTTGAAGTCGTTGTGGAGCTTCAGAACGGGGACGGCAGAGCGTTGTCCGCAGATGAAGAATATATGAGGGCTGTCGGGTGGTTGCCCGAGAAAAAGCAATTCCTTGGTTACCTGGATTTGCACCGCATCATTAGGCAATTAGACAGCGAAGAGGTGGGCTTGAACCGCGACGAATATCGAGTGCTGGAGGAAAGCATAGGTGCGGTTGCAATGAGCTCTTACAGCCCCCAATGCTCGAGCGACTCGCAGGGTTTCGAGTGCGTTCTACCGGTCGGAGCCGATGTTTGGCAGTATTCGGCTGTACTGACCCTTTTTCCGGAGTGAGATCGGGAGATGTCGTTCGGTCGCGTACCCGCTCCGTTGGGTGGGATTCTCCGTAGAGAGGTTATCTCAGCAAGCGGTCGCCACAATGGATGCAATATGAGGCGTCGCTGCGGTTGATTCGACCGCAGTAGCCGCAGGTCAAGGCGCCAGTCCTCGCGCTGTGAATGGGAATGGCCACGCCGCAAAAACGGCAATAGCGACTGATTATGATGATGCTTTCGTGACAAGCTGGGCACTCGATAGTGGGGTAATTCCGTCGAAAACGGAAGGGAGAAACCCGGCGCGCCCACGCGAACCTCCCCAGTGTCCACGCGATTCCCAGAGCCACTAGGAGAACGTTGGCTGGCCAGAATATGAAGAGGGTTACGTTGAAAAAGCCGTGCGTGATCGCCGCGGCGGTGAGACCAGCTAAAGTTTGCCAGGAGTGGCTGTTCCCGGTACGTATCTGCTCTCCCAGAGCATACCCCCAAAAGCTCCCGAATACGACATGTGCAACCGTGCTCAATGGTGCGCGCCCGATCATCACTTCAGGGCCGAACGCGAGGATGTAGAAGAGGTTTTCCAAAGACGCGAAACCCAAACTGGCTGCGGTGCCGTAGACGAGGGCGTCTCCGGGTTCGTCGAAGTACTGGGAACGATAAGCCAGGAGCCTTACGGCCAAATACTTGCAAATCTCCTCGCCGGGACCGACTACGAACAGCATTCCAGTCGCCACGGAAGCGAGGCTGGCCGTGTCGTCTAGGACGCTCTCGTCCAAGAATATGGCGTTGATGATGCCGGCCGGTACGGTAACCGCCATGCCGAGCAGGAATGTGTAGACCAGCAGCCTGCGAGGACCAGGGCGGTAGACGGCTCTACGGGTGAACAACCAAAGCCAGAAAATGCCCGGAGCAAATGCCAGTAGCAGGAAGGCGAGCAACTCCACATCAGGTACCTACATCCTGACCACGACTGTATCGCAGATGACGTCATGCATTGCGCGCTTCTGGGGGTTGAAAGCGATCACGAGGTATCCGAGGCCCAGGAGCAGGAAAGATATGACGCTGGCGAAGTATCTGGCGAAAGCACGAAGTGGGGTAACTTTATCGCCGTCCGGCCTGAGGACGTACATGCTTACTGCGCGTTTTCCGACTGTAGTTTGCCAAACGGAGACGCTGATGGTGTAGTAGAGGGCCGTCAGGATGATCAGCAGCGCGTCAATCCAGTGGATGATGGAATCACTGCCAAAGTACTCAGGTATGCCCGGCCAGACGGCTATGATTGCAAGATGCGTTACTGCTAGTATCATTGCGTCTATAAGCCAGGCTACCAGCCTGATTGAGAATCCTGCCGGACGGTTGCCGTGGGCCAGTATCGGTGTCTGTGCGACGGTGGTTTCAAGGTCGTCTAAGGGTAACCCGCAATTGAAGCAAAACAGGGACCCCGGTTGGTTGACGGTGCGACAGCGTGGGCAGGCTAGATCTTCGCGTTGCCGGGTTGCAGCCTGATCGGCGTCACTAATGGGTCGAGGGTGCTGGATGGGAGGCGGCGAGGATTCGGTGTCTCCTTGAGTTTGGCCTGCCTGAGGCTCGTCATTCGGAGGTGGAGGCGCGATTGTCTTGCGATTCAAGGCCGCTCGAGCTCTCCTGAACCCGCGTGCAATTTGCACGGCTATAACCCTGGCATTCCGGCCAGCAAAAACTGCGGATTTGACAATACGTGGCCAAGCAAAAGCAACCAGATCGGTTCCGAGAACTTTTAGGTCACCGCCGACATCTTTGATGGTTGGCTCGGACCGCTTGACCGCAGACTTTGACGGAAGGGCGTCGCGGGATGGCAGATCGCCGCCGCACCGATGGCAGAAGTAGCTCCCTGGAGGATTGGCAGCCGTGCAACGTTGGCAGACAATCGGCAAGGAATGTCCGCAGTGGTTGCAAAAGATGGCCCCCGCTGCTGGTTCGCTCTGGCATTCTGGGCACATCATTGGTCAATGATGGAATCTCCAATACGCTGGTGTGATGGTGATCCCGGACAGCGTAATGTAGGGTGTGAAGCGCAGTACAATCACCCTTGGAACTCCAATCCGGAACAACGGATAGCGGGCTGGTGTCACGCGTGAGCTGGAAAGTTCTCCTATGTCATGGTGTGACAATTGGTGCCGGTACCACCCGGCGAAACCGCCGCTTTCCGGCCTCACCTTCCCTTGTGAAGCACAGGGGTCAGCGCTCCTGATTCCGCAACCGCTCCTCCAATTCCCGAACCCGGGCTTCGGCGTTATCGGCCCGTACACGTTCGGCAGCGCATTCCGTTTCGGCGCTGTCTGCGCGGCTCGTTTCAGCGATGACCTGGGCCTCGGCGGCCAAGCGCGCAGACAGTTCCAAATCCGCCCGGAGTCGTTCGCTCTCTAAAGTGGCGATAGGCTGCCCTGTGGCCGGGTCGTGGAACGCCAACTCACCCTGTACCCAGCGCAGGTGTAGGTTCAGCGCCGGGCTGTATCCCTGCAAACTGCCGTCGGCCAGGGTCCCTATCTCGATGGCTACGTACTCGCCGTCCACCAGCCGGTCCCCGGCCAGCCGCGCGCCGTGCCACCGGCCGTCGGGGGTGTGGTCGAACCGCCAGTACTCGCCGATCCCCAGCGAGCGGTAATACTCCCGCTTCACTCTCACGTCCGCTTCCCCCGTGCTCTCCGACGCCACCTCCAACACCCAGTCCGGCGCCTTTCCCTGCTCCGACACGATGTACCCGTTGTTCTCGCGATACAACGCCGGGTCCACCCCGAAGGCCACCAGCAGGTCCGGGTAGCGGCCACGGCTCTTGTCGAACACGGCGTCGGGCACCACCCACCGGTCCGCCGCCACCAGGGTGGTCTCCGGGTTGCCCAGGTGCAGGGCCAGGGCTGCCGACAGGCCCCTGTGGAAGAGTTGGTCGCACTGCGTCACTTCGTCGGGCTCGCGTTCGGGCGGGTCCGGCAGCCGGAAGCGGCCCCTGGCTTTCAGTTTGCTGGTTGCGGTGTCGGAGGTGGTCATTTCGCACCTGGTTGGCGATGGCGAAGGAAACCGACGCCATCGCGCTTTCCGTCTCGGTCCGGAGTCGTTATTCTGCTGGCGTGATTCTACGCCGCTGGGCGTCGGTGGGCAAGGGCAACGACGCGCGTCATAGGGCGGGGATGGACGGTCTTACGGAGCTTGACGCCGGCGGACAAGCGGCGTCGCACCCGTAGCGGCCGGGGAGCGGGTAGCTGAGTGGACCGGCCGGCCCATCCCTGGCAGCAGTCCTGGAACCCAGGGGCATTCAGAGGGGTTGCTGGTGGTCCAGCCCCGTTCCGCCTGAATCCGGTAGGGTGGATTGGCAACACGGAACATAGCGGGCTAAGCGCGGTTCGGCTCCCGCTGCTTCAACATCACGGAGCAGCCCCTTTCGTCCACCAGGTAGTTCACGAACACCTGCCCCCGACTGTCGTAGCCCGTGGTGTAGGCAAACTCCACCTCGGCACCCCAGGGCATTCTTCCGCCGGTGCGGATGGCGCCGTCGCCGGGCTGGCCGCCAGAGCGCGGCCCGCCGGCGCCCTTCACCACCACGCCCTGGCGACCGTCCTTCTTCCTGCCCAGCACCTTCAACTCCACCGGAGCCACCAGTTCCGAGGGCGACGGCGCGAACAGCACGGCGTGCAGGTCCCGGAGCACCCGGGCCGACGGGGTGCGCTTGCCATTCATGATCTGGGAGAGCATGGACGAGCTGATGCCAGCCCGCCGGGCAACCTCGTTCTGGGAGATGTCGTGGGCGTCCATGCGTTCCCACAGGGCTTGCGGGTCCACGCTGGCAACCTCAGCGGTCTCCACCTTCACCGGAGCCTGCAACACCGCCTCCAATTGCTTCTGGACTTTGGGGCTCAGGTTGCGTTGTCCTCTTGACGCCTGGCTGAGGTAGCCGTAGCTGATGCCGGCCCGGTCCGCCACCTCCCGCAGGGGCAGGCCCAGTTCCCGGGCCCGCTCGCGGACGTAGGTGGTCTGGCCGCCCTGCGCCACCCCGCCCTGGCGGTAGACGATGCCCTGGGCCGGGCATTCACCCAGGACTGTGAAACGCCGCGGACATTGATCCAGTAATCGCCAAGGACTATGTACCACCTT
>CAZCZB010000135.1:0-4306 GCA_964502995.1 uncultured Dehalococcoidia bacterium
CCGTATCCGTCCCATCGTTGTCGGTCTCGCTCACCGTATCGTTACCGTCATTGTCAGTGTACGGCGTGTCGATATTGTCGTTGTCGGTGGTATCAACTCCGTCGTTGTCGGTGTACAGGGCGGCAACCGCTTGACCGCTGGTCTCGGGAGCGCCAACGGAATCCCTTTCCGGGCCGCCGTCATTGTTGGGCACATTGGCGGCACCCCGCGCGGGGGCAGGGGCGTCCGTCCCATCGTTATCTGTCTCGGGCGGTTCAGTGCCCTCGCCGCCATCGGTATACGGTGTCACGAAGCCGTCGTTGTCCGTGACGGGGATCATGGCGTCGCCGTCTTCGTCTTCATCGTCATCCGCTTCATCCATCGACGACGGTGCGAATCGGGAAATCACGGCAGCATTCGCCGGGTGATCAACGCCGACTGCACCCACCGCAGAGGCCACACCTCCCCACACCAGCGTTAGGGTCATCACCAGCGCAACGACGCTTGAGCCAAGTCTCTTTACCATACCCACCCGTTCTCTACCGGTAGTGACCGGACTCCTCAAGGTAAACAGGCACAGCGGTTTGAACAAGCAACCGGAACTCGTCTGCAGTGTAACAGACTGATGGTTAATCGGTTGTCATCAGAGCGAACCGACGAGATAAGCGATCAAATGCGATTGATTTCCGACGCATACGGGTAATACATCCGCCTGTACCGGAGGTTTCTCGTTAACTGACGGCCTATTCCTTGATTCGTGCCCGTCCCCAACGATCCGTGCCCGCCCTGCGACATGATTGGGCCCGAGCCCCAGCAGCGCAGCCCCTACAACGCGGTGCGCCGGAGGCCGGCGAGCAGCCCGACCCTGAAGTGCCCGGGGAATAGACATCCGCCAGGCAAAACCTCGACTTGACCACGGCAACCGTCCCCGAAATCCGCCGAGCCTCAGTTCGGGCCCCCGCTCCTCGAACCGTTTTGAGTCGGTCTCCACGTGATGATCGCCTGCCGCCGCATATTCACACCCTTAACGATCAGACCCTCGCTGGACTCTTCCAGCAATTCATCCGCCGCCGCGCGCAGTCTTTCGTCCGCCTCCGAGCCATCCTCCACAAACAACCTTCGTCGAAGGTCATCCAGCGTTGCACTGCGGTCTGCGTTCAATACCGGAACCTCAGGACTGATCATCGTAACGTCGGGGAATATATCCATCGCCCACAGGAGATTCAGCAATGCCGGGACGCCCGGCAGCGGCGTGAGTGTCTTCCCATGCACGCGCTCGTAGAACGGAGCATATTGCGCGCTTGGTGTCTCGATCATCTCCAGGATCACCACGCGGTCCCTGGCGCGTTCTTCCAGCTTCCTTACGAATGGCGCAGCTTCCAGCACGTGATGCAACGCCCAGGAGCAGAGGGTGACGTCCGCCGAGGGCACTTCCACCTCCTCCCACCGCTCTTGGATGGCGGTCACGTTGGTAAATCCGGATTCCGCCACGCGGGTTCTCAACAAATCCAGCGACTCGGCGGAGGGATCAATTACGGTCACCCGCTTGGCGCGCGTTGCCAGGGGCAGGGCGAAGCGGCCCGCGCCGCCGCCAACGTCCAGGATCTCGGCGCCTTCGCCCACGACTTTATAAAGGCCGTTGAGCGCGGGATCATCGGTGCGGTACGGATCCAGTGGCCCGGCGGCAAACACAGGACGGCTATGACCGTTCTCCTGTCCTTCCCTGCGGATATCTGCCATATCCCGATCAAATGCCAGGACCTGCTCGCGCCATGCTTCAATAGCTGAGTTCAATTTCGTCATCTCCTTGATATCCGATTTGGTTGATATCCGACTTGGTTGAGAGGTCGATTCCTGCCGAAAGAACTCCGGCGCCGGTTCCGGCGCGTGTGGAGACAGTCAACGACCGCTCGCGTCCCAGCCCTCCCATCGTGTCGGGCGCGCGGAGCCGGACACCGTCCACCAGGTTGCGCCCATCAGACCGCGTCAGGAACCCGCTCCCCGATCCCAACGGGCCGGAAACCCGGCCGCCGCTTGTGAACGGGACTCCAACCGTTGCGGCCATCGAACGGGAAACCAGGCGCGCCGTCAGGCTGTCGGCGGGTTGTCCCGATACCAGTCCACGATTTCGGAACCCGTGGCGGCCCAAACCCCGCCTCGCCGCATGATTCGGCCCAACGCCCGGTCGAGATAACCGATCCGGAAAGGCTGACCGATCAACCACGGGTGCAGGTTCAGGGCCATGAGCCGGCCGTTCTGCTTTCCGTCTTCATACAGGGTCTCGAAACTCTCTTCGATCAGCTGTTGGTATCGTCCGACCACCACCCGCCGGTCCCACAGGGCGGATACATCGTCCAGTTCCCACAGAACCGGCAGTGTGAACATCTCGCCGTGGGGGCTGTGCAGCGGGTAGGGCTGTTCGTCGTTGACCCAGTCGCACACGTACCGCAGCCCTGCTTCCGACAATAGCTGCGGTGTGCGGGCCGACTCGCCATATTCGGGACCCAACCAGCCGGCGGGAGCGTTGCCCGTCGCCCTGGTGAGGGCGGCCACCGACTCGCTGATGTACTGCCGTTCGTCGGATTCGGACATTTTGCTGGAAATCATGCGCGACAACGACACGCCATGTCCGATGATCTCCGCGCCGGCCTCCTGGCAATGCCGCACCAGGTACGGGTAGTTCTCAGCAGTCATGGCATCCATCGCCACGGTGGCCCTGATCCCATGCCTCTTCAGGGTTTCCAGCACGCGGAAAATCCCCACCCGGTGCCCGTATTCCCGGTGCGAAAGCCGCGCATAATCAGGGAACCCCCGCGCGCCCAGCCCTCCGGCGAACGGCGTCGTGAAGCTGTCCTCCGGCGGGTCCCACTCCGGATGGTCGAGATTCACGATCACGCACAACGCCACCCGGGCGTCATCGGGCCAGCGCAGGATCCCGCGGTTGCTCAGCGGCGACCAGTCATAGTGCCCGTGATCCATGCCGTAGCGCCGTTCTGCCGGCATATCTCTACCTCCTCGTGGCGTCCGCGCACCGCCGCATCTGTGGCCGCGCGACCGCGTTGTCCATTACCGGTTCGGCACTCGCCGAGTTCAGCGGTTCAGCCGGCCCGCGTGGGCAATCGCCTCGTCGTAGTAGTTGGCGATGTAATATTCCGCGATGTCGTCCGCCGTGGTCTGCCACACTCCGTCGTGCGACATGATGTATCCCAGCACATCGTCCAGGTATCGGCTCCGGTGCGGTTGGCCGATGAGGTATGGATGCAGCGCGATGCACATCACGCGCCCGCTTTCCGCGCCCTCCTGGTAAAGCTGGTCAAACTGCGCCTTGCAGATCTCGGCGAAATAATCGCCTTCGTAGTGCTGCCGGAACAGCGGAGCGTCGTTTAGCTCAATCGAGTATGGCACCGACACCAGTTTGCCGCTCTCAACCCTGATGGGCACGGGTTGATCATCGTGCATCCAGTCGGTGTGGTATATGAGACCGGCCTCGGCCATGAGGTCCGGCGTGCGCTCGGTCCCCGAAATCGCCGGACCCAGCATTCCTTTCAGTTGTTTGCCCGTGTGCTTTTTCAGAGTGTCGATGGTATCCCGGTAGAATTCCCGCTCCTGCTCGTCGGAGTAGTTGTTCATGTAGCGCGTGTTGTAGATCCCGTGGCTCATGAAATCCCAGTTGCGCTGCACCATGGCCTCGCCGATCTCAGGGAAATGCTCCAGCACCGCCATGTTCAGCGACACGCAGCAGCGGATGTCATGCTTGTCCAGAACCTCAACCATCCGCCAGAAACCCACGCGATTCCCGTAGTCCCGGTAGGCATACTGCTGCACGTCGGGATACGGGGTGCGCGGCCACGGATCGCGGCTCCCGTCAAATTCCGGTTCGTACTCGTAGTGCTCCACGTTGGGAGCGATCCACAACGCCACCCTGGCGTCGTTGGGCCACTTGATAACGGGCCGGTCGATTATGGGGCTGTAATCAACGCGATTCGGTGGCAAGGGCATGGCGAACACCTCTCTCGTCGGCGGAACATGAAGCCCGCGCCGGAAACCTCGGCTAGTGGCCGGCGGTACAGTGTAGTGTCCGCAAACCAACCCGTCAACGGCCCGCCGCGCTCACGCGTAGCCACTTTGATAATCTGTCATTGCGAGAATGCCGTCAGGCATTCGTGGCAATCTCGTTGAGGCGCTAACGACTACGACCAACTGCCCGCGCAAGGCGGACGGGATTGCCATCCGCCTGTGGCGGACTCGCAATGGCAAAGTGGGTACGCCTAAGCCCGCCGCGCTCACGCGTAGCCACTTTGATAATCTGTCATTGCGAGAATGCCGT
>CAZCZB010000136.1:0-4231 GCA_964502995.1 uncultured Dehalococcoidia bacterium
CCCCCGGAATGTGGCTTTTCAATCGCTTTACATTCTGCGCAGGTTCCCCTTTTTGAGTCAACCGCCTCAATTCCACATTAGGCGTACAGGTATATAATTCCCGGGAGAAACTGTAGACCGTGACCGGCGGCGAAGTACCCCGAGGGCGGTGGGCACCGCATTTGACAGCCACCGATACCGTGCTTGGAATTCGGGTGGTCAGGTCATGGAAGTCCAAGGCAGAAACCAGGCACACCACGGCCTTGGGTGCGCGCAGGCCGACCACGGCGAGGTCGGGATTGTTGAGTGGTGCCTTGGTCGGCCGCCATGAACACGCCGCGTTCCAGGCGTTCAACTTCCCCCTTGGCTTCCAGTGCATACGTTTCCGCGGGCTCGATCCCGCACCGGCGGGCTGCTTCAGACAGGCACATCGGGCGATTGAGTTTGCGGAGGGCGGCTTTCGTTTTGGACACGGGATCCCCAGAAACCTCTACACTTGTTGATATTCAACCATGGTGTTGCGGGTTTGTCCAGCATCCGTCCTGGTGATCCGGCTGTCAACCCGCGGAAGCAGCATCTACCGTGTTTGATATGCTTCGCAGCGTGGTTGGTACCAAGTGCATCTGTCACATTGCTCGGTAGCTGCACCGTCCAAACTCTGTTGGGACCATGTCACTCCTCTCCGAAAAGCTCGCACGCATTCCCCAACCACAACACACCCAGATCGAGGCTTTGCTCGCTACGTTCGCACGTGGCGTCGGAACGGGCTCTGGACACGCATCCATGAGGCTTTGCGGCCCCGGGGGCGATGCCGTTCGGGACGGCAGGCGACGCCCAGTGCGGCCATCCTATCCTGGTGCGGGCGGGAATCTTCCTCCGGGTGGTTGGCCCCGCGAATTGAGCGGGGATTCAATCCTTTGCTATAGCGCCTCCTCCCGCGTGAGTGTCGAAACGTCGAGTTTGAAGGCGAGGCACCGGAAGTAGTCGTCGATGCGTCTGTAGTCCGATTCGTTCGAATCCATGAAGTCCTTCAGCCTCCGAAGTACTTCATCCCGGCTCTCGAATACTGACATGTCGGCAAACTCGTTCTTGGACAGAATCGGCTGATGGTAGACCCTGTGCCAGCCATCGCCCATGTCTTTAATTCGGTACTTGTCCGTCTCCAGTCTGTCTATCGGCGTATCCTTCATGAAACGTATGAGCCGGTCTAGGAGCGAAGGATTTTCTTGCTTCTTTCCGGGCCGGTAGAGGTAGAAACCCACGCCGACATTGCGATGTGTGAAGGTCATACTCCAATTGAGAAAATTGCTCGCACCACTCAGGAGCCGCGAGGTCACCTCCAGTTCCCTGTCTGTCCAGTTCACCGAATACCACTTCGGAGCTTTGTGGGTTTGGGATAACCAGGTCTCACAGCCCCGGCTCTTCAGGTAGTTCGCCATCGCCTTTCGCAGTTGCTTCGGGTCCTGGCTGGATTCCTGTACCAGCCTGACAAGCGCGTCTCGGTACTCGGTCCGATCCTTCGGCACCTTTCCCCCGACACTGTCAGCGCCATCCTTCTCAAGGCGTTGGCGCATCTTCTTCAGTATGGGGCGATGGTCGTTGAGCAGCGCCATAATGCCCCCGCCTTCCGTGAAACCAAATTGTCTTTCGAGCAATTCGAGGTACTGTTGGACGAATGTCTCTACGCCACCAGGGTGGAACTTCCCATCCTTTTGGAGTGAACCGATAGCTTCGTGGACGGACTTCCAACCAACTTGGACAATGT
Organism: uncultured Dehalococcoidia bacterium; assembly: GCA_964502995.1. GTDB lineage: Bacteria > Chloroflexota > Dehalococcoidia > Lucifugimonadales > UBA3495 > Bin87. The sequence continues at coordinate 1,745 of CAZCZB010000136.1, forward strand.
CCGGGGAGTCCTCACTTTCGGTTGGCAAGGTCGTCAACAGAACGCTTTTCAGCGTATAGTTCTTATACTTGCCGCGTAGCGTCTCTTCATAACCCCTGACCTGGTTGAAGTGGTCGGAAGATGCCGGTCCCGTCTTGTTCTCGATGGCGACCAAACACTGCTCTTTCTTGAAGAAGATCGTGATGTCGACATAGTCCAGTTCTCTTTCGACACGGACGTTCGCGGCCTCGAGGTTGACTGGGAGAAGAGGCTCTCCTTTGGCCGCTTCGAGCCGTTTATTGAGGTGGTTCACGAACCACTTCAGGAATCGACCGTCGATACCGTGGGTTTCAGCAGGCTGGAGCAGCCACGCCAGCACGTTGCTGTGGCGTATCTCGTAATCCGCGTACCGGAGAACATCGAACGTGTTGAACTTCCTTTGCAGGGAATCCCGATGGTATTCCCGGAACCTAGGGTCATCGATCAGTTTCCGCAGTTCGCCATCCACGTGGTTACTCTCCTCCGATACGGATATGGTCCTATAATACCAATCCAGTACAATGATTATTACTTAACCGGACCCACCCGGGCGCACGATGCGCAGCAGCTCAGTTTGGGATTGCCAGGTTGCGCGGTCCTGCTGGCTGCCTGTCTCCCTGCCCGGCGGCAAATCGCAATGAGCGTGCCTCGGTGCCCTGTTGCACCTACTGGGCGGTCCTGCCGGTCCGCCTCATGCCCACAACTTGGCCTGCTCGGAGTGTGCCCGTAAGGTCCGCGTTTCAAGGGCTGCTGCATAGTGAACTGGACTTTGTACAAAGTCCAGCCAAGGGCGAAAGGAACCGGAAATCATGCGCAATCTTCTCCCCACACTGAACGAAGGGGCCATATCCGATTGGGTAGGCTCACAAAGCTTCCAACGCGGACACAGTTACTTCAAGGGTGGGGCCATCTTCGAGACGCGCCTTCAAGGCGACACCCTCAAGGCCTTGTGTCAAGGCTCGAGGCCCCAACCATACAGGTTGTGGGTTGCCGGCAGTGACGAAGGCATCAAGGAGGCCCATTGTTCCTGCCCGGTGGGCGGCGGCGGACATTGCAAGCACATCGGGGCATTGCTGCTGACTTGGTTGCACCAACCCGATGTCTTCCGGACGGTGGAAGATCCGGAGGCGAACCTGGAGCGACGCAGCAAGTCGGAACTGATTGCCCTCATCAAGCAAATGCTGGAGGTTCAGCCCAACTTGGAGATCTTGCTGGAGTCGACTCTGCCCGCAGACAGCCGGAGCAGCACTTTGGTCGATCTGGAAAGTTACCGTCGGCAGGCAGCATCCGCTATCCGAAGCAGTGCTGATGGCTGGGATTGGGATGGTACCGGAGGCATTGGCGTTGTATTGGGCTCCGGCGACAATTTCCTGGCCAAGTCCGATTATGCCAACGCCAGCATTGTGTACCAGGCGGTGGCCCAGGAAGTATTTGAGCATTTTGAGATGTTGCACGATGACTACCACGACAACGAGTACTTGTACGACGCAGTGAACCGGTGTGTCCAAGGACTTGGGAACTGCCTGGTTGCCGGTGACGACGATGCCGTGGCCAGAGAGAAAGCCCTGCAAGGCCTCTTTGCAATCTACCGTTCGGAGTTGGATTATGGAGGGTACGGCTTGGGGGATGGCGCGGAGGACCTCATACTGGAACATGCCACCGAAGCAGAGAAGAACCTCATTGCCGGTTGGGTACGGGCCGCCCTGCCGGCAGCCACAGGTCGGTACGACGGCTATAAACGCCAAGCATACGGCAGTCTCCTGCTGGACTTGGAGGCCGACCACCTGGACGACGACGCCTTCCTGGAGATCTGTCGTGAGAGCGGCCGCTTGGACGATTTGGTGGACCGCCTGCTGGCGCTGGGGCGGTTGGACGAGGCCTTGGCCGAAGCCGATCAGGCCGGGGACTTGGACTTGCTGACCCTGGCGGGAATCTTCAGCGCACATGGCGACGGTCGCAAGGTGGAACCATTGGTGGCCGGGAGGATTGAAACGACCAACGACCATGGTTTGATGGCGTGGCTCAAGGAGCAACACGAAGAACGCGGGGAGCTGGCCGAGGCTCTGGCCCTGGCCCAACAGCTGCTCGAGCAACGTCCCGGCCTTGCCGCGTACCAGGACGTACGGGAGCTGTGCCAGCGTCTTGGCATCTGGCAGGAATCACGCTCGAAGTTGCTGGCCGAGTGGGCCGCCGCCCGGGAATACGGCATATTGACCGATGTTTACCTGAGCGAAGGCGAAATAGACCTCGCGTTGAAATCGGTGCGGCAATACGAGCAGATTTCTCGCTACTATGCTGGAGACCGGCTGCTTCGAGTGGCCCAAGCCGCTGCGGAGACGCGTCCCCAGGCCGCCGTTGAAATCTACCGGGGACAAGCGGAGGAGTTGATAAAGGCTCGCGGTCGGAATCGATACCGACATGCTTGTACCTACCTGATTACGATGCGGGACCTTTACCGCCAGATGTCGC
>CAZCZB010000137.1:0-4053 GCA_964502995.1 uncultured Dehalococcoidia bacterium
TACACTGAGATACGGCGGAAACTCGCCGTAACCTTAGCAACCGCCTTCCTCCTCACCTTCGCCGCCGTACCGGCCAGCGCGGCCGACGCCGATCAGGCGGCAACTGAACAGCCGCAAGCCAAAGCCGGCGAAAAGCCGGAGTCTGAAGCCCGCCAGGAGCCGCAGAAACTGGAGGCTCTGGAAGAGATGATCGTGACCACCGGTTCGCGTCTCCAGCAGGCGGCCGACCAAGTCGAGCTCGGCCCGATCGTCAGCGTTGACGCCGAAGAACTGTTGCACCAGGGGACCGTTCGGGTGGAAGAGCTGGTGCGCTCCCTGCCCTCGGTATTCACCGGTGGTCAGGATGCTTCCAACGCCAACGGCGCCAGCGGGATCGCCACCCTGAATCTGCGCCACCTGGGCTCATCGCGCACCCTGGTGCTGATTAACGGCCGCCGCATGCCGGCCGGCTCGCCCTGGGGAGGGACCGGCAACGAGGACATCAACCAGATTCCGGGCGCACTGCTCAAGCGCGTCGATGTCCTGACCGGCGGCTCCTCGGTGACCTATGGTTCGGATGCGGTCGCCGGCGTGATCAACTTCATCCTGATCGACAATTTCGAGGGCATCAAGCTCGACTATCAGTTCAGCCAGCATCAGCACGATAATGACAATCGCGCGGTAAAAAAACTGATCTCCGGTCAGGGCTATAGCGTTGCCGACGACTCCACCGCGGACGGCGAGCTGTCCAACGTCTCGCTCATCCTGGGCAAAAACCTGGGTAATCGCGGCAATATCACCGCCTACGCGACCTGGCGTGATGGCGGCGGGATATTCCTGGGCGACCGGGATCACTCCAGTTGCGATTTGACACCCGATCTTGACCAGTGCGTCGGCTCGGGCACGATACCCAAGGGCCTGTTTGCCGACTTCGGCACCCGTCAGGTCAGGCCCGGCCACGATCCGGGACCGCCGTTCTTTTACCAGGTCGAGGGGGATAAGTTCACGAACTGGGACGGGCGCCTCTACAACTACGCGCCCCCGAATCACTTTCAACGGCCCGATGTCCGCTGGACCGCCGGTGCCTTTGCCCACTACGACCTGAACGAACACGTTGAGGCCTACACCGAGCTGATGTTCATGGACGACCGCACTACCGCCCAGATCGCGCCCTCGGGCTCGTTCTTCAGACAGCGCTATCTGCACTGCGGCAACGCCTTTCTGTCCGATCAGCAGTTTCAGGCCCTGTGCGGCCAGTACGGCTTGACGCGGGAAGACATCCAGAATGTGTATATCGGCCGGCGCAGCGTCGAGAGCGGCAATCGCAAGGATTACATTCACCACACCTCCTATCGCGGCGTGTTCGGGCTGCGGGGCGAGATTGCCGATGCCTGGCGCTACAATCTGTATTACCAATACGCCGAGGTGCGCGCGCTGAGCAAAGCCGTCAATAACTTATCGGCCAGCCGGATCAACCGCGCCCTGGACGCGGTGTACGATCCCGTGAGCGGGGATATCGTGTGCCGGTCCGCACTGACCGGTGCCGACCCGAACTGTGTCCCCTGGAACATCTTCCAGGACGGCGCGGTCACCAAAGAGATGACCGACTACATCGCCGGAACGTACACGACCCGCGGCAGCACCAACCAGCATGTAATGTCCGGCCAGATCGCGGCCAATCTCGGCCGCTACGGCCTAGTATCTCCATTTGCCACCACCGGCGTCAACATCGCCCTGGGCGTCGAGTGGCGCGAGGAAAATCTGACATACAAGCCCGACCTCGGGAGCCAGAGCGGTGACGGGGCCGGCTTTGGCGGCGCACGGCAGCCCCTCAAGGGCGGCTTCGACGTACCGGCGGTTTTCTTTGAAGCCGGTATTCCGCTTATCGAAGACGTTCCGTTTATCCACCAACTGATCGTCAATGGCGGCTACCGCTCTTCCTGGTACGGCGTCCAGACCGATACCTATGGCGTGCGGGCCGGCTGGGCCATCAACCATGACATCAGCCTGCGCGGCAGCTATCAGCGGGCGGTACGCGCCCCGAGCATCCGTGAGCAGTTCCTGCCCCAGCGGCTGGGCTTGATCTATATGACCTCCGACCCGTGTGCCGGCGAGGTGGTTGACGGCAAGACCGCGGCCGGTCGCAACTTCGAGGAGTGTGCTCGCAGCGGAGTAACTGCCGCGCAGTTCGGCAATATCCCCGACTCACCGGCCGGCCAGTACAATTTTCTGATCGGAGGCAATCCTGACCTGCTTCCCGAAGATGCGGACACCTACTCGTTCGGCCTGACCTTTACGCCCCGCTTTCTTGAGGGCCTTACCGTGGCCGTGGATTACTACGACATCGAGCTCAAGGGTGGCGTCGGCGCGCTGTCACCCGAGGTTGTCCTGAACCACTGCCTGGACGGCAAAACCTCTCAGTGTGACAAGGTCAAGCGCGGGCCGGGCGGCGACCTGTGGCTGTCTTCCAACACAATCGAGACCACCGGCCATGTTGAGGCCGTGCTGGAAAACCTGGCCATCGCCGAGGTCCGCGGCTATGACTTCAGCGTGGACTATATGCTCAATCTTGGTCGCTACGGCTCCGTCAGCTTTACGGACAGGCTTTCCTTTCTCGATACATACACACTGAAGGCAACGGACGATATTCCGAAGATCGCCTGCGCGGGCAGTTGGGGCTACTCCTGCGGCACCCCGACCCCGAGAATCCGCAATATCATGCGGACCACCTGGCTGAGCCCCTGGGGGGTACAACCCAGCCTGATGTGGCGCTACATCAGCACCAGCACGGAGACCGACCCGGACCGCCCCGTCCCGGTGAATGCCCGGCACTATTTCGACCTGTCGGTGATCTGGGAGGTTAATCAGTACGCCAGCCTGCGTCTCGGTATCCGCAACCTGTTCGACAAGGAACCGCCGCTCGTCGGCGAGGCCGGCAGAGGCGGCAACACCTTCCCCGGTTTGTACGATGCCCTGGGTCGGTACTGGTTCGTCGGGATGAGTGTCGGCATCTCCTGACCCGATACTCCAGACAGCGACGAAGGAGTTCTACATGGCAGAAAGAACATTGCTGCTGAGCGGAGTTGTGCTGACCGTGCTGCTGGCCAGCGTCACCGCACCGGCCCTGGCCGCAGACGCCGATCAGTCGGAAACTGAACAGCCGCAGGCTGAAGCTCGCCAGGAACCCTCAGAACTGGAAGCCCTGGTCGTAACCGGTTCACGTATCCAAAGGGCGAATCTGGTCAGCTCCAGCCCGGTCATCCAGATTGAGGCCGAAGACCTGGCCTTCCAGGGCACCGTCCGGGTGGAAGATATGTTGCGCACCCTGCCACAGGTGTACTCCGCCCAGAACGCCAACCAAGTGTACGGCTCCACCGGCACCGCGACCCTGAATCTGCGCAATCTAGGCGCGGAACGCACCCTGGTGCTGATCAACGGCCGGCGGTTGCCGGCCGGCTCGCCGCTGCAAGGGGGAGTCGGCGCCGATATCAACCAGATTCCGGGCGCGCTGATCAAGAATGTTGAGGTGCTGACCGGCGGTTCCTCGGCCACCTACGGGTCGGATGCGGTCGCCGGTGTGGTCAACTTCCTGATGGTTGACGACTTCGAGGGTATCAAGCTGGACTACCAGTTCAGCCAGTATCAGCACGACAACGGCAACGACCGGTGGCAGCGGATCGTCCGGGACGCCGGCTATGAGGTCGCCGACGGCTCAACATGGGACGGCGATATCTCGAACGTCTCGCTGATCCTGGGGAAGAACCTGGACCGTGGCAACGTCACGGTCTACGGAACCTACCGCGATATTGATCCAGTGCTCCAGGCCAAGCGCGATTACAGCTCGTGTGCCCTGAGCCACGATCTGACCGAGTGCTCCGGCTCGGCCACCCAACCCAAGGGCACCTTTTCCGATTTCGGCCTGCTGAGAAATAAAGGTCTTGAGAGCTTTGACTACAAGGTGGAGGGCGACCGCTTCGTGCCCCGCCAGGGGACCCTGTTCAACTATGCTCCGTCGAACTATTTTCAGCGTCCCGACCGGCGCTGGACCGCCGGCCTGTTTGCCCACTACGACCT
>CAZCZB010000138.1:0-3946 GCA_964502995.1 uncultured Dehalococcoidia bacterium
GGATTGCCATCCGCCTGTGGCGGACTCGCAATGACAAACTGGGTACGCATGAGGAGGTTTATCCTCCGGCAGCGATCCGATGCGGGCGGTTTGCCTCTGCTGATGCCCGTGCCGGCTGCAATGGGGGCGAATGATTATTCGCCCCTACAACGGGGAACGGATGATATTCAACGCCGCCGTTATTCCCCGTAGGTGTGTTCCAGGACTGACTGCCACTGGTCAAGCGTGTAGCCATACTCCTGGGTGCCGCGTTGCTGTATTACGAAATGGGCGCAGGTCGAGCCCATCTGGGCCGCCTTTTCCAGCCCGGCCTTGCGGATGAGGCCCAGGATCAGGCCGCCCCGGAAGGCGTCGCCGGCGCCGGTGGGGTCCACGACGTTGTCGGTGGGTACGCAGGGGACGACAAGCTCGCCCTCGTTGGTGGTGATCAGGGTTCCCTGCTCGCCGAGGGTGGTCACCAGGACGTCGGTCATGTCGAGCAGAGCGCCCTTTTCCAGGCCGGTGCGTTCCGTTATCAGCGCCATCTCGTAGTCGTTGGCGATGAGCAGGTCGCTGTTGCGGATGCACTGGGCCAGGTCGTCGGGCTCCCACGCCGGCAGGGATTGGCCGGGATCGAATATGGTGTACACGCCGGCTTTGGTGGCGTCGGCGGTGAAGTTGGACATATCGGTGAGGTTGCCGGGCCCAACCAGGTTGATAGCGTCGTTGGGATCCACCTGGCTGAAATCGAACCCGGTGGCGACCTTCATGGCGCCGGGGTTGAACCCGGTTATCTGGTTGTCGGCAAGATCGGTGACGATGAACGCGGACGCGGTGGCCTCATCCTCGACGACCCGGATGTCATCCGTTGGGATGCCGTTCTGCTCCATGCGGGTGAAATAGTCGCGGTAGTCGTTGCCAATGGCCGCGACGATTCGGGGAGTTTGGCCCAGCAAAGCCAGCGAGTAGGCGATGTTGCCGGCGGTGCCGCCGAAGTAGGCGTTGAACCCGTCCACCGTGAAACTCAGGTTGATCTGGTGGACTCGTTCGGGGACGATGTGGTCGCCGAAGCGGCCGGGGAATGTCATGATGCGATCAATGGCCAGGGAGCCGGAAACGAGTATGTCCATGCTTGTGATTCCTTGATTTTTGATTCGTGGTTGTGTGCGGTCGGCCGAATGTGGTCAGCAACCCCATTGGCCGCTGATCTGCCCGCCAAATTCGACGGGGCCTCCCGGTTCGATGTGGTTGGCGGCGGCCTGGCCGGCGTTGAGTTCCAGTATGAACCTGACCTGACCGGCCGACGGGTAGAGTTCAAGTTGGTCGCGTGGGGTGTCCAATGGCGGGTTGGGAACGTCGGCGGTGACGCCGGCGACGGTGCAGTCCGCCCGGATCCACACCATGTCCAGCGGGAAGTGCATATCGGGCATCCAGAAGGTGCGCCCGCCGTCCTGTTCGTACACGAAGAGCATTCCGCGATCCGACGCCATGGAGGGCCGGCCCGACAGACCCTGGGTGCGCTCGGCGGGGGTCACCGCCAGGTCAACGGCGTACACGGTATCTCCGATGTGGACCAACGGCGCATCCGGCAGGGGTGTTGCGGTCGGCTGCGGTTGCGGCGTGGGCGTCAACGTGGGCGCTACGGTTGCAGTTGCGGTCGGAAATGGGGTTGGCGTCGTCGTCGTTGCGGTGGGCAACGGTGTGTCGGCCGGCGGTGGTTGGGTTGGCGGGTCTGTGGGAGGCGCGGTTGCCTCCATGGTCGGCTCTGCCGATGTTGGCGTGGGCAGCGGGCTCTCCACGGTCGGCGGTTGGTCCGGCGAACCGCAGGCCAGAGCCGCTGCCACGATGATAAGCAGCGCGCCTACCAACAAACGCTTCGCCCATGGGCAGCCGACCGCGGACGCCACGCCCAGGGTCCCGGGAGGAGGAAAACTAACCAATCTCGGCCCTGATGTCGGAAATGCGCTGCTGGAGCGACCGCAGAAGCACCGCCGGCGGTGGGGGAGCGACGTGGGTGTATCCGACGCCCATGTCCTGCAGTTCCTTGGCCGACAACGGGAAGGCGGGATGGTTCATGGGCATGGACAGTTTCGCGCCGCCAGCCGCCTTGACCTCGGCGGCCAGTTCCTCCAGGCGGGCGCGAATAACGGGACTCTGCGGGTCGCGGATGCCCATGTATTCCGAAAAGTCGGTGGGACCGATGGCCACCAGGTCGATGCCCGGCAACCGGGCAATCTCGCCGATTTCGCTGATGCCCTTTTCGTCCTCGGTCATCACCGACAGCACGATGTTCTCGTTGGACGTGCTGGTGTGTTCCTCCCAGTTCACGGTACCGAACCGGGCGGCGCGAGTGCCCCCGGCGCCACCGCGATGGCCCAGGGGGGCGTACCGAACGGCGTCAACGGCGCGTTTGGCTCCTTCCAGACCATCGATGTGGGGGATGATGATGCCCTGGGCGCCGGCGTCCAGCAGGCGGAGGATCAGGTTTTCGTCGTTGCCCGGGATGCGGATCATGGAGGTTACGCCCACCAGATCGGCCGCGGTGATCATCTGGGTGATCAACCCGAGGTCGAAGGTGGTGTGCTCCATGTCGATGAAGGCGGCGTCGAAGCCGGCCAGCCCGATGATCTCGATGATCTGGGGGTCGGCGAATGATACGTAGGTGCCGAGGGCCAGGCGGTTTTCGCGCAGCGCTCGCTTTACTCTGGTTTCCTGCATTGAACAGGCTCCTGGGAAAATGTGCGGATAATCATATCAGACGACGCCGGAGTTCAAGCACGGGACCGTTCCGCGCCGGAGCATCTCAGATCAAGGCGACCAGTTGGTCACAGGTGCGTATCTCCCAGCGGGGTTTGATTCCGGTCGTGTTGACGATGCCGTCGCGGTTCAGCCAGACGCTGAGCATCCCGAATTTGTTCGCGCCATCAACATCGTGCTCCAGCGAGTCGCCCACGAGGACGGTGCGTTCGGCGGTGTCGCCGGATTTTTCCAGGGCAAACTCGAAGATGCCGGGATGGGGTTTGGGGACACCGGAATCATGGGCGAACACGACGAAGTCGAACAGGTCGTCGTCGAGGCCGACGTCGGTGGGCCGGTTGTTGCCGTTGGAGATGACGCCGAGACGGAAACGGCGCCGGAGCGTTTCGAGAGCGCCGGGAACATCCGGGTAGGGTTTCGCGCCAGCGAGGCGGGCGCGCATGTACAAGTCGAACAGTTCGTCAGCCATCGCCGCGCTGGGGGATCCCAGACGCTCCAGCGTGCGGACGAACGCGGCGTGCCGGATCACCTCCTGGCGCGTGGCTCCCTCGCCCATCTCGGACGCTACCGAATCGCGAATCTCCATCATGCGCGCCACCGTCAGTTGGGCGGTGCGATGGCCGGGCAATATGATCCGCAAGCGGTCGAGGGTCTCGCTGAGAGCGCCCTGCATGGCGGATTCGAAATCCCACAGCGTTCCGTCCATGTCAAAGGCAATAGTCGTGGTGTTGGGCGGCAAGCGCGAGTTTTCGGATTGGGTCATTGTTCGTGACATCCTCGGTGTCGTCGGACCGTGCTGCACAAATTTGATGCGGCGGGTTATCGGGGCCAAACAATGTACATCGTACTACGCCTCAAATGCCCGACGCCTCACCGGCGGCACGAAACGGGTGCGCCGACCCGGCAGTGGACGACGTCAGGCGCAACCGGGAGAAACTATCCGATTGCGTGCTGCGGGCGTCCTGGACTTTCGATTATTGCCACACTGGCCAGCAGTCCGCTCATGGTGCGGAACGTCCGCCTTTGGCGGGAGTCTGTCGAACCATGAATCCCATCCTTCGACAAGCTCAGGATGAGCGCATAGGCGGGGCGTGAGCGGACAGGTGGTGCGGGCGGGGACAGGTGGAGTGATAACCGAAAGGCGCTTCGGGCAGCCGTAACTGTTCAGAGTTCAGGGGTTTGTCATTGCGAGTCTGCCGCTGGCGGACGC
>CAZCZB010000139.1:0-3801 GCA_964502995.1 uncultured Dehalococcoidia bacterium
CAAAAATAGTTCAACTTGCGTGGAACATTCCGTGCCAACGGCACGTCCGATCAGCAGGCGGCAATGCCGCCTCAAGAGGAAACCAAGCCCGGAACGGAAGGAATGGGCAGACGCGACAACCCTTTTCGGGCCATCGTAAACGCCAATTGCTCCAACTGTGAGTGCCGGCCAAGTGGAAAGGCTGATCTGACATGCACACACATGCACCATTTAGAGGAATTGAATCGAAGGGAATGAAATCGAAACAGTCGATGATCACACTGGTCGGCGTCGGCGTTCTGACCCTTCTTGCCCTGACCCTCATCTCTTTCGTGCCCCGCACGCCGGCGATCGAGGCCCTGGCCCCGCCGGATGGCGACTTTGACCCGATGGTCGGTTTTGACACGGTCGAATACACCGTGACGGCAGGACAATACGTGCAGGCCGGCCTCCTCTTCGCCTACTTCCCTTGTATCGACAATAATGACGACGGCAAATGCACCTATGCAGATGACTTCACCACCGTCACCTACCGTTTTGACATACTGCAAAACGGCGCAAACGCAAACAACTGTGAAGGAGCGGGCTGGGGATCCAATCGCAGTTTTTCTCCTTCATTCTATAATCACTGGAGAACGTTATCGCCTATCCCTCTCAAGGTCAGCAGCAGCTGTCCGGAAGGCGACTACACCATGAAGTGTACGGTCACCTATACTGAGCCCGGCTCGAATGAGGCCACTACACTCACCTGCAACGGTGACCTCACGGTCGGCGCCGTGCAGCCACCGACCGCCACGCCCACACACACGCCCGCACACACCGCTACGCCCACCAACACGCACACCGCCACGCCCACGAACACCAGCACACCCACCCACACAGCGACTCCAACCGCCACAGCCACAGTCGACGATTCCATACAGAACGAACTGCCGCAGAACCCAACGGCAACGCCGACACCGACCGAAATGCCGCCGCCCATGGCACGGATCCAGAATCTGCCCGCCACCTTCAACCAGGGCCAGCAGCCAGACTTCAAGATGATTTTTGAAAACCTGGATGAATCCGACCAATACGGCTACCGCGCCGACGTGGTCAAAATGACCGACGATTCAGCCGCTGACAACTGTGAAGGAACCGGCCTCGGCGGAAGTGGTCAATACACCGACCATCTCACTGGCATGATCAAGAATCAGGTCTCTGTGCCCGGCCAGATCGACCCCTCCTGCCAGGCCAGCAAATACGCTGTGACCGTCAAACTCATGGCCGTCTGCGGATATGAATCGTCCCCAAGCCTGGCGTTTCAGGTCGTCGAAGTGGAAATCCCCACCGCGACCTCCACGGCCACCGCAACCGCCGCGCCGGCCTTGACAGCCACACCGACAGCCACCCCGGTTGCCCCGCCCTCCGTACGCATCGACGGGCTGGCCTCCACGTTCGACCAGGGCCAGCAGAGTACATTCAGGCTGATCTTCGTAGGCCTCGACCAATGGGATCAGTACAGCTACCGCGCCGACGTCACCTCGGCAAACAACAGTGACGCCGACGCCTGTGAAGGGACAGGGATCGGCGGCGCCAACCAGCACACGGCCCAACTCAGCGGCGCGGTGAACGGAACCCTTACCCTCCCCGGCGCAATCGACGCCAACTGCCCGTCCGGCACACATACATTGACCGTAACGCTGACGGGCGCCGGCGGCTACGCCTACACCACCGCCCAGACCTTCCAGGTTATCGGTCTGTCACTGGCCCCTATCGCAACCGACACGCCCACGCCGACCGCGACCAGCACGCCGGCGCCCACCGCAACCGCCACAAATCCGCCGCGGCAACAGCAGCCGCCGCAACAAAAGGCTACCGCCACCAGCACACCCAGGCCCGCGCCGACCGCGACCAGTACCGTCACGCCGACACACACGCCGACAGCGAAAGTCTCGTATTCGCCGCCCCCGCAGCGGAAACAGCCCGCACCCACCGCGACACCGACGGTTACCCCAACAGATGATCTGAGCCCCGATTTCCCGGACAGCATCACATCTGTTGACGATGATGAGGAGGCCGATTCGGACGCCGGCGCCTTCGACACCGCCGACATCGCCGCGGCGCCCCAAACGACAAGCGCGGACGACGACGGCTCCGGCAGCGCATGGCCCGGCCACTACGCCGCCGGCAGATCCGTCTGGAGCTGTCAGGATGCCAGCGCCATCATGGACTCGCTCGCCGCCATCCGCCGCACAATGACGCCCGGTGCCTATCCCCAGGCCGTTACCCAGCCGGACATCATGAACGCCCGCCTCGGGCCCGGCCTGGCCTACGACGTAGTCATCACTCTGCCGCAGGGAACGCGCGCCAACATCATCGGCGTCGACCCCCGCAACGAATGGTATCAGCTCGAACTCAGCCAGCTCGACATCCCCGTCTGGATCCACCAGGGTCTGGCCGGCGTCGAAGGCGCCCTCGCCGGCGTGCCCCAGGTCTCCGCCGCCCAACTCGCCCAGCTCCCGATATCCGGAGCGCCCGGCAGCAGACCGGTCGCCATCACGCAGCCGGACGTCATGAATGTGCGCCTCGGCCCAGGCTTTGATTATGAAGTCCTCACCACGCTGCCCCAGGGCACAATGGTCGCGGTCGTCGGCATCGAGCCTGGCGGCGAATGGCTGCAGGTCGAGCTGGATGGGTTGACCTCCCTCGGCTGGCTCTACCGCGACCTGGTCCAGGTCGACTGCCCGCTGGTCAACGTACGCCGCATCACCGAACGTGAAATCCTACTCGTGCCCGCCTCCATCACCCAGCCCTTCGCGCTGCATGCCTTTTCCGGGCCGGGTCTCGCCTACGACCAGGTCGCCATTCTCCCCCGGGGAACCTGGGCCCAGATCATCGCCATCGGCGACTGCCCGCCAAACGTCTGGTACCAGATCATCGTACCAGGTCTCGATAAGCCGGTCTGGGTGATCCGCGACTTCGTCAAGGTAGCCATAGGCTCCCTCGCCGGCCTGCCCCGCTACGGCGTCAACGACTTCACGCCGCCCGCCCCCGACCAGCGCCCCATCGCCTTAGTCCAGTCCGAAACACTCAACGTGCGCACCGGCCCGGGCCTGGAATACGATGTCGTCGCAGAGGCGCGGCAGGGCGCCCAGGCCCGCATCTACGGCATCGACCCGAGCCGGAGCTGGCTCCTGGTCGAGATCGAGGGCCTCAACTCACTGCTCTGGATCTACCGCCACATGGCACAGGTGAAGAGTTCGCTGGTCGGCGTCAGGCTGGTCACCGCGCCGGAGATTTCGGCGCAGCCGGCCGCCCTCATCCAGCCGCAAGCCGTCTTCGGCAGGTCAGGCCCCGGCGCCCACTACACCGCCCTCACCATCCTGCCCAAGGGAACCTGGGCAAAGATCATCGGCATCGGCCCACGGTCCCAATGGATCCTTATCCAGGTGGCCGGCATGGACGAACCGGTCTGGATCCTCTGCGACCTGGTCAAGATAATCGGCTCGCTCGCAGGGGTCCCCCAACTTTCGCCGTAGCCCCGCCGGTCCGATTGAACCACCTTCTTGATTCGCTTACGCAAATACGCATAGCAAAGGCCCCGCTCTCGAATGCGGGGCCTCAGTTTTCTCTGTGACCCGCTCCGCCCGATCACCAGATTCGGCACAAACACCCCACTTCAACAACCCGCCTGGGCGCGGAACATTCCCCGCCCACTTCTCGTCCGATCAGCAGGAGCGGTTCCAATTCTGCACTAGAGCCAGGATCGGAATAGAAAGATAGAAGCCGGCACAGACAGATACGTTCGTACCGCTGAAATAGAGAAACCAAAGATGCAAG
>CAZCZB010000140.1:0-3762 GCA_964502995.1 uncultured Dehalococcoidia bacterium
TCGGGCAAATGAGAATCGGCATTCAGTTTGCGGTCATGCAGCAGAAGCAGCAGTCAGGAATGACTCCCTACGGACAGTCGGCAAGATGAGCACGGGTCTTGTGCGCCACGGACTGTCGGTTGCGCTGCTGGCGCTATTCGCACTGCTTGCCGGCGCCTGCGCCACCAGCCCGACCGGGCGTAGTCAACCCCTCCTGGTCCCCCCGGCCGTGGCCATCGAGGCGTCCGCGGCCGCCTACGTGGACACGGTGGCGCAGCTACGGGAGGAGCGGCAGTTGCTGGACGATCCCCTGCTCGCCGCGCGCGTCACGGAGACGGCCGGTCGCGTGGTCGCCGCAGCGGTGACGCAATATCCCGAAACGGCTGACTGGGACTGGAGCGTCGCGCTGATCGACGACCCTGATACCGTCAACGCCTGGTGCATGGCCGGCGGCCGCATGGCCATCTACAGCGGAATCATCTACAAGCTCGGATTGACCGACGACGAGTTGGCCAACGTTCTCGGCCACGAAGTCTCCCATGCGATCGCCAACCACACGGCCGAACGGATGTCCATGGCGCTCATCACGGAGTTGGGACTCCTGGCGGTCGCGGCCAACAACGACGACCCGGAGACGCGGTTGGCCACCGAGGTAGCGGCAATGGTCGCGGTGACCCTTCCCAACAGCCGCGCCGGAGAATCCGAGGCCGACCGGATGGGAATCGAACTGGCAGCGCGTGCCGGCTACGACCCAGCCGCCGGCGCCTCGCTGTGGCTGAAGATGGAGGAAGAAGGCGGCTCCAATCCCCTGCAATTCCTGAGCACTCACCCGAGCCCCGACAATCGCCGCGAAGCGCTGCTGGAGCTTAGAGCGCAGGTTCGTCCGCTCATGCCGGCAGTGCCGCCTGAGCCGTATCCCATCGAGGTCTTGACGGCGAACTGACGCGCCCCGGGCCTGCGACGCCAGCACGCCGAAGGGCGTACGCAACCCGGTGTTATTCCGGACTCCGTATCCGATCTCCACGATTATGCGCGCTGCATGGCAAGAACCAGAAACTGCCGACGTCGGATGCCGCAAATCTGGCGATTCCGCGCAAAAATGCCATGCCGTTGCGGGCGTCCCGGTCCGTACAATCTGGCATTCCAAGACGTGCCACAGGGACGTCGATCCTTGCCGGAGCCGCCCCATGCACGACGCCGCCTATAAACTGTTGTACTCACACCGGCACATGGTCGCGGAACTGCTGCGCGGATTCCTGCCCGACGGGGCGTCGGCCGGCTTCGACTTCAATTCCCTGGAACCGCTGCCAGCCTCGCACGTCGGACCAGCGCTGCAGCGGCGCGAGGGCGACCTGATCTGGCGGCTGCGCGCCCGGGCCGCACCGGACGATGGTTGGGTGTATGTATTGGTGCTGCTGGAATTTCAGTCCGGCGTCGACCAGCGAATGGCCTTGCGGGTGCTGACCTACACGGGGCTTGCCTGGGAGGGGTTGCTGCGCGTCAGGCAGCGCTCAGGCGACGAATCACGTCCGATGACACCACTGCCGCCGGTGATTCCGTTAGTGGTCTACAATGGCTCCTCGCCCTGGACGGCGCCGGTGGACGTGTCGAAGCTGGTCGCCCCAACGGCTCGGGTGTTGGGGGGCCTGCAGCCGGCGAACCGGTACGTGCTACTGGACATGCACCGGGCGGAGCTCGGTGGCGTGCCGGAGGACAACGCGGTCGCCCTGCAGATGGCCCTGGAACGGGCAATGCCAGAGGAGACGCTGCCGATACTGCGCAGGTTGGGTGCGGCGCTGGCGGGGCCGGAGCACGAGGGGCTGAGGTCGGCGTTCGCCGAGTGGATACGCCGATCGTGGACCGAGGACTACGATTTGGTACCGGGCGCGGACGCCGAGTTGCGCGGCGAGTTGGCCAGAATGGCGGCAACGGGAGAGGTGGCATCAATGGGATCGTTGACGGTTGAGAGGTGGAAGGCGCGCGAGCGGCAGAAAGAGGCCCAAATACTTGCGCGGGGTCGTGCGGAGGGTCGCACGGAGGGCCTTGAATTTGAACGACACCTGCTGGGGAGTCAGGCAGCGCGCCGGTTCGGCGCAGACACGAGCGAACGCCTGTCGACGCTGCTGGCAGGCATATCGGAACCGGAGCGCCTGGCGGCGGTGGGCGACGCGATCATCGATTGCGGCACAGGACCGGAATTGCTCGCGGCAGCGCAGCGCATCGTCGGCGTGACGAATTGAACGGTGCGCCAGCCAACTATGCTACAACCGCACGATGAGCACCGTCGCTGCCATAGGTCGCCGTGGAAACGCACCGGCACCTCACTCTGGGCACGGACCAGGAACGCAGCGCTTGCGGATTTACCTCATCAATTCGTCAGTTTTTTGCTGAATTGTGCGGTCAATAGCGTTGCCCGATTGAATCATCGAAATTAGCGCAACGAGTCGTTAGGGGCTTCTCGCCCGGTCCATCCGATCGATACCTTGCCTCGTGGTACGAGGTATGCTAGCATTCGATCTGGAGCCGTTCGTGCTCCCGCAAGCAATCACGTTCAATATTTCTCGATTTAATTGGCGGGAATCCCTCACGCCCGAGGGACCCCGCCTTGATGACGCACGGAGGTTGCCATGCACATCAAATTCGGAGTCTTTGAAGTCAGGATCAATTCCTGGCTCATCATAGCGCTTGTAGTCATATAGATATCCTAGAGAAGCAAGTCGGTGGCGGCTCCGATCATGGGGGTCGCCACCAACTCACATTGTTACACCTTGTCAGAGCCCGTTTAAGCTGTTACTCGCTACCTACCCTGCCGAGCGGCCCGACCTGATAGGAAGGACGCGGTAGAACTCTCCCAACCTAGTGATTTCATTGGATATTTGACAATTCCACTTACTTGGAGCATATTGGACCCGCTGCATCACGTGACCCGTTCGGTCGGGTTACCTGCTGAATACAACAGCCCGTTAGAGGAGGCATGGATTAGCTACCCGTGCCGGTGAATAGGCAGGACTCACCTCACGTGATGTAGCAATGACCCGGCACCTTTGTCCGGGATCGCTACAAACGTGAGGAAAGCACATGAAATTCTTGACATCACTCCTGATGATCTTATCAGCGTGTACCATTATCACCTCGAAGTCCTTCGCTCAGCAGTGGGAAGTCGAGCGAAACACTGATCCCATTACAGATAGCCAAAACGTAATAGCGCGTTTAGGCGCATCAAATGACCGCAATGGATTCATTGTAGTTCAATGCGTAGAACAGCGTAAGCGGTGTGGCTATCAGCTTGAGTTTGCTGTAAAGGCCCAGGGCAGCAGCTGATCGATTTCGCTGGCCGGATGGCCATTGGCGATGGCTTCGAGCGTGGCCTTGAGATAGGCGTGGGGGTTGACGCCGTTCATCTTCGCCGTTTCCACCAACGAGGCGATGCGGGCCCAGGCCTTGGCGCCTTCGTCGTGGCCGGCGAACAGTGCGTTCTTGCGGTTCAGCGCCAGCGGCCGGATCGCGTTCTCCACGACGTTGTTATCCATCTCCACGCGCCCGTCGGTGAGGAACGCTTGTAGCCCGTCCCAGTGGTTGGCGATGTAGGCCAGCTTCTCCCCCAGTCGCGACTTGGGCGAGATCCGTGCGCGTTGCCGGCGCAGCCACGCCCCGAAGTCCTCGATCAGCGGCGCGGTGCGGGCCTGGCGCTCGGCCAGCCGGACCTCGGGCGGCTCGCCCCGGATCGACTTCTCGATGGCGTACATCCTGGCGATACGCCGCAACCCTTCGGCGGCGATCGTG
>CAZCZB010000141.1:0-3591 GCA_964502995.1 uncultured Dehalococcoidia bacterium
CAGCCCGCCAAACCACCACACTCCCGCGCATGGCCAGCCCGCCAAACCACCACACTCCCGCTCATGGTGAGCCTGTCGAACCACCCCACTCCCGCTCATGGTGAGCCTGTCGAACCACCCCATCCCCGCGCATGGTGAGCCTGTCGAACCACCCCATCCCCGCTCATGGTGAGCCTGCCAAACCACCCCACTCCCGCTCATGGTGAGCCTGTCGAACCACCACAATAAAACCATGCACACCCCCAAATTGCCAAACCAAAATATCCCGTTCATCCCGTCCATCCATGAAAAAAACCCCACCGTCCACCACTGCCAATGCCGCCGCCGGGTTTGACGCCGGGCCGCCGCCGGCGTAGCATAATCCCAACCCAGAGTGACCACTTCGCGACCGATCCGGGAGGCGCTGATGACCACCACACCCAACAACACCCAGGAGATTCGCAATTTCGTGCAGGAACGCTACGGCCAGCGTGCCCGTCAGGTCATCGAGTTGACCGACGTAACTCCCGTTGGCGTCGATTGCGGCGCGGAGAACTGCGGCCACGGCACCTGCGGGGGCGATGACTGCGGCGACGCCACGGCAGCGGCCTGCTGCAGTCCCGCCGATACCGAGCGCGCCATGACCCTGTACAACGAAGCCCAACTCCAGGGCTTGCCCGTGGAGGCAATGGCGGCATCCGCCGGCTGCGGAAATCCCACCGCCCTCGCCGACCTGAAACCCGGCGAAACCGTTCTCGATCTCGGTTCCGGCGGCGGCATCGACTGTTTCATCGCCGCCGAGCAGGTGGGCGAATCCGGCCGCGTCTTTGGCCTCGACATGACCCCCGAAATGCTGGCCCTGGCCAACTCCAACCGCGACCGCATGGGCCTCACCAACGTCGAGTTCATCGAGGGCCACCTTGAGGAAATCCCCCTGCCCGACGCCAGCGTGGACGTGATCATCAGCAACTGCGTCATCTGCCTGTCCCCCGACAAGGACGCCGTGTTCCGCGAGGCGTTCCGCGTCCTCACTCCCGGCGGCCGGCTCCATGTATCGGATATGCTCGCCCTTACCGAGGACGGCCCCGCCCTCGTGAACCCCGAATCCTGGGCGGCCTGCATCGGCGGCGCGGAGTTTCGCGGAACCTACCTGGGCCGCATGACCTCCGCCGGATTCACCGACATCGCCACCATCGACGAGGCGGTCCGTTTCGATGAGGACGACGTCCCGCTCAACGTCGCCAGCGTCAAGGTGTCCGCCCGCAAGCCCAGTGCCGTTTCAAAGTCCCCGAATGCCTGATTTTCCGCTCGTCCTGAGCCTGTCGAATGATGCCCCCTGTGGTTCGACGGGCTCACCATGAGGCTTACCATGATCGGAAGGCGAGCGACTTCGAAAAGGCCGTGCCGCAAGCCCGCCTGATCTCCCAACTCGCCTTACCGCCAACACCGACGCAATCGGAGCCAACCCCTCTCCCCAGGGAGCGGGGTTGCCTATGGCAGGAAAGGCGCGCCGTCAGGGTATAATGCCACCCAGTCAACACCATGTCGGATGAGTAAACACCCCATGGCCGAATCACGCCAGCAGCCAGCCAGCAACGAGTACGAGCGCCAGTTCATGCCGCCCGAGCGGCGTCAGCAATTGGCCGAGCAGGACCAGGCGGCCGCCGAGTCCGCCGACGAACCCGAAACCCGCGCGCCCGCAGCGGCGGATGCCAGGCCGGCAACCGTGGCCGTAGCCGAGCCGGCGCCGCCCGCACCCGCGCCAGCGGTCGCGGCGTCCAACGGCGCATCACCCGCCGCGCCCGGACCGGCCGTCGCAGTCGCCGTGTCCCTGGCCGACGAACCCAGAGCCGACGCCGAACCGCCCACGGCGGCCTACGTCGAGGCCAACGACCTGTTCAAAATCTACAAGCCGGCCGATCTGGAAGTCGTGGCCCTGCGCGGCGTTGACCTGGAAGTCCGCGCCGGTGAGTTGATCGGAATCGTGGGCGCCAGCGGTTCCGGCAAGTCCACCCTCCTCAACATCCTGGCGGGCCTGGAACGCCCCTCGGCCGGGCGCATCCGCGTCGGCGACCGCGACCTGCTCGACATCAGCGACAGCGACCTGGTGGCGTACCGGCGGCGCGAGGTCGGATTCGTCTGGCAGGCCACCGGTCGCAACCTGGTGCCCTACCTGAACGTCCGCGACAACATCGAACTCCCCCAGGCCATCGCCGGAACCGGACGGCAGGAACGCCGGGAACGCGCCGCGGAGTTGCTGGACGCGTTGCAGATGTCCGACAAGGCGCAGCGCTACCCGTCCGAACTGTCCGGCGGCGAACAGCAGCGCGTCGCCATCGCCGTCGCGCTGGCGAACCACCCGCCCCTGCTGCTGGCCGACGAACCCACCGGCGAACTCGACACCAACATGGCCGAGGATGTGTTCCGCATGTTGCAGCACATCAATCGCGAGTTCGGCGTCACGGTGATCATCGTCACCCACTACGCCGGCATCGCCCAGTGGGTTGACCGCGTGGTGCGCATCCGCGACGGACGCATCGGCTCCGAGTCCTACCTGGCCGGATCCTACCGGGGCGGCGACGGCGTCGAAGAGGAATACCTGGTCGTTGACCGGGCCGGCCGCCTCCAGTTGCCCCGCGAGTACATCGAGCGGTTCCAGAACCTCAACGGCGCATGGGAGGGCCTCGCCAGCACCGACATGGCCGAGGACGGAGAGGAAATCACGCTGCGGCCGGCGTCCGCGCCCACCCGAAGCCGGGAGCGCGCGCCCAGGTCCGGCGCATCGGAGGGTCAGGCGTAACCGTGGTCACGGAAAATGGAACGGCCGCGCTCGCCGCGGAATCGGTGGTGCGCGAGTTTGGCGAGGGCGACAGCGCAGTCAGGGCAGTCAACGGCGTATCGGTCAGCATCGCTCCCGGCGAGTTCGTCGCGCTGGTCGGACGCTCCGGGTCCGGCAAGACCACCCTGCTGAACCTGCTGGCCGGCCTCGACCGCCCCAGCCAGGGCAAGGTGTGGTTCGAGGGTCGCGAGCTTTCCGCCCTCCCCGAAAAGGACCTGGTCGGACTGCGCCGCGAGCGCATCGGGTTCGTGTTCCAGTCCTTCGGGCTCATCCCGCTCCTGTCGGCCTTTGAGAACGTGGAACTCCCCCTGCACATCGGCGGCGTCTCGTGGCGCGAACGCCGGCGTCTGGCCAACGAATCCCTCGACCTGGTGGGACTGCTGGGACGCTCCGGCCACCGGCCCTATGAACTGTCCGGCGGAGAGCAGCAGCGCGTCGCCATCGCCAGGGCGTTGGTCGCCGGCCCGTCCGTGCTGTTCGCCGACGAGCCCACCGGCGAACTGGACAGCGTGACCGCCCAGACCATCGGCGGCATCATGCGCGACATCGGCGCCAGCCGGGGCGTAACCGTCGTAACCGCCACCCACGACCTGCTGCTTGCCGACATGGCCGACCGCAGGCTCCAGATGGCCGACGGCCAACTCACCGATTCCCAGGCCTAGCTCGCTGTGGGCAGCTAATTTCGTCAACCGCGTATTCTGTCCATCCCGTATCGCTCCACCAGTCCGCTCATCCCGCATCGCTCCACCAGTCCGCTCATCCTGAGCTTGTCG
>CAZCZB010000142.1:0-3581 GCA_964502995.1 uncultured Dehalococcoidia bacterium
ACACGCTCCTTCTACACGGCCCCTAATATGCATCACACGTCTTGGAGGGGTGGCCCGAAGGGCCGGGGTGGGTTCCTTGTCGTACCACACGTGCGGAAAGGAGTAGGACCGCATGCGCCACGTCAAACGATTTCTGACCTGCCGGCGCGGGGTCGTCGCCCTGGAAGCCGCCCTTGCTTCCATCCCCCTCATACTCTGTCTGGCCGGGGTGTTCGAGATCGTCCGGACCATCTTTACCAGCGACCTGATCCAACGCGCGGCCCACCGGGCGGCCCGGACCACGGTCCTGGCCGGTGCGGCGGCCAGCAGTACGGCCTTGGAGAACCGCGTCAGGCAGGCCGTCAACGCCGAGGTCGGGAACATGTTGAACTTTGATCTGACGATGTCCGGCACCTGTACGGGGCCGGCCTCGGCAGCCTACTGTATGCACGTCTCAGTCGATGTCTACGACGACCCCTCCGACATGAAGAACGGCACGCTGTCGTCAGGCAGCAACGCCGCGCTTGGGGGCGATGGTGGCGACATGGTGGTGGTGCGGGTGCGCTTGCAGCCCCGCTCGGCGCTCGGCCTGACCCAGCAATGGCTGCTCGGCGCGGGCGGGCTCAACGCCACGGTCGTCATGCGCAACGAACCATAGGGAACACCGTCATGAGACGCACTATCAAAAACTGGTTACACGACCGGCGGGGCGCGGCTTCCATCGAATGTGCGATTGGCACGGTGGTGATGGTCGCGGCCTCGTTTATTGCCCTCGAACTGTATCGGCAGGTCAACACCCAGGTCAGAGTCTCCCACTCGGCCATCGCCTTGGCCGAATACGCGAGCCAAGATGAGGATATACCGGCAAACTTCATCGACAGCCTGGCGGAGTTTTTGCACACCGAGCAGTTCAACCCGGCGAACGCGGCGTTCATCGTCTCCGCGGTGCGCCAGGACACCACGGGCCCCACCCTGCTGTGGACCCGCGAAGTCCTGCTTGGCCCACAGGCGACCGCCCGGCTTACCAGTTGCAGCCGGATCACCCAGGGCGGAGTCACCACCCTGCCGACCGCACTCGCGCTGACGACCGGCGAAGTGGTCATTATTGCAGAGACCTGTGTTGAGCGGACGACGTCAACCACGACCGGGGTCGCGTACTCCTATTACATCACGCCGTCACGCGCTGCCAGCGATCCAAACCTCATATAGGAGAGACGCGCCCATGTTTATTCCAATCATCCAAAAGCTGACCCGTTTTTTCCACAACCGAAGTGCGGCCGGAACCGCACTGACCGCGGGAATGGTCACCATCATGAGCTTGGGCGGTATTGCCCTGGCCGGCGATCATATCAACCTGGTCTACCAGCGCGACCTGCTCAAGGCGGCGTCCGACTCGGCCAGCATGGCCGCCACCCGCCATCTGGCCAGCCTCGGTTCCGGCGCAACGCAGGCGGACCTGGAGCGCATAGCCAGACGCTATGTCCTGGCCAATATCCCAGCGGACAAGCGGCCGCGGGCGGCCGCAACCCTGTCCCTGACCGTGACCGCCAACCGCGCTGCCGGCACCGTAAACGTGGATGCTCAGGCCGACCTTGGCGGCCTCGTCTTTGCGCGCTTTTTGGGGCTGGATGAGGGAGACAACGAGATGCGGACGGTCAGCAAAGTCGAGGCGGTCTTCAGCCTGACCGAGGTGGTCCTGGCCATTGATTCCACGTCATCAATGTCACTGACGCTTGATGGCAGCTATCGAGCACCGAACTCCCCTGACATACGCATGGAGATCGTGAAACGGGCCGCCCAAGACCTGGTCGATATCCTGGATGATGGCGCGGCAGATCAGGTTGCCATCGGGCTGGTTCCCTGGCATTACCGGGTCCGATTGAACCAAGCCACGCGGCAAGACTGGGAATCAAATAACTGGGCGCAATATCCGACGAGCCGGTACTATCCAGAGCCAAACCCAGGCGCTGCCACCGGTGTCACGGTCACAAGTCTCCCGGCCCAGCCCGAAGCCTGGGCCGGGTGTCCCGACCAGCGTGGCCCGGTCGACTTCAGCTTGCTCGATCGCTCCCTGGACCCGCCGAGCACAGCTCCGTTCACGATGGGGTTTTACACGCCCAGGGTCCCGCAACCAGGCTCACAGACCATCCGTTTCGAGTGTAATAGTGGCTCTCCGAAGCCGTATTATTGTTATAGCCTTCCAGGTCAATCTTTCCACCATATACCACAGTATGGACAGCAGCCTCAGCGCGACTGTGCCAGAACCTCCGAGATTCTCCCCCTGACGACCGACGTCAACTCCATCAAGGCCGCGATCAACGGCTTGTCCCCGACGTACGATGCCTACACCTATTCGGCGCTCGGCGTTGTGTGGGCACAGCGGCTGCTGACGCACCAATGGCAGTCCGCCTGGGGGAACCCGGTTCATCCGGTCGACCCGACGATATACACGGACGTGCGGAAGGCGCTGGTGCTGCTTACCGACGGCGAAGATACCCATCCGAATTATTTTACTGGGAGGGTACATCAGGAGGATGCCTGCACTGCGGCAAAGGACGCCGGCATCAAGGTGTTTGTCATTTCGGCGATGGCGAGTACAGGTTGGGGGGAGCAGAGGCGGCTGGAGAACTGTTCGAGTAAAGCTGACGACCCGGATGGATGGTACGTCTTTTTCAACAACGCCACACCCGAAGCCCTGGAGGAGGCGTTTCGTGATATTGCCCGGCAGTTGATGGCATTCCGGCGCGTCGCTTAGAAGGGAGGAGGGGTAAAGAAGTGTGAAAACGAAGCGTGAAAACGAAGTGCAACCGAACAGGACAAACCCGTAACAGCAAGGAGGATACGATGAAGATCAAACGATATATGAAAGGCATGCTCCGCTATCTGCGGAGCACCCGGGCCGTCTCAGCCCTGGAGTATGCGATTCTGGTAGGAATCGTTGCGACGGCTATTGCCGCAGCGATGGCGACCTTTAGCACTCAGATCTCAACGGCGTTGAGAACCATTGGGACCAGTATAGGGACCGCAACCGGGCCTACTGTAAACCTTGGTGGCGGCACGAACTAAAACCCGCTTGCGGGCGGTGGGGCCGTTCCGTCGCCGTTGTCCTATCATACTCTGAGCGTGTATGGTTGAAGGGTAGTGGAGAGGAGAGATTCAGGATGGGCGCGCGTGCTCGGGCTGCTCGTTGCCGGTATACTCATTGCCGGTGGCAGCCCCGGCTACGGCCAGGTGCCGGACCCCGGAGCAAACCCGGCGGCCCCGGCCCTCACCCGCAACGGGCCTGAAGTGGTGCCCATTGTGACACGGGCTTGGGCGCATGACGACTTTGGTCGACTTGTGTTCGATTGGCCGTGGGCCGTGGCCTACGGCGCGCGCATAGAGGGGAAAACCTTGACCGTCATGTTCGACCGCCGCCTGCACACCACGTTTCGGCAGATTCCGCGCCATCTTGGCGCGTATATCACCAACATAGACCTCGGCCCCGACGGCCAGAGCGTGGTTGCCGCGCTGACCGACGAATATCGGCTGCGCACCTTTCTCCTCAATAGCGAGGACGGCGGCGTCAAGGTCGTGGTGGACCTGCTGGCCGATGGCGAGGC
>CAZCZB010000143.1:0-3512 GCA_964502995.1 uncultured Dehalococcoidia bacterium
GTCTTGGCCCTCTGCGCCGTCGCCCGTGGCGTCGTCCTGCTATTGCGGGAGCGACTGGCCATCGCGTCCGTCCCCGATATTACCTTTCCCCTGTGAGCGGCGTACAGTATATGCGTTGAAGTACACCCCGTCACACTCACCAGAATAAGCGTTTCCAGCCTCATGGCTCCTGCCACCCAACAACACATCGTCGCCCAATTCGGCAATGACGCGCCCGCCGCCGTTCAACACCGCCAACCCTTCACCGGAACCCTCCACCCGAAACCCCGGTGGCCAGACGACCAGATATTCGTCCATGAAATCAAGGTCCCCAACAACCAAGCAAGCACCACGCAATCTCAGCGGTCCTTCCACGCCTTCCAAAGCCGTCACAATCGGCCCACGCTGTTCACCTAACGTCGCAAACAATATCCCACCGTACGACGCAACGCTCAGACTGTTCCCCTCGACTGGCGACACTTCATCCCCCACCAACCAGAAGGGGCCGGGGCAACGGTCAGGCGAACCGACCCAGTCCCACCCGCCCTCTACGGCCACCTTCTTGCCAGATATGCGAAGGGTCTGCTCCTCGGACGCAACCAAATCTCCCCCAGAGTCAAACACTCTGACCAACTGGCCGTGCTCCCGTGCCTCAAATCCGCTCGGCCAAACCACCAACAAACCGTCCCGAGTGGCAACAGGATCCACCTGGTCAACATAGGACACACGTAAGCAATCCCCAGATCGAGAAAGCTCACCGTAAACGTAATGGTCCCCACGGTTCGCCGGCAGAACTTCGTGGTGACGTGGGAACGACAACCCGATTACTTCCGCAGGTAGTTCACTCGACTCAGATGAAGTCTCCCCTCCCGATTTATCGGGGGAGGAGACCACAGTCGGTTGCAGAAGGCTCGTCGGAGCATGAACCGGCTCCTGGGAGGTAGGCGTTCCCGAAGGAGGACCATCGGTGTTGTCCTCACATGACGTCAACAACATGACGACGGCCAACATCAAGAGGAAATCGACCAGCCGACACACCCATGAAACAGATGACCCAGGATGGAAAAGAGCCGCGGCACCGAAGACCATACTAGTCGGTATCCAAGGTCAAACCCTTGTCCTCAATGAGGTTGAAAGCCATGTAGACAGCTTTAGTGGTATCCACGCCATGGGTCAAGATACCGACGCCAACGTTGCCATCAAAGAATGGTCCACCGCTGTCTCCCGGCTCAGCCAAATCGGAATTGTCGCCTTCAACGTTTCGCACTAGCACCCAAAGATTGCCACGGTTCGGTCCCAGCCGATAGTACTTGGTCTCGATCTCGCCGCAGTCGTACCTTGTGGTCTTGCCGTATTTGCACACGTAGTCACCGGCAGACTGGTCATCCCAATGACGACCCGAATTGATGTAGCGATGGTTCGTGCCATCATACGCCAAATTCCGAATGCTGTGAGTGCTGGGCCCAGTATGCCACTGCAGGTCATACGAACCACCGTCCCACTCCTCCACGAAAGTCAACGTTGTTCCAGACCGACTCTGCGCGTCCCGGCAGTGCCCAGCAGTCGTGATGCCTTCTGTGCCACTGGAGTTCTTGACCGCAAAACCGGAGGTACAGGTCGACAGATGTTCGCCGCCATGAAGCTTACTGCCATCAACCGGCGCACTCAAGGCCGAAACCTCTTTTACGCGCGCCTTCGTGGGCAAAGCAACCCCTTTGGACGCCAGTGCCCGCTCCAAAGCCAATTTGTCCACGGTAAGCACGTCAACAACGTTTTCCTGCACTATAACGCCATACTCGGCCTCAACGCCAGTGCCGGCAACCGCCGATTCCGAGCCAGCCTGCACTCCGAGCAGCGCCTCTAGAGTAGCGTCAACCTCCACCACATCAATCACTCCAGCAAGAGCGCTGCTCATTTCGTACCCGTTCAACGTGGTGTCGCCGTTCTCGGTGAATGCCACCTTCACGGCGTATTGTGGAGTATGTTCAACCCATAGGCCGCCAAACGTCCCACCCTCGCCTGAAGCGAGAGACGCGCCAAGCTCTCCAGCCTCCGCCTGTAATCCCAGCCGCCTTCGCGCCTCCTCTTCGGAAACGCCGTAGTCATCCGCATAACTCTGCGCTGCCCGCGACGTCCCACTCTCGCTTTCGCTACCGCTCGACCGGTCGTACCCCATTGCGATCAACCACGGGACGACCAGCAATGCAACCAGAGCGACCACCCCTATCTGCCATTTCCGTTTCCTGATCATGGAACCCTCCTTGCCTATCCAGGCAGTTTTGATGAAGCACAACAAAACGCCCCGCCGGGAACGAAGGGGCTGGACAAGCAAAGGGCACAAGGCTAACATTGAGCCCGATGGTGGAGCGCTATTCCCCATCGACCGCGGCCTCGGTGTTCACAGCACCGGGGCCATTTCATTGGCTCGCGGAGTCTACGGGCAGACCTGCCTACTGTCAAACAAGCAGGTATCGCAGTATCCTCTCCGACCCCATCCTGAACACGTCACCGCCAGCACAAGTATGCAGTGTTATCTGACTCGGCACGGAACAACTGTGGGGGAATCAGCCGCCTACACAAGAATTCGAGGATTTGGCCCAATTCCCATTTTCCTTAGAGCAATCTTACCGAGAGGGGAACCTGATGTAATGACCCCATCAGGACTAGCGGACTAAACCAATAGTGCTGGGCGGTACGTCGTCAACGTGATCGCCGCCTTCGGCAACGTCGCCACGTAGGTGAACATCGAAGGTTCAGGCTCCCGTCCGAACTTTAAGGCGCGGTGCTGGCCTAGCCCTCCGCCTCGTCGCACTAATCGTCGTACTGCCATTGCGGCAGCGACTCGCCGTCGTATCCGTCCACGACGCCGCCCACGTCATTCCGGTGGTGATGCGCCGCCCGGTCGCCGCAGGTGCGCCCGCGCAATCAGCCGGGCCACCATGCGTAGACCTTCCCGAACCTGCTCCCGCTGACGGGCCGTGCATTCCGGCGCGTCTTGCTGGGCTGTCGGTGGTCCGTCAGCGCAGTTCCCGTGCTGCCCGGCCGATTGCGTCGCCCTCTCGGTTTCCCGCTCCGGTTGATGTTTCTCGTTTTCCGTTCTCATGTCCTGCCAGCGTTTGGCGGCTCTGGAACAGGCCGCCGTCTCAGCTATGGTTCGCGGGCACGCTCACGGCCCCGCCACCGGCGCTTGCGTCGATACTCGATTCGTCGTTCAGCCCGATCATCTCCAGCCTCCATCTTCCTGATTGCCAATCGGCGGTTTCCCACCGGCGCCGTGAAGTGTGAACCAACCCACCCTTCCCCATAACCTGCCCAAGGGACCCGCATCCGTGCGGGGGCGCGCCGGGCTTCACCACGGACACCACCTCCGTGATGTCATCGGGCTGTACAGGGATTGCGTCACCGCTGCAAAAATGTCAGTCGGGCGGTTTTGTACCTGAAATCGGGGAATTTCGGCCCGCTACAGGACATTTCCTGTTAACGCTTTTCGTAAGGCCTCCTTCCAATCCCCACTTGCATGTCCCCTACTTGAA
>CAZCZB010000144.1:0-3500 GCA_964502995.1 uncultured Dehalococcoidia bacterium
CTCGCAATGACAAACTGGGTACGTATGAGACCCAACGCGCCCACGCGCGCCCACTTTCATTGGCGCTGTCCAAAAATCCGGTCCATCCCGTGAATCCATGAAAAAAACGGCACCGCCCGCCCCAACCATCCCACGCCATTCTTGGCATTCCCGCCCGCCCGTTGCTACCATAACCCCATCCCATCGGCGCGCGTCGCCGCGTCCGGAGTCAGGCATTGCGGTTCCCCCCGTTGGTCGAAGGGCGTTTCATCAAGCGGCTCAACCGTTTCGCCGCCCTGGTGGACGTTGAAAAACGGGAATACCTGGCCCACGTCCCCAACTCAGGACGCATGGGCGAGTTGCTCGTCCCCGGCTACCGCGTGCTGCTGATCCCTGCGCCACCGGGCACAACCCGCAAAACCGCCTACGACCTCGCCCTCGTTGACCTTGGGCACGCCCTCTCATCCGCCGATGCCAGGCTCCCCAACAAGCTTGTCGCCGAGGCCATCGCCCAGAACCGCCTGCCCCAGTTCGCCGAGTACCCCACCGTGCGCCCCGAAAGCGTGTTCGGCGAGAGCCGCCTGGACTTTCTGCTCCAGGGCCCGTCCGGTTCCTGCTACGTCGAAACCAAGTCCGTCACCCTCATCGAGGATGGCGTTGGCCTGTTCCCCGACGCGCCCACCCTGCGCGGCGTCAAGCACCTCCACAGCCTCATGGCCGCCATGGACGCCGGACACCGCGCCGCCGTGATATTCGTAATCCAGCGCCCCGACGTCGAAGTGTTCGCGCCCCACGACGTCGCCGACCCCCTGCTCGGCGAGACCCTCAGGACCGCAGTCGCACGGGGCGTCGAAGCATGGGCCTACCGCTGCCACGTCAACGAACGCAGCATCAACCTCGCCGATGAGATCCCCGTCCGCCTGTGACCCGGATGTTCAAATCTACGCAAAAGTCACGCCACCCGCGCCCGTGTATAGTCGGCGCAAAGAGAGCCTGTCGAACCATGGGCACTCAATCACACCGTCCGCTCATGGTGAGCCTGTCGAACCAAGAGCGGACGGTTGCACAACCCGCGCATGTGCATAGCCCGCGCAAGGAGAGCCTGTCGAACCATGGGCACTCAATCACACCGTCCGCTCATGGTAAGCCTGTCGAACCAAGCGCAGCCAACCACGCAGTCCCCGCATGGGCAGTCAACCACGCAGTCCGCGCACGGAGAGCCCAGATACGCAGTCCGCTCATGGTGAGCCAGCCATAGGCCCGCCTGCGGAGGGTCGAACCACGAGCGGACGGAATCATCAGAACCATGCCGAATGCAAAACAGTCTGCTTGAATTGAGAAAAACGAAAGGCGTATGACCTCGCTCATCGACATATACCACCGCCTCCTGCACACCTATGGGCCCCAGGGCTGGTGGCCGGGTGAAAGCCGTTTCGAGATGATCGCCGGCGCCATCCTCACCCAGTCGGCGGCGTGGCGCAACGTCGAACTCGCGCTCGCCAACTTGCGAACCGCCGCCATCAACGACTGGCCCGCCGTTCATGAAACCGACATCGACGCGCTGGCCCAACTGGTACGCCCGTCCGGATACTTCAACGCCAAGGCCCGCAAGCTCAAGGCCTTTGCCGCCCACGTCTGCGACGGCTACGACGGCGACCTCGACGCCATGTTCGCCGCCGACACCGAACCGTTGCGCCGCGAACTGCTCGCCATCCACGGCATAGGCCCCGAGACCGCCGACGACATCCTCGTGTACGCCGCCGGCAAACCGTCCTTCGTCATCGACGCCTACACCATCCGCATCCTCCGCCGCGTCGGCATCGTGCCCCAGGGACGCGACAACTACGACGCCTGGCAGTCCATGTTCCACGCCGCCGTCCCGCGCGATGTCCACGTGTACAATGAGTTCCACGCCCTCCTCGACCACCACCACAAGGCAGCCTGCCCCAAAAACGCCCCCAAATGCGAAACCTGCTGCCTGCTCGACCTGTGCCAGACTGGGCAAGGTTAGAATCTGTCCTGCGAGCGTTGGGGAAGCGTGAGACGGTGCAACGCATCCCGCCCGCCACATGCCAGCAGGTCCTTAGCTCTCCGCGTTGGGCGGTGCAGAGGCGACGGGAACAGGTCGTTCAATGGGATGTTGTTGGTCTTCGTAGGCCTCAATCATGAGAACGAGCAGGTCCAACTCAACTCGACCGGGATGTTCCAGGTCTTCCGATTGACCCGCCGGCCCGGACAGGGCGTCCATCAACACCGACACTCGCGCCAGAGCGGCGTCGTACTCTGCCTCGGTTCGAATCACTTTTGCGGTCGCAGCCATTGCTGGATCACCTCGGCTACCACGTCATCCGACTGCGCCGCCGAGCCGACTGCATATCCACCAGGACCCAAATCCATACGTCGATAGATGTCATACGGTCTTTCGGGGGCAACATCGGTGATGCTGGCGGCGTACATATCCAAACCCCGCGACACGATTTCCGAAACTGAACCGCCCGTAATCTCCTGCAAGGCGGTCAATTGTGCTTCGGCGTCCTGACTTAGCTGTATCGTCCGAGTACCCATCATTTGTTGCTCCCCACTCGCGCGGCTCCACCCCAGTTTACCGCAGGCGGGCGGTTAACACGATGTGATGGTGCTATCATTCCCCCACCAAAAACGCATCCGGAGGTTTAAACCCATGCAGGTAGTCAGAATTTACACGGGCGAAGACGGCGAATCCCACATCGAAGACCTGGACCTCCCCTACGAGCAGGTCGGACACGCCCTGCGCACCGGAACCCAGGCCGCCACCGGCGTGCAATTCAGCCGCCTCAAGCCCACCCAGTTGGTCGATTTCCACACCGCGCCGCGCCGCCAGTACGTCATCACCCTCCAGGGCCAGGTCGAAATCGGCCTCGGTGATGGCACCAAGCGCATCTTCAACGTCGGCGACGTCGAACTGTGCGAAGACCTCACCGGCCGCGGACACACCACCCGCAGCGTCGGCGACGTCGACCGCGTCAGCGTCCAGATCCCCCTCGCCGACCAGACCCCCGGCGGAGGCTTCGCCGTCTAATCCCCCGCTGCCAACCCGCATCCCTGGCTCATGCGTACCCAGTTTGTCATTGCGAGCGTAGCGTGGCAATCCCATCCGCCTTGCGCGGGCAGTTGGTCGTAGTCGTTAGCGCCTCAACGAGATTGCCACGAATGCCTGACGGCATTCTCGCAATGACAGATTATCAAAGTGAGTACGCGTGAGGGATCCCTGGCCATGTACGGGCAGGTTTCAAACCTGCCCTACATCCAACCGCATACATTGGCCGGATCACCGCCGCCCTCCCAGGGCCCAACAACCAACTGTCCCGCTTCACCGCTCAAAACCAAACGGCCCCTCTCATGCACGCCTTCCACGCCTCTGAATTACCCCCGCAACCGTAGGGGCGTCCCTCGTGGGCGCACCGCTCTCGCGACCCGAATCCCCACGCGGAATCGCCGACGCCCCGACCCGAACCCCCACCAGCCACCCCGGACGCCCCACC
>CAZCZB010000145.1:0-3319 GCA_964502995.1 uncultured Dehalococcoidia bacterium
AGCAAGAGAGTTCGCGCATCAAATTTCATCTTGAGTTCTCCGTTCTTGTTGCTCATACGCGGCACTGGAAGGGTTCCACGGTCATTTCCGGGTACCAGACCCAGAACTTGGACACCGTGACCGGTTCGGTGAAGTTGGCGGGATCGGTGACGGTCAGCGAATAGTCCAGCCGGCTGCCGTCGTCGCTGAGCGTGAAGTGCTCGATCATCTCCGATTCCCGGCTTTGGGGGATGCCGACCACGTCGAACCAGGGCCAGTCGGACTTGGTGGTACGCACCACCAGCGTGTTGTCTTCCCATCTGCCCGTGGAGAATCCGAGCTTGGAGGATGGCTCGCCTTCGTCCGTGACGCTCGGGTCCATGTGGATCATGCGCAGCGTGTCGTACTCCTCCATGTGCAGGACGATGTCGTCGCCCTGGCTCAGGAACTGCATCGGGTAGGGTTGCTCCATGATCGTCGGCATGCCCTTGGAGACGCAGTTGAGGATGGGGTTGTCCTCGACGGGATCGAATGCGTCGACCGATGCG
The DNA here is from genome assembly GCA_964502995.1 of uncultured Dehalococcoidia bacterium. Taxonomy (GTDB): domain Bacteria; phylum Chloroflexota; class Dehalococcoidia; order Lucifugimonadales; family UBA3495; genus Bin87. Next base: position 528 of record CAZCZB010000145.1, read on the forward strand.
CGGGCCGCCGTTGTTAATGGATACAGGTCGAAATCAAAATTCGGGTTCACGTCTTCGGGCAGCAGCAGGCTCTGGTCGCGCGGCGTGCTCCATACACGGAAGATGCCCAGTTCCGGCGCCGACGGATCGCCTGGGCCGGTAGGGCCGGCGCGCCCCAGGTACTCATTGGCCCATCGCGGCTCGCCCCGCGGCTCCAGGACCACTTCCTCGCCGTTGGCCAGCAGCACGTTTTCCAGGTAAATCATGCTCAAATCCCTGCGGCCCGGGTTGCCGGCCACGCGAACCTGGTCGCCGACGTTGAAGAGCTGGCCGGAAATGCCGTCGCGCCTCAGATTCGTAAGCGACGTCATCGCAATGTTCCAGACCCGGGCCGATCCGTTTGCGTCGGTGCCCTCGAGCTGAAACTGCACGTGGGGATTGCGCCACGACAGCTCGATGATCCGGCCCTCGGCTTCCACCACATTGGTAGTGTCGTAAATGGCTGCGACGCTGTGGTGTGCCGGCGCCGCGGTCGGCGCGATGGCGAGGAACACTGTCGGTAACGCGGCTATGAGTCGCATCTTCTTCTCCGTCGTTGGGCTGGCATTCATACGAGTGGGCGTTCGACGGCGGCCCCCGCCGGGCCACGGTGCACCGGCGAATGGCGCAGAAGCGTATACGGCCTTACGGGTGCAGGTGCCACGGGGGAAACTCCTTCGGGAGGCGGAGACCGGGTCATTGCTGGTCCACGAAACGCAGATCCGGCGCATCCTCGGCGGGCATCCATGTCGCCAGCTCCGCCTTGACCTCCGCATAGTCGGGGTCGTCGGCGATGTTGTGCCATTCGTTGGGGTCGGCGTCGTGGTCGTACAGTTCCTCGCTGCCGTCGTTGTAGCGAATGTAGCGGAAGCGCTCGCTGCGGACCGCATGGTTGCCGAAGTGGTGCGTGGAAATAGCCGGGCGATTCCACTCCGCGTCGGGTTCTTCCAAAAGAGGCACAAGGCTGGTTCCCTCAACGTGCCCGGGGGTGTCGATGCCCGTGAGTTCCGCCAGCGTGGGAAAGAGGTCGAGCAACGAAACGGTGCGTTCGCTGCGGCTGCCGGGCGCGGTCACGCCGGGCACGACGAAGATCAACGGCACACGCGTCGATTCCTCCCACAGCGTCTGCTTGCGCCATCGCTGCTTTTCGCCCAGGTGCCAGCCGTGATCGGACCACAGCACGATGATGGTGTTGCCGGCGCGGCCGCTCCGGTCCAGGGCGTCGAGAAGATGTCCAACCATGGCGTCGGCGAAGGTGACACTGGCCAGGTAGGCCTGCACGCCCTCGGCCCACATGTCCGCTGCGACCACCCACTCGTGAACTTCGAGGGGAGGCATGAACGTTCCCTGTACGAACGTGCGGGTGATTTCCGAGACGTCGTCCAGGTCGTTTTCCAGATCGGTGGGCAGGACAATGTCCGCGAGGGGGTGCGCGTCGAAATAAGCTTGCGGCACGTACCAGGGCGGGTGCGGGCGATAGATGCCCGCCGCCACGAATCGCGGCAGGTCGGTGGACTCCAGCAGGCGTTCGGAGATCCAGGCCGCCACCTGCCCGTCGCCCATGGCCCGATCGTCGGTTACCACATGGGACCAGTCGAAACCGATGCTGATGGGGTTTCCGTTGGCGGGCCGGTCTGGGGGGCCGACCTCGTCCGGCAGTTGCCGTTCGAACGACGGATAGTAGTCGTCCCAGGCGCGGGCGTCCTGGTAGCCTATGAATGCACCCGCGTAATACGTATGGGCATGAAAAATCTTGCCCGCGCCGAAGGTTCGATAGCCGTTATCTCGAAAGTACCGGGGGATCGTGGGCAGGTCCGCCAGATGTTCGTGGTCGAGCCAACTGGGATCGTTTTCGTAAACACCCGTGGTGGACGGACGAAGGCCCAGCATCAACGCGGTTCGCGACGGATTGCAGATCGCGGCGGGCGCGTGCGCGTTTGCGAACACCATGCCCCGGGCGGCGAGCGCGTCGATATTCGGGGTCCTGGCCTGAGGGTGCCCCCCGAGCACGCCGACCCAGTCATTCAGGTCGTCGATGGCGATGAACAGCACGTCGGGGCGGCCTGCATCCTGCGCGTGGCCGGGAAGCGCTGCGAAGAGAAGCAACAGTACTCCCGCGATTTTTCTTTTCATCTACGCCCGATTACAACTCTGCCGGGGGAAGTGGATATTATGAGTTTAGTGGAAATTAAGCGAATCGGGGCTGTCGTGCCCGCGTTTAGAGGCTACACGGCAAGCAACCGCGGCGACACGGGGTAGCAGGAGAGCGAATGGAACTGCGGATCGAATGCGTCCTGGCGTGCGCCAATCATCTTGGCGAAGGGCCGGTATGGGACCCGGCGACCGGCGCCCTCTGGTGGCTGGATGGCACGGGCAGGCGCGTCGGCAATCCATCCATCTGGCGCATGGAGCCGGGAACCGGCCGGGTGGACAACTGGTCCCTGGACCACGATGTCGGTGCCCTGGCCGTGCGGGAAAATGGCAAGCTGGTGCTGGCGCTCGACTGGGGCTTCTACTTCTTCGACCCGGCAACCAGCGGGCTGGAGCTCATAGAACCCATTGAGGCCGACCAGCCACGCTCCCGCCTCAACGACGGCAAGGTGGACCGCCGCGGCCGGTTCATCGCCGGGGGCATGGACGACAGGGAGGAATTGCCGATCTGCGGGTTGTGGCGGCTGGATCCGGATCTGACCGTCACCCGCGTCGAGGAGGGTATCATCTGCACCAACGGGCCCTGCTGGAGCCCCGATGACAAGACCTTCTACGTGGCGGAT
>CAZCZB010000146.1:0-3221 GCA_964502995.1 uncultured Dehalococcoidia bacterium
ACTTCAACCGCTCAGCACCAAGACCTTCTAATACTGATTTGAGACGATACTAGAGTGGCATTCTCCGTTAGCACAGCCTATGTGACCGAAGGTGACCCGGATCTAAACCTCGCTGTTAAACTGACGCCGGCTCCACGAGCGCAGGTGAGCATTCTCATCACAACTCAGGGCCGTGGTGGCGCCACCCCATCGGATTGGTCCGGCGTTCCCAGCAGTGTCACGTTCAATGCCGGCGAAGACACCAAGTATTTCAAGGTCGTGGTGGTTGATGACGATGAACCGGAGGACAGAGAGACGCTGCGGATTGGGTTGGGAGATCTTCCCACCGGGTTCGCCGCCGGGACGCCGGACGCTACATTGGTCGTATTGATCGATAACGACGAGCAGGACCCTGCCAGCACCCAATGCCCCACTGACACAGGAAAAAGGTTCGTGTTGGAGCGGGTTAGCAGCATCAGTCAATCGGACGAAATCGACTACTGGAGGGTGAAACTTGACCCGTTGCGGTTTTACATCATAGAGGTGTTGGGAGCGGACAGCGGTGTCGACGTAATGGGTGAAGATACCCATTCGGGTGATCTGACCTTGGATGATCCAGAGCTGGTCGCAATCTGGAACGGTGACCGATCTCGGCGCGTCTCACGGATTGGTAGCGGCGGAAGGGATGGAGGATACGGACGCAACAGCATGATTTTCCCACGAGGGGACACGTACGACGGTTGGCACCAAATCGAGGTTCGGGGGAAGAATGGCGGGACCGGCACCTATCAGATCAAGGTGCGCGTCAGCAACATCTGCACCATCATCAACGGACGCGCCGCGTATGCGTTTCCCGGCGGACCCGACGGTTTCTCGCTTGATTTGCCGGCGAACGTGGCCACTCACCGCGGGATTTATCTCCGGTCTGGTCAAGGCACGTCCTTGGGATACCTCGGAGACAATTCCGAATGGTATTGGGAAAGGGAACCTGACGAAGACTGGATGCGGGTAAAGATGCAATCAGACCACGAGTACACGTTCGAAGTTTCGAACGATACGCGATACGCCGCTGAGTATCAGGCCAGAAGCCTGAAAATCATGGGCATTCACGACGACGACGGCAACCTGATACCAGGCACCTCCAGCGGTTCCGGTGGGCAGGTCAGCGTCACGTTCCGGCCGCAAACGACAGGGACCTACTACCTCGCCGTCGGGTCAGGGTCGAGCGATCGAACGGGGTTTTACGTTGTAAGATTGACTCGATCAGAGATTGAGTGACGCCTTTCATCAGTTGGTGAATGTCCTTCCCATGGGGCCCTCCGAGTCGTAGAGCGTCCCGCCCGGGGCCAGTTTCACGACGGTGGAACACTGCCTGGACATGATCTATGGATGGCTCGATAAAGCCGGTGATGCGGTGGTGACCCGCGATGAGGCGCTGGCGACGTCAGAGCGGGTACCGACCATTTGGTGACCGTTCCGGCTGCGTTGCCGCGACCGTTATTTTCCACACTCAGGGCCACGGCCATGGAAAGAACCTGGAGGCCACTGTAACCGATGACCAGATACGCCGGTTGGCCCAGTGGCAGAATGGCCCCATGCTGGACATACCGGACACACCTTCGATACCCGCGCCGGTGATCTGAAGGCCTGCGGGCCGACGTGCTGCGACCGCACCAATGAGGCGCACGGAGTGTGACCCGGCGTTGACGATGCCCCCGTTTCCGACTATCGTGATTGCATACAATGTCAATGGCATCAACGGCAATCACACCCACTCCCGAGGTTACACAATGGCACAAATCACCGCCCGCGTGCCCGATGAAGTGGCCGAGGCCCTGGACACGGCGGCGGCGACGCTGAATCGCAGCCGTGCCGAGGTGATCCGCCAGGCCCTGGAGAGCTACCTGGAGGACTTCGACGACCTGACCGTGGCCCTGGAACGGCTGCGGGATCCCTCCGATCCGGTCCTGGACTGGGACGAGGTCAGGCGCGAGCTACTCGATCCGGATTAGGAACAGCGCCAGGCGGGAACTGGCACAGCTGCCCCGGGAGGCCCGGGAACGGATCATCGCGGCCATCGACGCGCTGGGCGAACAGCCGCTGGCCGGCAGCCCGTTGAAGGGCGGATTGCGGGGGCTGCGACGCCAGCGGGCGGGCGATTACCGCATCCTGTACGAACTGCTGGACGACGAGGTGGTCATCCTGGTGATCAGGGTTGCTCACCGACGCAAACCGTACCGCCGCAGGTAGCATACGTGGACATTCACGACGAGATCACCATCCCGGGGCAGGAGACACGCTACGGCGAGACGCCCGCCTGGCTGTCCGACAGCCCGGTCTGGCCAGCGGTGAAAGCACAGACCACCGGCGGCCAACTCTACCTCCACCAGGCCATGGGGCTGGAGCTGCTGGGCCAGGACCACAACCTGGTGATCAGCACCGGCACCGCCAGCGGCAAGTCCCTGGTCTTCCAGGCGCCCACCCTGCACCACCTGGCGGCCAATCCCAACGCCACGGCCATCGCCATCTACCCCATCAAGGCATTGGCCCGGGATCAGGTGATACGCTGGCAGAGCATGGCCGAGGCCGCCGGATTGGACCCAGAAAACATCAACCGCATCGACGGCGACGTGCGGGACCTCACCGAGCGCAGAGAGATACTCCAGCGCACCCGTCTGGCCCTGATGACCCCCGACGTGATCCAGCAGTGGCTCATGGCCTACTCGGAGCCGCTGTATGGCAGGCGCCCCCTGCGCCACGACCTGCGTGAAGTCCAGAACACCCAGTACAACGTGCGCCGGTTCATCTCCAACCTGACGTTCCTGATCCTGGACGAGGCCCACACCTACGACGGCGCGCTGGGAACGCACTGCCTCTACCTGCTGCACCGCCTGCAGCAGAAGCGCCGGGAGCTGATGGCCCAGTTCGAGCCGCTGCGGGTCATCGCGGCCAGCGCCACCATCCACAATCCCGCCCAGCACCTCGAGACGCTGACCGGCCTGCCCTTCCAGGTGGTGGACGACCGCTACAACGGCAGCCCCCGCGCCGAACTCACCGTGCAGCACGCGGTCGGCCGGGATCCCCACGACGAGGGCTGGCGGGATTTGCAGGCGGCGGTGCGGGAGGTAATCAGCGAGGACCCCGACCGGTCCTACATCGCCTTCATCGACGACCGGCAGCTGGCGGAGCGCGCCGCGGCGGGCATTGAGGCGGCCCGCAGCATCACCGAGGACGCCATCATC
>CAZCZB010000147.1:0-3214 GCA_964502995.1 uncultured Dehalococcoidia bacterium
GAGATTGCCACGAATGCCTGACGGCATTCTCGCAATGACAGATTATCAAAGTGGGCACGCGTGAGGCGCGGCGGGCGTCTGGCAATAGTGATACTGTCCGGGTATAATCATCGCCAAATTATCGGGGGTACTCTCGCAGTGGTTAGTCAGATCGACTTTCGGCAGGCAATGTCCAAGTTCGCGACCGGGGTTACGGTGATCACCACCCTGGATCCGGAAGGGAATCCCCACGCCATGACGGCGAATGCGTTCACGTCGGTGTGTCTGGACCCACCGACGCTGCTGGTGTGCGTGGCGCACAACACGATTACCTACGGGTATGTTGAAGATCAACAGAGGATTGGGGTGAACGTGCTGCGGGAGGAGCAGGAAGAGCTGGGGATGTATTTCGCCCGGCGCCCGGAGCAGAGAGAGGGGAACCCCGAATACTCGTACACCATGGGCGAGCACGACGTGCCGCAACTGGACGGCTCGATGGTGTTTTTCAACTGCGACATCGTGGGTTCGCACGTGTACGGAGACCACACGATCTACGTGGGCGAAGTGAAAGAGATGCGGAGTAGCGACGACGAGGCGGTTCCGCTGATGTTTTACGACAGCCACTGGTACCACCCGGCGCACTAGGTCATTCGACCAACTCCCGGCAACGGCGAGGGACGGGATTGCGGGGCGATTCCGGTTGTCTCGGGCAATGGTTCCATGGTTTTGGTAAGGTTTCTACCATCGGGGAATATGCCGGGCGACCGGGCAATACTCTGGGGCGGGGCGAGATGTTCGGGGCAGGGCAACCACCAGGGTTGCCCCGAAGCTGAATGGCAAGCTGGCCGTTATGAGGACGCGGTTTTCCGAGACGGGACTGTGCGTTGTTTGCCAGCGGCGCGGGCCTCTGGCACAATGGTTGCCCTGCGAACGATGAAACGAAAGGGACCCGCTTTGAATTTGCCGATTGCGGGCCAAGCGAACAAGCAACGGAGGTAACATCCGGTGGCTTTTGTTAAAGGATTGAAATGCCGGGAGTGCGGCCGGGAGTACCCGGGCGAAGCGCTGAACGTTTGTGATTTCTGTTTCGGCCCTCTTGAGGTGATCTACGACTACGTGACCATCTCGGAGGTAATCAGCCACGAACGGATCGCCGAGGGGCCGCTGAGCATCTGGCGGTATCAGGACCTGCTGCCGGCGTCGGCCGATGATCCGGTGGACATCATGTCGGGTTATACGCCGCTGATGAAGGCGCGGAACCTGGGCAAGCGGCTGGGTCTGAACAACCTGTACATCAAGAACGACAGCGTGAACCCCTCGTTTTCGTTCAAGGACCGGGTGGTGTCGGTGGCCGCGACGAAAGCGGTTGAGTTTGGCTACGAGACCCTGTCGTGCGCCAGCACCGGCAACCTGGCGTGCAGCGTGGCCGCTCACGCGGCGCGCGCGGGCATTGACGCCGTGGTGTTCATTCCGGCGGACCTGGAGCGCGGCAAGGTGATCGGCGCGGCGGTGTACAACCCGACGCTGGTTGCGGTGGACGGCACTTACGACGAAGTCAACCGGCTGTGCAGCGAGGTGAGCGACAACTACCCCTGGGCGTTCGTGAACATCAACATGCGACCGTACTACGCCGAGGGCAGCAAGACGCTGGGGTATGAGGTTGCGGAGCAACTGGGCTGGCGGATTCCCGATCACGTGGTGGTTCCGTCGGCATCGGGGGCGATGTTCACCAAGATCTGGAAGGGCTTCAACGAACTGGCGTGCCTGGGGCTATTGGACGGAGTGGATCCGATGCCGTTTGGAGCAGACCAGAATACGGTTCACCATCCGGCGGTGAAGACGCGGATGCACATGGCGCAGGCGGAGGGGTGCAGCCCCATCGTGTGGGCGTGGGAGAACCAGAAGAATCAGATCCGCCCGGTGCGCCCCAACAGCATCGCCAAGTCGCTGGCCATTGGGAACCCGGCCGACGGCATCTATGCGCTGCGGGTGATCCGGGAGTCGGACGGCAGCGGTTACGCGGTGCCGGAGAACAAGGTGGTGGAAGGCATCAAGCTGCTGGCGGAGACGGAGGGCGTGTTCACCGAGACGGCGGGCGGCGTGACGATATCGACGCTGAAGTACCTGGCCGAAACCGGCGCCATCGGGCCCGACGAACTGACCGTGGCGTACGTAACGGGCAACGGGTTGAAGACGCAGGAAGCGGTGGAGGAAGTCGTGAATCCGCTGCTGGTGAAGCCGATGATGGGATCGTTCGAGGCGGCCCTTGAGAACCGCGCCGCAGCGGGAGTGTAACCCGCGATGGCGCGACAGAGGGTGCGGTTCACGTTTGCGGCGGACATGGTGCGCGAGCCGATCATCTACCGGCTGGGGCACGATTTCGACGTGGTGACGAACATAAGGCGGGCGGACGTGCGCGCCGACATGGGCTGGGTGGTGCTGGAACTGGACGGAACGGAAGATGAGATTCAACGGGGGCTGACGTGGGTTGCCGATTCGGGCGTCCGCGTTGACCCGATTGCCGGTGACGTAATCGAAGGCTGACCCCGGCGACTGCTGACGCCCCGGGGCTTGCAGAACAACAGGAGGAGATACCCCAATGGGCGTTATGGTTCGCATTCCCACACCGCTGCGACGTATGACCGGCGGAGCCGACAAGGTGGAGCTGGAGGTCAATGACCTTTCGCAGATGATCGACAAGCTGGAGTCGGACTACCCCGGCTTCAAGGAGAGGTTGCTGGATGAGGAGGGCGAGTTGCGCTACTTCGTGAACATATACGTGAACGGAGAGGACATTCGCTTTGACCAGGGGTTGCAGACTTCGATCAAGTCGGGCGACGAGATCAGCATTGTGCCGGCGGTGGCCGGGGGATAAGTTGGGCGGATGGCGACGCCGGGCGTGGCCGGGCTTTCCCGGCGTCAGATCGACCGTTTAGGGGAGCGGCTGCGGGAATCGGCGGCGGCGGAAGACAGGGCGTTGCTGAGGCAATACCGGGATTTGTTCTTTGATACGCTGTTGCTGGTCATGTTCGACCTGGGACGATTGGGAATCGGACAGTCTGATGGGGGACGGTTGAAGCGACCCGAATCGGTGATTGCGAAGCTAGAGCGGGATTCCCGGATCAGGCTATCCCGGATGCAGGATATTGCCGGATGCAGACTGGTTACGGACGATAAGACTGGACAGCAACTGTCTTGAAGGTCAAGGGCTATGCGGCGATTGCTGGGTTCCAAG
>CAZCZB010000148.1:0-3203 GCA_964502995.1 uncultured Dehalococcoidia bacterium
CAGGCTCACCATGAGCGGACTACTGCGGGTGCGACGATGATCGAAAGGTTGGGGGGGCATAGCCGCCGGAACCGCAGGGGGTGAACCATTGCCGTCTTTCGTGCAAGCCTGGTTCGACAGGCTCACCATGAGCGGACTACTGCGGGTGCGACGATGATCGAAAGGTTGGGGGAAGATACCCGCCGGAACTGTAGGGCGGGTGAACCATTGCCGTCTTTCGTGCAAGCTTGGTTCGACAGGCTCACCATGAGCGGACTACTGCCGGTGAGTTGCTGCGCCTTCGGTTTGCGTTGACGCCGGCGGTGCGAATTTCAACACGGTCTCGTTGCGGGATGGGGGATTTTGGTCAGCAGGCGAGTTGGAGGTTTTCGGGGAGTTTGATGCGGAGGGTTTTTTCGAGGGCCTGGCGCCAGAGGGGGGAGAGGGTGATGCAGTTGGGGTTTTTGGGCTGATTGTTCCAGAGGTTGGCGTGGCATTGGCAGGGTTGGGGCTGGATGCCCTGGGCATAACGGCCGTGAGGGTCGGGCGCGGCGGCCATGCTGACGCGATGGAGGCGGAAACGGCTCTGGATGTTGAGGAAGTTGGGCAGGGTGAGGATTTGCTGAACGTGGGTGAATGGCGAGCCATGCCCGTCGAAATCGAAGTCGAGGCCGCTTGAGTCGAGGCGGTTTGCCATGGCGTCATCTAACTGGGAGACGTGGGGTAACTGGGAGGCGTCATCTAACTGGGAGACGTGGGATAACTGGGAGACGTGGGATAACTGGGAGACGTGGGATAACCGGGAGTCGTGGGATAACCGGGAGTCGTGGGATAACCGGGAGTCGTGGGATAACCGGGAGTCGTGGGATAACTGGGAGTCGTTGGGTAACTGGGAGTCGTGGGGTGGTTTGGGCGCGCGGAGGCGACGCTGCCAGAGCTTGTTGAGTCGGAAGGGTTTGGGATGTCCGGCGAGGATGGCATTGACGGCATCGATCAGGGCCGAGACGCGGCGGCGCATCCGTCGGAGCAGGACGGCGGACGAGGTTGTGCCCTGCCTCAAGAGCTGAGGCAGGGTGTAGGTTTGCCGGAAGGTTACCAAGTGGCGGCGGGACAGGGTCCCGTTGGCCATACCGATATGCAGGGTTTGCTCCAGCCGACGGCGGGAGTTGTATGGGCACGCCTGGTTGACGGCGAGGGCCGTGGCGGAGTGCGCGGCGGCACGGCGCAGGGCGGCGGCGGCCTCGTCGGGGTCGCACACGGCGATGGCGCGTTTGGCGCGTTGGAGGAATTCGGCGGCTTTGCGCCGATGGTGGTGGACGGTTCCCATGTTCGGGGCATCTCCTTTGTCCGGGGCATCTCCTTTGTCCGGGGCATCTCCTTGGTTCGGGGCATCTCATTGAGAGTCCGGATGGTGAGAGTCCGTTGGTTTGAGGCTGGCGTTGCTCCCTGTTTGATTTGAGGGTGATTGGGTTTGGATGTTTGGGGGCGTCAGGTGGTGGTTCGGGTCGGTGTCGGAGCACGGCCAACACTGATTTGCGCAGAGATATTGCCCTAGTCTTCCGTGTCCCGCGGGGAGCCGGCCGATGAGACCGGGAGAACGCGGCACGGGGCGGAGGTGGCACCCGCTGGGTCCGGGAGCTTGGTCGTGGAAGAGGACGACTCTAGGCTCTTTGAGGACCGATCTGCCATGTGTGTCAATACCGACAGGCCGTTGCGGCCCGAACCAATTGAAACCTCGCCAAAGTGGATGGAGTGGCGTCGTCCGCCGCTGCATGCGATGCGGCGGAGCCTGACAAGATCAGAATAGAACGGATGTATGGCCTGGCGCAAGGGGCGGGTGTCACTGGTGGGGGTGGGTTTTTTTCATGGATGTACGGGATGTACGGGATGTACGGGATGGGTTGGTGGTTTTTTCATGGATGTACGGGATGAACGGGATATTTGGTTGGTGGGATTTGGATGGATGGGGGCGGCCGGTTTTGGGGGCTTTGCACAGAAAGTCGGGTTTGAGGGGATTATTTGTGGAGGGTTTACGCAGAACTATGGTCGCGCGCTTGCCGTTGACGCAGAGCGCGATGGTTGTGGTAGTGATGTTGCTGCCGACTTGCGCCCTCACTACGGCGCAGCCGGCGAGGCGCGGGACTTTTATCTGGGTCTGACCAGTGTGAGAGTGGCGATGTACACCTTCTCCGCTGGTGTGATTTGGGCAAAGCCGAGGATGGCCGATTCGGCCACTTCCAGGTAGATGCTGCCGTCGTTTGCGGGGATGGCGGCGTTCGGGTCGTAGTCGGCCGAGTGACGAAGCTCTTGCAAGTCTCTGAACGTGTCAGCGAAATCCCTGGCTTGAAGGGAGAATTCCTGGCGGTGCCGCTGGAGTTCCCGTCGGGCGGTGGTGTGGTCGAGGCCCCGGTAGATCCGCGACCATGCTGCAGCGGTGTCCGGGTCGGTAGGTGTACCGATCAAGGCCAAGGCATTGCTATGCGCCAATGCCTGGAACATGGCGTAGTATGCGTCGCTGACCGCTCGCCGGACGTGTTCGTGCGTGGGTAGGCGTCCGAGTTGGCGCGGGTTGAGGAGGTCTCGTCCCGCCTGGATGAGGTTGGCCCAATCAATGGGGACGGGCGTGGGGTTGGCGGGTGTGGTCATACGCTCAGGTCGCTCCGGTTGGTATAGGAGATATTGGGGGTGTGGGGGATGCCAGACTGTTCGAAGAAAGAGCCCATGTCACCGCGGAATCGCAGCAAAACTTGGGGATCCAGTTTCGGGTGGTCGTCTTCCAGTACGACCCTGATGAGGACGTAGTCCTCGTCGTCCGGGCCGGGCCGGTTTTCGGCGGTCACGTCGTTGATGGAGAATTCGGAGGACAGGTATTTGGGTACTTCGGTGCGGATGATATTGGCGATCTTGTCGAGGGTTTCAGGATTGGCAGTCATGGTTTTCCAACCTCCTGTGATGGCGCTGGAGTTCGATGATATTGGCGAGACAGGAGAGGGGTCAACCTGGGCTGCGTTCTCACGCGTACCCATTTTGTCATTGCGAGTGCGCCTGCGGTCCGCCGGTGGCGGATGGCAATCTCGTTGACTGGCGGACGCTCCTCCCTTCGGCGGGATTGCCGCGTCCGCCGCCGGCGGACTCGCAATGACGGTTCAACAAAGTGGGTACGCGTGAGGGGCTGCGTTCTCACGCGTACCCATTTTGTCATTGCGAGTGCGCCTGCGGTCCGC
>CAZCZB010000149.1:0-2945 GCA_964502995.1 uncultured Dehalococcoidia bacterium
CTTATGGCAAGGGCGAGGCCAAGACCGTAGGCCACGCCCGGAACCCATCTCCACAGCACATCTGGCTCCAGGAGGGAAGCGAGGGTTTCTCTGTCCGGCGTGACTCCCATCAGCGACAGTGCCGCCTCGCACAGAAGGACTCCTGTCCCGGCGATGAACCCGCCCGCCACGGAGTAGGGGATGAACCGGATCATTGGAGAGCCGAAAGTAACCGATTATCAGAAAACAGACCCCCGTCGCCATTGCCCCGATGATCACCACCGTAGCCGTGGTCACGAAACGCACGATCGCATCGCCCTCCACGCCAATGGTTGACGCGATCACGACCAACACCATCGAGGACGGCACCGCGGTCATCGAGAGAGCGCCACGGTAGCCGCTGGTCAGGGCGATCCACAGGCAGACGACGAAACCGCCGAACAGCACCATGATCGTGCCCTGGGACAGAAATGGCGCCAACGGGCCGGCAAACACAAGGGCTCCCACGGAGATGAGGTACGCCGAGCCTATAACGCCCACGACCAAGCCAACCGACAGCGCCGGGAACAAGTTGCCCGAGGTTACGTCAGCACGCAGTTCGGACATCAGGTTCATGAGCGATGTTCTCATTGACCTGCCGAAACCCTGCGTTGCGTGGAAGCGAGCTTGATCTCGAATTATCGTCGGTTGCGCCCGTCGTACAAGGGCATGTGCGCGGACCGGTTCAGCGTCGTGCGCCAAACGTCTCCGCAACGGACGTGAACGGCGCCGAAGCGGCTCGTTCAACGCTGGACAGCTGCCGGTTCACTCCGAAAGACGTGGGCAAGGCACGCTTCCCGCAGCCCTTCGGCACTCACTCCGGTCGCGCGCACAGGGTCTCCTGGCTCCACGACCGCAGCCTTGAGCATCTTTTCGTCGATCGAGAGCGGCTGGAGTGTGCCCCTCTCCCACGAGCTTTCCCCAGCCGGCAGTCCCATCGGTCGCCTTGCAAGCACCGCGCGTGATAGTCGCCGACCGGAGCCTGCTCCGAGGTCAACTCTCCGTGCAGTCCGCCGACGATGCAGCGCGATGGGCCGAGTACAGCCGACGCAGGGACGCAGACGTCGATCCGTTGGCCGATGCCTGACGCCCGGCAGACGACTGGTACGGCTCGCTCAGGCCGACAAGGATCCCGGTCAATCTTCCCTTGCTGCCGTCCTCTTCGAAGAACCTGGCGGTGCTGAAACCTGCTGCAAGGCGCGGAGTGCCTGCTCTGCCCGGGATGTTCGACACACCTCCGCCCCAATGCCCCTTGATGCGCGCGACGGTTCGTTTGGGGTGCGTCACGGAGACGTTCGGACCCTCGAACGTCCCGGCATCAGGGGGACCGCGCCGAGGTGATTCTCATAATCCCGGGCGAGGGATTCGGTATCGACCCCCTCGTTGGCGAGATGGAATCCCGGATGCACGGGACACGGTGCCGGCATCGAAGTCCGCAGTCAGGTTGACCGTCCCTGCGTACTCATCCTTGCACGGCAGTGTCTTCCCCAGACGCCAGGTAGGAGGTGACCCCGCCGGACTGCCCGAGATACGTCGCCTGCCCGGACACGGGAAGAACGGGAGGGTTCTCGGGATCCAGTTCCGGGCCGTCGACAATCGAGAACCGCTTCGCTTCCTCAAGGTCGGGCAGCTTCTGGCCGGCGAGTTCAGCCCTCCAGCCCGCCATGAGGTAATCCGCAGTGTCTTCGGGGTCCCGGCTCACCAGCCCGCAGACGATCGAGCTTCCGTCGTCTCGTGCCTGGAGCATGGCCCGGTTCCGCGTGATGTGCCCCGGCAAGAGGGTCTTGCCGGAACTGGTCTCGATGGCGTTGCCGGCGGTGCTGACGCTCTCGTCCACCATGCCCTCCAAGGATACGAAGACACTCAGGAGATCCCCTTAGAACGACGATTCCGCCCGCACGTGATGGGGCTCTCCATCATGGGGGCACTGCAGGCATTCGCCTGCAGTAGCAGACAGAATGAGAGAGGTTTGATCATCGTGTGCGGCCTCACGATTTCACGGCTGTGACGCTTGAGCGGTTCGAACCTTCGATGATGGCCAATGCCTGATGCCGGGCGGAGGCCCTCGATCGGCGGGATGAATCAGCATGACTTCCGCCAACGCCCGCCCGCGCACAGGCGCCAGGACAGGACGGATCCGTCCGAAGGGGGCTTCCACTCCTCGGGGCCCGTCACAACAAGATCGCCAAAGGGTGCCCACAACACGGGGCGTCAGGATTTTCCGACGTCGTTTCCACGGGATCCGAGGGACAGTCTCAGGGCTCTTCGAGCCAGGTCGCCATCGGTTCCTTGACGGTTCGGAGCAACGCGTCCGGTCAGACGCTTCGTAATCTGCCGCTCGGTTCGGTATGTTCTCTGTTGAGAACTGAGGGGAGCCTGCAAGGTGAATTCCGGGGCGCGGAGAATTGGGACATCGGTATCCGTCGTTCTTTACCTCTTCATGCTGGCCTGCACCCTTGTCGGGGCGCGCCCGGCCCTGGCGCAGGAGGCGTGTCCGCTTCCCGCTAGTGGGACGCCCCCCGCGGACCCGTCCGTTACGGCTCAGGAGGTTGAGAACGGCACCGGTCTCCTGAGGGACTTCGCGCTCTCCGTGAGGGCCCGGTCCAGAGAACACTCCCTTGAGGCCGGGACAGTGGAACAGGGGCTCTACATTGGATGTCTCATAAGGCAGGAGGGGAGTGTCTGGCGTTCCGGTTCCACGTACATCGTGAGCCTGACGCCCGACGGTCGCGTTTTTCTTCACGCGAAGAACATGGCCCTGGCGGGCAGGCAGCTCAATCCCCTGATTTACGCGGAGATCCTTGCAGCGCTGGGCGTCTCTCCGGCCGATCTCGCCAATCTGGCGTCTCCCGACACCGATACGCGCAACAGCGCTGTCGCCGCACTCTTCGCCACGTTGTCGCAGGAACCGGATGGGGCGTTCGATG
>CAZCZB010000150.1:0-2894 GCA_964502995.1 uncultured Dehalococcoidia bacterium
TGGGATTGCCATCCGCCTGTGGCGGACTCGCAATGACAAACTGGGTAAGCATGAGCCGCTGGCCTGCCTTGACATATTGCCGGGGGCCGGGCATCGTTGATTTATGCGCGCACTACTGGCCGGCATCTCCGGCGTCAACAAGGATGTGGTTGTCGCCAACCTGCTTGACCGGCTTCGCGCCAATGGCGATATCCTCGGTTCCGCCGAAGTTCCCGACCGAACGGGACGCATACGGGATGCCGCCGACCCTCGCGAACTGTTCGCCGCCAGTGTTGAGGACGTGTTCGCCCGGCAGGGCGACGATCTTGCCAGCACCCTGGCGGCCTTCCGCCCCAGCTACCAGCTTGCCGCCTGGCAGCGCGCCGGCCAGGCCATCGCCGAGCAGATGGAGGACCTGGACCCGCGCCACAGCCTGCTCTCAACGCACCTGACCTACTACACCAGCGGCCGGCAGTTCTCGCTGATTGACATTCCCACCATTCGCCGGTGGCGTCCCGACTGCATCATCACGCTGGTGGACGACATGCTGGACATCCGCGCCGCGCTGGCCCGGCGGGACGCCGAGCAGCGCACGAATTTCCAGCTGCGGCTGCGGGAGATCCTGGCGTGGCGCAGCGCCGAGATCGCCATGGCCGACCTGCTGGCGCGCAACCTGTACGAGCGGCGGACGATTCCCCACTACGTGGTGGGATTGAAGCATCCCGCCGAAATGCTGTACCGGCTCATCTTTCACCGGCGGCGGTTTCCGATGGTGTACTCCAGTTTTCCCATCACGGCCATCCGCTACGATGCCGACCTGCGGGCCAGCGTCGATGGCATCCGGCACGAGTTGCACCGCCGGTTCATCGTGTTCGATCCGCTGACGCTGGACGAGGGCACGCCGCAGGTGTTTGACAAGGCGCGGGCCGCCTGCGACGACGGCTTGCACGAGATCACCATCACGTCCGAGGAGGCGCGCTGGCCGCTGGACAATGCCGGAACGCTGAAGGACGGCTTGCCATCGACGTATCCCATGACGCTGGATCCCCGCGAGGCGCTGGAGGTATGGGACGACATGGAGAACCAGGTGCGCCACCGCGACCTGACCATGGTTGAGCAGGCCCAGTGCGTCGCCGCCTACCGCATCACCATGGGCGGGCGGCTGTCCACGGGGATGTACTCCGAGTTGATGTATGCCTCGCACACCGCCGAGCCGGCGCGTCCGGTGCTGATGTACGCCGACCCCGAGGACGGCGGGCTTGACCATCCCTTCCTGCGCAACTTCAACCACCGCACGTACCAGGCCATCGAGGACTGGTTCGAAGCCATCGCCAACATAGTCCCCACGGATCGCGACAACGCGCAGCGGCCGCTGTTTTAGTTTGTGGCTGCTGGCCCATATGCTAAAATGTGCATCCCTGTCGGTAGATGACTCAAGGGACTTAATCATGTCAACCCAGAATGAACCCACCATCCATAGTTTGGCCGAAGGGCAGCGGCAGCTGAGTGAAGGGCTGCAAAACCTGTCGGACCTGGTTAAGGAATTCATTCACGAACAGCGCCAAGTTAACGAGGAACAGCGCCGTGTTAACGAGGAGCAGCGGCAGTTCAACGAGGAGCAGCACCAGTTCAACGCAGAGCAGCACCAGTTCAACGAGGAGCAGCGGCAGTTCAATAGGCGTGTTGACCGCCGTCTCGGAACGATACAAGACGATATCTCCGAAGTAAAAGGTGGTCACGCTCGTACGGAAACCATCCGACGGGCTGACGTTATAGCTTCGGCGCTGAACCTCATTTTCGAGCGGGCGCTTTCGGCCGGCGAACTGGACGAGATGGTTCGGGAAAACCCCGATAGTTCCATCGCGCGAAACGAACTGGAAAGCTTCACGAAAGCCGACCTGGTCATAAAAGCGAAAGATGGCTCAAGACTCACCAACTACATCGCAGTGGAAATTTCTTACACTGCTGACCAACGCGATACTGACCGCGCCATACGGAACGCCCAATTTCTGACCAAGTTCACCGGCCGGCCGGCTCATGCAGTTATCGCCAGCGTCAAAAATGATTACGACGTGAACAATCTGGTTAGCGGCGGCTCGATTCGCTGGTACGAAATTCCGCTACGTAGTTTAAGGGCGGAATGAACTTCAATCCTGATCGACGCCGGCCCTGATTGACGCCGACGCCTCCGTTTGCGTAAAATCGACGCATCAACCGACACCTCTACAGGAGGCCGATTTCCCATGCCCATCACTCAGAACGGCGCCGAACTCACCGTTGAGATTTCCGAGAAAGCTGCCGAGAAGATCAGGTATTTCGCAGACAAAGAGGGCATCACCGACAACGTGGGCCTGCGTGTCGCCGTGAAAGGCGGCGGCTGCTCCGGTCTCACCTACGACCTGACCATCACCAACCAGGAGCGCGAGTCCGACAAGATCGTCGAGCAATATGGCGTCAAGGTGATGGTGGACAAAAAGTCCTACATCTACCTGGTCGGCACCCAGCTTGATTTCTCCGATGGCCTCAACGGCAAGGGTTTCGTATTCGAGAACCCCAACGCCAAGAAGGCCTGCGGTTGCGGTACGTCATTCGCCGTATAATCCACCGGATACCAAAACGGTCGTAGCGGCGTAGGGGCGGGTTCCAAACCCGCCCCTATCGCGTTTTCAAGCAACCGCCGAGCCCAACCCGGGCGGGCGAATGATTATTCGCCCCAACGCTGTGCCCGATAATTCAGGAGGATGTCCATGACCATCGCCGCCATTGCTGCCCACACCGCCGAGGAGTTCCGCGCCGCCACCGAACGCGCCGCCGTCTTTCCCAGCAACGCCGGCCGTCTGCGGCTCACCGGCGAGGACGCCCGCGACCTGCTCAACCGCCTGTCCACCAACCTGGTCGATCCGGCCGGCGAACCC
>CAZCZB010000151.1:0-2810 GCA_964502995.1 uncultured Dehalococcoidia bacterium
CTGCTGGTGGTGGACGCCACCCAGGGCGTGGAGGCGCAGACCATCGCCAACACCCTGCTGGCCATGGAATACGACCTGGAGATGATCCCGGTCATCAACAAGGTTGACCTGCCCTCCGCCGAACCGGAGCGCGTGGCGGCCGAGATGGAGCAGATTTTCGGGTTCCGGCGCGACGAGATGGTGTTCGTGTCGGCCAAGTCGGGCCTGGGCTGCGTGGAACTGCTGGACGGCATCGTCGAGCGCGTGCCCCCGCCGACGGGCGGCGAGGACGACCCCTTCCGCGCGCTGGTGTTCGATTCAACCTACGATACCTACAAGGGCATCATCGCCTACGTGCGGGTGGCGGACGGCGACATATCGGCCAACGACCGTCTGCGGGTGATGTCGTCGGGCAAATCCGTGGAGATCATGGAGGTGGGCGTGTTCGCGCCCGAACCCACGGCCACCGGCACGCTGCACGCCGGGCAGGTGGGCTACGTGGCCACGGGATTCAAGGACGTGCAGGAGTGCGCGGTGGGCGATACGCTGACCAGCAACGTCCGACCCGCCGAGGACCCGCTGCCGGGCTACGTGGAACTGAAATCCATGGTGTTCGCGGGGCTCTATCCGGCGGACGGCGAGGACTACACCCGGCTCCGCGCGGCGCTGGAGAAGCTGAAGCTCAACGACGCATCGCTGACCATCGAACCGGAGAACAGCGGCGCGCTGGGGTTCGGGTTCCGCTGCGGATTCCTGGGCCTGGTACACCTGGAAATCGTGCAGGAACGCCTGGAGCGGGAGTACGACCTTGACCTGATCGTCACCGCGCCCAGCGTCGCCTACGAGGTTCTGCTCACCAACGGCGAGGTGGAGCGCGTGGACAACCCGTCGATGCTGCCGCAGCCCAACGCCATCTCCGAGGTTCGGGAGCCCATCCTGGGGGTTACCATCGTCGCGCCCAGCCGCGCCGTGGGCGCCGTAATGGAACTGATGCACGCCCGGCGGTCCGAGTTCCGTCGCATGGAATACATCCAGGGCATCGGCGGCGGCCAGGCCGACGCATCGGCGGACAACGAGCAGACCCGCGTGGTGATGGAATACACCATGCCGCTGGCCGAGATGCTGGCGGACTTTTACAACCAGCTCAAATCGCGCACCCAGGGGTACGCCTCGCTGGACTACACCTTCGAGGGCTACCGGGCCGCGCCGCTGGTTCGCATCGACATCCTGGTGAACCAGACGCCGGTGGAGGCGCTGAGCATGATCAGCCACCGGGACAACGCGGTGGTGCAGGGCCGCAATATCGTCGAGAAACTGCGGTCAACGATTCCGCGCCAGATGTTCGAGGTGCCCATCCAGGCGGCCATCGGCAGCCGCATCGTGGCCCGCGAGACGGTGCGCGCGATGCGCAAGGACGTGCTGTCAAAATGCTACGGCGGCGACATCACCCGCAAGCGCAAGCTGCTGGAAAAGCAGAAGGAAGGCAAGAAGCGCATGAAGCGCGTCGGCCGCGTGGAGGTTCCGCAGGAGGCGTTCCTCAGCCTGCTGAAGATCGGCGAGGAAGGGTAGGCACGGATGGTTTTACGTTGGCCGGACGATTTCCCGGAGGATTGCCCACCACCAGCAGCATTACCCGCTAACGGAATCTATTACTACATCGTCAAAAACGATCCGCCTGCTGCGTCAGATTTCGCGTCCCTTTACAGCAGGAACCGAAGGTTGGCTGAAGCTAGAATACGGCAAGGGATAACCACCACATGTCAAACCATGGGATTGTCCGTCTTGGGTAGTATCAACGATGCCGTGCGGCGCGCGAACCGTTTCAAAGGTATCGGACACCTGATTGCCCGACTTATGCTTTTCCCCGACGCAGGGCAGATCCTCTATACACCCAGGGATGGCGATTCTCACCATACATGGTGGGTGCCGGCAGGATACAATCCAGTTATCACGGCAGAAGTAGTTCTGGAACTGTAAAGGAAATCAGAGAGGGTATCCATGCTGGCCGACATTGACGGAACTCTATTACCCCAATTGCCCTGGGATCGGTTTTCGTATGACACCGTCCTGGACCACTACGATGGTGCTCTCATCCTGCTTGAGCGTGATTCATCAGGTCGGCTCTATTTGGCCTGGTGGAGTGACGCTGATCAGGACGTGGAGCGGTTTGTGTGCTTCCGTCTGACCAAGGTTCGGTTGCGAGCGATCCTATCCGACGAACTCTCCCCGTTGGCAGCGATGGAGAACCCCGAGGACGGCTACCTGCTGGTTGTTGACATTGATTTGGAAACCGACAGGCCCGTCCGTATCATCAAAACCACCGCTGCCGCCCTGCCGCAGGACGCGCTGCCCCGACCCGAGGCCACGCTCAACATTCCCATTCCGGCGGGGGTATGAGGCTACAACAGTCGTGGGCAACAGTGGCGAGGTGTACCACTGCGGATAGTTTGTTTGGCCAAATTGTGCCATCAAAAATGTAGGGGCGGGTTTGAAACCCGCCCCTACGCCGTTCCCGTTTCTGCGCGCGGTGGCCTAGGTTACCAGGTTGGGGGTCACCTCGGCGGGGACGCCGGAGGCTTCCATTGCGCGGGCGCGGGCTTCCACACTCGGCAGCACCGACTGGATCAGATCCTCGTCCAGGTCGGCGGCTACGCCGGGGTAGCCGGCCCTTTCCAGCATGGCCTTGAGCTTGCCGCTCTTGAACTGGTCAAGGCACCACCCCAGCGTGTCGGGCACCAGCGTCTTGTCCCAGTAGATGCGGTGGTTCTTGTTGCGCGGGCCATAGTGGTAGTGCGGGCCGTCCCAGAAGCAGTCGAAGGCCAGCAGCTCGG
>CAZCZB010000152.1:0-2791 GCA_964502995.1 uncultured Dehalococcoidia bacterium
CGGATGCTGTAGTAGTAGCCGGTCAGAGGTTTCAGCCCGGTGTGGGTGTACTCGGCGCGCGTGCCGGGCAGGTTGGCGATGACGGCGTCCTCGGTGTCGGCAGGGCCGAAGCGCGCATCGGCGTCATCGTTGGTGGTCACGCGCAGCTGGTAGCTGGTGATGGGCGAGCCGCCGTTCGAGGGGGCGGTCCAACGGACGGTGATGGCGGTTTCAGCGAGCGTCCAGGCGGCCAGCGGCGGCGTGGTCTGGCCTGCAATTGGATGCAGCGTGGGAACGCCCGGGGCAACCGCGTGGGTCCTTACGGCCGCGGTGTTTGACCACGGGCCGTTCTCTTCCACCTGGTCTTCGTCGGCGTTGGCGTCGTCGGGGCTTTCGCCTGGGGAGTTGGCATCGGTTGCGCTGTCGGCGTCGTTGAAGGCGCGGACGCGGTACTCGTAGGTAGTACCGGGCGCGAGCGCAAGCTGCTGATTTCCGTGGGCGGCTGAGTAAGTCTGGCCGCTGCCGTCCTCGGTGGGGCCGTCGAAGCCAGCGGCGCCGCTGTCCCAGGTGGTCCAGTCCGTTTGATCTGACGTCTTGTACTCAACCTCGTAGCCGGAGATTGGCGCGCCGCCGTTGCTGGCAGGCGGCACAACGTTCCAGGTAAGAGTAATCTGAGGATTCGGATCGGGTTCCCCGTCGTCGCCG
Organism: uncultured Dehalococcoidia bacterium; assembly: GCA_964502995.1. Lineage (GTDB taxonomy): Bacteria > Chloroflexota > Dehalococcoidia > Lucifugimonadales > UBA3495 > Bin87. Next base: position 685 of record CAZCZB010000152.1, read on the forward strand.
AGGAGAATTCGCAGCGTTGGCGCCGCGACGGGGCCTGTGGGCAGAATCTCTACGCTTTCGGACTCTGCATAGTCGCTCATGCCGGCGGAATTGTGCGCCTGCACGGCGAAAGTATATTCGACGCCGGGGGTAAGGCCGGTTATCTCCACCTTGAGATCGGCTCCGGTGTCGGCCCAGCGGTTTCGTTCAGGATAGGAGCCACCTCTTGTCTCCTTATAGGCGTAGGAGAAATGGGTAACCGGGGCGCCACCGTTGAAGGCCGGTTCGCCCCATCCGAGATCGGCTTTGCCATGGGCTGCGGTGGCTCTGACACCGGTTGGGGACGATGGCGCCCGGATTGGGTTGACCAGGGTCGTCGCTGAGGCCGAGGTCCAGTCGCTGTCGCCGGCTGCGTTGACGGCGAAGATGCGGTAGGCGCGCTGGACGGAGTTGCCAAGGCCGGTGGCAGTCCAGGAGAGGACGCTGCCGGGCAACGAAGTTTGGCTGATCCAGAGGCCGTCGTCATTCACGCGCTCGATGCGGTAGGCGGTGACGGCGGCGCCGCCGTCGCTGGCGGGCGCGGTCCATGTGAGGACGATGCGCTGGTAGCCGGGGGTGGCTGTGAGCGTGGGCGCGTCGGGCACGGTGGAGGGCGTGCCCGACGCTGTGGCGGCGGTCCCTGCAGCATCAGTCGCGCTGCGGGCGCGGAGCTCGAAACCGTAGGTTGTGCCGTTGGTGAGCCCTGTCACCGTGGTGGACAGCACGTTGCCGACGTTTGTCCAGACGGCAGGCAAGGCCGCGTTGGCGGCGGCATGGCGGTATTCATAGCTGGCGATGGTGAGGCCGGGGGTGGTGGCGGGGACACCCCATGAGAGGGTGATTTCAGTGTTGCCGCGGGACGCGCTGAAGCTGGTCGGAGCGGGGACTTGGGGCGTAGCCATGACGGTGGCAGTGACTTGGGGCGTTGCCATGACGGTGGCGCTGACCTGAGCGGACCAGACGCTCTTGACACCGCTGGCGCTGACGGCGCGGCCCTGGTAGTAGTAGGTTCTGCCGCCGGTGAGGCCGGTATGCGTGTAGGCGGTGTCTGTGATGGCGCTGCCGGCGGTCAGCAGCTGTGTCCAGGCGACGTCCCAGACCCAGAGTTCGTAGCCGGTTGCGCGGGTGACCGCGGGCCAGGAAATGGTGTTCTGCAGATTGCCGGCGGTTGCAGTCAGGACGGGACTTTCGGGCGCCGCGCCGGCAGTCTTGTTGACGCGAACGGACCAGGCGCCGACTTCGCCGTCAGCGTTCAGGGCGCGGACCTGGTAGTAGTAGGTCGTGCCGCTGGTGAGGCCGGTGTGGCTGTATGAAGCGGCGGTGAGGTTGTCTCCGCCGAGCTGCCTCCACTCGTTGACGTTGTCCCAGGCCCAGAGTTCGTAGCGGGCGGCGTCTTGAACAGCGTTCCAAGAGAGGTGGATGGTGGTCTCCCCCAGTGCTTGCGCGGTGATGGTCGGCGCGGCCGGGGCCGGGTCCGGTTCATTTGTTTGCGCATGGGCGGCGTTTGGCGCGGCGAATGCGATCGCGCCAAGGGCGGCCAGCATGACGACCAGGATGAGGGCGCTCAAAGCGATGGTACGTTTCGGCTGCTTCACGGTGTGATCTCCTGAATTCAGTTGTGAGGGCGAATGCTCTCATACCGGACGGACATGGCTATCACGTCCCGGCAGTTGGCAAGCAGCCGGACGCAGGTCGGGCGCCCAAAGGTGGAGACACACTTAAGGCAGCCTGAAGGGGGAACAGGGCCCGAATTGTCAAGCTAACATGGACTTTGCGGAAATGTGAAAGGTACATGCGGATGAATGTTCGTATTCGCGGTTTATTTGCGGCGCGGGGCGTGTTTGCGGGTGGGTTTGGGGCGACTCGCGAGGGGATACAACCTGAAACGGGACCAGAAGTGGGCGTATTCGGGGGCGAAATCCGGGTAAGCGGGGGAAAGGAACCAGTTTCAGTTGGTTTTGTCTCGAGGTTGCTTGGACAGCGGACCGGAATCAATGACCGGGATTTATGGATTCGTGGATGGGGATGATTGACCGGGATTTATTACTGGGATTATTGGATTTGTGGATGGGGATGATTGACCGGGATT
>CAZCZB010000153.1:0-2761 GCA_964502995.1 uncultured Dehalococcoidia bacterium
TTGCCACGCTGCGCTCGCAATGACAGTCCGCACTATAGTGGGCGCGCGTGGGCGCACCGGGTTGGTTGACAAGGGCATTGGGGGCCCTTAGTGTGGCCGGGACGAGGTGAACCGTGCAGTATTCTTTTCGTTTGCCCAATGCTGACTACCTGGGCTTTCCCGCTACGACCGAGGCCATTGCGGAAACGGCGGTGAAGGCGGAGGCGCTGGGGTTTGACGCCGTGTTCGTCAACGACCATGTGATCGTGGACGACGGAGCGCGCAGCGTCCCGTGGCGCCAGGTGTATGACCCGCTGATGACGTTGGCCTATGCCGCCGCGCTGACCTCGCGGGTGATGCTGGGGACGTCGGTGCTGATCATGCCGTATCGCAATCCCATCGTGACGGCCAAGATGATTGCCACGCTGGACCAACTGTCCCACGGGCGGGCGATTGCGGGCATCGGCGCGGGCTGGAGTGAGCCGGAGTACAACGCGCTGGGGGTGCCGTATCACGAGCGGGGCGCGCGGACCAACGAGTACCTGCGCATCTGGAAGGCGTGCTGGGAGCCGGGCGCGACATCGTTCCACGGGCGATTTTTTGACTTCGACGACATGCACATCAACCCCAAGCCGGTGCAGCAGCCGCACCCTCCGGTGTGGATCGGCGGGTCGGGCAAGCCGTCGCTGCGGCGGGCGGCGCGTTTCGGCGACGTTTGGCAGCCGACGCCAACGGCGCTGAACGACCTGGTGGCGAACCGGGCCTACCTGCACGATTACTGCGCCGAGATAGGGCGGGCCGAGCCTCCACGCACGCGGATGAGTTTTCGGGTCAATTTCAGCCAGATCACCGGAGCGTCGCACCAGGGCGGCGACCGGCCGACGGGGCAGGGGAGCGCGGACGATGTTGTGTCGGATATCCAGCGGTACCGGCACGAGGCTGGGCTGGACGAGTTTCAGTTCAATTTCAACGGGTCGGGCAGTTTGCAGAATCTGCTGGACTCGATGGACGCGCTGGTGAACGACGTGCTACCGCGGGTGGATGGTTAGGTGGTGTTGGTGTTGGCAGTCGTGGGCGTTGATTTTTACATGGATGAAGGGGATGAAGGGGATTTTTTGATGCGGGGGTATGTGTTCAGATGCACCGGATACCCCACAACTCTGAAGTGGCATTAGAAGTGTGCGGTGATGATTTCGTTTCCGACTGACGGGGCTGAGAGGCGGCGCGTTCTGATGGATGCGGTGGAGAGTGTGCGCGAGACGCTGGCGGCGAACACGTTTGCATCCGAGGAGGCTGCCACGCTGGCGCGGTCGTCGGTGGATGCGCTGTACGACTCGGGGTTGCTGCGTCTGAAACTGCCGCAAGCGCTGGGTGGCGCTGAGGCTGATCCCGTTACGCAACTGGACGTGCTGGAGGCGGTGAGCCGCATTGATCCGTCGGCCGGGTGGTGCCTGATGATCGGGGCGGCGAGCCTGGGGAGCATGGCGGCGTTTCTGCCCGACGAGGCCATCGAGGAGATATTCGCCGGGGGCAAACCGCCCAAGGTGGCGGGAGCCTTTGCGCCCTACGGACGGGCGACACCGGTTGACGGGGGCTATCGGCTGACGGGGCGTTGGCCGTTCGGGAGCGGCGTGCGTCATGCGGAGTGGGTGTCGGCCGGAGCGCGCGTGGTTGACGACTCAGATCGTCCGATGCAGTTGCGGGTGGCGATGCCGCGTCGGGAGGTTACGGTTCACGACAACTGGCGGGTGATGGGCCTGCGCGGCACCGGCAGTTGCGATTTTTCGGTGGATGACCTGTTCGTACCGGAGCGGTTCGCGTGGGACGTGTCGCGCACGGAACCGACGCGGGGCGGCGCGCTGTATCGCCTGGGCCGGCCCGGATTCGTGACCAACGAACATTCGGCGTTTGCGCTGGGCGTGGCGCGGCGGGCGCTGGACGCTTTCACGGATGTTGCGGCGTCGAAGACCCGGGGGTATAGCTCGGCGAATCTGCTGGCGCACCGGCCGGTGCTGCAGCGGGCGCTGGGCGAGTCGGACATGAGGCTGCGGGCCGCCCGCGCCCTGAACGTCGAGATACTGAGCGCGGCGTGGGAGTCGGTGTGCGCGGGACACCCGCCGGCTCCGCCGTTGCAGGCGCAGATGCGGGCGGTGGCGACGCATACGACGGACGTTGCGGCGGAGGTTGCGTCGCAGGCGTTTCGATACGGCGGGGGCGAGGCGCTGTTCGACACCAGCATTTTGCAACAGTGCCTGCGGGACATCAACGCCGCCGCGCAACACCAGATGGTGAGCGATACGGCTTACGAGAATCACGGGCAGTTTTTGCTGGGGCTGCCGGATGCGCGGGTGATGGAATAGATTGGCTTTGCACCCCAGGTTCAGGCGTGTACCGAATCTGCGAAGTGTTGCTCCAGGGATTGGATTTCGTGATCGAGGAGGGCTTCGATCTGTTCCCGGGTGACGGCGCCGAAGTCATCGATGAACTCGTCGATGGTCGGGCTGTCCTTGAGGGCATCGAAGAGGCTGGCCACGGGGAGCCTGGTGTTCTTGAATATCCAGGCTCCGCTGACTTTGTCAGGGCGGCGCTCGATGGCGTCACAATTATCCCAGTGGCTCATGGTGTTGTCTCCTTCGCGGGTGGCGCTTTCGGGCAAGCGCGTCCATGTCAGCGACCGCGACGCGGATTGGAATTGGCGATAAAGGACGGTGGATTTTACCGGGATGAACAGCAACTGTCTTGAAGGTCAAGGGCTATGCGGCGATTGCTGGGTTCCAAGGGT
>CAZCZB010000154.1:0-2677 GCA_964502995.1 uncultured Dehalococcoidia bacterium
GGGTTATCTGACGGAACCCTGGGAGATGGTCTGGAAAAAACTCTACACGGAAGGTTACGAGTTCATTCCGGTGGAGTGCTACGCACCGTACTAACCGGCGCGCTCCCCGCGGGTCTGCCGCAATCGCTTCCGATGAACGAGGCGGTGCCGCGCCCTCAGCGTATGGCTACGGGGTGAACGGGACTCTGTACCGCACCGACGAACCGCGGTGCGGCGAGCACGAAGAGGAACTCGTAGGCGCCGTCGCGGGCCAGTTCCCCGGTGCGGATATTTTCAAAAATATGGACGCCGTGCCTGACCAGCAGCGCGCTGTGCACCGGCAGGCGCTCGTCAGCATTCTCGCCCGGGATCACGTCGAGCGCCCAGGTATCGATGCCCACCGCGACCACCCCGAGCCCGGCGAGGTATTCGGCCCCGTCCACGCCCAGTCCGGCCACGGACGCCATGAAGCGCGCGGGATCGCTGTCGATCAGCTGCAGGGAGCCCGTGTGCAGAAGTACCACGTCGCCCCGGCGAATCTCGGTTCCTTGCCGCGCCATGGCGCTTTCCAGTTCCGGCCGATTGATCGCGGTCCCGCCCGGAACCAGGTCCGTATCCAGGTCTGCCGCGATATCCAGCAGGACACCGCGCGTGACAATGGGCGGGACCTCGTGGATGCTGTATCGGATGACGCCGTCCGGTCGAAGGACATCCCCGATCGGCACGTTGTTGTAGTGATGGCTGTCGACACCCGCGTGTGCGAAGCCGTCGATCTGAGTGCCTATCCCGAGCCATGAGATGAGCAGATCGTCATTGCCGTTGGCCCTGTTGGAACCCCTGACAACCCCTTCCTCGCTGTAGATTCGGCTTACCTGGATCTGGTAGTTGCGCGTCCCGAAGGCCGGTGTGTCGGGCCCGGTGGGTATGGCCAGCGAATAGACCATGCCGTCACGGACCAGACCCGCCGCTTCGCGCACAATTTCGGCTGACAGGTTGTTCACCGCACCGAGCGTATCGTTGGGGCCGTAAGGGGACGGGAGCAGGGTTTCCTGTGCGCTGACGGGAAAGAAGCCCAGGGATCCAAGACTGGCGCACAGGACAGTGATTCCTGCGAGACGCTCGAACCGTGATGAGTTGTTTTGACCGACCATATGGACCTCAGAAAATCGCGATTGGATTAAGCGGGGAACCGGTGCCGCCCGGAACACGCAAGGGCGCGGCCGCGATGGCAAACTCCCATCGCCCTGCTCCCGCGGCGTATTCGGCGGCGGCCTCCAGGTCCAGGCTATCGAATATCGGCGTACCCATGGCGACAAGCAGCAACGTGTGCAGTGGCCACCGGTTGTTTTCCACGTTGGACGGGGCCACATCGACGACCGCATCGCTGCCGACCACTGCGACATCGCGTTCACGCAGCCAGGCCGCAGTCGTATAGTGCAGTCCGGCCGCCGCTTCGGCGACATCCCATGCGCCCAACGCTTCGCGGCGCGCCCAGCGTCCTGTTCTGAACAGCACCACGTCGCCAGGTTCGATGGACGTTTCGAACTGCCGCTCCCAGGTATCCAGTTCCTCGCTGTAAACGGCGGTGCCCGGCTCAAGCCAGGGCACGCCCCTGAGACGAGCCAGGTCGACAAGCACCGCGCGCGTAAAGATTCCGTCTTCCATCGCCGTGATATCCGCCAGGCCGCACCCACCTTCGGTGACAGTTTCGATTGCGTGGCCGTTGTAGGTCTCGCCGTCATAGAAGCGGTGGCACAGCGCGTCCAGGTGTGAATGTACAAACCCGTGATAGGCGACCCCCAGCCGATCGAAGAACCATTCCGGGGCCACTTCGACCCGGTAGAGCGAGTGGGACCAGGGCCTGGGATTATCTGCCGTCACGTCGGTCAGCGTTTCGTACGCCAGCGAAATCGTTACACCCGTCACGACGAGTCGGGCTGCGGCAATACGCTTGGAAGGCGTGATCAGATTTACGGTCCCGAGTTGATCGTCCGCGCCCCACCGGCCGCGATTGGAGACCTCGCTCATCAGTTCGTCATATTGCTCCTTCGGGATTACGTCCTGCGCGTGCGCATTCCACCCGACTCCGTGCCACATCACGATACCGGCGGCAAGAATTATTTTGGGGAATTTCATCCTGGGCTCCCTGGATTATGCGGTAGGGCTTCTTGAACGGGACATCGTTCGTCGCAGACTGGTGATGACAAATTGAATCGTAGGAATTATATCGGGCGGTTCCGCCGGGTGTGATTCTGCTAATATCGCCGCCGACACCGTGGAGGGCCCGGATCGCCTGTTGGTGGTACTACCCACAAGACTGACATGAGCGCCGCGAATCAGGCTGCCGGCCAGGCTGCAGGACCGTCTCCGGGCATTGCCGGACGATTTCGCGGCTTTCTGCCAGTGGTCGTGGATGTGGAGACGGGCGGGTTCAATCCGACGACCGACGCGCTGCTCGAGATCGCCGCGGTGTTGCTGCGGTTGGACGATGACGGAGAACTGCAGCCAGCCGAGGCTGTCCGCTATCACGTAGAGCCCTTTCCGGGCGCGCGCCTCGACCCGGCCTCGCTGGAAGTGACCGGCATCGACCCATTCCACCCGTTCCGCCTGGCCGTGGACGAAAACGAGGCGTTGCGCGGGGTATTCGACATGGTGCGCAAGGAAATCAAGGCGCAAAAGTGCAATCGGGCCGTGCTCG
>CAZCZB010000155.1:0-2671 GCA_964502995.1 uncultured Dehalococcoidia bacterium
GCCGGGACGATTTCGCCGAGCTGCGTGTAGTGCAGGTCGATCCGGTCGGTCGCGCCGCAGAGCGGGTCGGCGAGCGCGGTTCCGGCGGGCGCGCCGCCCATGCCCATGCCCATGCCCATGCCCCCGGTCGACGGGACAGCCGCTGTATAGTCGTAGCCCGCGCCGCCGGTGAACATATCCTCGCTGTACTCGGCCCAGAATGCATCCGAGCCGTCCCACTGGGGCACGTCGGCGTGATTCAGGCCCAGTTCAGCGGCCAGGTTCTCCGTGGTCTGACGGTAGTCGAAGGCGATCAGGAAGGAGCCCCGCTCATCGCCGAACGACGTACCGTAAAGGCCCTCGACCGCCGCCGAACCGGTGGTGCCGATGGCATCCGGGTAGAAATCGCTCTGTACCCGGAATTCCATTCCCTCGAACCCGTAGCGGGGGATGAAATTCACCACGCCGGCCACGGCGTCGGTGCCGTAGATGGCCGAACCGCCGTCCAGCAGGATGTCGGCGCGCTGCATGGCGATGCCGGGGAGGATGGAGTTCGCATCGACGTTGAACCAGCCCGTCCTGCTCGGCGCGGCGTTATACACCAGACGCGAACCATTGAGCAGCGTCAGGGTATTTTCCTCGCCCAGCCCCCAAAGGTTGATGCCGGTCGACCGGTCGCCCTGGATCCGCCCGCTCTGGTTGCTCTCGTCCACAAGCGTCAACTGGCCATTGTTGGCGGTGACGTTCTCGACCAGGAAATCCGCCAGCGTGATGGATGGGTTTTCCTCGAACTCCGCCTGCCCGACGGTGACCACCGGCGACGTCGAATCCTCGATGCCCAGCACGCGGGAACCGGTGACGACGATTTCTTCCAGAGAGGCGTCATCCGCTTGTTCCTGGGCCCTCGTTTGCTGCGACACTGCTCCCAGGACAACAACAATCAACAGAAAATTGATCCAATGTGTTCCTTTCACTACATGTACCCCTTGCGAAAAACTCGTATGAACTTCATGGCTCGCGAACCAGCCGAGATGCACTGCATTTTGACGGTACATCCGCGCAAACCTTCGCCAATGATAATTATTCCCATTTGCATCTGCAATGGCTTTCTCAACGCCCATGCGCTCCGTCCATGAAAACTCATGGTACAGACATGAGAGCGCCGGGCTTATGGTTGGACTGCAAACATTTGTCTAGGCCTGCGTGAAACAGGCTCAGGAACCAGCCGAATGCGCCTGAGCAGCAGCCAGGCTGCGCCTCCGCTTCGTTGCGATGGCGCAACGGTAGCGGGCGATACGACTTCGGGGTACGAAAATCCGGCGGCCGCCACGCGCCGCCTGCCCAACGGCCGAGAACTTATCAGTTCTTTGCGCGGTTGCCGGACTCCCCCCGGTCAATGGGTTTATACTCAACACTGCACAGGGGCGAACACTATACGAGTCAGGAGCAGTACCCATGGAGCTGAACAGGAAACGACGCGATTTCATGCGCAATGCCGCGCTCGCCGCTGCGGCGACGTTCACACCCGGCATGACCTTTGGCCAGAAGGCCGACGCGGTCGAGGACGAGCTTGAGCGCCGCCTGATGCTCGCTCAGGGAATGGGAATGGGCGGCGGCGAAACGATCGAACCACCTCCGATGCCCGAACGACCCACCATTGTGGATTTCATGCGTCTTCGTTTTTATGACGCACCCGGCGGCGGCATCCAGCAGAACAGTCACATGCTGCAGAGCGCCAACCTGGCGCTCAAGGCCGGTTACGACGAGAAGGTCGTCGTGGCGTGCGCCCTGCACGACACCGGCCACCAGATCAAGCGGGTGGACCACGGCCACTGGGGCTCCAACCTGGTGGAAGGTTACGTGGACGAGGAAATCTCCTGGGCGATCAAGTATCACCAGTCGTTGAGATTCTTCCCGGATCCGGACTACAACTACGAATATCCCGAGATGTACGTTCGCATCTTCGGCGAGGGCTACGTGCCGGACGCGTACCAGAAGGCGCACCACGACTACGCCAAGGGCCACGAGTGGTATCACACGGCGCGGGTCATCACGGTGAACGACGTATACGGCTGGGATGAAGACGCCCAGGTGGATTACGAGCCGATCTTCGAACTTGTTGCGAAACACTTCCGTACTCCCCCGGAAGGTCTGGGGTTCGACAACAGCCACAACGCTCACTTCTGGCGCTCGATCATCTGGCCGAACCGCCGGCTCTGAGGATCCGCCCCACGACCTCATCGCAGGCCCTTGCCGCGCCCGCACACGGGGCGGGGGCCTTGCATTGTTCGCGGCTTTTCCGGTCGCGGTTCTCCCCGCGCCGTCTGCAGAGTTTCCGGCTGCGGATCGCCGTACGCCGACCGCGAGTAGCTGCGGTCTGGCAGCGAATCGGCTGGCGCGCGCTCGCGATTGTCGCCGCCGCGTCCGGCAGCATGATCCTCGCGGGCTGCGAGACGCAGACCGACCCCGCCGCCGTCGAAGCGGACATCGCTGCGCAATCAACATTTGCAGAAGCCAGCCAACCCAACCTTCTGCTGATCGTCGCCGACGACCTGGGGTTTTCGGACATCGCCCCTTACGGCGGCGAGATGCCGACACCGAACCTCGCCCGCCTGGCGGCGGAAGGCACCCGGTTTGTCGACTTTCACACCGCCGTCAAGTGCAATCCCACCCGCGCCATGCTCCATACCGG
>CAZCZB010000156.1:0-2668 GCA_964502995.1 uncultured Dehalococcoidia bacterium
TCCGCTGTACATCCTGTACACCAGCGGCACCACCGGCAAGCCCAAGGGCGTCGTCCACGTCCACGGCGGCTACATGGTGGGCACCCACTACCACTTCAAGAACTTCTGGGACGTGAAGGACAACGACGTGTTCTGGTGCATGTCCGACATCGGCTGGGTCGTGGGCCACAGCTACATCGTGTACGCGCCGCTGGTGGCGGGAGCGACCACGGTGTTCCGCGAGGGCGCGCCCGATTTCCCCCACAACGCCGTGTTCTACGAGATCATCGAGAAGTATGGCGTCAACGTCATCTTCACCGCGCCCACGGCGGTGCGGATGCTGATGCGCTACGGCGAGGAGCCGGCCAGCCGCTACAACCTGCGCTCGCTGCGGTTCCTCACCTGCGCCGGCGAGCCGCTGAATCCCGAGGCGCTGCGCTGGGCCTACGAGCACATCTGCGGCAGCGGCGAGTGGGCGCACATGGTGGACAACTGGTGGCAGACCGAGACGGGCGGCCCGTGCCTGGGCACCACCGCCACCATGACGACGCGGCCCGGCCGGGTCGGCAAGGCGCTGCCCGGCGCGGTCATGGACATCGTGGACCGCGAGGGTCAGCCCATCGAGGAACCGGACAAGGGTGGATTCCTGGTGATCCGCCGGCCGTTCCCCCACTTCTCGCGCACGGTGTGGGGCGACCCGGACCGCTACGCCGACACCTGGCAGCAGATCCCCGGCGTCTATTCGTCCGGCGACGTGGCGCTGCGGGACGCCGACGGGTACTACATGGTGGTTGGCCGCGCCGACGACGTGCTGAACGTGGCGGGCCACCGCATCGGTTCCGCCGAGGTGGAGTCGGCGCTGGTGTCGCATCCGGAGGTCGCGGAGGCGGCGGTGATCGGCAAGCCCGACGCGCTGCGTGGCGAGACCATTAAGGGGTTCGTGACGCTGCGCATGGGCAGCGAGGGATCCGACCGCATGATCAACGACCTGCAACTGCACGTGCGCCGCGAGCTTGGTCCCATCGCCGTGCCATCGGAAATCGAGTTCACGCCCACGCTGCCCAAAACCCGCTCCGGCAAAATAATGCGCCGCCTCCTCAAGGCGCAGGAACTCGGCCTGGACCCGGGGGATATAACCACGCTGGAGGAGTAAGAGCACGTTTTGAGGCGTGCCTTGTGATTGCTAAAATCGCCCGATGAACGGCAGCGAATTCGTAAGGCGCGCCCGGCGGTACGCACGGGCCAACGGGCTGGATTTCTATTTCTACCCTGCTTGGGGCAAGGGCAGTCACGGCAGAGTCTTTATCGAGGAACGTTATACTACCGTACCGCACGGCGAAATTTCCGTGGGCTTGCTACGGAGTATGCAAAGGGACTTGGACATCGACAGGCGGAGGTTTTGAATCGTGAAGTATACCTTTCCGTGCAACATCAGGCCGGACGAAGAAGAGGGCGGATGGGGCTTTGTGGTTTCGTTTCCCGACGTATATGGCGCCAATACCGGCGGCAAAACTTTCAAGGAATCTATCATCCTTGCCGAAGACTGCCTCGTTGTCGCGCTGAGTTGCTACGTTGACCTCGAGCGTGAACTGCCCACGCCCAGCCCCTACCAGAAAGGCCAGGAACTCCTCACCGTCCAGCCCGTCATCGCCGCGCAGCTCGACCTCTACACCGCCATGCGCGAGCAGAACATCACCCTGCCGCAACTGGCGCAACGGCTGGGCATCAGCGAACCGGACGCCGCCCCGCTGCTCCGCCTGGACTACTGCACGCCGATAGGCCGGGTGATGCAAGCCCTGAAAGCCGTGGGTTGCGAGCTTTCAGTGGCAGACCGCGTGGCGTAACCGACTCGGAGGGAAGCATCATGCCACTGGATGATCTCGTCAGCGTAATTGAGACGCTGCAACAACGGATTCGTGACCACGGCACGTCGTTGCGTGGCAAAGAGGCGCGAACACGGACAGCGTTAATAGACCCTCTTTTGACTGCCCTAGGTTGGGATGTATCAGACCCCGCGCTGGTTACTCCGGAATATAGTGATGCCGGTGGATGGGCCGATTACGCTCTGATAGGCCCTGCGAACAAACGGGCGGCCGTTATTGAAGCTAAACGCTTAGGGACAATGGTTGAAAACCATTTGGACCAGGCAGTGGGCTACTGTATCCACGAAGGAATCGCGTATGCGGGAGTAACCGACGGCAGTCACTGGCAGATGTATCGCACATTCGAGCAGGTGCCGTTGGCAGAAAAACGAGTGTTGGACGTGAATATTCAAAACACATCCGCATACGAGTGCGCACTGAAATTGTTGATGTTGTGGCGGCCAAACTTGTCATCGGGGAAAGCAATTCCAGCAGAAGAACCGCTATTGGTCGAACGGGCAGACGAGGCGGTAGTCGAACTGGCCGGGGATAATCTGGAAAAACTTCTGGCGTCGCCGCCATCCCCATCGGCCACACCGTCAGACTCGCCATCGGGCGAAACCGTTTGGACAAAACTCTCCGATTGGGAGCCCCCGCCCAAATCATCCGCGCATTCGATCATGAGATTCCCGGACGGAAGTGAAAAGACGGTACGCAGATGGACAAACTTGCTGACGGTTGCGGGTGAATGGCTAAATGATACAGGCAAATTGAGCCTAGTACCGGATCAATCTAGGAATGATAGGGATAGAGGCGATGGAGTTTGG
>CAZCZB010000157.1:0-2625 GCA_964502995.1 uncultured Dehalococcoidia bacterium
CCAGCATCCATTTCGCGTAACCGGGTTTCCTGACAGTGGGTTTCGCATCAAACAGCGTCGTGTAGAACTCGACCGAATGCTCAAGGTCCGTGACCCCGACGGATACGTGAAGGCGTTTCATGGGTTGACCTTTCCGGTCCACCGACTTGCGGTGAATGCCTTTGTTGCCAGGCAACATGATGTGGTGTCCGCAGCGGATGCTGTCAATCGCCAAAGTCTCATCCGGCCCAACCCTGCACTGTTCCTGCTTGGCGCACAGCGCGGTGACGCCAAGTGCCCGAATCGGATAGGTGATCGCAACCTCCGGATCATCATACCGCCGACGCCGGGCCATACACGCTTTGGCCCTCGCTCTGACCAACGTTCCATCACGTTCGGACGGATCTGTGCACTCATGCCGCCACGCAGGGTTGCCCTTGCTTCTCTCCTGAAGAAGTTTCGCCTGTAGCGACACAGATCCGACTGGCCTGCCGTGCGAACACCGGAGGACTGCGGCAACGTCCACCGAGGGCTCGCGGGTTACAGGGGGACCTTGAAGCCTATTGAAACCGCCCAAAAGCTTGGACCTGGCACTGATACGCCGTAGGAGACGGGTGCACCGCCTGGCGCGACCGTGGATTCGTGCCCGCGCAATGGCCGCCACGCGAGCCCGTCATCGAGGAAATCGTCCAGCGCCCGCCCGTGACGCAGTTTCCCGGTCACGATCCGTCCACTCTGCAGGACGTAATCCGCCCCCAGGATCAGCTGATATCCCCATAGCCAGTCCGACACCCTGGCGGCAGCACGGGACTCCTTGTTCGCTGCTTCGGGATGTCGAGGTGGATCCAGCGCGAGCAGGGCGGCTACACCGCGCCGAATCGAGGTGGCCGAATAGTCGATCTCAACTCGCGACCCCCCCACGCCAACACCGACAAACGGCCTTAGCGCAAATTCGCGCAGACCCGGAAAATCGTAGTAAAGGTTGGCGAAGAGGCTATGGGTGTGGAATTCCCCTACTTCCTCTTCACGAACGGAGAACTCTTTCTGCTTGGGATCGCCGGGCACCACGAGGTCCACCTTGTCGCCATCACGACGATGATGGACGTACTCGACCTCAAGGCGATACGGCCCGGAACCGGAATACCCGACCTGGACGCCGGCCAGTATCCCGCCGCTCAGCTTGAATTCGTTCGCGTTCGACGGAAGCTCTCTTGGTTGACACTGATCCGCAGGCAACGGGAACTGCAGTCCGTCGATGACCACTGGTTCGAACCACTGGTCGCAATTTGTCGGAATGCCATGGTGGGTGCGTGTAGACCGGAGCGTGGTCGCTGCAGAGATACCTACGTCAATGCCGGCGTAATATCCCGGGGGGCGCTCATCTCCCAGCGCCGAAGGCACCCATGCAAGGGCTGACAACAGAACTCCCAGACCCAACGGGAGTATCGCAAGGCCCCCGTGTCGCAATGCCCGGCATTGCCAGGGAGCCCTTCCGCTGATCGAACATCCTGCAAGTTCTGCAATTCTCGAGGGTGCCAAGTACAGCCTCCCAATACAGGTGGCATCATCATACCGGTCGTATCGTCCGCCCTATCACCCGCTGCCGTCCCGACCGGCCGTTACTCCGGCCGGCCGGCGTGGATCAACCGGGCCGTTCCCGGCGCGGGCATCGGGCCTGCCACCGCGCCGATATCGCTGGCGGCTTATTTCAGCAGTACGTCGAGCCCTGACCCTCTAGGTTGACGTCCACCATTGTCAGCCTGTTCCCGTTCCTGCCAACCGGCGCCGGACCGTCGCGAGTAACGCCTCCACCTGTTCGATAGCCCCTGCCCGATCGACCAGACCGGCACCGGGATCGGTGGCTGCGTAACGCAGACGAACGGCGTACACGGTGTAGTCCACCAGCCCGTCGAAACGGGCAACATCCGCTCCGCCGACGCTCAACATGTCCAACAGTGCCGCCAAATCGTGCGACAGTGGGTAGGTTTCGCCCTGCAAGGCAAGCCAGGCCTTTAACAGCTTCTCCGCAGCCTGCTGGACATGGAATCCGAAAATCTCGTCCGCGAAGATGGCTGCATCGCCCATACCGCGAAGTGCCGAGATGTCTCTCTCCGCCGCGTTCGCCAGCTCCCGCGCTTGCTCAAGGTCGTTCATAGAGCACTCTGCCTTCGCGCAGTGCGCGTGCGAGCACATGATTGAGAGAGCCGCGCCAGCGGTCGGCCTCATCCAAGCTGTAGACCAGGACATCTTTCGGAACGTGGAATTTCGCAAGCGCGCGCCAGAGGCGCGTTTCTTCGACGCCGCGGTCCCGGCCCGGCCCGAACGGTTCCGCCTCTACGACCACCAGATCGACGTCCGAGTCCGCCCCGGCGTCGCCGCGGGCGCGGGAGCCGAAAAGGATTACCTGTTCGGGATCGGCCGCCTCGACGATGGCTGCCGTCATCCGTTGCAGCATCGCATCGTCAACCCGCGCCATACCCGTTCCCTTTCATCCGGATGAACATTTCACCCATGAAAGCGGCGGCGAGGGGGCCGGAGATGTGTGAACCCGGTAACCCCGGCGTCAGGCCGTCATGCCGGGGGTTTCGATGCCGTGCTCGTTGAGGAAGCCCTGAAGCTCGCCCGCATCCCACATTTCGCGCACGA
>CAZCZB010000158.1:0-2548 GCA_964502995.1 uncultured Dehalococcoidia bacterium
CTGGTTGTAAGCGAGGTCCAGGTTGTCCAGATTGACGAAGGCGCCCAGGCTTGGGATCTGTCCGCTCAGGTCGTTGCGGGCGAGGTCCAGCCTGGTCAGGCTGGTTAGGGCGCTCAGGTCGGGAAGCGTTCCACTCAACGCGTTCCTGTCCAGGATCAGCTGTGAAACGTTGCCGTTGCTGTCGGTGAAGACGCCGTACCAGGTAGAGATGGGCTGGTTTGTCAGCCAGTTGTCGTTGTATCTCCAGTTCGGGCCATCAGTTGCGTTGTAGAGGGCGACGAGGGCGGCGCGTTCGGCTGCAGGGGCGGGCGGCGGCGCGGTGGCGGTGGGTGTTGGCGTATGTGAGTTGTCCGACGTATCGGTCGGCGTTGCCGTGGCGGTGGGTGTATTGGTGGCGCCGGGCGTTTCATTTGGGGTTGCGGTGGGTGTAAGGGTAGTGTCCGGCGTTTCGGTTGGCGTGGCGGTGGCGGTCGGCGTCGACGTAGGGCCGAATTCCGCTGAAGCGGGAACTGTTGCAGACGGATAAGCGGACCAGGGGCTGGTTGTGCCGTTCGCAGCGACGGCGCTGATCGCGTAGTGGTAGGTCCTGCCGGGTGTGAGATCGATGTGCTTGTAGGCGGTGCTTGTCAGATTGCCGTCGTCGAGGCGTTGCCAGCCGGTGGCGTGGTCCCACCAGGTCCACAGAACGTAACTGACGGCGCCGGGGACTGCATTCCAGGAAAGGCTGATTGCGTTGGTCTGGGTCGCTTGCGCTGCCAGTTGGGGCGCAGGAAGCGCGGTGGCGTCCGGGGTCGCGGTGGACGTCGGGGTCGAAGACAGTCTCCCGGTCGGCGTATCGTGTACCAGTTTGGACCAGTCGCTCACATTTCCGTCGGCGTCTATCGAGCGGGCGATGTAATAGTAGGTCGTCCCGAAGTCAAGCCCGAGGAAGCCGTACGAAGTGGTGGTCTGGGGCGAGTTGGAAGGGCGCTCCCAGGCGCCGCTTTCGCCCTGGCGCCTGCGGACTTCGTACATTTCCGCGCCTGCCACCGGTTCCCAATCCAGGACAATCCAGTTGACGCCCGCTGTGGTTGTCAGCACGGGCGCGGCCGGTCCGCCCGGGTCGCCGCCGGTTCCGGGAAGGGGCTGCGGTGTTGGGGTTGGGGTCGGGGTGGGTGAAGGACCGGACGTTGGCGTGTGCGTTGCGGTTGGCGACAGTGTCGGTGTCGGCGATGGCCCCTGGGTTGGGGTAGCGGTTGGCGTTGGCGTGTGCGTGTGGGTGGGTGAGGGTCCTGGCGTTGGCGTGTGTGTCGGGGTGGGCGACAGGACCGGCGTTGTCGTTTCAGTTGGCGTTGGCGTGTTTGTGTGGGAGGAATACGCGGGCGCGGTCGCGTTTGCGTATTCGGACCAGGGGCTGGGGGGGCCGTCGGCGGCCAGCGCGCGGATTGTGTAGTAGTAGGTCGTGCCGGCATTAAGGATGCTGTGCTTGTAGGCCGCGCCAGTCAGATTGCCGTCGTCCAACTGACTCCAGCCGTTGACACTTTCCCATGTCCACAGCTCGAATCGGACCGCGCCGGCGACGGTGGTCCAACTGAGGTCGATTGTATCTGGTCCGCCCGCGGTCGCGCGCAGGGTCGGCGCGGCCAGCGCCTGGGACGAGCCGGAAACGGTTACGTACTTCTGTTCCGACCAGTCGCTGGTCTTGCCGCAGGCGGCCACGGCGCGCACTGAGTAGTAGTAGGTCGCGCCGGCGTTGAGGCTGCTGTGCGTGTGGAATGCGGCGGTCAGGCTGCCGTCGTCCAGCCGCTGCCAGAGGTTGACACTTTCCCAAGCCCACAGTTCGTAGCGGACCGCGCCGGCAACTTCTGTCCAGGTGAGCGAGACCGCGTTCGTGCCTGAGGCGGTCGCGGTAAGGGTTGGCACGGACAGCGAGGCGGCGGTTTGTGCGGGGGTAGGCGTTGGCGTAGGGGGCGGCGTCTGCGTAGGCGTCGCAGTCAGCCGGGCGAGCGCAGTTTCCTGCGCGAGCTGGGACCATGGACTGACTCTGTTCTCGGCGTCAATCGCGCGGACGTGGAAGTAGAGTGTCGTCCCGGCGGTATAGCCGATAAAGCCGTAGGCAGTTTGCGTGAGCGGGCTTGACGGGGCGCGTTGCCAGCCGCCGGCGCCGATTCGCAACCAGACGTCGTACTCTGCGGCGCCCTGCACCGGTTCCCAGTAGAGGTTGATCCAGCCGGGGCCCCGGGCCGTGGTCAGGACGGGCGCGGCAGGGCCGTCGGGGTCTCCGCCGGCGCCGGGGGACGGGGATTCGTTTGCGGATTGGGCGTGCGAGACGCCGGCAATAAAAATGACGAGAAGCGCCAGCGATACAAGCGGAGCGAGCAGAAGGTGGAGGCGGGGCGCTCTGAATGGCGGCATGGAAGAGTTTTCGTCGCATGGGGGATCTCGTCATGCAGTGGGTGAGGCAGCCTTGAGGTTCGGCCCGCCGGCAAGTATTGTACATTGGTATTGTTGCGGCGCCGAACGGGGATTTTGTACGGGGACGGGGATTTTGTCTGGACGGGGATTTGGG
>CAZCZB010000159.1:0-2493 GCA_964502995.1 uncultured Dehalococcoidia bacterium
CGATCTGTTCGACCAGCGGCGCGGGCTGATGGACCGATGGGCCGCGTTCGTGACCGGCCCCGTGCCTACCCGGTAACCCGCTGCCGCCCGTAGCCTGGAGATTTCGCCGGCGACGGCGGGTGACTATCTGCGTCGCGCCGAAGGTGGCGGGACTGAGTTGGCCGCGGCCCGAGTCGTTCGACGACGCCCGCCTCTAGCACCGGCTGTTTCCGGTGCCGCAACCGAGCCATGCGGCGCGGTCGGTGCCGGACTGGAGCGCTGCTGGCCATCAGCCGCTCCGCTCGAGGTGGAGGGCGGCCGCGGCCACCACCGCAGAGAGCAAGTCCGACGCCAAGCCCCCGAGGCAGCGCCGGCCGATGTCAGCCGCGCCGCGCCCGTGCCGCCAGCGCGTCGGAGGCGCCCAGGAGCTCCCAACGTCGGTCAGCGACTTGCACGTTGTTCGGGGCGCAGGTGACGGCGTGCCAGTCGGTGATGGGGACAATGTGGCCGGAGATGGTTGCGGCCCGGTCCTCCATGACCTTGGTGATGTTGTGCCGCTCGGCGGTGACCATGCTCGACGCCCTTGGCACGACCGGGTTCTTACGGGGTGATGATCCTGTTGTCGTCGAGGAATTTCGACCAAAAATCGACGGCACGATCGACAACATCGTTGAACAAAATCGCTTGGCCGCCGGGGAGCTGTACTTCAAGACACGAAGTGTCAAAGCCGCGACTGAAGGCACGGGAAAAAGCGCCGCGGTGAAATCTGGCCTCAGCAATTCGAGGCGTATACCTCGATATCTTTCCATGTTTCGATTCAGTGCAGATGTCCTGCAAATAGGCAAGTTCTGTGCATGTGTGTTTGACGTGATCCTGAAGATCTCGTAATGTAGTGAATCGGGAAGTTGCACTAAGAGCGTTGAAAACATGGTCACAGAGCTGCCAACTCTTTATGGCGCAATCTCGCGCCAAGTCCTCGTTGAGGTCGTCGTTCTTGAATCTCTCCGACGCGTTTTTCAATGCCTCAAGCGCTGACGCTGCATCAAGACCGAATGAGCGTGTCATTGCGTTAGACCCCTGACGAGCACTCTTCCAAAATTTCGGCGGGGCGGCCGGTCACCTGGCGGTTGGCTAGCCGACAGGACCCAAACAGAAAATCATGACTGCGCAAACCTGTCGATGATCCACGCACTTAGCTCAACTACGCCGTACACCGTGGCAATCAGCCCGACAATCATGAGCATGCCCGCAACGACTGCATAGTTCCGCGGGTATTGTCGTTGCAGCAAGACCGGTATCTGAGTGGCTAACCCCTCATCACTCATCACGCCGGCATTTACACTAGCATAGGTGACCGGCGGAAAATAAAGATACGAAATCGTGAGCTGTTGATTGGGAACCAGAGTCGGAATCACGATATCGTCACCAGAATTGGGCACCTTCCTAAGCTCATATTCAACAGCAGGCGAAATGTTGAAGTCAGGCAGGACAGTGTGGCTCAGCCGTACGTTGACTGCCGGGCGCCTGCCGGCGTTCTTGATGACAACTGAGTGGGTATTTACAATTCCGGTGGTGCCGTCTTCCTTTTGGTAGTTGAATGAGGATACATGTCCCCAATGCGACAGCAATACCGGGCGTTTCTCGAACCACCGATGGACCCAAACACCGAGGAGAAGGGTGAGTATAGGAGCCGCTACGGTTGCAACAACCTGCCAGTCCACCATTGGTGGCCAACCTCCATTAGGAAGGAACACACGCCGCAGCCACGCAACCTGTGGCGCTCTCAGTGAGCACCCGCGGGCCGTGGATTCGAGTGCAGTCGGTGATGCCGCTGGAGGCTATTCTCTCACGCTCCGCGGGGGACACCAACTGACGGTCGGCAGCGGGTCGACCCGGCCCGAGGTCCACTTGCGGGCGCCGGGGTCGTCTGCGCGGCGCGCAGTCTTGGAGGGCCTCTCGCGGGAGGGGGATGGAGTTCCGCTGGCAATGCCTCCGCGGCACCAAACGGGGCGCGATTGTTCGAGGTTTCGCCTGGGCGTGTCGTCAGCCGGGGCGGGTGGGAGGGCCGAGAGATCCGCCCGCGGGGTGGCGCGTGATTGCGGGGCGTTTGCTCCGGCCGCACGGGCGGTTGGTGCACGGCGGTTGTGATGGGCCAGCAGTCGACGTTGAGGCTGCACATCTCGACGTCGTCGCCTGAGTCGCGGCGAGGCGCCTCCGGGTCGTAGGACGCCAGCCGGACTACGGCCAGCCCGAACGAAGCGCCGGCGGACGGCGGGGCCAGCCGGCGGGCGATGTGATGCGACAAGGTGAGCCGGGAGGCGACGTCTACGTTCGGGGCGTCGACCTGGATGACGGGCAGGTGGTCGCGGGCGACCTCGACTTCGTGCGCGTGGGTCTCGGGCTCAAGGACGACTCGGTAGGCGGTTGCCGTGTTGGCCGCCTCTCGGGGTGCGCTCGGAACCTCACCAGCGCAGGCAGGGATCGGCGACGTCCTCGAGAATCGGGACGGCCTCC
>CAZCZB010000160.1:0-2492 GCA_964502995.1 uncultured Dehalococcoidia bacterium
CAAACTCCATCGCCTCTATCCCTATCATTCCTAGATTGATCCGGTACTAGGCTCCCGCTGGTCGGTTTGGGAGGTGATGCAGCACCTGCTCACCGAAAACTTCGTGCAGGCGCTGGAGGAGATCGCATCGGGCGAGCGCGAAATGCTGCCTCCCTTCGACCCGCGCAACGACCGCATCGCCGCCGACGTGGCCCGGCTGGAGGCCAACTACCAGCGGTTCCGCACGCTCATATCGGGCCTCACCCCCGGGCAACTCGACCTGCCGGCCACGCCGTACAACCCTGAGAACAACTACCCCGCCCTGTCCCTGCTGGACCTCATCGAACGCACCTCGGGACACGAGGGCAACCACGCCCGACAGGTGGTGGAGACGCGCCGGTTCGTCGCCGCCTTCCGTTCTGTGGAACGCGCCATCACCGTGGCCGGCCTGGGCGCCGGCGACCAGGCGTCCATACCCATGCCGACGCGCGAGATGCTGGCCAACGCCGACTACGTGATCGGCTCGCCGGAGGCGCTGGCGTTGGCGCGACGCTGGATCCGGTCGGTGGAACTGCCGCTGAATCCGGACAACCGGGCGGAACTGGTCAACCGCCTGGTTCGCGATATACGCGCCGGGCTCTGGTCGATGGTGGTATCGCTGGGCGACCCTGCCGAATCAATGCCGGGGTTGGTGTCCACCCTGCACGACGCCATCGGCACGGTGTCGATGATTCCCGCGCCCGGATTCTACCGGCTGGCGCTGGATCGGATCGGCCTTTCGCCGCTGGACGCCGTCTGCGGTTCGGCGGAGCGAATCGCCGACGCTGCAGCGATGGCCGCATCCGGCCGCGCCGTCGTCGTCCTGGGATCCGATGGCGCGGGCGCCTGGAGCGAGGTGGCGGACGGTCTGCAGCAGGCCGGCGTCCCCACGGACACGCCCACGCATCTGATCACCAACATATCCGGCGACTCAACCGTGTCCGCGGCCTCTCTGACCGAACTGGTCGGCGCATCGCAGGTCGACGCCGCTGCGTCGGTGGATTCCGCCCTTGTCCTCCGGCCCGCGTGAACGTCACCCGTTTGCGCTGTTGATGATCTTGCCGCCAGCCCGGACCCGCTGGGTGTAGGGGCGAATGATTATTCGCCCCTACGGACTACCGCCTGGCAACGGAGGATATGCAATGGCAGAGCGGATTGGATTCGTCGGGCTGGGAATCATGGGCAAGCCCATGGCGCGCAACCTGATGGCGGCCGGCTACGAACTTACCGTGTACGACATCGTGGGCGAGCCGATGGAAGAACTGGCGACCGAGGGCGCGACCGCCGCATCCTCGCCCGCAACCGCGGCGGCGGGCAACGTCCGCACCATCACCATGCTGCCCGACTCGGCCGACTCGGAGCGCGCCATCCTGGGACCCGAGGGCGTGCTGGAGGGTGCGGAACCCGGTTCGGTAATCATCGACATGAGCAGCATCGCACCGTCCATGTCCCAGAAGATTGGCGCGGCCTGCGATGAAAAGGGCGTCAAGTTCCTGGACGCGCCCGTCAGCGGCGGCGAGCCGGGAGCCATCGCCGGCACCCTGGCCGTCATGGTCGGCGGCGACGAGGGGGTATTCAACGACTCCAAGGCGATGCTGGACGTGGTGGGCGGCAACGTGGTGCTCACCGGCGACGTGGGCGCGGGCAACATAACCAAACTTGCCAACCAGATCATTGTGGCCGCCAACATCGAGGCGCTCAGCGAGGCAATGGTGCTGGCGCAGAAGGCCGGCGTCGATCCCGAGCGCGTCTTCAACGCCATTCGCGGCGGGCTGGCCGGCAGCGCGGTGATGGAGGCCAAGGCTCCCATGATGCTGGACCGCAACTTCCGCGCCGGATTCCGCATCCGCCTGCATCAGAAGGACCTGCGCAACGTGCTGCAAACGGCCGGCGAGTTGAACGTGCCGCTGCCCGTGACTGCGCTGGTGCAGCAGATGCTCGGCTCGCTCATCAACGATGGCGAGCAGGACGCCGACCACGCGGCCATCCTCCACTTCATCGAGGGCCTCGCCGGCGTCGAGGTCACCCGCGGCGGATAAAACCCAAGGCGCGTCGCCGCATCGCAGGGGCGGGTCTCAGACCCGCCCCTACCCAATTCGCAATCGCCCGTTGCGGGCATACGGAACCAACGCGCAAATGCGTAGGGGCGAATAATTATTCGCCCCTACCCAATTCGCAATCACCCGATACGGGAACGGGGAACCAACGCCCCGACACAATTCGCAATCATCCGCTGCGGGAACGCGGAACCTACGCCCCGACACAATTCGCGATCATCCGCTGCGGGAACGCGGAACCTACGCCCCTACCCAATTCGCAATCACCCGATATGGGAACGCGGAACCAACGCCCCGACACAATTCGCGATCATCCGTTGCGGGAATGCGGAACCCGCACCCCTGCGTGATTCGCGATCATCCGTTGCGGGCATACGGAACCAACGCGCAAATGCGTAGGGGCGAATAATTATTCGC
>CAZCZB010000161.1:0-2452 GCA_964502995.1 uncultured Dehalococcoidia bacterium
CAAGGCGGATGGGATTGCCATCCGCCTGTGGCGGACTCGCAATGACAAACTGGGTACGCGTGAGAATCACCCTGCGACCCTCCCAAACCTGCGGTCGCACCCGCGCCAACTGCGCCAGATCAGAGTGCCCAATCCGACCAACCCGTCAATCAGCGGAACCGCTGTCCGATCCCGGCGGCACCAGCATGCCACGGCTGCCCGGCGACTATTATTATTCGCCGGCCCGCGCCTTCCCGGTCAATGTCCGCCGCACTTCCGCCCAGCCGTCCGCCATCAGCCGTTCGGGGAAAGGCGACTGCTCCCCATCGGGCGCCACCCGCACCGCCACCAGCACCGGCCCGGGCCGCCGCATGATTTCCTCCATGCCGATCAGAAACTCTTCCAGATCGTCGAACCGGCAGGCGTGCGCATATCCGGCGCTTCGCGCCATCCCCTCAAAATCAATCCGGTCCAGACCGGCGATGGGAACCCCGTCGGTGGAACTGTGGGTGGCGTCCTCAAACACAAAATGGACCAGATTTTTCGGCCCCACTTCACCGATGGTCGCCAGGCCCGCCAGATCGGTCCGCAGCGTGGCGTCGCAGTCCAGCACCAGCACCCTGCGGCCCGGTTGCGCCATCGACAGCCCCAGGCCGACGGCCGGCGCCCGATCCATGCAATCGGTCAGGTCAATATCAAGATCCCGGCGCTCCGAAACATGATGCCATTCCCGCAACGCGGCCGACGTTGATACCACCAGCGCATCCTCGCGGTGGTAGTTGATCGCTCGTGCGACTTCTCGCGACTGGATCATGGCGCCTCGTCCGTAACCGATCCCTCGAGTTCATCTCGCTCCCGGTCTTTCCGGATCTCCTTGCGCCTGGAGGATACCATCAGGTAAAGGCCGGCCGGAATCAGAATACCCCCGGGAACCGCCTTGATCGCGTTGCCCTCCACAAATCCCAGCCACAGGAGGTAGAAGCCTGCTACCACCACGGCTGACGCAAAGATACGTCCGAAAATCCCCAATGGGTTGATCTTTGGCATGGTCAGAGGGCCAAAATGGCCTAAGGACGAAATCAGTAGGGGCGAATCAACATTCGCCCCCTGTTGCCTTTGACGGTTCCGGCCAACCGCCTAGTCGTCGCCGGCCAACGCCTCGGTAACTTCCTGATACGCCTGCTGCGGCGTGCGAGACGAACGGACGCGGAACTGCACCGGCGTGTTCTCGATCTCGGGCTCAACCGCCAGGTGTACGAATACCGGGCCTTCGGCTGCCAGCACCTCGTCAATCCCGGTGGTGAAGTCTTCCAGGTTGTCGAACGAGAAAACCGCCGCGTAACCGGCGCCGCGAGCAATGTCTTCCCAGTCGGTAACACCGTCGGAGCCAGGAATCGGCTGCCCGCCCGTTACGGCGTAAACGCCGTTGTTGAACAGGAAATGGTAGAAATTCTTGGGCTGCTTGGTGGACGTGGTCGCCAGGGCGCCCAGGTTCATCAGCAGGCTCCCGTCGCCGTCCAGCACGAAGACCTTGCGCTCCGGACGCGCCAGGGCAACTCCCAAACCCACGTTGCTGGCCTTGCCCATCGCTCCCGAAATTGGGAGGTCCAGGTTCTGATTGCTGCTGACCGACGGAAGCCCGAACCGGACGTTGCCCGCGTTCATGGTGGGGATGATTACCGCTTCACCGCGCTTGTTGTCGATGAGGCGAACGGCATCGGTATTGTTGATCATGGGTGCGTTCTCCTGAACGGTGTTGAGAGCGCAATGCGGGCGCAAACGCTCGATTTGGTTTTTACGAACCGAATTCCGTGCCGATCAATACGGCCACGGGGCGGTTGAGCCTCTGCGACTCGTCGTACGCGATGCTGATCCGGTCAGCGTCTTCGTCGGTCTCAATCAGATAGTAATTGATCCCCCAGGCGTGCAGGATGTGTTCAATGAAACGCCCGGCGGAGTCGGGGGTCGGCCCGCGACGGGTCCAACCGCGATAACCGATCAGCATGACCAGCGGTTGGTTCAGATCCAGGCACAGGCCGCGGATCGAATCTCCCGCCTCAAAAACGCCGGTGTTCTGAATCAACACCACCGGATTCGCTCCGCCTACCCACAGCCCGGCCGCAACCGCCATCGTCTCGCCCTCGCGGCACACCGGTATCAGATCCAGCGTGGGCTCTTCCATCATCATGTGGTAAAGGAAGTTGGTCTCGCTGTCAGGGAGCCAGACTACGTGCGAAATGTTGTTCTTCTTCAACTGCTCGACCAGCGACGCCGGATGCAGGACAGATTCGGGAATGGCAGTAGTCATTCAGCGGACTCCTTGGTTCGGCCGCCTGCTCAGACGGTCCGTAATGGGTTCATGATTGACCGTAAATTATATGGTGCGGCATTTGGGCAGTCAACGGCGGCGCCGTCACCGTAAGTGTTCAGAATCCAGGAGGTTGTCATTGCGAGTCCGCCTGAGGCGGACGTG
>CAZCZB010000162.1:0-2424 GCA_964502995.1 uncultured Dehalococcoidia bacterium
CTACTAGCGACGCTGTTGTGAACAGGCTGTCCGCGGAAGTGATCAATGGCGGCGCCGCTGGGGACAGCAGCGTCACCTTCCTGATCGAGTCCACGAGCGACACGGCCATTGCCACGGGACAGCGCATTTCCTTCTGGGTGCCGGACCTTCGGGTGACGCCGACGACCATAGGCGCTACGGCCACCATGCCGCCAATGCCGATTCCGGGCGTGGCCATCACGGCGACGCTGGCGGAGAAGCGGGCCGTGAGGGGCACTGCCCCTGGCGCAGTTCCCTTCCCGCCGGTGGTTGGCGCGGTTGACACGCTCATGCCCCCGGCGAACAACGTCGACAAGCGACAGGTTGTCGCGTTGGCGAACGTCATCGGCATCAGCATGGGCGACTCGACCCTGAACACGGCCACGGTGGCGCTGGACAACCGCAAGGCGTTTGCCACGTCCAACGAGACCTACACGCCCCGGGGCGCGACGGCGGCCACACGGGCTCTTGGGCTGGGCACCTTGGCGGTGACCATCAACGCCATGTCCGGTACCAACATGATCTACACGCTGGATCCCTCGGACCCGGCTGTGGAAGACGCTGGCACCGAAGATGCTGATCTCGACAACAGCCTTGCCGGCAATATTGACGTGGTGGTCAAGGGCACCTTCAAGACGGGCGACATGGTGCTGTACGGTGCCGAGCGGACGGCGGCGAAGATAGCCGACGGCATGGCGGCGGTCAGCGTCCCCATCACCGGGCAGAACAGCACGACGTCCTTCATCTACGTGCCCGGCGGCGTTGACGACCTGCGTCCGGGCACCATCTCGGCGGTGGCCATGCGCAACTTCAGCCGGGCGGGCAACGCCTCGGGCAAGCCGGCCATGAGTATGGGAACGATCTCCTACCTCGGGGTTGATGTTGAAGCCTACGCGCACGGCGTGGTCAGGGGCGGCGGCACGGACTCGTCCTACGTCCGGGTTCGCTGTGCGGACGCGAGAGGTGCGGACGGGTGCGTGGTTTTCGCTGACTGCTTCGACCAGGCGGGCGATAACTACTTTGAGGAGGCTGGCGTGATTGCGGAAGGGGCCACCTCGGTGGTCAGCAGCGACATGATTGCGGCGGCGCTGGGCGGCGGCTGGGACAGCGGCCGTGGCGCCTGCGACATTCTGTCGAACGGCAGCCTTGAGGTCCAGCATATGGTGCGCAGCGGCCACACGCTGGTGAACAACTCAGCCGTAGTCGGCCGGAGCCTGAGCGAGAATCGCTTGATGAGCATCGACGAGGCGCTGGCGGACATCTGCAGCTCGGTTACGGGTCATTCGGGCCGTGATGCGCACTTGGGCGACCCAGTCAACACCGCGACGGATGACAACGATCCCGCCAACGACGTCAGCATGATCGCGGCCACGATGTGCAGCAACGCCAGTGCGGTGGATGTGTTGGATACCGTTGACACCAACGGCGACGCGGCCGGCTTCTAAGCGGACGCGCTTTCGGCGGGCGCGCCCCTAGGGCGCAGCCCGCCCCGCCTGCGGGCTGATCGTTGACTTGGCCCCGACCGCTCCCAGCGGCCGGGGCCTTCCTTTTTTCTGCCTGTCCGAATCCGAAACCTAGGCGCAACAGTATGGCCACCGGTCGGTACCCACCATCGCCCTTTGAAGTCCGTTCCGACGATACGTCCCGCTTTCATCAACCCCCCTTATTCACGTTGTTGATGGTGCGGTCAGAAGCACTTGGGTCAAAATTCCTCGGAAAATTCCTCAGATAAGGTTGCCAAGACGCTCAAATCGGCAGAAAATCGTGTCCTGCATACAGCAAAGAGCAAATTTATGCTCTGTAACCTCTTGCAGCGATTTGCGGACGGGTTATCATTCGCCGGGCGTTGGGAAGCAGCGCGGAGCGGTTTGGGCTTGGCCGTAGTGGGGCTGTTCAATCCAGTTCAATAAGGAAGACTCAACCAGAAATGGAGACTCAAATGATCAGACACGCAGGAAGGGCCTTGGCCCTGTTCGCCGTCGGCGCCCTGTTCGCAGGCGGCGCTTGGGCGCAGTCGAATAGGCCCGTCGTCTTGACGCAGTCGGTGACCAACCCATACGTTGTCGCTGCGGAGCTGCTGGGCTCGGCCGACGGCACGGTGGTCCAGCTTGGCTCGGCCGCCGTCACGCCCGCCACGGGCACTGCCTCGCGCCCGGCCGTGCGGCTCACCCTGACGGATGGCAACACGTACAGCGACAACAACACGCCGGCCGACACCAGCGACGACACGAATACGCCCATCGTCGCGTCGATTGTGCCGGGCAACACGGCGGAACTCACGTTCACCCTCTCGGGTGCGGTTTTCGCCCAGAACGTTGGTGGTTCCACGCTGGACCTCCGCGAGGTTGCGGCTACTAGCGACGCTGTTGTGAACAGGCTGTCCGCGGAAGTGATCAATGGCGGCGC
>CAZCZB010000163.1:0-2388 GCA_964502995.1 uncultured Dehalococcoidia bacterium
TCCGGCGGGATCAGTCCGCGCTGTACCAGAAACCCCTGCTCGCGATAGGTCGCCAGTTGTTTTTCGCTCCACATGGTCGTCCATCCTCCTTCAATGGTCGATCTATACTCGGTAGCGCTCGACCGCGTCCAGGTCCAGATCCGCGCCCAAGCCGGGTTTGTCCGGAATTGTCACCTGGCCATTCTCTATCTTCAGGGGCTCCTGCAGTAGCTGGTGTTCGAGCAGCAAGAAGAGGGAGACGTGGGCAAGCGTGGCGTTGGGAATGGCCGCGGCCATGTGCAGCATGAAGAGCACGGAAATCCCCGTAGCTTCGGTGCCCAACTGCATCCAGAAAGGTTTGTTCCGGGCAGCGCAGATATGGGCGTTGCGCATGGTGTTGGCAACTCTGACACCTAAAATGAAGTAGTCGTAGACGTCCGAATGCAGGGCATCGATGGGTTCGGGGTTGCCCATGTGGTGCGCCAAGGGGTAACCCAGTTCCCGCTTGAGAGCCCGGTAGCCTTCGATATCGCCCTGGGGAATGGGGGATTCCAGGCAGTGGACTTGAGGATATCTCTTCAACTCCCTGCCGACCGCGAGGGCGCGTTCGAGCGTGCCGAAGGTCTGGTTGGCATCGATGGTGAGCTCGTAGTCTTCCGGGGTTACTTCCGCTATCGCGGCTACCTGTTCCACCACGTCGGTGTGGGCGCGGCGCTTGAACTTGTGCACCTTGAAACCCATCTCCAGGGCGATTTTCGCTTCTTGCTGCATCGTCTCGGGTGGAAAGCATTGCGACCAGTAGGCCAGAGGCGCACTCTCCCGGCTCGGGCCCAAGAGCCGGGCGATGGGCAGACCGAGAAACTGACCCATGAGGTCGTAGAAAGCCATCTGCAAGGGACCGGGGCTATCGTCCATGATGAACTCGAAAGGACTGCGGCCCACGTAGGTCTGAAGCTGATCGTCCGGAAGAGCCACACCTTCGCCCAGCCCGATCAGGCCTTCGTCGGTGTGCACCCAGTAGAGGAAGTCCTGCACCGAGGGAGGCGACGATTCCCTCCACTGCTGGTGAAACTCGTCTTTCCTTTCCTCGAATTCCTCGTCCGTGGCGCGGTTGCCTAGGTTCCAGCCTTTTCTCAGGTGCTCGCGGACCCGCTCCTTGTAGGGCAGGTGCAAGGCGACGCGTTCTATTCTGGTGATTCTCATGGTTCCTTCCTAGCGAAACTTACTTACCGCGCCAGCAGCATTCGTTGAGGTTGTTTTTTTAAGTATTTTTGATTCCAACGCGCTTTTTTCTACTTTCTTGAAAGTTGTTAGTAAAAAATAGCTGGCGGTATCGGAAGTATAAACGGGCATTTGAATCTTGGTCAACCCCAATTGGGAGGAACATGCAATTGACCGGCGGTGAAGTAGTCGTCCGCACTCTCGAAGCACAGGGCGTAGACACAGTTTTCGGGATGCCGGGCGTCCACAATCTAGCCATATACGACGCCCTTCGGGATTCGAGTATCCGGCACATCGTCGCGCGGCACGAACAGGGAGCCGCCTTCATGGCCGATGGGTACGCCCGCGCCACCGGCCGCGTCGGCGTCTGCCTCTGCACTTCCGGTCCAGCCCTGCTCAACGCCGCTACGCCGCTGGGCACCGCTTACTGCGACTCCTCGCCGGTGTTGTGCATCGCCAGTCAGATACCTTCCTACGCCATTGGCAAGGAGAAGGGGTACATCCACGAGTGCCGAGATCAGTTGGGCTGCGTGCGGCCGGTGACCGCATGGAGTGGGGTGGTCGTGCTCACCGGCGACGGCGGCTTCATGTTCAATTGCCAAGAGCTGGCAGTATCCGCTCAGTTCCAGCTTCCCGTGATTGTGGTGTTGTTCAACAACCGGGGTTTCGGGGTCATGAGACCGCAGCAACAGGTCCGATACGGACGCACCCTCGCCGTCGACTTGGTGAATCCCGATTTCGATCTGCTGGCTCAGGCCTTCGGGTTTGCAGCGCGGAAGGTCTCCGAGATCTCCGAATTGGGTCCGGCGGTGGCCGCCGCGGTGGAATCGGAAACTGCATGCCTGATCGAGGTGACGGCCGACCTGCCCCTGCAGGTAATGGAACCGGCTATGCGGCGCATACACCTAACGCTTACAGCCAATTGATTCTGGCTAGATCCCGTCAGATCAAGCGTTCAAAAGCTGGCCCTAACGGCTCCCGTCGGCACCGCGCAGCGCCTCGACGCGCCATGTGAACTCTTCCTCTAGATGCGAGTCGCTTCCCCCCCCAATTTGGACGAACTGGATATAGCCGTCGCCATCGACAAACCACGTCGTGGGGAAAGCATTGACACCGGCCTTTTGCACGTACCTGTCGTCCACCAAGACGGTAAAATCGTATTCATTCTCCACCATGAACGTGTCAAGC
>CAZCZB010000164.1:0-2292 GCA_964502995.1 uncultured Dehalococcoidia bacterium
TCACCAGCCGCCGCGACCGCCGCACTTCGGTCTGCCCGCTGCGCCAGTCGGTGTGCTTCCACAGGATGCCGTAGTCCTCCTCG
This sequence comes from uncultured Dehalococcoidia bacterium, assembly GCA_964502995.1. Classification (GTDB taxonomy): domain Bacteria; phylum Chloroflexota; class Dehalococcoidia; order Lucifugimonadales; family UBA3495; genus Bin87. The sequence continues at coordinate 84 of CAZCZB010000164.1, forward strand.
TGCATGCACACCGCGTTGGGGATGGTGAACGCCTCGCCCCTGCCGTCGTTGAGCGTCGCGTCAAAGTAGTAGATCTCGCCCACGCAGTCGCACCCCAGCGTCAGCGAGTTGGTCAGCGACCCGATGCCATACTCGCCGGCGTCAAAGGCGTTCTTGCGGTAATGGTCCTTGCTGGGGTCGCCGTAGGGAACCACCATGTCGGAGAGCGCGGCGCGGTACATTATGGGCCGCACGCGCCCCTTGTCCTCGTACCCGACGGTGTGAATCACCAGGCCCTCGCGGGGCGTAAAACCGACCCGCAGATGCCACTTCTGCCACTCGACCTTCCACCCATCCACCTTGAAACTCGTTCCCTCCGGCTGCGTGATCTCCAGGGGTTTCACGTCATCGCGGAACTTGCCGACGAACTCGGCGGCGTAGTTGCCCGGCTCGGGCGGCAGCGGGATGACGCCGTAGTCGTCGACGCGCACCACCTCCATGCTGTTCAGATCCACCACCGCCGTCACGCCCTCGATGGGCCGCGCGTAGCCGTTGTCGGTGGGACTCGACCGGACGAAGTTGCGGCAGTACACCAACCGCTTGCCCTCCTCGTCCTCGTATCCGTAGTTGCCCGCCGACCACGGGTCCACCATCACCAGGCTGGGGTCGGTGATGCCCCGCTTCCCGATGGCGGCCAGGAACCGGGGATCGGCGCGAACGGTGGCCTCGCACTCCATGAACTCGTCGAACATCACCCGGGGCTGCACGCCCGGGATGTGCTCCCAGGACACCACCCGCCGCTCGTTCAGCGACACCACCGCCTCGTAGGTGGACGCGGTGTCGTTGTCCAGTATCACGATGAACGCGCTGCGTCCGATGGGGTCGCCGGGCTTGAACCGCAGCGCCGCATCCTTTTCAGGTTCGTGCAGAACGACGGTCTCGAAGCGCACGCGCTGGCCCAGGTTTCGTTCGGCCCTCAGGATGGCCGACGCCTCCGCGATCTCCTCCGCCGTCAGCGGGTCCAGCGGATGCTGCGCCGCCGCCGCGGTTATGGACTTGGCTGATGCCTTGCTGGTTGTGGTCATGGTGATCTCCTGTCGTATTGAGTGGCTCTGTATCAGGTATCGGATTGATGCTTGAAAATATGGCACGACACCGTCTGGTCATCGTTGCGGTTCGACATTACAATCCCGCAATCGCAACGCCGACCAACCAGACTGTACACGATTCGGAGGGACAAATGAACGGCCTGGACGCGGAGTATCTGAACGATAAATGGCGAAAACGGCTGCAGGATCCGACCCACGACAATCTCCGCCTGAGGATGCGCCGCGCTACCAGTTGGCTGCAGCGGGCCGAGGAGGAGGCCGCCAAACCGGAACCCGACGGTGACGCGGCGTTCGTCTTCTATTGGATCGCCTTCAACGCCGCCTACGCCGAGGACCGCCCCGAAACCTACGATTATCCCGAGCGCTCGGCCTTCCGCGACTTCTTCGCCCGCATCGCGCCCCTCGATCACGACAACGCCATCTACGACGCGATCTGGACCCGTTTTTCCGGCACGATCCGCGTGTTTCTGGAAAACCGGTACGTGTACCGCCCCTTCTGGACGTCACGCTCGCCGGGAGGCGACGGCGGCGACTGGGAGCGGCAGTTTGACTCCAGCAGGGATAGGGTGAGGCGGGCGCTTGGTTCGCGGAACACGCAGGTGATACTCAACGAACTGTTCGACCGCCTCTACGTGCTGCGCAACCAGATAATCCACGGCGGCGCAACCTGGAACAGCAGCGTCAACCGCGCCCAGGTGCGCGACGGCGAGCAGATCGTGGCATTCACCGTCCCCCGCTTCATCAACATCATGATCGACAACCCGGATGTTGACTGGGGCATCCCTCACTATCCGCCGGTCTGACACACCGGCTGAAGGCTGCTCAAACCCGTTTCCGATCCATACATCAACCCATCGTAGGGGCGAGGCATGCCTCGCCCCTACGCCTGCAACGCCGCCGTTTCACTCAAATCCCGTTCCGGCAACAACCAGGGCCTTCGATTGTCGGCGCACCGGCCATTGGTCCGCTCATGGCGCGGAACGTCCGCCTTTGGCGGGAGCCTGTCGAACCATGAACCCCATCCTTCGACAAGCTCAGGATGAGCGGATAGTGGGGCGATAAATGGGCGGACAGGTGGGGCGTGAGCGGACAGGTGGGGCGTGAGCGGACAGGTGGGGCGT
>CAZCZB010000165.1:0-2249 GCA_964502995.1 uncultured Dehalococcoidia bacterium
GGGGCGGAACGACAAATGGGCGTTCTCCTGAACGGATAAGGACGTGCTGGGGGTATTTTACCTGATTGCGGATGGCGTTGCAAAGGCTGGTTTTCGACGGGGACGGGGATTTGTCTGGACGGGGATTTGGTGAGTTGTCTGAACGGGGATTTGGGGGGATTAAAGGGATTAGGGGGGATGGGATTTGATTTGTGGGCGAGGGGCGGGGTCTGGACGGCAGTGGGCAGTGGTGAGTAGTCGGTGGTCAGTGGACAGTAGTCAGTGGTCAGTGGTGGGTGGTTAGTGGACAGTGCGGGGCGGCTGGCGGCTGCCGCGGCGGCTGGTTACTCGCACACGACGCCGTCGTTGTCGCCGTCTCTCATGTATTGATATGCGGGATGGCTGCGCGGCACGGGGGCGATGCCGTGCCGGCGGGCTTCGGCGCAGGTGATGCGGCCGTTCCCGTTGTCGTCGTAGCAGCCAAGTGGGTTGCTGTCGCAGTTGCCGCCCGCTCCTGACGCCGGCGGGGGCGTTGCCGAAGGCGGCGCTGACGCCGAGCCCGGATCGGTGAACTGCATGGCCGTGCTGTTGCATCCGGCAAGCACCCGTTCTGCGGCGGCGGCCTCGGCCCGGTCCATCGTCAGATTGTACTTGCGTTTGACCTGAACGACCTGGTTCACGTACCAGCACTGGTTCATGGCTGGCAGCCACTGCGCGACGTCCTTGTCGACCTTCTGGTGTCTGTTCACGCTGGGGCTGGCCAGGGTGAGGTTGAGCAGATCATTGGCGAAGGCGCGTTTGGTGGCGCTGTCGGCGGCGCACAGGCCGCTGTCGTGCGCCTCGCTGCGGGCAACGATATGCTCAATGTCGGTTTCCCTGATGCTGGCGAAGAAGGCGCCGGTATAGGGGCCGTAGATGCGGTTGCCCTGCTGGGCGACGATGCGGGGTTCGACACTTTGCGAATAGGAATAGTCGTCCGAGTCGTAGTGTGAGCAGCGGTTTTCGGACACGATTCTGATGCCGTCCAGGTAGCCTCCCGTGTCGCGGCCTGACGATGATGCGGTGGGCGTGGGGGTGGGCGGCTGCGGTGTGCGTGTAGGCGTGGGCGTGAACGTGGGCGGCTGCGGTGTGGGTGTAGGCGTGGGTGTGAAGGTGGGCGGCTGCGGTATGGCGGAGGCGATCGGAATCGCGGACAGGTCATGGCTTATGATCAGGAGCGGCGCGTAGATCCAGCCGCTCTGCTCGTTTACGCAGCAGAACTGCATCCAGGCGGCTCTGAGGCTGTTGGCGGGGTTGCGGGCGGTGATGTCGTAGCGCTCGCCCTGGGCCGCGGTGCCGATAACCGGGTAGTTGTTTCCGGGCCCTGTGCGCACGTTGGCCAGCGCGGTGTTGACGGTGAAGTAGGGGGCGGGCGCCGGTGTGGGGGTGGCCGTGGGCGTTCTGGTGGGCGCGCTTGTCGGCGTGGGTGTGCGGGTGGCTGTGGGCGTTCCGGTCGGCCGGGGGGTGCGCGTCGCGGTGGGGACTCTGGTCGCCGTCAATGTGGAGGTGGGCGAGCTTGTCGGCGCGGGCCCGGGCGTGTTGGTCTCGGTCGGCGTTGCGGTCGGTCCGGACGCTGTGGGCGTGTGGGTGGGTGTCCGGGTCGGCTCCGGCGACGGCGAGGGTGTGGTCGGGGTGGGCGTGGGCGTAAGCGTAATGGAATGCCCATCGGTTGCGGGCGCGGACGTGCCCCCGTTGGACTCTTCGAGCTCTTGTACGCGTTGCGAGAGCTCGGCGACCTGCGTCGAAAGCTCGGTGAACTGTGTTGCCATGAACCCCACCATCACGATGAGTGCGACGAAGGCGAGGAGCGCGATGAGAATGGCAAGGAATCGGAGAAATCGTTTCATGGATGGTCTGCTTGATGGCGTGATGCGGTCCGGTTATCTGACGCGGCAAACGGACGCCGCTTTCGCCCAGGCGCGGCAGAGGCCGGATATGGTGATCTCCTGCGCGGCGGCGGGTTGATCGAACTTGCTGTGGGCGCTGTGCGGTCGCGGGGCCAGCTCTGCGCTGCACAGGCGCCAGGTGATAGCGGGGCTATGAAGACAGTGGGCAAGGTGAGGACCGGTAGAGGCTCCTCTTCGCAGGGCGGGGGCCTGTTTATTCACATACCACACCGTCCTTGTCCGAATCGTTCATGTACTCATAGGCGGGATGGCCGTTGCGGACGGGGGCGATGCCGTGTGCGCGGGCTTCGGCGCAGGTGATGCGGCCGTTGTTGTTGTCGTCGT
>CAZCZB010000166.1:0-2200 GCA_964502995.1 uncultured Dehalococcoidia bacterium
CAGCGCCTGCGCCGATTCATCCAGCAGGCCATGGCGGTGATGGAGAAGACCGACACCGCCGACTACCTGCACGACCGGCTGCCGGAGGGATACCCGGCATTCGCCGAGTCGATCCGATTCCTGCACGGCCCGCCCCAGGGCACCGACATCGACCCGTTGCTGGCAGGCGCCCATCCCTGCCAGAGGCGGCTCGCCCTGGAAGAGCTGGTGGCGCACCGGCTGAGCCTGCAGCGCGTCAACCTGGGGCGTCGCCGCGAGCACGCGGTCATGCTGAAGGATGAGCGCCGATTGATTGCGGCCTTCAGGTCGCATTTGCCGTTTCGACTGACACGGGCCCAGCAGGCCGCGCTGAACGAGATTCTGGCGGATCTGGCAACCGCCTCGCCCATGCACCGCCTGCTGCAGGGGGATGTGGGGTCCGGAAAAACAGTCGTCGCCGCCGCGGCGGCCCTTGCGGCAGCCTCGGCGGGCTATCAGACGGCCGTGATGGTGCCCACCGAGCTGCTGGCGGAACAGCAACACAAGACGATCGCCGGCTGGCTGAGTCCCCTGGAAATCCAGGTCCGCCTGCTCACCGGCTCCGTCACCGGTTCAACCCGCAAACAGGTTCTCGAAGAGATCGGTTCAGGTCACGCCCAGGTCACCGTCGGTACCCATGCCCTGTTCCAGCAGGGCGTCCGGTTCGCGAGGCTAGCGCTGATCGTCGTCGACGAGCAGCATCGTTTCGGCGTCAACCAGCGCCTGGAACTGAAGCAGAAAGGCCGGAAGGGCCTGCTCTCGCCTCACCAGCTCGTGATGACGGCGACGCCCATCCCCCGGACCCTCACGATGACCGCCTACGCCGACCTGGACTGCTCGATCATCGACGAGTTGCCGCCCGGACGCCAACCCGTGGGCACCGCGGTGATGCCGCAGAGCCGCCGCGCCGAACTGGTGCAGCGCGTTCGCTCACACTGCGGCGGCGGGCGTCAGGCCTACTGGGTCTGTCCGCTCATCGAGGAGTCGGAGAATCTCGATTACCAGGCCGCCGCCGAAGTCGGCCGGGAACTGTCGGACGCCCTGCCAAACCTGAACGTGGGCCTGGTCCACGGAAAGATGTCGGCCAGCGAGAAGGATCGCGTGATGCGTGAATTCAATTCGGGCGGATTGCACGTTCTTGTGGCAACCACCGTGGTGGAGGTGGGAGTGGACGTTCCCAATGCGACCCTGATGGTGATCGAAAACGCGGAACGCATGGGTCTCTCGCAACTGCACCAATTGCGCGGCCGGGTCGGCCGCGGGCGCGATGCCTCGCACTGCATCCTGCTCTACAAGCCGCCGCTCACCGACGTGGCCGAGGCGCGTCTGCGCGTACTGCGCGCCACCAACGACGGATTTGCAATCGCGCAAAAGGATCTTGAGTTGCGGGGGCCGGGTGAGGTACTGGGTACACGTCAGACCGGGCTCATGCAACTCAGGGTGGCGGACATCGTCAGGGACGCCGACCTGCTGCCGGACGTCATCCGCATCTCGGATGAACTGCTGACCCGGTTTCCCCAGCGGGTCGATCCGTTGATCGGGCGCTGGACCCGCGGCAGTTCGGAGTACGCGAAGGTATGAAAGTGTTGAGCCGTCTCGGAGCCTATGCCCGGCTGGTGCGGCTGCATCAGCCGGTGGGCATCTGGCTGCTGCTGTGGCCGACGCTCTGGGCGCTCTGGATTGCAGGCGAAGGGCGTCCCGATCAGCGCGTCTTCATCGTCTTCGTATTCGGCACCGTGGTGCTGCGTTCGGCGGGATGCATCATCAACGATTACGCCGACCGCAAGATCGACGCCCATGTCTGGCGGACAAAGGACCGGCCATTGGCCACCGGAGAGGTCTCGGTCCCCGAAGCGCTGACGCTGTTCGTCGTCCTGATGCTCGTTGGCCTTGGCCTGGTGCCGACCATGAACCGGCTCACGGTGATGCTGGCGGTGATCGGCGCGTTCATCACCATCCTCTATCCGTTCACAAAGCGCTTCATCTCCTTTCCCCAGTTGGTGCTCGGAATTGCCTTTTCCTGGGGCGTCCCCATGGCGTTCGCGGCCCAGCTCGGCACCGTTCCGCCGGTGGGCTGGGCCCTGTTCGCCATGACCATCGCCTGGGGTGTGATCTACGACACCGAATACGCCATGGCGGACCGGGTCGACGATCTCAAGATCGGTGTCAGGTCCGTGGCCAT
>CAZCZB010000167.1:0-2191 GCA_964502995.1 uncultured Dehalococcoidia bacterium
GCTGAACAGCCCAGAAACCAGCCCCCGCCGGCTCCACAGTCGGCGGGGGCTTTTCGTTGCGCTTTCGGGCGTTCGTTGCGCGTTTGGGCGAATGATCATTCGCCCCTACGGGCGGGCGGGAACCACCTCGCGGAACCGGCGCATGGCGTCGATGTGCTGATCAACGGCGCTGAGGGGGCCGCGGCGGGCTTCGGCCATCACGTGGGTGCCGCCCAGGGCCTGCCAGCCCTCGACCTCGGCCAGCCACTGGTCGGGCGACTTGCCGGGCATGCGGATGCGGCCGGCCAGGCCGACGTCCGACGGCTGGCGTCCGGCCTCGGCGATGTAGTTCTGCATCTTGTCCAGCACGGTCCGCGCCGTGTCCCCGGGCGGAAAGCTGGGGAACCAGCCGTCGCCCATGCGGGCGATGCGTCGCAGCACCACGTCGCGGGGCACCGGGCCGGCCGTGCCTCCCGCGCCGAACCAGACGGGTATGGGTCGCTGGACGGGCAGCGGCTTGATGCCCGCTGAGCGCACGGTGTGCCAGCGGCCGTCAAAGTCCACCACGTCCTGGGTCCACAGGGCGCGCATGAGGTCAATCTGTTCCTCCGAGCGGATGCCCCGGTTGGTGAAGTCCTCGCCCAGCGCCTCGAACTCCACGTGGTTCCAGCCCACGCCGATGCCCAGGGTGAGGCGGCCGCCGCTGAGGACGTCGATCTCGGCGGCCTGCTTGGCAACCAGCGCGGTTTGCCGCTGCGGCAGGATCAGGATGCCCGTGATGAGGCGGATGCGCGAGGTGATGGCCGCGATGAACGCCAGCGTCGTCAGCGATTCGTGGATCACGCTGTGGTGAGTATAGTAGTGATCCTGCACGTGGGCGTGATGCGCCGGGTCCGCGCCCAGCACATGGTCGGCAATGAACAGGTAGTCGAACTCCATCTCCTCCACGGCCTGAACGTAATCGCGGATGGCGACGGGGTCGGGGCCAATCTCGGTCTGAGGGAAAATAGCGCCTATTTGCATTGGAACCTCAACAGGTGAATGGTCTGGATCAGCGGCGGTACTCGTCTCCGCAGTCGCCGATGATGCCGTACAGATCGCGGGCGTTCGATGATACGTCGTCAATCTGGCGGTGGTCGTCGGCGTCCAACTGGAAACTGAAAATCCTGGCGTTCTCCGCGATGTGCTCAGCAACCCCAAGTCGCGCGCCTATGATGACGCCGGCCACGGCCGGCTTCTCCAAAATGTACCGGGACGCCACGTTGGCGATGCTGACGTCATACCGGTCAGCGATGCCTCTGAGTGCGCCCAGCAACCGTTGAAACAGCGGCCAACCGCCCCAGGCGTCGATCATCTGCTTGTACTTGCGGAGGCTGGCGGTGTTCAGCGCGGCGTTGCCCGGCTCCGGTTGTCCCAGGTAGCGGTCCGACAGCAGCCCGCCGCACAGCACGCCATACGGCAGGAACCAGATCCGCTGATCCTCGCAGACCTCGGCCATCTGAACCTCCGGCCTCCGGTCGATCAGCGAATACTGGACCTGGTTAGACACCACACGGATGCCGTGGTCGGCGATGTCGCGCAGCCGCGCCGTGTCGAAGTTGGTCAGCGCGACGCGATGGATCTTGCCCTCGTCGCGCAGGTCGGCCAGATGCCCCAGCGCGTCCAGATACCGCGCGTCGTCGTAGTCCCACCAGTGGAATTGCAGCAGGTCGAGCCTTTCGACACCCATGCGCCGCAGCGAGATATCGACGTTGTTCTCGACGATCTCGCGGGTCATGGGACCGGGGCGCGGCACCCACTTGGTGAACGCCTGAGTCTCCGCCAGGGCATCTGCGCCACGGGCGGCGGCCAGGCGTCGCCGGAACTCGCCGATGAAATCCTCGGCGGGGCCGTAATGGTCGGCCAGGTCCCAGGTGGTGAAACCGGCGTCGTGGTAGGCCAGCATGGCGTCCAGAGCCGCCCCCGGATCAATGCGCCCGTGGGCCCCCGACACCTGCCACATCCCGTTGATGATGCGGCAAATGGGCAGGTTCTCAACGAACCGCAGGCGTGCTTCAGATGGGAGAGTCATGGCGGTGTCAGTCGTTGGGTCAAACTTGGGCAAGGGTTTTCGATTATCTCTCCGCCTATCCGCTCATCCTGAGCTTGTCGAAGGATGGGTTCATGGTTCGACAGGCTCCCGCCAAAGGCGGACGTTCCGCACCATGAGCGG
>CAZCZB010000168.1:0-2163 GCA_964502995.1 uncultured Dehalococcoidia bacterium
TTAGCACCTCAACGAGATTGCCACGTCCGCCTGTGGCGGACTCGCAATGACAGATCATCAAAGTGGGTACGCGCGAGCCCGTTCCAGCTATTGACGTCAATGTGTGAATGGGGTCAACCTGAAATTGAAACCGGCGGATGCGCGTCTCCCTGCACCGTACAGGCCGCTGCTCCCTCTCTTACCGCATTCCTGGACAGGTTGGTCAGGACGAAACGAACCGAAGGTGAACGAACCATGACCCAAACGACCACGCTGGATGAATTGATCGGCAAGTTCGGGGTTCTCCTGTTCGATTCCGACGGTGTCCTGGCACGGTGGCCCGGCGCGGTTCCGGGCGCTCCGGAAGCCATCGACCGGCTCAATTCGCTGGACAAGCCCTATTTCGTCCTGACCAACGATGCCTCCGCGCTGCCCGCGACCCGATCCGGACGGTACCGGGAACTGGGGTTGGACATAGCTGCCGATCGGATCATAACCGCAGGGTCCCTGCTGACCGGCCATTTCGCGGAGATTGGCATCACCGGTTCGACGTGCGTGGTGCTGGGAACGGAAGACAGCGCGGACTACGTGCGAGCCGCCGGCGGGGTCGTGGTCTCGTTCGAGGACGATTTTGACGTGCTGGTGATCGGCGATCAATTGGGCTTTCCGTTTCTTGATGCAACCGGGGCGGTTTTGACGAACTTGTTCCGGAAGCTCGACCGGAGCGAGACACCCCACCTCGTGCTGCCGAACCCGGACGTGATCTATCCCGAAGGAGAGGGCTTCGGCTTCGCCAGCGGCGCTGTGGCGTTGATGTTTGAGTCCGCTATGGCGCTCCGGTATCCCGCCCGGAACGACCTCGTGTTCACTCGGTTGGGCAAGCCGCATCCCGCCATGTTCGAAGAGGCGTTCCGCCGGTCCGGGACTCGGGACGCGGTGATGATCGGAGATACGCCGGGCACGGACATCAGAGGAGCCAATCACGTGGGCATCGCGTCGGCGCTGATGGGAACCGGGGTCGCGATCGCCGATCCGTCCAACCTCCCGGAGACCGACCGACCCACATATCTGATGGCATCCCTCACACCCTGACGCGGGCGGCCCTGCCCAGGGCGGTTCGATTATCGCTCCACCTATCCGATCATCCTGAGCTACCTACCCGCTCATCCTGAGCTACCTACCCGCTCATCCTGAGCTTGTCGAAGGATGGCGTTCATGGTTCGACAGGCTCACCATGAGCGGACTGCATTAGGCTCACCATGAGCGGACTGCATTAGGCTCACCATGAGCGGACTGCTGGCCAGTGTGGCAATAATCGAAAAGCCTTGGGCCCTGCCAAATCGCTGGACGGCCACGCGTCGGGGGAGTATCGTGCGTCCAGGTACCCCGGCGCTGAGGGATCAGCAACTTGATCCGGACTGACAACCTGGATCGGATATACGAGGTTGAATCATGCCTGAACTCCACGAGCTTTCGGTGGCGGAAGCCGCCGCGCAGATCCGCGAGGGAACCCTGTCGCCGTTGGCGCTGGCGGAGTCGCTGCTGGCGCGCATCGACGCGCTGGACGGCGACCTGCGGGCGTGGGTCACCATCGACCGCGACGCCGTGATGTCGGCGGCGCGGCAGCGGGAGGCCGAGGTGCAGCGAGGCGACCCGCTCGGTCCCATCCACGGCGTGCCGGTGGGCCTGAAAGACATCTTCTACACCGAGGGTATGCTCACCGCCTGCGGCTCGAAAGTGTACGCCGACTTCGTGCCGGAGTTCGACGCGACGTCGGTGGCCAAAATCAAGGCGGCCGGCGGCATCATCCTCGGCAAGGCGGTCACCACCGAGTTCGCCTCGGGCGACCCCTCGCCGACGCGCAACCCGTGGAACCTGGAACACACACCCGGCGGGTCCAGCAGCGGTTCATCCGCGGCGGTGGCGGCGCGGATGGTTCCGGCCGCTCTCGGCTCACAGACCGGCGGGTCCACCTGCCGGCCGGCGGCCTACAACGGCATCGTCGGCGTGAAGGCCACCTACGGGCGCATCTCAAAGTACGGCGTGGCCCCGCTGAGCTGGTCGCTGGACCACGTGGGCATCCTGACCCGCACGGTGGCCGACGCCGCGCTGATGCTGACCGTCCTCAGCGGCGCCGACGACAACGACCCCGACAGCCTGCGCGAACCCGTGCCAGACAGCACC
>CAZCZB010000169.1:0-2126 GCA_964502995.1 uncultured Dehalococcoidia bacterium
CCGGCGCCGGTGTGACGAGTTATGTCATCGGAGGGAACGGCGGAACCGGTGAGAATGAACTGGCCGGGCGAGGAGCGACGATCAACTGCCCGTCGAACGTGATTCCAGATCGAGGGCTCGATTTGCCATTCGTCGATAAGACGCGGCGTACCGCCCTCCAGCACAGCGGCTGGATCCACCCCGATCATATGACGGGCGTTGTCGTCGATATCCAGCAACACGCTGCTTTTTGAAGCTCTCGTTGCTGTAACGGTCTTCCCCGAAGCTTTGGGCCCCTCTATAAGCACGGCGCCGCTCGCGCCGAGCAGTTCCAGGAGTTCAGCGTCGACGATTCGTTGCAGATATTCTCGCGTCATCGGGCCAGCGAACGTGAAAAGACGTTGAGAATAGCGTCACCGTTACTGGACCGCAAGATGTAACGGGTGATTCGGCGATATTTCAGCGGGTGATTCGGAGAAAAACTAAAGGGTGATTTGGCGATATTTCAGCGGGTGATTCGGAGAATTTCCAAGCAGGATGGCCGGGACGGGGGATGCTGCATAATTCAACGGCACCTTCTACCCACGAACCGGGGGTCAGCGCATGGTCACCAGTTCTTCCGCGCTGGTGGGATGAATCGCCACCGTGTTGTCCAGATCGGCCTTCGTCGCGCCCATGGTGACCGCCACCGCGAATCCCTGCAGCATTTCGTCCGCCCCGGCTCCGATCAGGTGGCAACCTACCACCTGTTCATCCTCCCCCACGGTGACCAGCTTCATCACCGTCCTGGGTTTGTGTTCCGTCAGGGCGTTGTACATCGGGACGAATTCTGACCGGAAAACGCGCACCGAATCATCGCCGAACCGCTCCCGCGCCTTCGCCTCCGACAATCCCACCGTACCCACGGGGGGATGGGAAAAGATCACCGACGGAATGTTCTCGTAGCTCAGGTGCCGGTCCGACTGCCCGTCGAACAACCGGTCCGCCAAGCGTCGGCCGGCAGCGATGGCGACGGGGGTCAGTTGTGCCTTCCCGGTGACGTCGCCCACCGCGTAGACCCCGTTGACGCTGGCATTCTGGTAGGCGTCCACGACCACGTGCCCGCGGGGTCCCGTCGCCACGTCTGCCCCATCGAGATCAAGCGCCGCCGTGTTGGGGCTTCGGCCGATCGCCCACAACAGGCAATCGAACCCTTCGAACTCGCGCCCGTCCGCAGTCTGCACAGTCAGGCCGCCTTCCCCGGATCGCACCGACTCGGGCACCGCCCCGGTGACCACGTCGATCCCGGCCGCGCCCATGTGTTCCACGAGTTGTTGCCCGAGCATTTCGTCAAACGAGCGCAGCACGCCACCATACCTCACCAACTGCACCACCTCGCTGCCCAGCGCGCGCAGCACGCCCGCAAGCTCCACCGCAATGTAGCCGCTGCCGATCACGATCGTGCGGCTCGGCAAGGCCTCAACCTCGAAGAAGCCGTCCGAGGTAATGCCCTGCTCCGCTCCGGGAAGATTCGGAACGATCGGATAGCCGCCGGTGGCAATGAGCACATGGTCGCCGCGGAACTCATCGCCCTGGTCCGTGACGATCAGGTTGGGGCCGGCAAATCGCCCGGAGGCCTGTATCCACTCGATGGACTTGCGCTCCAGGTTGCGCTGGTAGATGCCGTTCAGCCTCTTCACATATGCGTCGCGGCGGCCCTTCAACACGCCCCAGTCATGACCGTGGCGGGTCACGCTGAAGCCGTAGCCGGCGGCATCCTCCAGGGCGTGCGCCAGTTGCGCCGCATTCCACATCACCTTCTTGGGCACGCAACCAACGTTGACGCAAGTGCCGCCCAAGCGGGCCGGTTCGATGACAACCACCCGTGCACCGTACTCCGCCGCCCGCTGCGCAGCGGCCAGTCCGCCGCTGCCGCCACCCAGGACGACAAAATCGTAGCTTGCCACCATACTGTCCTTGCCCGGCCGAAAACGTGGCGCAGCTTAACAGGAAAAATGATAGTGTCACGGGCTGCTGATCGACTGGCTGGAGCAGACTATTGAACGATCCGATGCTGCGCCAGTCCGGGATCGACCAGGGAGAACACAGGACGCCGTGAAGATCGCAACCTGGAACGTCAACAGCCTGCGGGTGCGGCTGGAACACGT
>CAZCZB010000170.1:0-2091 GCA_964502995.1 uncultured Dehalococcoidia bacterium
TCATCCACCTGGATGCTGCAGGTGGCCACGTCCTCCGGGCCGTCCATGCCCTCGATCTCCACCTTGGTCAGAAAGCAGAGGGAATTGGATGCGTCGGCCAACGGTTTCTGGTCGTCGGCGGGCCCGGGGCGGGGCGAACCGTCGCGATTCGTGCCGCGCAACCAGGCATCCTGCTCGGATTCCCCCACGATCACGAACCGTTGACCGCCGCCACCGGCCGCCATTTGCGCCGCAATCTCGCCGATCTGCGCCTGCAACCCCTCGACGTCCGCGCCGCCGGCGCCCTGCCCCTGTCCGGTGAACAGATACGTGAGTACACTTGCGATCAGCGCGGCGGCAATGGCGGTTATGGCTGATTTCATCTGGGTCTCCCCTGGCGCGCAGTCCGGTTTGTACCACTCTAGCCAGCACCCGTGTCCCGATCAACCCGTTTGCTCCACCGGAGCGCCCCTGTAGACGATTCTTAGCGCAAGCCGCAGTTGTGCCGGCAAACATCCCGCAGGGCATTCCCGTTGCACAGCGAATACGCTAGACTCGTAGGGTAAATCGGCCATTGGAGATTCTCATGGAATTGAACCGAACCATGGCCCTCGCTGCAATTTTGGGCAGCGGTCTGCTGGCAGCTTGTGCGGCACAGCAGGACATGTCCGAGAGCGCCGATGCCCAGCAGGCGAACGCTGCCGAGGTGCCCGATTCCGAGACCTTGCAGGAGATCAGGCTCAATGCCGAGCAGGTGGCGTTGACCCGCCCCCCGCAGGAATCCGACGTCGTCTGCGAGCGCATCGCACCCACCGGCTCGCATATTCCCCAGCGGCGGTGCCTGACCCGGGCGGCCCTGCGCGAAGAAACCGAACAGGCGCAGGAGTGGTTGCGTAGCGACGGCTCGCGAGGCGCCATCACCGAGGTACGCTAGCGCGCCACCCGGAAGACCGCCAGCCATCCGGCCTGGCCAGACCGGTATGCGCGGCCTGGCTTGCGGAAAGTGCGGCTGGCTGGTCTATAGCGCGTAGCCGGGCGCGGTCAACGCTCCCAGAGCTCGCACTCGTAGGGCAGCACCTCAAGCCCCGGCACCCACATCCAGTGTGCGGTGCGCACTGAAGGACCCGAGAGGTTTACCGGGTCGTAGGCGGTCAGTTCATAGTCCAGCCGGCTGCCGTCGGGGGTGGGCGTGAACCGCTCCACCAACCGCGCGTCGGGACTCTGCGGCGTGCCTTCCTCGTCTGACAGGTGCCAGTCGACCCGCGTTGTCGTCACGACCAGCGTATCGCCGTCCCACTCGCCCGCCGAATAGCCCAACGGTCCCGCAGGCTGACTCGAGGAATCGGGCGCCGGCTCCATGTGTATCGTACGAACGATGTCGTGCTCGTGGCTTCTCAGGGTGAGTTCGGACCCGCCATCCGTGAACTCCAGTACCGTGGGATGAAACATGGCCCGGGGCATGCCGTCCTGAACGCAGTCGAGGATCGGCTCGTCCGTCAGCACTTCGAAGGCCTCGCGAGCCGCCAGCGCCGACTCCGTGAGCATTTCCGCCTCGTTATTCGGTGTGCCGCCGCCGCCGAACTCGCCGACACCCCACGCCCAGACGCGGAATATGCCGCTGGCGTTGCGGATCGCCTGCTCGCGTGCTGCGTCGTCGATTTCGATCCTGTTGACCGCCAGGCGCTGCTCCGAAAACCGCAGCGGACGGGGCCGCGAACTGCCGGTAAACTCCTGGCCGTTGGGCAGCAACATGTTCGTCAGGGCCATCTCGTTCGGGCGGCGGCGGGACACGTTGCCCGCTACCCGCACATGATCGCCGACGTTGACGATGTCGGCAGTCCAGCCGAGCCGCGCAAGCCAGCTCACCGGACCCGACTCCACTTCCCAGATCTCGCCCGACGTGTCCCGCAGCCTGATCCGGACATGCGGATTGCGCCAAAAGACTTCCGTGACCGGGCCCTCCAGCTCGACGATGTTGTCCATGTCGTATTGGGCGTTGCTGGGGGCGCCATGATGGGCAAGGGCGACGGTTGACGGGGCCAGTACTGCCAACAGGAAGGAAATTCTCTTCATTGTCACCACCAGTCAACAATTTCCGTCACTTTATCAGGC
>CAZCZB010000171.1:0-2028 GCA_964502995.1 uncultured Dehalococcoidia bacterium
CAGGGTCGCTGGTATGCTGCCAATACACGCGAGCCAATCCGGGACGAAACCTTGCGCGATGGGCTGATCCGAACCGGAGCCGTGAACGAACGTTCCGACTTGCCGACAACCTCACCCCAGCCTCGTTACGCATTGGTTGAAGACTTCGCGGCTCTCTTCGATCCGGGACTGTCCAACGAGGCGCTCCACGCGGCTATCGCAGACTGGCAGGCGGCACATCTTTCCGCCGGCGCATTGGCGCGCGTCGAAATTCTTCGCCGGGGTGCCGTCGCGCGTGAAGGACGCGTATTGGTGACATTCCCGAATGGCGAAACTCGGGAAATGGAACCGGGACCCAGTTCGGTCATTACCAAAGCGGTTGTGGAAGAGTTTGCACCTCGCTTTCTTGGCCAACCCGGCGTCATTTGGCTAAGTGAAAGCAGGAATCAGGTCGTTACCCGAGATGATGACCTGGCGCAAGCCATCGGCCTGCGTATCGAGCCGGACCGGAACCTCCCGGATGCGATCCTTGTAGACCTCGGGCCGACCGAGCCACTACTCGTTTTCGTTGAGGTTGTTGCGTCCGCAGGCGCTGTCAGTGACGCGCGTCAGTCGGCGCTGTTGGCTATCGCGACCGAAGCGGGGTTCCGAGACAACCAGGTAGCGTTCGTCACTGCCTATGCAGACCGCGGCGATGCCTCCTTCAAACGCACGGTGAGCGAACTGGCGTGGCGATCGTTCGCGTGGTTCATGTCGGAACCGGAGCACATTGTTGCGCTTTACGGGGGAACCGGTGCCGATCAGGTGCATCTGTACGATTTAATGGACGGTTGACTGATTCCTGCAGCCGGTCAACGGCCCATGGCCCCCCGGACGCCCGCTCGTATTTTAAACGCGCCGACCGCTGTACTTGCCTGCGGGAAAAGGGGGTAGAGCCCAGGTCAGAACATCAAACCGGGCAACCAGGTTGCCAACGCCGGGCGCAAGAGAATCAAGGCCGCCACACCCAGCATAAGTATCCAGAATGGAACGGATCCTCGAAAAATGTCCCCCAATGTGACGTCCGGGTCCGTGACCGAAGACTTGACCGTAAAGATCAACAGCCCCATTGGCGGCGTCAGCAGTCCCGCTTCGATGACGATGATGCCGTAGATCGCAAAGGCGATCGGATCGAATCCGGCAGCGGCCGCCAGCGGCACGAACACGGGCACGGTCAGGAGTATGTCCGAGATGGAGTCGATCAACGCGCCCAGCAACAGCCAGATCACGGTCATCAGGACGATGAGTCCCACCGGCGTCAGCCCGGCCCCGGTCACAAGTTCCTGAATGAGATTGATGCCGCCGCTGACCGCCAGCAGTTTCGCGTACATTGAACCGGCGATCAGCAGAAACATGATCGGGGCAGTGTAGCGGCCCGCGTTGTAGATCGCTTCCATGAACGCCCTGCCCCGCATGCCATTGGCGTAGCCCAGCACGAGGCTGCCCAGAACACCGAATCCTGCCGCCTCCGTAGGCGTAAACACACCCGTCCAGATACCGCCCAACACCAGAATCACCAATCCGACGATGCCGAGAGCGCTCACGAGTTGGCGCCCTGGGCCCGCCACATCTGGATCACCTTCCGATAGCTCTTCGGCGTCGTCCACCTTGATCTTTTCGTTGGGCACGGCCCCGGGGGCCGCCGCTGGCGCCACACCCGGGCTCGCAACCGCCTTGATCGCGCAATAGACCACGAACGCGAGTCCCAGGAGAAGGCCGGGAATCACGCCCGCTACAAACAACGCGCCCACGGAACCCTCGGTGAGGACCGCCCAGACGATGAGCAACACACTGGGTGGGATCAGCATACCAAGCGATCCGCTGCCGGCGATGACCCCGAGCGCGTAGGACCTGGCGTAGCCCGCACGCCTCATTTCAGGATAGGCGATTCGGCTGAAAGTAGCAGCCGAGGCTATGGCCACACCGGAAACCGCCGCGAACGCCGCATTACCCATCACGGTAGCTGCGGCCAACCTCCCCGGCAATCGCCCAAGCGCACGGTCGCAGAGC
>CAZCZB010000172.1:0-1986 GCA_964502995.1 uncultured Dehalococcoidia bacterium
CGCTGGTGGGACCACCGCTGGAACAACGAGGTCTGGCGCTACGAGTTCCAGGACATGCATTTCGGAAACGAAATCGCAAAAGCCGGATTTACCGTGCGCGATTCCAAAAAAGGCCTTGGATTTCTCGGGTCCCTGCGCGCGACGCGCAACGCCTGAAGGCCTGCGCAACCACCAACTTTTCTATCCCATGAGAACGGGAGGACATCCCATGACGAACCGCTGTAAAGCACTTCCGATTTGCCTGGCCGTAGCCGCGGCATTCCTGTTCGGACCGGCCCAGGTCGACATCGCATTCGGCCAGGAGGCCCAGCTCGAGGAGATCGTCGTCACGGCGCGCAAGCGCGAAGAGGCGCTCCAGGACATTCCGCTGTCAATCACCGCGTTCACCGCGGAGGAACTGCAAAAGCGCAACATCCAGGGTATGCGCGACATTGCGCTGTTCACGCCCGGATTCAACTTCGAGGACTTCGGTGGCTCCGGAGGGACCACGCCGGTCGTGCGCGGCACCACCCAGGTGTCGATACTGCAGTCCGGCGAGCAGAACGTATCGGTTTTCTTCGACGGCGTGTATCTGCCGCGCAGCTACGTGACCGACCTCGGCTTCGCAAACATGGAGCGGGTCGAGGTGGTCAAGGGCCCGCAAAGCGCTCGCTACGGACGCAACGCCTTCATGGGAGCGATCAACTACATCCCCAGGAGGCCCGGCGACGAGTGGGACCTGCAGGGACAGGCTGTCGCCGGCAGTCATTCGCGTTATGACTGGGCCGGCACGGTGTCCGGACCGATCGTCCCCGGCCTGGTTTCAATACTCGCGGGATACGACTACTCGGAGTTTGACGGCACCTGGAAGAATCCACACCCGTTCTCGGACGTTGATTTCAAGCAAGGCACCGACGGCCGGCTGGGCGGGCACGAGCGATCGGTGGCCAGCCTGGCCCTGCGCATTACGCCCGGCGATGCCCTGGCCATCGACCTTGCGTATTACGACTACGACTTCGACAGGGAACATCGGGCCCAGAACTTCTTCGCCGAGTTGGGTGCGGACAGCCACTTGCTGAATTGCGGCCAGTGGAATCCGGACGTCCGGCCGGCGGGGCGGCCCGGCTTCGGCTATGGCGGCGAGTGGTTCCGCTTGTACTGCGGGGAGCTTTGGGTGGACGTCATCCCCTCGGATCCGAGGGGATATGCCCGGCAGTTGAACGCGCAGTTCACGCGCGGCTCGGTCAACTGGTCCGTCAGCGATTCGATTTCCGTGGAATACATATACGGCAGACTGGAGGCGGATTCGAAGACCCTCGGTTACAAGGACCTCCTGCCGGGTTGCCCGTTCGCCACCCCGCCGTTGCCCGGCTGCGTTTTTGAAAGCGGCCCCATAGGCGACTTCGAAGTGGATTCCCACGAGATCAGGGTGTCCTGGGACACGGGCGGACCGTTGCGGGCCGCCGCCGGATACTTCTACACGAAAAGCCGGGATGCCTATATCGCCAACTTCAGCACCATGTGGCCCTTGAGTGCGGCGCCCACGGAGCCGGTCGATATTCTGGACCGTTCGGCATTTGTCGTCTACGTGCCCTTGAGGAATCTTCTGAACAGGAACAAGACAACCTCCCCGTTCGCCGAAATCAGCTATTCGTTCATGGACGACCGGGTGCGCCTTGGCGTGGAGGCGCGCTACTCGAATACCGACAAGTTCGAGGGCAATCAGCCATCCGAGGGACTGGACGGAAACCTGGTGTTCTCAGGCGTGGTGCTGGAGGACGAGTTCTCCTCGTTCACGCCGCGGATAACGCTGGAATACGATCTCAGCGCCGACCGGCTGCTGTTCGTTTCGCTCGCAAAGGGAGTCAAGCTGGGCGGTTTCAACGCCTCATCCGTTCGGGAGGAGGACCGCACCTTCGACGAGGACCAGAACTGGACCTACGAGATCGGCTCCAAGAACATCCTGATGGACGGGCGGCTGCGCCTGAACGGATCGCTGTTCTGGAT
>CAZCZB010000173.1:0-1955 GCA_964502995.1 uncultured Dehalococcoidia bacterium
CCAGGATGTATCCACACGTCTCCTGCGAGACGGGATCGGGGTGGTCGTAGTCGTAAAGCGTGTGCAGATTGGGCACGTCGTTCTCCTGGCAATAATGCAAGTCAAGCGGCTCCGGCGCCAACTCGGTGCCCGGTAGCGCGGTGGTGTAAGTCGCCGCGAAACTCGCTCCGCCCTCGTAGAGCCAGAACGGGCCGAACTCCGCAGTCATGTAGCCGTGGGCAATCTCGTGGTAGACGGTGTTATCACCCCACCCCAACTGCGTCTCGTTCACCAGCACCGTTGAGTCCACGAAGTTCACACCGCCGCATGGAACATCCTCACAGTCGTCAAAGGTCAGAGACAGGTAGATGATGTCGTTCAACGGGTACGGCGCGCCGAACAACCTCTCTGCGCCTCTTACCCCGCGTTCGATCGCCGCGACCAAGTCCTGTTTCGGTGAGTTGTTGTGGAACGTCCAAATCGAAACTTCTCCCGCCAGGGGCAGCGTGACGGTCTCTGCGCGCGCGATGCGCGGCGAGGTGAGCAGGTCGGAGTAGAGCCAGTCGATGCCGGTGATTTTGCTGGCAACCACGATGAAGGCGCGTTCCTCCGCGTCCAGTCCGTCCGAGAACCACGACTGTTCGATAAGCAACTCGAACTTGTCCCGCTCGTAGAATAGCAACGACCACAGAGCGCCCAAGAACATCGGGTTGCGGTCTCGCACGAGACTCTCTGCGGAGTAGGCGAGCATCCGATGCGCCAACGCGGGGTCATAGTCCCACAACAGGCCGAGACCGTAGATGGCGTCGCCCTCCAATCGCTGGATGCCGTCCGCAATCCAGTTGGCCTGAGCCAAGTCCCGCCCGAACGCGGCATCGCGCAGCCACACCTCGACGATGGGCAAGACGGCGAGCGGGTACGGCGGGTCGTCGTACCAGGGGAGTAGCTGCGACAACGCAGCATAGGCGTCAGCCTCGGTCGGCGGCGCCGGTGTGGGGGACGGCGCGGGGGTGGAAGTCGGCGTAGCCGTAGCCGCAGGGGTAGGCGCGGGAGTTACCGCAGCGGTTGGCGCCAATGCCGGCGTCGCGTTGGGGTCAAGCGTGGGAGTGGGCGGCAATTGGATACACGCCATCAGGAAGATAGCGAACGCCGCGAGCGTGATTGCCTTTGTACGGTGCACCCCTACCAGCCTGTCGATTGATTCGCAAGCAATGTGTCAAGGTTGCTGAAAGTCTGGATCGACACATCCACCCGTCCTTCCTTGCCCCTACAAGTCTTCCGCTTCGGCGGTCTCCCCCACGGCCATGCGATAGCCCACCCTGGGCTCGGAGAAGATGTAGGTGGGATTCTCGCCGTCCTCGCCCAGCTTCTGGCGCAGCCGCATCAGGTGGGTGCGGATGGTGTGGGCGCTGCCGGGGTTGACCGGTCCCCACACCCGGTGCAGCAGTTCCTGGTGTCTCACCACTCGCCCGGCGTTCACCGCCAGCTCCGCCAGCAGGTCGTACTCGGTGGCCGTGAGCTGCGCCTCCTCCCCGGCCACCGTCACCCGCCGGTGTACGAAGTCGATGGCCAGGTCTCCCAGCACATACGGCTCCGCCGGCTCCACCCGCTGCGGGGCCGTCCGTCTCCTCAGCGCCGCCTGGATGCGGGCCACCAGTTCCGTGGGCGAGAAGGGCTTGACGATGTAGTCCTCGGCCCCCAGATCGAAGGCTTGGGCGATGACCCGGTCCCGGCCGTAGCCCGACAGGAAGATCACCGGCACGTTGGCCACGGCCAGTATGCTCTGCATCAACTCCAGCCCGTCGGCTCCAGGCAGCACCAGGTCCAGCAATACCAGGTGAGGCCGTTCCCGCTGAACCAGCCGCAGCGCGTCCCCGGGTTCGGCGGCCACGGACACCGCGTAGCCCGCCTCGGCCAGGGTGTCCCGCAGGTAGCGCAGGGCCTGGGGGTCGTCGTCCACCGCCAGCACCCGCACC
>CAZCZB010000174.1:0-1877 GCA_964502995.1 uncultured Dehalococcoidia bacterium
AAGAACCGATCGGCAAATCACCGACAAGAACGCCTCAAAATGCCCGGTTACGTTCAAGTACACCTCTTCGCATTTCACCGTCTTGATGAAGCTCTCGCATTGGGCATTGTCGTAGGGATTCCCACGTCGGCTCATCGATCCTTGTAGGCCCCCCTCGGCCATCAACGCCCGGTAGGCTACAGAGGCGTATTGGCTGCCGCGGTCGGTGTGATGGATGCAACCGGGTGGCGGCCGCCGATGTTCCAGCGCCGCACGCAACGCCGCGATCGTCAGTCGCGTGTCGATCTGCCGTGACACCGCATAGCCGACGACACGCCGGGACCAGGCATCCAGGATCACCGCCAGAAAGACGAAGGCCAGGCGCGTGCGGATGAAGGTAATGTCGCCGACCCACAGTTCGTTCGGACCGCCGGGAACGAAATACCGGGCCAGGTTCGGGAACACCGCCTCGCGGCACCCGCCATCGCTCGTGCGAACCGCCTGGCGCCGCGGTTTTACGCTCAGGCCGCGCTCGCGCATGATGCGGGCGACCCGCTTGTGATTGACCCGCTGGCCCTCGTGACGAAGCTGTGCCGTGACGCGCCGATAGCCGTACCGGGGAAACTCCGCGCAGATCGCCTCGATCCGTGCGATCAACGCCTCGTCGTCCTTGCGCCGACCCTTGGGCCGGTAGTAGTAGGTGCTGCGTGACAGGTTCATCAGCTGGCAGCCTCGTCGGACCGAGACACCGTCGGGCCGCTCACGACGGAGGGTATCGCGGCGCTGGGCTGCTCGGCTGACCGGCGGGTTTTTTTCAGCAGGTCGTTCTCCATGACCAACTGGCCCACTTTGCGCTCCAACTCCGCGATCCTCGCCTCGTACTGCGCCAACAAGTCCCCCTGCACCTGCTCATCGTCAAATTCGCCGGCCTCGTACTTGGCGATCCATACTCGAATCAGATTCCGCGAGATATCGTGCTGACGCGCCAATCGGGCAAGGGGAATTTCACCGGTCAGGTATTGCTGCGCCACATGGCGTTTGAATTCAAGGCTGTAGCTGCGATGACGACGGGCCATACTCGTATCCTCCTGGCCCGGCAAGCATACTGACAAAATCACGCCGTCAAATTGTCCAGTCGATGGGGTTCACTCCAACAGATTGCCGCGATTTACACTGGATCTGGTCAGTTCATTGGAATTTGGCATTCGCACGTCGCAGCCACCAACCCGCCTCACCGCCCCGCAACCCTCCACTCCACAAGCTGCTGATCCTGCTTCAGCCGCGCCCGTTGATGCAGAGCGGCATGAAAAATCTCATCCAGCGAGGGCCGCTCACTGGAAATCCCCGGCAATGAGTACTGCGCCTCCATGTAGAACTGCGCATCCCGAGCCGACCCAACCCAGGCATGTTCCCACCAGTCCTGCATGCGGCGCCCGGCGTCGACCATGGTTCGAGACGATGGTAGCCGGTCACCCTTGCTGAGATTCATCTTCGCGCTGGCCGGTAACAGGTTCCAAAGATCGTTGTTGGGCCAACGCGCCCAGGGGAAGCAGTGATCGATGTGCGGCGAGGATTTGATCTGCGATGCCGACCACACGCAGGTCAACGGAAATCCACCATCGCGCAACTGGTTCGCCCGCTCGTGAGCCACGCGCGTGTCGTGGTGGCTGTCGCCCCACTCGAGCGCGGCAACCGTTGCTCGCGCGGCGTCGGCCACGCGCGCCACCGCAGCGCTTCCGTGCTCGATTCCGGCGCCCTTATGCCGGGTCAACGCGCCGCCGGTCGCGACGTTCCCCCATCCCGCCGTCAACTGACCCCACTCGCGAACGATGACCGGATCCAGCCAGCAGGCGTATTGGCCGAGCGTCTGCCACAACTGGGCTGGAATCCGGAAGCGG
>CAZCZB010000175.1:0-1714 GCA_964502995.1 uncultured Dehalococcoidia bacterium
TGGGGGTTGGGGGGGGTAACGGCTTCCCCGTTTTGTCCAGGGGCTGTCCACACGGCCCGCAGGGCGCGCGCCGGTCCGAAGGACTCGTCCACAAATCCACGGTGCCTGCGCACCGAGGGTTGAACATCGATGGCGCCGCCCAATCGGCGGGCGTGTTGGACCAGGACAAGACCGGGCTGACTGCGACGGTGGATCATGCTGATATGCGTGGATTGGGTACCGACCGGACTTCACTACGTCGCGGAGCTGGCCTTTCTCTAGGGGCAGGGATCGCCGAACGGTACGCCCGTATCGGGATCGTACCGTCGGTACCGGTGATAGCCCGAACAAGGGTTCTCCACACCGGCCCGATCCTGCCCTGGCTCAACACGCCCTGACCTCGTCCTTACGCGATGCCGATCGCGTCGTCGGATCTCAACGCGCCACCGGCAGGAACTTGACTCGTCGGCATCCGGGCCATCTCCCGACGAACGATGTCCCAGATAAAGCCGCTCAACTCGCGGGCCACCGCAACGTTCACCTGCTTCGAGTTCTTGCCCGCCTTGAGCAGGTGCCGATAGCGCCCGCACAAGCGGCGCTGGGCTTTCCAGGCGATCGTCTTGGCCTCCTCCGACGCCGCGGCCGCCTTGCGTTTGAGATGCTCCGTTTGTCGCGCCGGAAAACGATAGCACCAGGCCGATTCCACCAGAACGCGCCGCACATGACCGTTGCCGGTCCGGGTGATCCCGCCCTGGCGGCGCCGCGACCCGGAACTGTGTTCACTCGGCACCAGCCCCAGATAGGCCATCAACTGCCGCGGCGAATCGAACCGGCTCACATCGCCCAACTCCGCCAGTAGCGTCATCGCCGTGAGCGTGTCCACGCCGCGCAATGCCATCAGCGAGCGCACCACCGGCGCCATCGACCAGTCCGCCAACGCGCGTTCCAGTTGCCCCGTCAACGCCGCCACCTTATCGCTCGCCGCACGCACCGCATCCAGATACTCCCGATACGCCCATTCCTGCCAGTCCAGCTCGAAGCGCTGCTCGTCGAGCCAGGCGTAATGCGTCTTCGTCCACCGGCTTTTTGACCAATGGCGCCCATGACGCAGCAGAAACGCGCCCAGTTGCTGGCGCGCCTTGCGCTCGGCGTTCTTGAAATCCGCCCGTGCCCGAACCAGATCCCGCATCGCCTCCTGCTGCTCGTCCGGAACCCAGACCGGCGTCAACTCCCCGCTGCGCAACAACCGCGCCAGCTTGCACGCGTCCCGCCGGTCCGTCTTGATCCGCTCCCCCGGCGCCTTCGGAATCCGCGACGGCGCCACCACCGCACAATCGAATCCCAATCCCGTCAATTGACGGTGCACCTCATAACCGCACGGACCCGCCTCGTAACAGAACTCGATCACCTCGCCGCCGTACTTCCGGCCCAGCTTGTCCGCCAGTTTGCCGATCGCCGCCGGCTGGTTGGCCACCTCCCCAACGTAGGTGGGCGCCTCCCGGCCCGCCGCCGCCACCGCTACCGCGATGGTGTCCTTGTGCACGTCCAAACCGACATAGGCCGCATGGTTGATGTCCGTTCCCGGCACCTGCCCCGATATCGTTTCCGCTTCGTTTGCTCTAAAGTCTTGCATTACCTGCCCTCCTCAATTCTGGCTCTGTCTCGGTGGCCATTTTGACCGCCCCCAAGATAATCCACGCGCTTGAGGACGGGCAGGTCAAAACATGATGTCTAG
>CAZCZB010000176.1:0-1672 GCA_964502995.1 uncultured Dehalococcoidia bacterium
TGGTGCGCCGCGCCGGTTTGGCCAAGACCAACGGAGAGGCCATGCGACTGATTTCCCAAGGCGCGGTGCGTATTGACGGCGAGCGTGTTAACGACCGTTCGCTGATCGTGTCCGCAGGTAGCACCAACGTAGTGCAGGTGGGCAAGCGCCGCTTTGCCCGGGTGAGCATCGAGAACGCCCCAACCCGCGGGGTTTCCCGATAAGCTGCTGGCCGCTTCAGGGGCCCAATGCGCCGATTGGAATCACGCCGACCCCCGTGTCCTTGGTGAAACCGTAACCGTTTGGCGTGATTACCGCCAATGCAGCCGGCGGTTCGTGATCGCTTTCCTTCATTCGTACAGCCAGCTTCTTGAGGTTCTTGGCGCCATCGGCTACGCGCCGTTCCCCCAGCTTGACCTCAAAGGCGGCCCACCGCCCGTCTGCCGCCTGCACAACCGCATCCACTTCCAATCCGTCGTTCTCACGGTAGTGAAAGACGCGCGCGTCGGCAGCCTGAGCATAAACTCGAAGGTCGCGGATCACCATGGACTCGAACAGGAGACCCAGGAACTCGAGATCATCCAGCAAGCGTTCCGGCTTGGTTCCAAGGGCCGCAACCGCTATTGAGGGATCCACGAAATGCCTTACCGGGGAGGAACGAAGGGTTGCCCTTGACCGCAGATGCGTTGGCCATGCGGGTTGGTTTTCCACCACCATGAGCCGTTCGAGGTCCTCAATGTACTGTGCGGCCGTATCCCATTTCATCCCGTTGCCGTCGCCAATGTCGGCAGCGAGTCTGGAGATGGCCACGGGAGTTGCAATATTGCGTGCCAGCGACTGGATAAGGCGTTCTACCTTGACCGGATCTCTTTTCTTTCCGCTGACTCTGGAGATGTCGGCGCGGCGTATTTCATCGACGTAACCGCGGTTCACGCGCAGAGTTGCCGCCAAGGGTTTTCCGATGTTCCCCGGCCAGCCCCCGGTGCAGATGAGTTCCGCGACCGAAGCTATCGAGAGCTCGGAGCGTTTCGATGTCTGGGCGTTGCCATCCAGAAGATGCCGCAGGGAAATCTCGCCCGAGGAATCACCTGCCTCGTAGAGCGACAGCGGGCGCATGCGAAAGCGAGTAAAGCGGCCGGCTCCCGTGTGACGCGATATGTCATCGGCGGGAACAGCGGAACCGGTTAGGATGAACTGGCCGGGCAGTGAGCGCCGGTCGATCGCCCGCCGGACATGGTTCCAGATCGTGGGTTCAAGCTGCCATTCGTCAATGAGACGGGGCGTGTCTCCCTGAAGCACGATCGCTGGCTCCACGCCGACCATCTGGCGGGCGTTGTCATCCACGTCAAGCATTACGCTGCTTTGCGCGGATTGAAGTGCCGTAGCGGTCTTGCCCGAAGCTTTAGGGCCCTCAATGACCACGGCGCCGGATGCACTGAGCAATTCGTCAAGTTCCTTGTCAACGATTCTCTTTAGGTAATTTGCAGTCATAAGGTTGGCGGGAAGGAGAATGCCGCAACAATAGCCCTACTGGTCCTGAATTACAAGAATCAACGGGGAATTGATGGACAAAATAAAGGGTAATTTATGGAAAGAGTAACGGGTAAAATAAAGACAAAGTGACGGATAGTTTTCGGAAAATCCGATGCCATTCGCGCCATATTGGAAAACGCCGCATGGAAGTGGCGCGAGA
>CAZCZB010000177.1:0-1672 GCA_964502995.1 uncultured Dehalococcoidia bacterium
ACTTTGATGTTGATTGTGCGACGGGATTGGTGTGTGTCCTTGTTCCCCTTTTGAGGGACGCGGACACGGGATGGAGAGGGGATTGATGAAGCGATCAGGGGGCTTGGGGTTCGGACGCTGGGTTCGCGAACAGCCTTTGATCCCACCAGACAGGGGTTTCCGGTCCCACCGCGATGGGCCTGCGCCCAAAGTCCGGGTGGGTCACATTGATGACGATGTTTTGCTCCAACCGCGCAACCACGGACGGCACCATCAGGATTGCGCTTCGGAGGTCGCGGTACCATTGGCTCCCGAATTCGCGGGCGGAAACGCCGCTCGGGCTGGACCAACTCGGCAGGGAATCTGGTGAAAACACCTCACAACTCACTCCTTGGGATATGGTCGCTTCGACAAAGTGCTGGTTCGGAGGGAGGATCCCATTGCATTGGGCAAGCTTTTCAAGCAGGGCGGTGGAGTAGTTTTCCGACGCGTAGATGACTTCCTCACCCGCCGCGTGCCATCTTCCCTGGACTAGCCTCGCTCCTTCCGCGCTCCAGACAGGAAACTGTCCGTCGGGGTCGCCGATCCGGTAGGCCCGTATGGCCTCCGGCAGAACCTTCGGACTCATCAAACCACGACGCTGGCCTGAATTCCCTGAACAAGGTTCAGCACCGCGTCGGCGCCTGCCGAACTGGACCTCGCCACATCGAGCGGAGTCTCTCCATCCAGCAATGCGTGCGGGCTGTTGAGAAAAGCCTCAATGCTCTCCCGGTCGCCGTGGTACACGACGCTAACCGCATCGACAACGCGCCCAACTTCGTAGAGACGTTCGCTCAGTTCCCTGGACAGGGGCTTTCCGGCTTTGCGAGCCCTGCGTAAGGTGGCTTCGGGAATGATGGGACCGATCACGCGGCTCTTGCCAAGCACGCCGCCCAAGGCGAGGGCCGAACTGGGCTGCAAGCCGTCGGCAATGCGTTTTGCCAGCTGCAGATCGCTCATGACGTAAGGGTCATCGACTTCAAGTTCAAGAAGCTCAGCCACGCGAAAAGACGCACTGGGTGGCAAACTCGCAGGATGGGCGTAGGCTTGAAGATCCATTAGTGCTTCCTCAGGGAAATAGTCATTTGGCGAGTATATTTACGTCATTTGGCGATTTCAAGCCCGAACAGCCTGCTCGGAAATCCCTCGAAAAATCGGTCATTGCCGAGTTGGCCCCCACAGTTGAGTCAAGCGGACCACTCGGTGCCAGCAAGGGCTGAATCCGGGTGGTTGACCGTCGGGCAGCTTCTGGCCGAGAGCAAGGCCACCAGTCCGAGGCCCGTCGCCACCGGCCCACTGGCCGTTGACATCATTGGCCAGGAGCGCGACTCCGGATGAGCGAGCTAATCGTCGCCGAACCGCGTAATGCCATGCAACAACGGAACTGAACAGATGACTCAAGATGGCATTGACACGACCCTCTCGTATGCAGCGTGTCTGACGCAAGAGCCGAAGGGCAGGTTCACGGTTACCTTCAACCATCTCCTTTTTCCACGATCAATTCGCTCTACCCAAAGAACGCAACATCCTCCGTATTGTTGAAAGGAAACCGCTTGGCTCCCGCCGAGTTGTCCACCCCCAAGTACCGCCGCAGCGCCTTGTGCACGTGCTTCGGGTAGATGATCGTGCCGTTGGCGTCGTCGCGCTTGAGCGT
>CAZCZB010000178.1:0-1623 GCA_964502995.1 uncultured Dehalococcoidia bacterium
ACCATCCCCACGCCGGAGGACAGTCCCATAGGGGGAGCGGACGCCTCGGAGATAGCCCTGAACGGGGAAGTTATGAATACGGTACGATCTGGTGGGCATGGCGGCGTGAGCGCGATGCATCAATTTGTGCACCGTGAGGAAATTTCGCTACTCGCTCTGGGGTCAGATGACGGCTGACTCCGGCCGCCTCCGTGACGAAAATCGACCCGGACTCTGGCAGTCCACGCAAGTGTTCATCGGGGAATATCTCGGCAACGCACGCCGATTGCAGCGACTGCGATCACTAGGTGCACGCCCTGTCGATCATCTACCTGAGCAGTCTTCGGGCCGTTCCGAGCGCCTTTTGATATGGCCTCCCACCATCGGCCACCCGGCTGTAATACAGAATTGCGGCTCGGGGTGCGAAGATGTGGTCGCCATCACTAGGCCACGCCTGTGGACCTTCTATAAGCCGGTCGAGGTCTACAGAGGGCAGATATGGAATCCCGACAGCCCAGTACTCGTGGAATTTGCAATTGGTGCGGGTTTCAAAATGACCACCGTTCAACCTGGTACTGTCGGCTCGTGACGCAGCCAACGCAGCTTCTTCCAGCAGTGGGGGGACTTCCTCAGTGTCGTCCACTACCTGTTCCAAGTTCGATCCCTGGAAAATGCGGGATCCAATCGGTATCCATTCTCCCGCAGGGTCTGGCTGGGCTTGCTGCTCCAACAACTGGCGAAGTTTCTCCCAACCCATTTTGACCAGCTCACCGACGCCAGCTTTCGCCATCTCTTGCAGTATGATCTGCAGCCAATCCGATTCCATGTCCTTTGAGTACCCCTATCCGTTGCCCGTCAGGACGGCATGAACGCTCCGGCAGTTTCCGGGTATGAGCCCCCGCGGCAACCGATTGCCGACGACTTGCAGGAAAAACGCCCACCGAAGTATCGCCACCCAGCAATGACCAACAGCCTACGAACAGTACATTCCAAGGACATTAGTTACGCTCAGCGTAGCCCGCGATTCTGACCAAACAAAAACCGGCGACCACCAAATGCGCCAGTCCATATATCGATCCGTTGGAGGCGCCTTTTTCGACATGGCTCCCGACCCGGAGTAAGCAACCTTTGCAACTAATCGATGACAAGCAACCTCATCCCGATGCAAGGCGAACCGGAAGTTGCCGCTTCCGGCCGCCGATGCGCAACGCCCCCGCTCCCGTGGAAGGTGAGAAGAGAAGATGCACAAATTCAATGCTAACGCAGGCATACCGGAGCTGCAACGATGCTACAGCATCGAAAATTTCGTACGCGCGATTAACGATGAGATCCTGTTGCCGCTGGCCAAAGCGATGGACGACAGACCCGACCGGTCCGACCGTTCAGGACGCAAACGTGATCGATTGCTCCAGATCATCGTTTTCTACATGTACTTCAACTACCCCGGCGCGGCGGAAGCCAGGTCTGTGGAGGAACTGTGCCGGAGGTTGAAGGAACCCAATGACGAACTCGTCCGCCTGCTCATATTTGACCGCGTTCCACCCTCTCAAAACGCGGTGCATAAATGGACCCGCAGAATGGACGATCACCCCGAACTGGTCAAAGCGGCCTTACACGCCATCAGTGAAATGATGCCCTGGGTCC
>CAZCZB010000179.1:0-1603 GCA_964502995.1 uncultured Dehalococcoidia bacterium
CGAGATCCTGCACATGATGCGGCAGGAAGCCAGGGAGGTGGAATGATACGGGCGCCCTGCGCGGCAGATCCCATGGCCCGCTGAAGGCGCCCATGGCGGCAACCCACGACAGCTTTGCCCTCGGTAATTTCGGACTCCTGTCCGGCGAAGTGCTGCCGGATGCCCGTCTCGCCTACAAAACCTATGGGGAACCGAACAGGGACGGTGACAACGTCGTACTGTTGCCGACCTTCTACACCGGCAGCCACATGCGCAACGAGGGCTTCTTCGGGCCGGGCCGGGCGATCGACCCGGCGCGGCATTTCGTGGTTTCGGTGAACCTGTTCGGCAACGGAATCTCTTCCTCGCCGAGCAACACACCGCCACCCTGCAACGCGGCGGGATTTCCCCGGATCACCTTTTACGACAACATCCGGGCACAACACCGGTTGTTGACCGAGGCACTTGGGGTACACAGACTCGCGCTGGTGGCGGGCTGGTCGATGGCAGGTTGCCAGGCGTTTCAGTGGGGCGCGCAGTATCCGGATTTCGTCGACGCGATCCTGCCGTTTTGCGCTTCGGCCAGAACGTCGGAACACAATATCGTGTTCCTCGAAGGCGTCAAGGCCGCGCTCACCGCTGATGCGGCTTTCAACTGCGGCGACTATCGAACACCGCCGGTCAGGGGGCTCAGGGCGTTCGGCCGCGTGTACGCCGGGTGGGCCTTCTCCCAAACCTTCTACCGCGAACGGATGTACCGGCTCCTTGGATTCCAGACCGCGGAGGAACTGCTGCAGGACTGGGAACGTGACCATCTCGACTGGGACGCGAACGACCTGCTGTGCAAGCTCGAAACCTGGCAGCTGGGCGACATCGGCGCATCACCGGCCTTCGGCGGTGATTTCGTCGCGGCGCTGAATGCGATCACGGCGAAAACCATCGTCATCGCCTGCGACAACGACCTGTATTTCCGCCCCGAGGACAATCAAATCGAGATCGGGCACATTCGGAACGGGCAACTCCGCATCTACGAATCACCCTGGGGTCATTGCGTGGCCTCCCCCGGAAATGATCCCGGTTTTGAACAATTCCTCGACCGGGCAATCATCGATTTGCTTGCGCAGCCAAGGCCGGCGAACTAGCCGGAACCGGGTCCTTCCCGAATTCGACTGAACCTGCGGCGATAGCCGGTCGGAGTGGTTCCCACCAGGCGCCGGAAGTGATGACGCATGGTCTCCACCGCGCCGAATCCCGAGCGCGCCGCGATCTGTTCGACTGTCAGCTCCGTGGTTTCCGCCAGGTGGCGCGCGTGTTCCACCCGTTGCCGGTTCAGCCAGGCTCCCGGCGTGGTCCCCGTGGCTTCGCGGAAACGCCTCTGAAAGTTGCGCACACTCATGCCCGTGTGCAGGGCGAGATCCCCGACGGCCAAATCCTCGTTAATGTGGGCGGGCAGCCAGTCGAGCAGCCAGGCAAGATTCCCGTTCCCCTCCTCGGAAGCGATGGGCTTGTCGACGAACTGACTCTGACCGCCATCGCGATGAGGCGCCAGCACCAGACGCCGGGCAACGTTGTTGGCGACCGATGCGCCGTGGTCTGAGCGCACGATATGAAGGCAGAGGTCCAG
>CAZCZB010000180.1:0-1578 GCA_964502995.1 uncultured Dehalococcoidia bacterium
CGTCGCCTTCCTCCATACGATTTCGGGAGAACGTTCTCAATCGCCGAATACAAGTGACGGGTAGCCTTTCTCCGCGACCAGTTTGGCCGCCTTGCGCATGGGATCGCGGGTGTGGTGGCGGCCGGCGCCATGACCCTCCACGAGGCGGTTGACCATGTTGAAATGCGCGCAGACGCAGATGGCGTCCGACAGTGCCTTTTCGCTCCAGCCGGCCGCGAACACGGCGTCGGCGTCCTCCTGGGTCATGGCCGAGGGTGTGTACGTGAGTTTCTCCACGTAGCGCAACAGGGCCTTGAAATTCTCCTCAACAGGTGCGGTGTCCAGGTTCGCCAACGCCTGGTCGATCAGTGAATCGTCTGCTCCGGATGCTGCCGCGACCGCGGCATGCCCATGGAATCAGTGCGGGCAGTCGTTCAGGCCGGACACGTACGAGCCGATGAACTCGCGCTGCGCCGG
Organism: uncultured Dehalococcoidia bacterium; assembly: GCA_964502995.1. Taxonomy (GTDB): domain Bacteria; phylum Chloroflexota; class Dehalococcoidia; order Lucifugimonadales; family UBA3495; genus Bin87. Next base: position 457 of record CAZCZB010000180.1, read on the forward strand.
GGTCAGCTCGGATGGATCGCGCAGGATGCGCTGGGACTGCTTCGGAAGCCCCCGCAACCGGTCGGCGCGGGCGCGTACAATGTCGGGCTGGCCGGCGTCTTCGGACAGGAATTTTACGAATGGCATCGCTCGGGACTCCTCTTGGTTGAACAGTATGAAACGACACTCTTGAGATCAATGCTAAAAGAATATTATATTCAATATGTTACGTACAAGCCCTCAAAGAAACAGTTGTGACCGCACCAAAACTGTACTACATTTCCTGCATTAAGGACAGGCGCGCCGGGAGAATGTGAAGGAGGGGTATCAATGGAACGCAGGCGCAGTGTGAATTGGGAATTCAGTTGGCTGTTTCTCTTTCCCTGGCTGGTATCATCGCCCGGCGAACTGGTGGCTCAGGGCGTCGCCGAGGGACTTTCCTTCACGGCGCCGCCACGGATGGAGCAAAACCCCAATCCCGCCGTGCCGCTTGCGGCCGTGCTGTCCTTCGAGTCCCGTGACGCCGTCGCCACGCGGGTGGATTTCGACGACGGCGAGCGAACCTGGAGCATCGACTTCGGCCACGTCCCAGATGAAGGGGAGGTCCTGCCCATTTTGGGGATGCGGCCTGCTCGCCGGCACGAAATCCGCGTCACCATCTTCGACAGTGCAGGAGGCTCGCAGCAGTGGGACGGTGAACTGGAGTACACAACGCCGCCATTGCCGGTGGACCGTTACCTCATGCCTGACTACGACGTCCGCGTGGCGCAGCCGGAACGCATGGAGCCTGGGGTGACCATCCTGAGCGTGCGCCGGTCGCTGCTGTTGCGGCCTCAGGATCGCAATCCCGCACAACAGGCCTTCGTCACCCGCTACGGTCTGCTGCTGGCGCTGGACAATGAGGGGGAGGTGGTTTGGTACTACCAGTCCGATGACCGGATTGCCGGTATCGACCGGCTCGCCAACGGCAATATCATCTTCCACATGGCGTCGTTCGAGGCCGTGGAGATGGACATGCTCGGCAACCGGCTGCGAAGCTGGTACGCCGAGGAACGTCCGCGCGGCCCGTCTACCGCACCCGGCGCGGTACCCATACGGGGCGCGCAGACCCTGCACCATCAGCCCCACGAGGTCCGCGACGGC
>CAZCZB010000181.1:0-1556 GCA_964502995.1 uncultured Dehalococcoidia bacterium
GCCGCATCACAATACGCGGGTTGGGGTGTAGCCAAGTGGTAAGGCAACGGGTTTTGATCCCGTGATTCGCAGGTTCGAATCCTGCCACCCCAGCCATCCATCGCGGGTTGGATTTCAGCCACAGGCTGCCAGGAGGTCGGTTTGGATCCGGGAACAGTAACCGTATTGTCGGGCAATGCGCATCCGGCGCTTGCCCAGGATATCTGCCGCCATCTGCACGTGCCCCTGGGCCGCATGAACGTCGGCCGCTTCAGCGACGGCGAAGTCATGGTCGAGATCATGGAGAACATTCGCGGCCGTGAGGTCTACCTGGTGCAGTCCACGTGCCCGCCGGTGAACGAGAACCTGGTGGAACTGCTGGTCATGACCGACGCGGTCAAGCGCGCCTCGGCGGCCAGGGTGACCGCGCTCATCCCGTACTTCGGGTACGCCCGCCAGGACCGCCGGCCGCGCGCCAACCGCGTGCCCATCTCCGCCAAGCTCATGGCGCAACTCATCGGCAAGGCCGGCGTGGACCGGGTGCTGACGGTGGACCTGCACGCCGACCAGATACAGGGGTTCTTCGATATACCGGTAGACAACGTCTATGCGTCGCCGGTCCTGCTCGGCGACGCCTGGAAGCAGAAGTACGACCCCATGGTGGTGGTATCCCCGGATGTGGGCGGCGTGGTCCGTGCACGCGCCCTGGCCAAGCGCCTGGACGACGCCGATCTCGCCATCATCGACAAGCGCCGCCCGAGGGCCAACATGGCCGAGGTGATGAACGTGATCGGCGAGGTGGAAGGCAAGGTCTGCATCCTCATCGACGACATGGTGGATACCGCCGGCACATTGTGCATCGCGGCGCAGACCCTCAAGGAGCGGGGCGCTGTGCGCGTGGTGGCCTACATCACCCATCCGGTGCTCTCGGGCCCGGCCGTGGGGCGCATCTCGGACTCGGTGCTCGACGAACTGGTCGTGACCGACACCATTCCGCTGAATGAGGAGGCCCAAGCCTGCAACAGGATACGCCAGCTCAGCGTCGGCGAACTCCTCGCCGAAACCATGCGCCGGATCAGCGACGCGGAATCGGTCAGTTCCCTGTACGTGGACTAGCTGGCACTGGTAATATCCTGCGCCCGCTGACGGGAGAGCGAGATGAGCACCGGATTCGCGCTGGATGTCGAGAACAGGCCCGATTTGGGTACGGGCAGCAGCCGGCGGCTGCGCAGGCAGGGCAAGGTGCCCGCCATCATCTACGGCGGCGGCCGCAAGCCGCGGGCCGTAGTCCTCGACCATTCCAGACTGCTCCGGGAAATGGAGCAGGAGGCCTTCCATACGAGCATCCTCACGCTGACGCTGGGGGAGGTTTCGCAACCGGTGGTGGTCAAGGACCTGCAGCGTCACCCTTCCAGGCGGCAGGTGCTGCACCTGGACTTTCTGCGGATCCGCGAGGACGAGAAAATCAGCCTCAACGTGCCGCTGCATTTTCTGGGCGGGGACGTCTCCGTGGGCGTCAGGGAGCAGGGCGGCGAAGTCTCGGTTCAGCTCACCGAGGTTGAGGTAAGCTGCCTGCC
>CAZCZB010000182.1:0-1550 GCA_964502995.1 uncultured Dehalococcoidia bacterium
CGGTCTATCCCCGCGCGTGCGGGGGAACCCCTTGGCAAATTGATAGTGGTTATTCTCCATTATTCGCCAAGGGTGCGGGCTGCGCCGTATCTTACCAGGTACACGCCGTCGGCATCCACGATTTCCTTGGGCGGGTCGCCCAGGCTGCGGATGCTCTGCTGGCCCACCGCCGACGGGTCCCGCCACGTCATCACGATGGAACCATTGCCCAACTCGCCATGCCACCTCACCAGCACGTCCCAGATCCGGTCCCGGATGCCGCCGGTCATGTCCGGCGACGTGTACACCCCGGGCGCAATCTCCAGCATTACCGACGCCAGGAACCCCCGGTAACGGCCCTCCACGTTCACGGTAACCACCACCGTCATCGGAGTTCCTCCTCCCCATCTTCTCCGTCCGGCCAGCCGTCCATCAGTGTGGCATCGAGGACCTGCCCGCCGCTTTCGGCTTCCAGCGGCGTCACATCCTGGAACAGGGTCTTGATGCGGTCGATCATCTTGGGGATGAGCCGCTCCGACCGCATCAGGTCGCCGGTCGTCCGCCTGGTATGCCTTTCCACGTCCAGGCGGGGGTTCTTGGCGATCTCGGCGGCGGACTTGAACGCCGCCGGCAACAGGACCGTGTCGCGGAACAGATCCGCGACGTCCAGGGCGAAGGCCTCGCCGCTGTGCTCGTGGATGAACCCCAGTTGCGGGATGGCGCCCAGCGAGGTCACGGCGATCATCGCCGCCGCCGTGACCGCCACCGAGGCGTGGTTGATGGCCTGATTGGGAATGTCCGCCGCCGTCGGGTTGGCCCGGTCGTAGCGCCGTCCGCGCCACTGGATGCCGTACTGTTGCGACAGGTTCCGGTAGGTGCGCCTCATCTGTGCGCCTTCTATTCCCCGCAGCGTGTTGAGATCGGTGTGGGGCAGCACCTCGCCCAGCCGCAGGGCGTACATCTTGCGGGCGATGGTGATGCGACTGCCCTGGGCGTCGCCCCAGGCACGCATCTGGCGCCGGGCGATGTCCGACGTGTCGGGCATCAGCGGGGGCGCGGTGTAGCACCGCACGCCGTCCTCGCCCACGGCCACCAGGCCGGTGCCGTGTCTCGCCATCAAACGCAGGGCGTCGTGACTGACTGTGGAACCCGGCCCCAGCAGGATCATAGACAGCGTCTGGAAGGGGATCCCATACTCGCCGGGTTCCAGTGAGCTGTCGGCGTCGGACCCGGTCTGCCGCTCGAAACGCAGCGTGCCGTCCCGCACGGTGAGCGCACCCCGGGACAGCCACAGGAGTCCATGGCGGTCGGCGTGGGGAATGCGCGCCGTCTCCAGTCCCAGCCTTCCTCTCAGCATATTGGTCGCCTGCCTTCTCCCCTGGACGGGGATGGATATTCGGTTGTTAAGGTGCGTTGACCAATCGGGGTCAGGATGCAGTGGCTCGGCCCGCCGGTCGCAGCAGCAGCATACCGTAGCCGTAGGCCCGGTGCCTACCGATTCCGCCGGCCAGCAGCTTGACGAAGGCCGACCCGTCGGTGATCTCAAGGGTGCCCCGCATCAGCGCGTCGGG
>CAZCZB010000183.1:0-1514 GCA_964502995.1 uncultured Dehalococcoidia bacterium
CACAGGTCAATATCGCATTCGGGCAGGAGGCCCAGCTTGAGGAAATCGTCGTCACGGCGCGCAAGCGTGAGGAAGCGCTCCAGGACATTCCGCTGGCCATCACCGCATTCACGGCCGAAGAACTCCAGAAGCGCAACATCCAGGGGATGCGCGACATCGCGCTGTTCACGCCCGGATTCAACTTCGAGGATTTCGGCGGCTCCGGCGGCACCACGCCGGTAGTGCGCGGCACCACCCAGGTGTCGATATTGCAGTCCGGCGAGCAGAATGTTTCGGTTTTCTTCGACGGTGTTTATCTGCCCCGCAGCTATGTGACCGACCTGGGCTTTGCCAACATGGAGCGCGTCGAGGTGGTAAAGGGCCCGCAAAGCGCCCGCTACGGACGAAACGCCTTCATGGGAGCGATCAACTACATTCCCAGGAAACCCGGCGACGAGTGGGACCTGCAGGGGCAGGTCGTGGCCGGCAATCACTCGCGCTACGACTGGGCGGGCACGGTGTCCGGACCGATTGTTCCCGGTCTGGTTTCGATACTCGCGGGATACGACTACTCGGAGTTTGACGGCACCTGGAAGAATACCCACCCGTACGCGGACATCGATTTCGATCAAGGCACCGACGACAAGCTGGGCGGACATGAGCGCACGGTGGCCAGCCTGGCGGTGCGCGTTACGCCCGGCGACGACCTGGTCATCGACCTTTCCTATTACGACTACGACTTCGACCGGGAACACCGGGCCCAGAACTTCTTCGCCGAGCTGGGTGCGGACAGCCACCTCTTGAACTGCGGCCAGTGGAATCCGGATGTCCGGCCCGCGGGCAGACCCGGCTTCGGTTATGGCGGCCAGTGGTACCGCCTGTACTGCGGCGAACTTTGGGTGGACGTCATCCCCAGCGACCCGAGAGGATACGCACGGCAGCTGAATGCGCAGTTCACGCGCGGCTCGGTCAACTGGGCCATCAGCGATTCGATCGCCGTGGAATACATTTACGGCAAGCTGGAAGCGGATTCGAGGACGCTGGGTTACAAGGACTTGTTGCCGGGTTGCACGTTCGCCACCCCGCCGTTGCCCGGCTGCGTTTTTGAAAGCGGCCCCATAGGAGACTTCGACGTGGACTCCCACGAGATCCGGTTGTCCTGGGACACGGGCGGACCATTGCGGGCCGCCGTAGGCTACTTCTACACCAAGAGCCGTGATTACTACACCGCCAACTTCACCACCATGTGGCCGTTGACCGCGGTGCCCACGGAGCCGGTAGATATCCTGGACCGGTCGGCATTCGTCGTTTACGTAAACTTGAGGAATCTTGAAAACAGGAACAAGACAACCTCCCCCTTCGCCGAGATCAGCTATGCGTTCATGGACGGGCGGGCGCGCATCGGCGCGGAGGTGCGCTACTCGAATACCGACAAGTTCGAGGGAAATCAGCCCTCCCCCGGGATCGACGGCAACCTGGAGTTCGCAGGGGTGACGCTGGAGGACGAGTTTTCCTCGTTCACGCCACGGGTTACG